>DYKG01000050.1 GCA_020722725.1 Candidatus Methylomirabilis sp.
CCCGACGAAACCATTGCCGGAAGCTGCACCAATCCGCATACCGAGAATTGCTGCCGCATAAGCATATACCTGGCGATCAGGCAAAGAATGTGATATTCTGTCACCCAGATATTTCACCTTTTCAAGAGGTTTTATGCCAAAAATCAAACTATGCCTTGATATCGACATCGACAACTACAAAGAAGCGGTTAAGCTCTACGCCAGCCAGAAAAACATGCCCATCGAACTGATTACCGCCATGATGCCCGAAGCCGCAATCAAATCGGCAGTTGACCAGAAAATCACCGAGAAAATAAAAATCCGGCTCGGCGAATTCGTTGCCGCCGAAGTTCAGAAAGAACTGGCCGAACACGGCGTTTCTGCAACAATCAGGCATTCTTACGAATAAACTGAGATTTCTTAACATTTCTCCGGCTTTATATTTCATCGTCTTTTTGGCATAGCGAATCCAGGATATCCTGCAATAAAAGGGAACTGCGATGAAAAAATAAGGCCAATTTCCGTCCCGCTTGTGGAAAAGCAGTCGCCGGCGCCTTCGAAACCGCGCCAACCCCGTCTGCCCCGGCAGAGCCTGCCGCCACCGCGCCGGCAACGACAAAGGCTATGCCTGTTCCAGCAGTTGAAAGCTCCCTCTAAAACTATGAATTCATCAACCAGGTGGAAATGCCGCTTACCGATGCCGGCGCCATGTCAGCCGCCCAGCATTTCACCAGGCTTAAATCAGGCAACAGCGTGAAAATTCTGGCAATGCAGAGCGATCAGCAGAATTTCAACAGCTACCGCAGTCGTCTGAACAAGCTGCATCTGGCAAAGACAGGCGGTTGAGACCTGCATTGAAGCCTGGAAACGATGTCAGAACGGCCCGAACCAGATTCAGGCCATGGCCGAAAAAGACCGCCAGCTTTTCATTCTCGGCAAAAATAATGAAGAGATTGACTGCCTGCTCACCGGGGGCAACAGCCTGGTCAACCTTGCTGATGTTGAAAAAATGGAGGCCCGCACCAGAAAAACCACTCAGCTTTTCAAAGTTACCTCGGCCTATCTGCTGATCAACAACCAACGTCTTAATCGGGGTGAGCCCATCTGGATAATTGACGTTTCAGGGGCAACCGGCTTTCCAGTTGGTGGTCATCACAATCGGCACGCTTTTATGTGGGCAGTCTTAAGAGAAAAGAGCCCCATGTCCTGAAAGAATTTATTTGGCCAGCGCTGATGGTCGATCCCTCTGCTTATACGCTGCCCGACACGATCAAGCAGAAAATGTGGCTCTGTCATTATCAGCCAAACCCAAAACAGGACAGCCTGAAAGACAACTTTCTCGGGTTCGTCAGCAAGGGCCAGATCTTTGAAATAAGCGCCAGAGCTGAAGAACAACCAGAACTGAAATCGGCCTGAAAAAAATTCTGAAAAATTTGGTTACGTTTCCGTTTTTTTATTCGTAGTTGGCTTTGCTCAGTCTTGATGACGGACTTGCCTACTTGCGACAAATAACTCAACTTATTGGGCAGGCATTTATTGCCTGACCCATTTTTTTACTTTTTTGTTGCTTCGGCAGTTGTACTCACATACAATTGTCGAATCGCATCTCGAAAGGAAACCGGGGCCAAAAATGCTTTTGAACATAATCTTCTGCGTGATCGGATTCGTCATACTTTCTTACGCTGCGGACAAACTGGTGGAAGGAGCATCAAACCTGGCTCTTGATTTTGGCATAAGCAAAATGGTTATCGGCATGACTATCGTCGCCGCCGGAACATCCCTGCCAGAACTGGTCGTAAGCGTCAATGCCTCTTTGAAGGGCAACCCCGAGCTTTCGCTGGGTAACGTTGTCGGTTCCAATATCGTGAACATCGCCCTGATTCTCGGCATCGCTGCCCTGATTCAGCCTATTGCCTGCAAAAAACAGACGATTCGTCGGGAAGTGCCGATATTGATAGGTTCTGCTCTAATGATATGGTATATGGCTTATACTGACAAACAAATTACCATCAGCGAAGGAATAGTAATTCTGTTAATGCTGGCCATCTACACCTACATGAGCTACATCTGGAGCAAAGAAGGCGGCGACGAAGACAACGCCTCAACTGAAAAAGTCAGCACCGCCATGAACCTGGCCTTCATTTTTGGTGGTCTGATTGGTCTGGTTGCAGGTTCTGAGCTGCTGGTACGTGGCGCAATCGCAATAGCTCAAAGCATAGGCGTTTCCGACGAAGTAATCGGTCTAACCCTGATCGCGGTTGGAACCTCACTTCCAGAACTGGCAACCTCGGTTACCGCAGCCAGAAAAGGGCAATCTGACATCGCCCTTGGCAACGTGGTCGGCTCTAACATTTTCAACAATTTTGCAATTGTCGGCATTGCTGCCGTGGTTGGTTCTTTTAATGGCATACCCGGCGCCGATATCCTCAAAGTATCAGATAATATGCTGGGCATTCATATCCCTCTGATGGTCGTAATCAGCCTTGCCGTTCTGCCAATCATGTCTACCGGCCTGAAAATTGTAAGACTCGAAGGAGCCTTCCTAGTCTGCTTCTACCTGGCTTACAACGTCGTGCTGTTTCAAACCAGTGAAGTTGCCCCGCCCACACCGCAGAATGGCTCACAAACAGCTGCTTCAGAAACAATTAAGCTCCCCGTGACAGTTCCTCAGCCGGAAACATTGACGACGCCGGCAACTGCTTCTGCGATTATTGAAATTCCCGCTGAGCCGGCTTCTACAGCCAATGAACTACCGGCCATCGATTCATCGGGCACCGCTACCGAAACGGCTGCACCAGTAAAAGAAAGCACTGAAGCTAAACCCAGCAGGGAAATCGAGATTTATCCGGCATCCCAGCCAGTTTCCCCCGATGCAGACCAGCCACTGGAATTGCCGGTAATGGGAACAGCTTCAGAAGCCACAACCCAAAATTGATGCCCTGATTTTGCACGCTATAAAACAGTATAAAATCATCCAAAACCTGTTTTTCTGAAAGTTTTGCAAAATCTCATAAGAAAAAATCATATTTTCGAGTGAGCTCTTGAATTAGTCTTAAAGGCTTTTCAGATGGCGTTTCTCGTCTATTTTTACGTCGTCGAGCAGCGAAAGATTGAGGGCAAGCATCGAAGTCAGAAGCTCGTGGGCCTCTGCTTTGGTAATGTTTTCAAGGTGACCGAACGAAAAATTCTTTTTGAAAACCTGAAACTGCGCTTCGTTCATTTTACTGAGTTTGCGCAGTTCAAGCCGGTGCAGCCGGTTCATTTTCTCAAGCTGCTCACGGGAAAGTTTCTGCTCAATCTGAGTCATCGACAAAACCCGTTCCCTTGCCGGGCGCAGGGGGCTGCGTCTGGGGCGTTCGACCCTTGCGTTTACCGAGAATCTTGCCTTTTCTGAAGCTTTCAGCCAGCGCCTGAGGAACCTTCATTTCAGCCTGAACCAGCATTGCTTTCGCTTCCTGTTCGGCAGCCTTGTTTTCCTGGGTTTTGGCCATGGCCAGGGCACGGCGGCCTTCGGCGCGGGCTTCGGCAACTTTCTTGTCGGCAACCGCCTGGTAATTCTTCAAATGGGCGCCAATATTCCTTCCTACATCGATATCTGAAATGTCGAGAGAAACGATCTCATAAGCGGTTCCGACATCAAGTCCTGCGGCAATTACCTTTTTGGCGAGAATTTCAGGCTTGTTGAGCACCACCAGATGAGTATCAGCTGAACCGATCGCTGAAACGATGCCTTCACTCACCCTTGCCAGCACGGTTTCTTCACCAGCACCGCCAACCATGGTGTCGAGATTGGCTCTGACAGTAATGTTTGCCCGAACAATCAACTCAATACCGTCTTTGGCAACACCCTGAATATCAGCAGTCTTGATAACTCTGGGCTGAACGCTCATGCGCACCGCATCACTGACGTCACGTCCAGCCAGGTCGATGGCAGCTGCTTTTTCAAAATCGAGATTGATATTCGAGCGCGAAGCGCTGATCAACGCATCGATAACATTGGCCAGATTTCCACCCGAAAGCACGTGAACTTCGAGACGGTCAAGACCGACGGGAATGCCGGCTTTACGAACTTTAACATAATATTCGATGATGAAATCGGTGGGAACATTGCGCAACTGCATGGCGACCAGCTGCATCGGGGTGCAGGGAACCCTGGCGAAAACGCAGTTGATATAGGTCATGAAAGGGAAAAGTCTGACCAGATAAGCCATGATGACCAGTACGAAAACGCCAATTATCGGAATCAGGATCTGCATTATGGTTTCCCCCAGGTTGTCTGTAAGTAAATCTTATACTGTCAGGGCACAACTGTCAACAATACCCCCTGCGAACTGACCAGGTGGCTAAATGTACGTAAATATTTGACTAAAAGTCAGATTATGCTAAATTTGCTAGTAGAAAATTAGTAAAACATGCTATCAGGAGGCAAGTCTTGAAACATCAATTATGCAATGATATCTACTGGGTTGGTGCCCTTGAATGGAGCGAAGAGCATTTTCACGGCCACGAACTCTCAATAAGACACGGAACCAGCTACAATGCTTATTTCATCGATGATGAGAAGAAGGTTTTGATCGACCTGGTGCGTGCTTCTCAATCTGAAGACCTGTTTCGCCACATTGAAGAGCATTGCCCGATCGAAAAGCTCGATATGCTGATAATCAACCACGCTGAACCGGATCACGCCAGCTCACTGCCCAAATTACTGGAAAGGAACCCGAATCTGGAAATTTATGTGAGCCGTGGCGGCAAAATCTCCGTCCAGCGCCACACTCCAGGCGTAAAAGAGGTTAAGTTAGTAAAAACCGGCGACAGCATTTCGATCGGCAAAAGAACTCTGCGCTTTTTCGAAGCCCAGATGCTGCACTGGCCCGACACCATGTTTACCTACTGCCCCGAGGAAAAGTTTCTGTTTTCTACCGATGCTTTCGGCCAGCATTTCGCCAGCACCGAACGTTTCGCCGATCTGGTCGACAACAAGGGTTTGTGGTATGAAGCAGAAAAATACTACGCCAACATTCTAACCCCCTATTCTCCACAAATACTCAGAAAGCTCGATGAATTCACCGCCCTGAAATGGGAAGTGCAGACGATCTGCCCGGCTCATGGCGCCTGCTGGCGCAAAGAACCTGAAGCCATCATCGGGAAGTATTTCGATTGGGCTTCAGGCAAGTCCAGTCCCACTGCTATCATCATTTTTGACACGATCTGGGGCGGAACTGAAAAAATGGCAAGAGCCATCGCCCGTGGTCTGGAAGAAAAAGGCGTGTCATACAAGATGTACTCTGCCGGCGCTGCTGATTTGAATGACGTAATGACCGAAATTCTAACCTGCAAAGCGGTTGTGGTTGGCTGTCCAACCCTGAACAACGGTATTATGCCGACTCTGACCCCGTATCTTGAAGAACTGCGTGGTCTGAGATTCAGAAATAAAATAGGCATGGCCTTTGGAACCTATGGTTGGAGCGGCGAATGCATCAAACGCATTGAGGAAAGCCTGACCAATGCCATGATTGAAGTTGCGGTTGAAGGCTATAAATGCCAGTTCAACCCCCACGACTCTGATCTGGCAAAATGTGAAGAAATGGGCCGGGTTCTCGCCGATAAAATCAAGGCCGGCTGATAATCATGTTAAAAACCAGAGGTCTGTCGCTCATATTACTGCTGGCAGGCCTCTTTTTTTCATTTTCTGCCGAAGCCAAAGCCTATGACCCGCCGGTCAGACTGGTGGCTTCAGCCGATGTTCTGCGTCTCAGCTATGGCAACTACGTGGTTCGCGAATTTCTCGACATTTATAACGACGATTACAACAGAGTTTTGACTATAAAAAACATTACCGCCGACTCCTATCGTGGCCATAAAAAGCACCGGCTTAACGAAAGCTGGTTTGAAATGCGCGGCGAAGTCGAAATTCCGCCTGCTTCGGTCAAGCGAATGGCTGAACGCAAAAGGGTCGTGCATGGGCGCAAGGGTCGCAACTGGTATATTCGAAGAATCAAATTTACCGTGCAGACCGACTGGGGGGTTTTCGACTCAAACTTTGCCGCTTCACCCTTTAACGCCCCGGAAGTGGTTATTCATGAACTCGATCAGAACCAGCTCGATTCACTCAGCGAACCTTCTGATCTTACACCTAACCAGAAACGGCAGCAATCAATGCAAAAATGATTACCGACCTTCACTGTCACAGCACTTTTTCAATTGATGGCTCTTCTTCGATGAGGCAAATGATCGAAGCCGGCGAGAATATCGGCCTTGACATCATGGCCATTACCGATCACGCCGATTTTGCCGACGGCGATTCCTGCGTCGAACCGGTCAGTTACCGCAAAGCCCTGCAAAAAGCAGGCAGCAACCGAATAAAAGTTCTCAAGGGGGTCGAAGTCGGGCTGCAATATGAGCATCGAGAGCGCTTTGCCGAGTTCATGAAAGATGCTGATTTTGATTTTGTTATCGGTTCCATGCATCGCGCCTGTGAAAAAGATTTCTGCAACGGCGAATTTTACCTGAACCGCTCGGCTGAAGAATGCTGGCAGATCTATTTCATCGAAGCCCTGAAAGCGGTAAAAGCCTGCTCTGATTTCGATACCTTCGGGCATCTTGATATTATCACCCGCTATCATTCGATGCAGGGACATGCATCTCCCGAAAGCATGAACGAATACCTCGATCCGCTGTTAAAATGGCTTATCGACCATGAAAAAGGGCTCGAAGTCAATACATCGAAGTTTCATCTTTTTGCCAGATGCCACCCCCAGCCCCTGATTTTACAGCGTTATCGCGAGCTTGGGGGCGAAATAATCACCCTGGGGTCAGATGCCCACCATCGCAATGATGTGGGCAAAAATCTACAGGCCGGGCTTGAAGCCATCAGAACAGCAGGATTTTCACGTCTTGCCTGGTTTGAAAAAAGAAAAATGAGACTTGCCGATTTGTAATTTTGCCTTATAATACCTTCTAGATCAGGAGGCTATACATGTGTAAAACCTTTAGAGAAAGCAAAAAAATACCTGAATTTGTCCTGAAAAAAAACTTTGTCCACCCCCAGGATCAACTTTCATCTGCATCGGTAATTGATGGTTTTCTTCTGCCTGGAGTCATAGATATTCATTTTCATGGTGCTTTCGGCTGGGATTTCACCTTCGGTGACGCTGAAAAAATAGAACAAATGCTTGACGAGGTTTTGCTGCAGGGCATCACGGGAGTTTTTCCCACCCTGATCACCTGCTCTGAGAACCAGCGAATAAATGCCTTAATAGATATCGCCGGTGTCATTAAAAACCGAAAAAAGCCCCCGATTCTGCATGGCATTTACCTTGAAGGCCCCTTTCTGTCAGTAACCCGCCGTGGTTCTCACCCGGAAAAAGATCTGCTCCTGCCTGATTTTGCATTACTTGAAAAATGGCAGGATGCAGCAGAAGGCCACATCAAAATTATCACCATTGCCCCGGAACTCGATGGTGCCATAGAATTCATTGAAAAAGCTACCGAGTCGGGGGTTGTTTGTGCAATTGGGCACTCAGACGCCGACTGGAATCAGACTCAGACAGCCATAGACGCCGGGGCCCGGCATGTAACTCATCTTTTCAACGCCATGCCGGCATTGCATCACCGTAAGCCAAACCTGTTGAGCTGTATTCTCGCCAACAAAAACCTTAACATCGAGCTCATCGGTGATGGTATTCACATTGCGCCCGAGATGATAAAACTCGCATACAGCATCTATGAGAGTGACCAGATAATCATCACCTCAGATTGTGTTGCAACCACCGGTCTCGCCGATGGAACCTATGACCTCTATGGCCGGCGGCTTACCGCAGCGAAAAACAGCTGTCGCCTCGAAGACGGCAACCTTTTTGGCGGCAGCGCCACCCTCATTTCGAGCATAAAAAAACTTGGTCAGAAAGAAAAAATCGCATGGGGTCTTCTTGGCACCTCGGTCTGGCGTAATCCTTGCAGGTTGATGGATATTGAGCCACCCGACACGGAAGTATTCTTTGACCCGGATTTCAACTGGCTTGCCACCAGGCATGGCCAAAACTGGTATTCTGTCGAGATCGATGCAAACTAAGTTTGCGTATAAAGAATCAGTATATCTGCTTTTTCTTGTGTTGATTTCCGGCCCGGCCTTTTTAGCTAATTTTTCCGGCATGTTTTTGCTCCTGGCAAGTATTTGCAGTAACCTCATCAACAGCTTTCAATTCTGCCAGAACCCTCAGAAGCTGCAGGGCGTCATCGAAAAGCTCGCCGGCGTTTTCAGTAAAGACGTTAAGATTTATCGCTTTCTGATCGGCCGGATTCAGGTAAACATATTTCATTATAGCATCATCGAAGCTTATCAGTCGCGCAATATCAGGAATGTGCCCGTCGGCAAATTCGAAACGCAGATGATTCATAACTCGCGAAACTTTTTTAATTCCTGCTTCAGCAGCCATTATGCGCAGTCGACTGATCATAAAAAGTCCTTCTGCTTCATTGGGAACCACGCCGAAGCGGTCGCTGCATTCTTCCCTGATGATGTCGAGCATCGCCGTGTCGCTGCAACGTGCCAGCCGCGCATAGATTTCGATGCGCATTTCCTCGTCGGGAATGTAATTGACCGGGAAATATGCAGTTACCGGAATTTCGATCGCCGACTCAATGCGCTCTTTGAATTTTCGCCCTGATTTAAGCCTGGTGACTGCTTCTTCGAGCAGCTCCATATAAAGAGAGAACCCGATGCTTGAAATGTGTCCGCTCTGCGATTCACCCAGAATATTGCCCGCACCGCGAATCTGCAGGTCACGCAACGCAATCTTGAAACCTGAGCCAAGGGCGGTATGCTCTTCAATCGTTTCAAGGCGCTCGAGGGCCTCTCTGGTAAGCTTTTTGTTCCTGGCATAAAAGAAATAAGCCCAGGCCTGGCGACTCGACCGCCCCACCCGACCGCGCAGCTGATACATCTGCGACAACCCCAGCCTTTCGGCCTCATCGACGATCAGCGTGTTAACATTGGGAATATCGAGACCCGATTCAATTATCGTCGTCGATAGCAGCACATCGTACTCCTGATTGATGAAATCGAGCATTGCCCTTTCCACCTGCTGCTCGGCCATCTGGCCATGGGCCACGATGATTCGCGCTTCTGGCACCAGCTCACGCAGAAAAGCCGCTTTCTGATCAATCTTTTCCACCCGGTTATAAACATAGTAAATCTGCCCGCTGCGCTTCAGTTCCTGAATGATCGCACGCTTGACCCACGCCGGGTCGAAAGGCGCCACATAGGTCTGAACCGGCTGACGCTCAGCAGGCGGGGTATCGATAACACTGATCTGTCTGATTCCCGACATGGCCATTTGCATCGTGCGCGGAATCGGAGTCGCGGTAAGGGTTAAAACGTCTATTTGAGTTTTTAGCTGCTTGAGCCGCTCTTTATGCTTTACCCCGAATCGCTGTTCTTCATCCACAATCAGCAGCCCCAGCCGTGGAAAAGTGAAATCGGTCGATAACAGCCGGTGCGTTCCGATAAGAACATCAAGGCGACCATCACTGAGACGCTTCATCGTTTCTTTCTGCTCAGCCGCTTTGCGCAGCCGGCTCACCATGTCGACGCTGACCGGAAACCCGTCGAAGCGCCGGGAAAAAGTCTGATAATGCTGAAATGCCAGCAAAGTTGTTGGCGCCAGCACCGCCACCTGCTTCCCCGAGCAGACCGCCTTAAAAGCAGCACGCATCGCCACCTCTGTTTTTCCATAGCCAACGTCGCCGCAAACCAGACGATCCATCGGCACCTGGCTCTCCATGTCTTCTTTGGTGGCCCTGATCGCTTTGAGCTGATCGGCAGTCTCAACGAAAGCGAAGCGCCGTTCCATGTCTCGCTGTAGCTCACAATCAGACTGAAAGGCGAACCCGACACTGCCGATGCGCTTTGCATAAAGATCGAGAAGCTCACGGGCAATGTTTTCAACATTCTTGCCTGCCCGGCTTTTCTGGGTTGCCCATGACTTCGAATTGAGGCTGTGAATGCGCGGAACAAAGCCTTCCATGCCGATGTATTTCGAAACTTTGTGAACCTGGTCGGTCGGCACGTAAAGTCTGTCGGAACCCGCATACTGCAAAAGCAGGTATTCGCGGGTGTTGCCGGCGGCAGTCATCGTGTGAACCCCGCGAAATTCAGCCAGGCCATGGTCGGCATGCACGACGATATCGCCAGGCACGATCTGCGAAAGGGCCAGAATGTTCTGCTGTGATGCATGTTTTTTGCCATGAGTTTCCCGGGCCGGGCCGAGAAAGATATCTTCCTCGGTAAAAACCGCGATTCGGCTGCGAAAGTCTTTGAAACCACGACGGCATGGCCCTTTTATGACGCTAACCGTTCCGTATTTCATGCCGAGCGGCCGAACCGGAACATGGGTCGCCACTTTTCTCTCACCCAGCAGTCCACGCAGATTATGAAGGCGCGACTCATCGGCAATTACCAGCGCAACTGCCCAGCCCGAGCCGCACAATGATTTCAATTCCCTGATCAGAGTTTCACGCGATGAATCGGTCGGCGTGCCATGCAGCTCGATCCTGGTCAGAAGCGGGTTGTCACCTTGCCCAAACCGGCTGAACCGGGCCGGCTTGCAGTGCTTCAATGCTGCCTGAGCCTGCGCCCCGGTAAAATAGTAATGCTTCGGGCCGGGCAATGGGCTTATCTCTTCAATCAGTCGATACTTGCGACTGATTTCGGCCTCGGCCTCAAGCAAAGCCCCTTCCACACTTTCTTCATCTTCAACGATAAACCTGGCACCAGGCCAGAAATCCAGTATATTTGATTTTCCTGGTTCGATAAGTGCTTTCAATTCAAAATAGTCACGGGCATCGGCGTTACCGATGAAATGCTCGAGTTTTCGTTCGAGCAGCACCGCCCGCGATGGTTCAACTTCAATATCAGCAAGCTTTTCCAGGAGTTTTTCATGTTCATTGGGTTCCGGTACGTATTCGGCAGCCGGAATAATCAAAACCCGATCCTTCTTATCGATTGAGCGCTGGTTTGAAACGATAAATTCCCTGATCGTTTCAATTTCATCACCAAAAAAATCGAGTCGTACGGGGTTTTCAAGATCAGGCGGAAAAACGTCGATCAGAGACCCGCGCACCGCAAAAGTTCCCGGCTCTTCCACCAGATTGGCACGTCGGTAGCCGCATTCAACAAGCCTGGAAACAATCTGCTCGCGATTTACATCTTCGCCGGCTTTGACCCAGAAACTTTTGGCAAGCCATTTTTCCGGGTGATAAAAGCGTTTGAGAAGCTCCTGAACCGGCAGAATCACCAGACCTCCGCCCCGCTGGCCGGCAGAAAATGCTGAAAGCCTTGAAAAAATCACTTCCGGGTCAGCTGCCGTCTGATCGTAAACCGACTCTCTTTCAGGCATCACCAGCGAAAGACGGTGCTGCTGCTGACCGAGCCAGACACCGACCATTTCTGCCAATTCAGATGTCCGCGCCGGCGAAGGGGTTATAAGAATATGAAGCTCTGATCTTAAGGCCAGACTGGCCAACACCATCGCGCCGACCGCCCCGTTCAAACCTTTAAGACAAGCCAGGTCGGCCTGTTTAAGTGGCAGTAAAAGATTTTCTACCGGACTCAAGTCTTTGTTTGCGGTTAAATTCATGGTTTAATCAGTTTCATTCTTTGCCGAGCTAAAAATTGCACCGCATCAAGATGCTGTGTATAATGTTCACTGGAGCATAAGTCAGCAAATCGGTCGACGTCAAGGAAATTACCTGTAATTGTGATCAATTGCAGTTTCAGACAGGGGAAAAAGATTGAAAAGCAAGCATAGAACTAACCTGAATGCCTATCTATTTGCCAATCTCGTAATACTCTGCATTCTCCTCATCAGCCTGTGGAACCGCAAACCCGTATGGGATGTCAGCCTGCGCTTTCCCAATCTGCTGCTGGTTCTGGTCATACTGAATTCAATACTGATTTTTAAAAATCTCATTTTTGCCCGCACACCCGTTAAAACCAGTCGAAAACCAGACAGCCCAAAAACCGGAAAAAGTCTTGCCAGACTGCGCGGAATAGTCGCTGACGCGGCTGAAATCAACGGAACTCTTTATCAGAAGGCATTGCTGGAACTGCATCGCCTCTACAAGGGAGAAGGGGTAGCCCTTCTGCTTCCTGAAAATAACTTTTTCAAAGTTACCGCCAGTCAAGGAAACATTCCCGTCGCTTTTTCAGGAGCCCGCCTGTATATGCGCGACAAAACGGTTATGATCAAATACCCCGGCAGCCTGGGCGAAGAAGAAATCTGCAAAAATCTGCCAAAGCAAAGCCCGGTTAATTTCAAATCTACCGTTACCCGACTCGATTGCCAGATTTTTCCCCTGCAATTACCTGAATCCACCAGGGCCTGCCTGTTTTTCTTCAGTCACGAAAAGCAGAAAACCGCTCATATTCCTTACACCAGCACCGCCCTGTTTTTCGAAACGATGATACCCCTGGTTAATTCGGTAGCCAATTCTGGCGACCAGCGCTACAAAGACAAATCTACAGGTCTGTTGAAATTCGACTGTTTCTCTGATTCATTTGAAACCGAAATTGAAAGGTCTGAACGCTACCAGCAAGAAATGACCCTGTTCAGTATCAAAATCAGATTTTGCGAAAGCTGCATCGGAGAAGACCGCATTTTAATACAAAAAGCCGCAGCAATTGCGCTCAAGCAGTCTTTGCGCCGGCTTGACCTGATGTTCTGCGGTGAATCGGACTGCGAGTTCACCGCCATTCTTACTGAAACCGGCACTCAGGTTGCAGAGATTGTTGCACAGCGGGTTCAGAAATCATTTGCAAAACAGATGGAAAAAACCAATGTTCTTAATAGCGATAAAAAATTTCTGCTGATCGGTTCGGCGACTTACCCGTCTCATGCCACCCACGGCCACGGACTGGTGGAAAAAAGCCGCGAAGCTCTTGCCCAGGCCGAAGCAGAAAATCGTGATTTTGTCAGCTACAGTTGATCATCCACCACAGGAGTAGTAAATGAACAAGCCTGAACTTATAAGAATAAGCTTTAAGCTCAATGAAAAAACCGTGGAAGCCCAAGTCAGCCCCGAAATGACAGTTCTTGAGATGCTGCGCCGGATTTTCAGATTAAACGCTGCCAAAGAGGGTTGTGGCAAGGGAGAATGCGGGGCCTGCACCGTGTTGCTCAATAATCAGCCGATTAACAGCTGCCTTAAGCTGGCCGCCAGTCTAACCTGTTCTGATGCCATCCTCACCGTTGAAGGCCTTGAAAATAACGCACTGATGAAGCATGTTCAGCAGGCCTTTGTCGATGAAGGTGCGGTTCAGTGTGGTTTTTGCATTCCCGGTATGGCCTTGTCAAGCTATCATCTTCTTAAAACCTGCCAAAAGCCAGACGCCCATCAGATTAAACAGGCTCTTTCTGGCAACATCTGCAGATGTACAGGTTACATGAAAATCGAAGCTGCAGTAAAAAAAGCCGCTGATACCAGGAGCAAGTGAAATGATCAATCAAATCAGTTTTTTCAAACCGGATTCAGTTATCCAGGCCTGTGAAATTCTCGCCCGCGAAAACAACAGCTTACCGGTTGCGGGTGGCACAGATCTGATAGTCAAAATCCGCAACGGAATGTTTCCACAGACAACGGCATTCGTCGATCTATCATCACTTCCACTCAGGTTTATCAGAGAAACTGACGGACAAATCGAAATCGGAAGCGGCTGTACCATGACAGAAGTCATCGAGAATCCTCTGGTCTGCAAGCATTTTCCCACTCTCACCAAGGCTGCCTCTACCGTTGGTGCTCTTCAGATACGAAACCTGGCAACTATCGGCGGCAACAGCGCCAATTCATCGCCGGCCGGCGACACTATTCCCGCCATGTTTGCTCTGGAAGCCTCGATCAAGATTCGCAGCAAAAGCGGTTTGCGAACTGTGAAGATCGACCAGTTCTTTACCGGGCCAGGCAAAAATGTTCTACAGCGCGGAGAAATAATTGAATCATTCCTGCTGCCCAAACGTGAAACCAGGGGCGTTTTCCTTAAACTCGGCGAACGCAAAGCCCACGCGATCAGCAAGATAAACCTCGCACTGGCTACCTGGACAGAATCAGGAAAAGCGAAATTCCGCGTTGCTATGGGCTCAGTTGCACCAACAGTTATTCGCGCCCCGGAAGTTGAGAAGCTCCTTGAAAGCAGTTCTCAGCCCTTTTCAGACGAAGTAATCGCCGAAGCTGCCAGCCTGGCAACTAAAGCCGCCAGACCAATAAGTGATGTCAGATCTTCGCAGGCTTATCGCAAGCAGATGGCCGGGGTTTTAATGAAACGGGCGATGAACGCGTTTTAATCTTTGGCTTATCGGGTGTGTTTTTTTCACAAACAAAAAGGTGCTATTTTGGCACTTTTTTCATTTTTTTAACAATTGTGTGGTTTTTCCACTTGGCTGTACAAAACTCTCAATCCTGTTAAAGTTCCCGCCGATAACTGCAATAGACGCCCTGAACAGGGAAATTGTCTATTGGCATTGAAATTGCAATTACATAAAATGGCGGGGGACGTATGGCTAAGAAACTTGTACAATTGGTAATTCTGGTGGCTATGGTCGTTCAAACTACCGGCCTGATAGCTGTTTCTTCTACCGCTGTTTTTGATGAGGCTCAGCAAGCCTTCAACCTGGGGAATTATACCGAAGCGGAGGAGATATTCTCCAGATTTATTTCAGCCTGGCCAGATCATGAGAAAACATCACAGGCAAAGTACCATCGTCTGATCGCCCGTTCACGCAGCACCTCCCGTATTTTAAGTGAAAAAGCAAATTCTCTCACACAGGAATTAACCAGCGAACTTTCCACCATTCAGAAAGAATTCACTGAATCAGAACTGGCAGAAATCGAAGCAGCAATAACTTATTCCAGCCAGACGGGCAATCTAACATGGGCACAGCTTTCCAGGCTTTCTGATCAGACTCTTTCAGGGGTGTTGTCGCGGGAATGGTATCCCGACCCGGCCAAGAGCCCATTAGACACCCTGAGCTTCGCAAATCAGTGGCTCAGAAAAAACAATAATCATTCCGATCCGCAACTCATGGCGATGATCAACTACATTAAAGCCCGGGCTCTTTGGCAGATGCTACTTTCACCCTTGTCAACCGACGCAAACACTCTTATACTAAAGGCATGGGGAGATTTGCCCGTACATAATGCGTTTAATAAAGCCATAAGAGCAAGCTTCGACCTCGGAGACATTGATTTAAAAAAGAAAGTCGCGTTACTGGGTTTCCATTTTGACTGGTTCAGGCATAAGGGATTCGTTCAAAGCGGCAAGACATCAGGCGTGAAAAGCCGTTGGTTAACTTACCTATCCCAGCGAGGGTATAACCTTCAGGAGGCATGGTGTCCCAGGTGAAAGAAAACATTGGCAATTTCATAAAATACGGTGGAATTATCGCACTTCTTTTAGTTGCGGGTTACTTCGTATCAGAATTTCCAAGGTCCACATCTATCGACTTTACTACCATACGCAATAAACTTTCTGCCGCGGTTTTCGTCGAAGAAGCAGAAACCAGCACCGGAGTTGTGGCTACGTACACCGATGAAATCGTTCAAACCAAACAACGGGAGCACCATCTGGACACAACACGGGCCAGAGAATACCTCGAATCTGCAACCAATGACTATTATCATGGCAGCTTCGAAGAGGCGCTGAGAAGACTTGAGCGGGCCAAAATCTACGACCCGACCAATTACACAATTTTCAAACTCAGTGGGCAGATTTTCTTTGAAAGAAATAAATTCCGCAAAGCATTCAACAACTGGGAAAGAGCAACTCAGCTTCCCAATGATGATCAGACGATCAGCCGCGACATCGACGTGCTCAAACGTCTGCTGCGCTACAGTCGCAACGAAGTTGACCGATTGCAGCACACACTCAACCGCGAACCTGACAATAAACTGGTGCGTGCACGCCTGAAAGAGCTCGAAGAACAATTGAGAGATTGACCACATCTTGCCGATAGATTTTTAGATGCAAGACCAATCTCAGAAACGACCTTCTCTGAACTTTTCCGAATATTTTCCCCAAAACGATCTTCTGCTGCCTGAAAACCTGCACAATTCCAGAGCTTCGCTTCTTTTAAGCGACCGGGCTCAGTTAAGAACCTTTCTTTCAGAATCGTTCAAACAACCGGATTTCATAGCCTCTCCAGATTTCAGTAAAATTTCCGCATGGGCAGTTAAGAAAAATCAATTCCCTATGCTGATCAAATCCGGCAAGAATCAGGCAAATTGTGAAAACATCTTTCTTTTAAAAGCTTTTAGAGAATTGCCTGAGTTTTTTGACTGTCTTGAAAAACACAAGCCAATTCTTATTGAAAGCCTGTTTCCGGCAAAAGCCCGAATTGAAGCAACTTTTTTTCTTGGTCGCCTGGTTCTGATCAGTCAGATCGGTATGGAAAAATCAATGCACTACTACCATGGCTGGAGGGCCTTTCCCATTTTCCCCCCCGCCGGATGTATGAAAGAAATTCTTAAAACGGCAAAATTTTTCAAAGATATGATCAATACCGCAACTGTTCCAATTCGCATTTCCTTTGCATTCAATCCTGACCAGACCGTTCCCCTGTCGCTCAATTCGGGGTTCAATCGCCACGAATATTTTTATGAATGGGGCGATTTCCTTTTTAATCCGCAAGCTGAAAAGCCTTCAAAAAACCTTCCTCTGAATAAATTGCTTTTTTACCGCGCTCACGCCAATCAGACCTTTGATTTGCCTGAATTGGAAAGAACTTTGCAGGCCTCACTGAAAAAAATCACGGTCGGCGAACCGACAGTAATCTTGCTGCAATCTGATAATCCGGCAGTAATTCTTGAAGATTCTAAAAAAGCCGATGCCTTTTTCAAACACCTCGGGCCGGTTTTTGAAACTGTTACTGAACCTGATTAAAAGCTCTTCTTATAACCGTTCCAGACATCATAGAAAAGCTTGTTGCCCTGAAAATGGGGGCAGTATTTGTAAAACGAATAAGAAGCCGCATTCTTAACCCTGACCGACTGGCCATCAATGGTCATGGTGATTTTTTCACCACTCTTAAGCCGGGCTTGAGCATTATCGAAGTGGCGTCGATAAGTTGCAGCAGCAAATTCAATCTGCTTATCGAGCCCTTTATAATTCTGGTTCCAGTTACCCGAGTCATAGCACCCAACCCCGAGAGCCCAGTCCAGCTGCTTCTGAGTTGCAGTCTTTTTCGAAATCATTCCCTGTTCACACTGAAGACGGACGAGCAGAACCTGAGGGTTGATGCCGAATTTTTTTGCGGCATTATAAATCATCTGAGCCGGTGTTGAACCTCGATATGGCTTGGCAAGACACGAACCCCTGGCATCAAGAAACCGCTGAATCTGGGCAACCGTCATGGTATTGCTGTTAGTCAGCGTATGGTCTGAGATCAGATAATCTTTCTGGAATCTGGTCTGCCATGATTCATCGCCAGGCGCGGCAACCTGATGACTGCCCTGCCAGGAAGAATCATTCTGGCTCGAACCGCTGTCGTTACTTACGTGTGAGTCGGCCTGTTTGTCACGAGAGAAACCTCTGGGCAGCGCGATCATCTGCCCCGGAAAAATCAGATTCGGTGTGGCTGCGATGGTGGGTATCTGGTATTTGAGAATGTGAACCCACATGCCGCTATCGCCATAATAACGTTCACAGATTTTCGACAGTGAATCGCCGGATTTGACCCGATAATAATCCATTCTGGTAATTTGATTGTCGGAAACCGGCTTAATTTCAGCGGTCTCATTCGAAACCCTGGTAGTTGGTGCCGAAGAATCTGCCTGGGCGGTCTGGGCCTGCGCTTGGTTTGATGTTTGAGTCTGACCGGTAAGATTTATGTTGGTTTCGGCAAATGGGTTAATGACAACCTCACCATCGACCGATTCTCCGGAAGGCAAGGTCGCAGCGGAACCGGAAGAACCTGAATCCTGTTTCGGCTCGAACTTATTCATATCCATTTCAGAAACACCGGGAGTATTGCGGAAAATTTCAACTTCAAGGCGTTGTTTGGCAGCCTGATAAGCATCTGCATACTTCTGAACGTCTTTGCGACCTAGTCCTACCGCCTGCTGATAAGCCTTATAGGCCCGTTGATAGTCTTCAAAGGCCTTTTCAACCGCTTCCGGCGACGAGGGTGATTTAGCCGCGGTCAAAGGACTCGCCTGGCCATCTTTCTTGATTTCGGTACTTACCACCAGAGCTGCGGCTCCAAGGGCAACGCCAACCGCCATAGTAAGCAAAAAGCCGATTACGCCTTTGCGATTTCTCTTAATCATATAAGTCTCCCGGAATTTTTTCATCATGGTTTTAATCATAGATTTTTTTTTGCAAAAAAGGTAGTGCAATTTTAAATTTTACGCCTGAAACCGTAAAAAGTTTAATTCAAGTTTGCCTTTTATAGCCTTGACGCTGAATGAAAATCTTAACTATAATGAAATTTGTTGTACAATTCTGGTAAAGTAGGTTCTTTCTGATGCTTAGACGCAAGATATTGTTGATAGTCACCCTGATAATGTTTGCCAGTCTGGCATTATCTGCCAGTGCCGATAAACCACTGGTTTTGTTCGATGAAGGCCATGCCCAGAGAGCCGGAAATGCAGACTGGGTAATTGACGGGGGCTTTTCTGATTTTGCCGATGCCTTTAAAGCCAATGGCTGTGAAGTTAAAGCAGTTAAACAATTTTCCGCAGAAGTACTGAAAAATGTCAAAATTGTCGTTTTGCCAGAACCAAACTCGGCTTATTCATCAGCAGAACAAGATGCACTGGTTAGTTTCGTCGACAACGGTGGTTGTCTCTATGCAATTTCAGATCATGACAAATCTGACCGCAACGGGGATGGAATTGATTCGGTTGGAGTTCTTAACCAGTTTCTTCCCAGGCTCGGCCTGAAAATAGACAAACGATATTTCACCGAAGCGCCTGCTTCAGGTGAGTATTTCGATACCGAATTTACCATCGGAGTAAAATCTGTTGGAACCTGGGGGGGATCAACAATTTCATGCCTTGCACCCTCTGCCGTGGTTCATATTACCGTAAGCAGCAAAAATGGCGGCAATGCGTATATCGCCTCCAATATCACCGGCAGTCGGGGTGGCAAAGTGGTTGCAATCGGCGACAGCTCACCTTATGACGACGGAAGCGGAGACCCTCGTGATAAACTTCATGATGGCTACAATAATCCGCGGTATGATCATAAGAAACTCGCTGACAATACCATTAAATGGCTGCTCAAAAAGGAATCTGCCGGACCAATTTCCAGAATGAACGCTCTGATGGCCAATATTCAGGAGCTAAACCGGAATCTGCGGGAAAAATTGGATTCTGACAAGTTAAGATTTGCTGAAAACCAGAAAAACAACCTGGCCAGACTGCTTAGCAACGATGCAGGGCTTCAGAAGATCTTCTCGACTCAGGCCGGTATTGATCCAGAATTCTCTGGTCTGGTTCGCCAGATCAATCAGCGCAAAGTTTTCAGGCAACTGCATCAGAAAAAATGAAGCTTGCTGCTGACCATATTAGCGTTCCAATTTTCCAGCCCATTTAACCTGTTTTTTTTATGCTTTTTCAACTACCATGATTGAATTGTGGTATTCTAGTTTGCAGAAGATAAAAAAATCCCTGGGTTTAAATTTAATAAGATGCTTGAAAAATCAGTTTCCCAGAAGAACTCAATTTTCCTCGGAATCGTTTTCTTGCTCATTGCCGGAATAGTCCTTGCCGCAGGGTTTTTATGGAAAAATTTCATCGAATACACCGGAAATTCAGCCGACCTTCCTGAAGTTTTCACCGGAGTCACCGATCAATCGCCATTTCAGACAACCCCGTCCCAGCCAGGCGAACGCGACGAGGTCATCTTCACTTTTGTTATACCCAGAGGTGACCTAGTTCAGTTCATGGACATGGTTCAACCCCGTCTTAAAGAAATTGTTGAAAAAACCGGCAAAAAAGCGGTTATTGATATTTCGACCGATGAAGTTGAAGTTATCAATAAAGTCGAAAGGGATCAGGTCGATTTCGGCTCACTTTCAACCATGGGTTTCGTTAATTTCATGAACAGTAAAAACATCAGATGCGTTCTCGAACGCTACAGCGACCCGCCCAAAACTTCGATTTTTGTCGTCAGAAAAAATGATACAATAAATTCAATCGCTGATTTGAAAAATCGAAAAATTGCTTTCAAAAGCAAGTATTCGCTTCCCGGCTATCTTTTGCCACTTGCGGAAATCAAAGCCAACGGTTTTGACCCGACGGGCTTTTTCAATCAGGAAACATTCTCCGAGAACTACAGCAATTCATTGCTTGGCCTGCTTAACAACGAATTCGACTGCATTGTCATATCAAGTAATTATCTGATGGAAGCAGATCCATTGAAACGTGAGCAGATAAAAGTAATTCACGAAAGCAAAGCCTTGCCTGGTGGAGTGTATATTGCAAGAAAAAATCGAAAAATGTCTTTTGAACAGACAATTACCGGCAATTTCATGAAACTTTCCGAGACTATTTCAGCTAGTGAGATGTTCAGTGGCATGTTCAAGGTCAAATATCCTGACCTGGATACCTACCAGAATATTGCACAGGAGTTCGGGCATGGCAAATGAAAAGACCAATGGCAATCAGCTGTCGATAAGCTTTCGTCAGAAAGTAGCGGCAATTTTCACCCTGCTGATTACCTTTGTCATGCTTTTGTCGGTTCATCTGGTAACCCACCAGGTCAAGAAAACCAGTTTGAGCCGGGCAGAAGAAAGCGGACGGGTTCTGGGAAAAATCATGGCTTTGTCAATGGGTGAAGATATTGTCAGAGGCAATCTGCAAAGCATCAACTACGTTTTGAAAGAGTTCACCCGTCTGGAAAAAATCGAATATTGTCTGATCCTCGATAATCATGGCCGGGTAATATCCAGTACCGAAGAAAAATTGCTGGGCCGCTATTTTTCTGATGCCTGGTCACGTAACGCTCTGGTTTCCCCGGGACTGTCAATTCGCCGGGCAGCGAGGCGCAATCGGCCGGTTTATGACACTACCGTACCGATCGAAATCGGTGGGCGGCGCCACGCGCTGGTACGAGTCGGCTTCACTCTCGAAGAAGAACTGGCCAGTATCAGAAGCCTGATGGTCTATAACCTCAGTCTGGGTCTGGCGTTGATTCTGGCAGGAATTTTCATTGCCTATGCCGTATCTTCAACCCTGCTCAGCCCGCTGAATGCGATTCTCAACTCTCTGGAATCGATGCAACGCGGTGATTATTCGCAGAAAGCTTTTGTATCTTCCCATGATGAATTCGAGCAGCTTGCCCTTTCATTCAACAACCTGTCAAACTTTCTACAAACCAGACAGGAAAACGAGAAATTCATTTCCTGCAAAATCTGGGAGTCAGATGCAAGCCTCAAACACCGGCATTACTCAGGAAAGCTGGTGCAGGCTGTAGTTCTGCATCTTGAATTGAGCAAATTTTCCTCTTTTCTCGATCGCCATTCACCTTCAGAAGCGGTAGACACGCTTAACAGCTTTTTTGAGCAGACAACTGAAATTATCGCAGAAAGCGGTGGTTCTGTCGATAAATTCGGCGATGGCTTTATCAGTGCAGTTTTCCCAATTGTCAGCGATGACCGCTGGCCAGCCTTTTTGCGTGCAGCTTTTGCCGCCCTTTCTGCCCGAAGCAATCTGAAAATTATTAACTTCCGTCAGGCTGAGCTCGGGCTCGAAGAGCTTGGCTTGAAAATAGGCATTTCATCGGGAAAGATCATTGTCGGAAACATTGGCACAAGCTCCAGGAGCGATTTTTCAGTTCTCGGCTCAATCGTTGACCAGGCAAGAAAAGCAGCTGAGTTTTCGGCGCGGCATAACCAGTATCGCCCTGTCGCCACAGCCGAAACAGTGCGTATCGCTTCAGATTTTCTCAACTTCAGCTCGATTGATTCATCGATAAATCCTGGTGAAACTGAGTATTTCACTCTTCAGGGC
Organism: Candidatus Methylomirabilis sp.; assembly: GCA_020722725.1. Classification (GTDB taxonomy): domain Bacteria; phylum Muiribacteriota; class Ozemobacteria; order Ozemobacterales; family Ozemobacteraceae; genus DYKG01. Next base: position 21,982 of record DYKG01000050.1, read on the forward strand.
TTTGCCAACCTTTCATATTTCAGAGAAAGACTTAAAGACTCTTCTGCCAGGGGCACGGTAACCATCATCAACGCCTTTGGCCTGACTGAAAGCGATGAAGGTATCAGTTTTCTGGAAGAGATTCTGCATGATGCCAACAACAGTCACCGGCTAGAAGCGGTCAGGGCTATGACCCCATTGCTGTTTGCGGGCAACATCAAAGCTCTGGAAATCTTACGTAGCATTGTCGAAAAAAGCGAAAATGAGCAGCTGGCCGCGCTCGCGATTACCGTTCTCGGATTCAGTCGGAATAAAGCACTGGTGGAAATTTTTACCAGCCGCTTTGACCACCCCAATGACAGAATCAGGGCCAATGCGGTTGAGGCCTGTATTCCTCTTGATTTCAACGAAAAGCGTGAGCTTTTCAAAAAAATGCTCAAGGATTCAGCCCCACGAGTGTGTGGCAATGCTTTGCTTGGCCTGTGGCTAAGCGATGACCAGGAAACGCTTGCGTGCCTGTATGGCCTGTTAAAGGCCGACGATTCGAAAAAGCGGGCTTCAGGAGCCTATGCCGTTTACTTTCTTGCTTCATCCCGCAGGTTTCGCCGGCTGTTTCCAGCCTACAGCGAAGAAACCGGCTATGTTATGCTACCGATAATCGAAAACATTCTCAAGCGCTTGAAAGCAATGCTGGAAAGCCCAGATAGTTCTGAAAGACTACAGTCTTTGAGAGCCGCAGGGAAAATCGGTTTCCATGATTTTGGCGAGAGCATCAAGGAAATGCTTGAAGATGAGACCGAGCCCGAAATCATCAGTCTCGGACAGGCAATTTTGAAAGAATGGGATTACCGCTCACCAAGTTGATCGCAGATTCTTTCGCCGATCAGAATTCCAGCTGTAGCGGTAAAAAATTGTATGCCAATAACCGGCATGACCAGCCATTTAACCCGTTCTGCGAGTGCCAGCCATTTGATCAGACCGATCCCGGCAGCAAAAATCACCAGACTTTTAATCAGAGGCGGAGCAATATAACGCAACAGCCAATGACGATCCTTTAAAATTGAATAAAGGCTGACGAATGCAATGTTTCCAACCATTATCACCGGTATAGACGGGTACATAGCCGCCGGAAGGTGCCAGGGAAAAAAGCCACCGACCGGGCTTAAAAAGCCAACTACAAATGCATATCTGAAATCAAGATAGCCGATCAGAAAAATGAAAACGGCGTTAACTGCAACTCCGGTCAGGATGTTGGGCAGTCCGATCATCTGTAAAGCCATAATACTGCCAGGGTGAGCCGGGTAATTGCAAGCAATTTCAAACTGTTTTGCATGGACGAATTGTACCACATTTTTCATGTTTTTGTGCAAATGAGGCAAACTCGATTGACAAAAGCGCGCAAGGGTCAGTATAGTAATTTTTT
>DYKG01000087.1 GCA_020722725.1 Candidatus Methylomirabilis sp.
GTTGTCGCAAAACTGCAGCGACTCAAGTGCCGAAATCCGGCCTGCAAAGCACACTACACTGTCTATACTTCTGGCATTCTGCCCGGTTACCGTTATGATCTCGCAACAATTTTCCAACTGATTTCAGAATGCTTAAATTCGCCTTCAGGCATTGAGCCTGCATTACGTAGCTATCAGGATAGTCGCGAGTGCCGAATTGAAGACGGTGAATGTGGTGGTCCTGACGTTTCAACCCTGCGGCGCTGGTTAAAGGCGTTTTCGGTTCCTCTCTCGATTTTATTCCTGTTTTTATCTGTCATGAAGCAGCCCACGGCAGCAGAAAACCCGCATTCTACTGGCGTTTTTCTATTAGCACTGTTTGCGATTCGCCTTCTAATAAAGCCTTTGGTGGGTCAAGACGGGTTATCCCCGACAATGCCGGTTACAGATACCTTAAATCAGGCTAATAGTGTGATGTTCTCACGACAAATTTTCAATTTTTACAAACAGGAGTACCCACCATGAAAAAAACCGGCAAAAAAACACCTCATGGCACAGTTTTGCATGCTTCAGAAGCCTCCTGGAGCAATCTTCTATTTCTCCCGATTCATGAAATTGCCACCAGTTGGCGAGATCTTCGTTCTGACGCTTCCCGCGTTAAGGTGTCAGACCTGTGCGACATACCAATTCGCGTTGTTCTGCAAGATGGCCACTACGAGCTTATCGATGGTTTCAAGCGCCTTGAACGTTGGAAGCTGGCTGGTATCGACCGCGTTCCGGTTCTTGTCGAGTGCAATACCAATGGTCTGAGCCCGAAGCGACTTCTGCTCGAGGCTAACAGCCCGAAACGAACCATCTGTGCTGTTGATGAAGCTATGGTCATAGAATCAATGATTACCGGCGATGGCCTGACGATTCGTTCTGTCGCTAATATTCTTGGGCGTCGCAAGGAATGGGTAGTCGGGCGTCGTTCATTATTACGCCTTTCTCCAGGCGCCAGACAACTTCTTGCATCAGGTCGTATCAACCTGATGGTTGCCCGTCTGCTTACGGCAATAAGCAACAACGATCAGGATGCCATTCTTGCTGCTGCTGAAAAACACGCCCTGAAAATGCAGGAAATCCAGTTGTTGATCCAGACCTGGCGTGCTGCTTCAGATGAAGAAAAACCTGGCCTGCTGGCAGACCCGCTTTTTAAAAAGGAGCAACAAGATTCCCCGAGTCATTCTGCGAGATTAAAGGCTCTGGAAGCCAAGCTTTCAGCGATACGAAATGCTCTCAGCGAATTCCAGGATATGATTATACCGCAGGATCTCGCTGAGCCTGAACAACGGCGCTTACAGGCAATCTGTACCTCGATTCAAAACCAGATTAATCAGATGGCCAATAGCATCAAAAGTGAAGTCTGTGACGTTGCGCCAGTAGCGTCTGAAAACCAGCAGCCGGAAAACGTTCAACCTCTGATCAATAATACCCTTGAAGTCTCTAAAGATGAATGCGCCGATGAATCTGCACTTTCACCACGTTTTTCACCATTTCCATTCTGTCATCTGCCGTCATCGGGTGGTCTGGAGTGTGCTCTATGAAAATCAAACAACCAATCAGCGAATCTCTTAAAAAAGATATCCTTAGGCTTGCCGCTCTTGGCTATGGCAGCCGCAAAATCGTAACCAGACTAAATATAAGTCGCTCTATAATACGTCGGGTTCTTGCTGAAGCTTCAACAGAAGAGTTGAAGTGCGGCACTTCTGATGGGCCTAAGCTTGCTCGGTTTCATCAGGTGATCAGTGACAAAGTTCTGAAGGGTCTCACTACCACGCGCATTCTGCGTGAGATCAAAGAGATCGGTTATTCCGGTTCCAGAACCATTCTTGGTGAACTGGTTGCAAAAATACGTGTTGATAATGGTATGACCAGAAAATCTACCGCAAAACGCCGGTTCGAAACAGATCCCGGCCAGGAAATGCAGCTTGATTGGTCGCCATACATAGTTCAAATCAATGGGAAGAAGGTAAAGATTCATGTGCTGGGTATGATTTCCTGCTACAGTCGCAAACTTTTTTTCGCAGCGTTCAGAAATGAGCGGCAGACAACTCTGCTTGAGGGTATAAGTATGGCTTTCGACTATTTCGAGGGCTGTGCACTCAGGCTTGTGGTCGATAACATGACTACTGCCGTTCTCGGCCGCAGAGAAAAGGGGCAGATTATCTGGAATCAAGGCTTTCTTGACCTTGCAAAGCATTACAGTTTCAGTCCTTTTGCCTGTGCGGTCAAGGATCCTGATCGCAAGGGTAAGCAGGAAAAAAGCTTCAGGCTTCTGGAAGACGATTTCATCAGGGGTTCGACTTTTACATCATGGGATGATTTAAACCGCCGTCTTGAGCTTTGGCGTGACAAAACGCCGGGTGTTTGCAATAACCGCATTCATGGCACAACCGGGAAAGTTCCAAATGACGAGCATCTGTTCGAAAAGACTCTGTTTATAAGGTTGCCGCATGAACGGTTTCCTGCATATAAGGAAGAGATTCGCGCAGTTAGTCAGGACGCGACCGTATCAATGTACGGTATTCGTTACACAATTCCCCCTGGTTACGCCTGTCGCAATGTCATTGTGAGAATTTATGCCGAACACTTTGAAGTGCTTGAGAAATATGGTGCCATAATTTTCAGTTCAAAGTATCTCGATACCACGATATCACCAGCGCGACTGGTCATTAACCCACTGCATCAAGCTGCAATAAAACGAAAGCCACGCGGCAACGAAGGTGCTTCTGGGCTGCATGGAGCGTTTATCAAACGATTTCCCGAGCTTTCAGAGCTTGTTGATGGCATTAAGCTCAGATTTAAATCGTTGGCTTCTATCCATCTGAACGCTCTGATACGCTTGTCTGATCAGTATGGCGACGCAGCATTCACTGCTGCTGGTCGCTATGCCGTTCAAAACAAAAGGTTTTCGGCTGATTCGATCAAATGCATTCTTGAGAGACATTACCCGGAAAAGCCTGAGCAGCTCGCACTGCCTATTAATGGCTGCGGCGAAGCTATGGTTGGTGATGTTGAAGAGAGCGATCTTGGGGAATTCTCAATCCTGGACACTTCCGAAAGCGAGGACACAACAGAATGAAAACAATAAAAGCTTCAGCAGGGAATCTGAAAGACATAATCGCCATGGCAGGAGCCTTAAACCTGAAGGCAATATCGCTTGAACTCCCCGAAATTCTTAATCGGGCACAGCAGCAGAATATCTCATATACCCAGCTGGTCTGCGATATGTTGAAAAAAGAACTCGATGCGCGTCTTGAAAAGCGTGTAGTTCGAAGCATCAAGCGCTCAAAAATCGGAGCTGTGCAAGACCTGGAAACCTTTGATTTTTCGATCAGGCCGCAACTGCCCCCGCACATCATCAAGGAACTCTGTGAATGCCGCTTTATCGAAGAAAAACGCAATGTTATCTGCCTCGGCAAACCGGGGCTGGGAAAAAGCCGTATCGCTAAAACCATTGCCAGGTCGGCATGTCTGGCCGGTTATTCGGTGCTGTTCGTGAACACGGCAAAAATGCTTGAGGATATCCACGGTTCGAAAGCTGACGGCACTTTCGCCAGAGCCATGTTGCGCTACACAAAACCGGCACTGCTGGTCTGCGAC
>DYKG01000051.1 GCA_020722725.1 Candidatus Methylomirabilis sp.
CAAACTAACTATGTGTGAAAACCCGCTTCTGTACGTATACCGAGAATTGCTGATGACCGCCCCCCCTTACGGTTGCTGAACTTTTGTGTTTTTTATTTTGGCCGTGCGAGTATGGCATTTCTTTGAAATGCTATAAATAATTCTGAATCTCTGCCGAAAATCATAAAGAGTGCTGAAACAAAACTGTACCCTGGTTTACATAAGACTGTGTACACAGATTATATAAACACAACATTTCCCCACAAATCACATGTACAGACAAAACCCTTGTTTTAGCTCACTATGACCGCAGCAAAACTTTTTATCAAATCATTTTTCGGAATCCGGCTAAATTTAAATCGGCAAAATATATGTACACAATATTGACAAAATCGCTTTCCATTTTGGCAAGACTTTTTTTGACTACGGAAAAAATCTTCGCAAATGCTTTTAAACAGTCTTTGTCAAGAGGGTATCATTTTTCTTTTTCCACAGGATTCGATTCAGTATTAATGCTTTTCCCCATGGTTTTCCACATTTTCCACCAAAAACCTTTGTACCATACCAGACATATGCACAATCTTTTGAAATCTCTTTAAACAAAGGTTTTTCGGGTGGCAATTTCTGGACGGATAAAAAAAAACAGGGAAAATTTCACAATTAAAAACCTATATTTATCATTTTTCTGATATCAGCTTTCCAGGTCGAGGATTTCTCCCCCAAAAACCTCGATAGCATCAGCAATAGCCGGTTTTGCCAACAATTTTTTTCGAGCCGCATCGTCAATTCTGGCAATCTGTTCGCGATGACTTATTTTTTCGGGTACCCTATCGCTGCTCTCGTTGCTTTTTTCCGGTACCTTGAAGTCAACCCTGTCGATGGCTCCAAAGGCTTCTCGGGCTGCTTCAAGCAAAACTGCCAGATTCTTTTCTTCTTTCAGCTTGTTAACCGCAAACTCCTGCTCCATGGCTATAGTCAGTATGCCGTTAACCGGTTTGCCAATTTTTGCCGGGCCAATAAGAGCAGAACAAACCCGCGACCGCGATAAAACCGCATTCTTAAAATCAAGCATTACATCTTTAACCTGGTTTAACACGGTTTCTTCTTCTTTTGGTTCAGGGCTCTCATGCCTGCGAACAGGCATAACTGCTTTTACAAGCGGCCGACCGGTTGGCACACCGCCTCTTTTCAACCCGGCGAGCTTCTGTTCAAGAGCTTCAACTCTCTTTTCCAGCTCTTCTGCGCTAAAAATATCATTTCCCATGGTAAGGCGGATCATTTCTGATTCGAGCAGAATTCTGGCCTGAAAGGAGCTTTTCAAATTCATTATTGCCCTCTCAACTCTGGTAACCGCAGAGACCAGATAGCGTGGCGCAAGATTTCTGATCATTGCCAGAGTTTCATCAACCTGCTCCTGTGGCAGATCAAGAATCTGGTTTGCTTCACTGTCTATTTTCAGCAACATGCAGCGCCGCAGGTGCTCTAAAAAGTCGCGGGCAATCGTCGAAGGCTCGTAACCCCTGAAAAAAAGCTCATTTAAGATTTTTATAACACTAGCCGGCTGATTGGTAAAAACTCCCGCCGACAGATCTCGAAGAATCGAGTAACTCAGCCGCCTGGTCATTAAAAGAACCTGGTCGAGCTCAATTTTTCCGGAAACAGCAGTCGAAGAAATCTGGTCGAGCAGGCTCAAGGCGTCACGAAAGCCCCCCTGAGCACATTCGGCAATCATTCCCAGCGCTTCTGCATCAAATTCAGGAAACTCGCCGGCTTCTCTTTCGAGCCTGACAATCTCTTCCAGGCGGGTTTTGATGGTTTTGCGCGAAACCGAATGAAAATCGAAACACTGACAGCGCGAAATGATAGTTGCCGGAACCTTTTGCGGGTCGGTTGTGGCCAGCACGAAAATCACGTTTTCCGGTGGCTCTTCAAGAGTTTTGAGGAACGCATTGAATGCAGAACCCGACAGCATGTGCACTTCGTCGATAATGTAAATCTTGTATTTTCCCTCGGCCGGGCGGTATCTTACCTTTTCCCGCATCTGCCTGATGTCTTCAACGCTGTTGTTGCTCGCTGCATCGATTTCAACAATATCCATAAAATTCTGCGAATCGATGCGCTGGCAATTCTCGCACTGGCAGCAGCAATCAGGTAAACCGGCCGAATCGCTAACCGGCGACAGGCAATTAAGAATTTTGGCAAGCAGTCGTGCACTTGAGGTTTTACCCGTTCCACGCGGGCCGGAAAACATGTATGCATGCGAGGTGCGCCCCGATGCCACCGACGACTGAATGGTGCGCGAAATGTGCTCTTGACCAGCAAGTTCAGAAAAACGGGTCGGGCGGTATTTGCGATAAAGATTCTGCTTCACTGGAACAGTCATGGCTTTCTCCTGTGGGGTTACACTCTCATATAAATAACCTTTTTTGCCGGCAGAAGCAAATTCGTAAATCAAACTAAAATATAAAACCCCCCGATTAAGAGGGTTTTTAAAAAGTCGTGCACCTGACTTCGAACTTACATCAACAGCCCGTGTCCTGAACTATAGGCTCCGGACAGGCGCTGCCACATCACCCGAAAGCAATCGCTTACCGTTGCTATCTTCCGATCCTGGCGGGGTTCACGGACTCTCGCCGTGTGGAACCCGTCCTTCGATGCTTTTAGAACCGGCTGGTACTACCAATAAAGCCCTCTGTCAGGAATTCAGTCCGCCTGACGGGGATTTGCAGTTGATAGAGGACCCCGAGCCCTCCACCTAGCACGACATCGGAAAGGGCGGGATTCGAACCCGCGGTAGTGTGACCTACACACGCTTTCCAAGCGTGCGCCTTAAGCCACTCGGCCACCTTTCCATTGGCAATTAAGGTTGCCAGAAAAGAACAGCGCGCCCGAGAGGACTCGAACCTCTGGCCACCAGATCCGCAATCTGGTGCTCTATCCAAACTGAGCTACGGGCGCATTTTTTTACTACGGAGAGAGGGGGATTCGAACCCCCGGTACCAGTTACCCAGTACGACAGTTTAGCAAACTGTTGGTTTAAGCCACTCACCCATCTCTCCAGAGTAGAAAGCGGAGGAAGTAGGATTCGAACCCACGGAGCTTTCGCTCTTCGGTTTTCAAGACCGACGCCTTCGACCACTCGGCCACTCCTCCAAGTGTACTTTAATCTAACACAGGTACAAAATAAAATCAACAAAAAAATCGCAAGTAAACTACTGGCTGCCACCCATATTCTGAGGCTGATTTGCCGTATCGGTGGCAACCGAATCGTTAACCGTATAAATTACCAGTTCTTCGGGCTTGACCAAGCCCAGGCGTTCACGAGCCAGTCTTTCAATTCCCTCAGGAGTTGATAGCGTATCGAGATTCTGTTTTAAATGCCGATTTTCCCGTTCGAGCGCCTCAATTTTTTCTTTCAACTCATTCTCGCGCTGCAGAAGACTGCGAATGTTGTTGTATCTCACCAGATAGGTGATTGACAGCGCCACGCAGAAAAGAACTGAAATAATAAACATTATTTCGGTTGAGAACCTGACTCTTTTTTTTCGAACGGTTTTGTTTTCTTCTGACATTGGTTTAACCAGGCCGGGGAATGACCCCCGGCCTCCTGCTTTTTAATCAGCGGCCTCTTCTTTTGAAGGGATTCTTACGACCGAAATCAGCTTATCATTATCATCGAGAGTGATCAGCTTCACTCCGGAGGCTGCCCTGCCGGTATTTCTGATCTTGTCTGCATCGAGTCTGACAACCTTGCCATTGGTAGTGACAACCATCAGCTCATCACCTTCAAACATACGTTTGATTGAAAGAACTTCGCCGGTTTTTTCCATGATCTTGAGGTTGATTACACCTTTTCCACCACGATGAGTGACACGATAATTGTTGATATTGGTCTGCTTGCCAAAACCAAGGGTTGAAACCGTCAGCAATTTACCTTCGTAAACCACTTTGTCATCGATTTCTTCGCCGGCAGCTTCATCAACCGCATCTTCGGCAATTTCATCTTCAACCATCAGTTCTTCGACGATCTCTGCTTCTTCAACGTTTTCATCGACTGCGGCCGCAACGACCTGACGACCTTCTGCCAGCATTGCATCAAGCTCTTCCCTGGATTTGGAGGTGTTGAATACTTCCATGCCGACAACCTGGTCATCTTTATCTCTAAAGGTGATCGCCTTCACGCCACGGGCTGATCGGCCCATAACTCGGACTTCACTTTCGGTAAAGCGTATTGCGTAACCTTTTCTGGTTGCAATTACCACCTGCTCACCGCCAATAATCGGCTTAACGCCAACCAGTTCATCACCTTCGTCGAGTCTGAGGGCAATGATTCCGCGGGCCGTGGGCCGGGCAAAAGCTGAAAGCATAACCATTTTGCAGACACCATGACGGGTCACCATGAACAGCCGACGAACGGCATCAAACTTCTTGATCGGTAACAGGGCAGTGACGATTTCTTTTTCCTCAAGCTGAAGCAGGTTGACAATGGCACGGCCACCGGCCTGACGGCCGCCTTCCGGAATCTGGTAGCCTTTGATCCAGTGTAGTTTGCCAATCGAAGTGAAAGCAAGCATGTAGGAGTGGGTCGTGGCCAGAAACATGTGCTCGACCACATCGTCTTCTTTTACGCCCATTACCGAGCTGCCTTTGCTGCCACGGCTGATCTGCCTGAATGCAGTGGGCGACATGCGTTTGATATAACCATTGCGGGTAACCGTAATGATGATGTCTTCTTCCTGCATCAAATCTTCGATATCGAGCCTTTCAGCCGATGATCGGGTGATTCTGGTGCGGCGGGCATCACCGTAGCGCTCTCTGATTTCGACCAGTTCTTCTTTAACGATTTCGCGAACCTTAACATCAGATTCAAGAATACCTTTGAGCTTTTCGATCAAAGCCAGGGTTTCATGGTAATCTGCGATGATCTTGTCGCGTTCGAGACCGGTAAGGCGCTGCAGACGCATTTCAAGAATGGCCTGGGCCTGTTTTTCAGAAAGCATGAAAGTATCCATCAGGCCCTGGCGTGCTTCGGCAGGATCTGGAGATTCTTTAATCAGTTTAATGACCGCATCGAGATTATCGAGTGAAATGGTCAAACCTTCAAGAATGTGGGCTTTTTCTTCGGCCTTCTTGAGCTGGAACATGGTTCGCCGACGTATGATTTCCCGGCAGTGATCGATATAGAATTCCATCATCTGCTTGAGATTCAGCACCAGAGGTTTGTTTTCAACCAGCACCAGATTGATTATGCCGAAACTCGACTGCAACTGAGTGTGCTTATAAAGCTGATTCAACACTACATCGGTGTTTACCCCCTTGCGCAGCTCAATGCAGACGCGCATGCCTTCGTGGCTCGATTCGTCACGCAGGTCGGTAATGCCATCGACCTTCTTGTCTTTGATCAGGTCGGCAATTGATTTAACCAGTTTGGCCTTGTTGACCTGATAGGGTAATTCGGTAACCACGATGCGATCGCGACCCTTGTTGAATTCTTCAAGGCTGACTACCGATCTGATCACGACACTGCCGCGACCGGTGCGATATGCCGATTCGATGCCTTCGGTTCCCATGATGATGCCGCCGGTCGGAAAATCCGGACCGGGAACAAATTCCATCAATTCCTCAATCGTCATATCCGGGTTGTCGATCAGCGACACAACGCCGTTGATGACTTCGGTAAGATTGTGCGAAGGCATGTTGGTTGCCATACCAACCGCAATGCCGGAAGAGCCGTTTACCAGCAGATTGGGAAACTTGCTCGGCAGAACGATGGGTTCATTGAGTGACCCGTCGAAGTTCGGCATCCAGTCAATCGTATCCATTTCAAGGTCGCGCAGCATTTCTTCTGCCAGAGCATTGAGACGGGCTTCGGTATAACGCATCGCCGCTGCTTCGTCGCCATCGACTGAACCAAAGTTGCCGTGTCCGTCAATCAGCGGGTATCTAAGGCTGAAATCCTGGGCCATGCGCACCAGAGTGTCATAAACTGCCGCATCACCATGCGGATGATACTTGCCCAGGACTTCCCCGACGGTGCGGGCAGACTTTACAAAAGCCTTTTTGCTGGTAAAACCCTGGTCGAACATCGCATAAAGAACACGGCGATGCACCGGTTTCAACCCATCACGCACGTCTGGAAGGGCGCGACCGACGATTACGCTCATTGCATAATCGATATAAGAAGACTTCATATCGTCTTCAATGTTGATGAATTTGGTTCCCATGGGTGGAATCGGCGGAGGAGGAGGTGCCTGAACGTCGCCGGGATTGCCATTTACAGGGTTTTCATTATTGGTATCCATTTACCGACCCCTTTATTAAATATCAAGGTTCTTAACCTGTTTTGCATACTGGGTAATGAATTCTCTTCGTGGTTCTACCTTGTCACCCATCAAAACAGAAAAGATCCGGTCTGCTTCAGTTTCATCATCAGCTCTGACTTTTTTGAGAATTCTCGAATCCGGGTTCATGGTGGTATGCCAAAGCTGTTCGGGATTCATTTCACCAAGACCTTTATAGCGCTGAATCATAACCTTATCGTCACCACCAAAATCAGTTGCCAGCAACTTGTCTTTTTCTTCATCACTGTAGGCATACACTTCCTGTTTGCCTTTTTTAAGCTTGTAAAGAGGCGGGTGGGCAACATAAAGAAAGCCTTTTTCAATAACCTCAGGCATATAGCGGAAAAAGAAAGTCAGCAGCAGGGTGCGGATATGTAAGCCGTCAACGTCGGCGTCAGTCATAATAATCAGCTTGTGATAGCGGATTTTGTCGATATTGAAATCTTCTTTGCCAATGTTGGTACCAACGGCATTGATCAGATCCTGGATTGTTTCGCTGCCAACCACGCGTTCAAGGCGGGTTTTTTCAACATTCAGAATTTTGCCGCGCAACGGAAGAATCGCCTGGGTTCTGCGATTACGACCCTGTTTTGCCGAACCGCCCGCAGAGTTGCCTTCGACAATGAACAGTTCGCATTGAGCCGGGTCACGCTCTGAGCAATCGGCAAGTTTACCAGGCAACGAGTTGCCTTCGAGAGCGGTTTTGCGGCGGGTAAGTTCGCGGGCATTCTGCGCTGCCAGGCGTGCCTTCATGCTTACGAGAATTTTATCCATCACCGGTTTGGCAATCGAGGGGTTCTGCTCAAAATAATCAGCGAGGAAATCTCCAACCACCTGATCTACCACACTTCTGACTTCCGGGTTACCGAGTTTGGCCTTGGTCTGGCCTTCGAATTGCGGTTCGGGAACTCTGATCGAAAGAACTCCGATGAGACCTTCACGGGTATCTTCGGTGGCAAGCTTAACCTCTTTGGGTTTGCCTTTATCCTTGCCGGCAAGGTCAGGATTCTTTTTCAAATAATTATTGAAAACTTTGGTGAGGGCTGATCTGAAACCAAGAACATGGGTGCCCCCATCGATGGTATTGATGTTGTTTACGAAAGCGTAAAACTGCTCAGCATAGCCGTCGTTATATGACAAAGCCATTTCAATTTCAATACCGTCTTTTTCTTTCTGCATATAAATTACATCGCGGAAAACCGGGTTTTTGGCTTCATTGAGAAATTCGACAAAGCTGGCAATCCCGCCCTGATATTCGAAAAGGTGGCATTTCTGTTCAGACTTCTTGCGCAGAACGATCTTGATTCCCTTGTTGAGAAAGGCAAGCTCTCTTAAACGCCTGGAAAGAACATCGAAACTGAATTCGACACTTTCAAAAATTTCGGGATCCGGCTTAAACCTGATTTTGGTGCCAGTGCGGTCGGAACCTTCACTTCTTGTCATTTCGCTGACCGCGAAACCACGCTTGAATGACTGCTGAAAAACACCACCTTCGCGCCAAACCGTTACTTCAAGCCATTCAGAAAGGGCGTTAACCACGGAAATACCAACACCGTGAAGACCGCCACTGTATTTGTATGAATTCTTGTCAAATTTACCGCCCGAATGCAGAACGGTAAGAATAACCTCCAGAGCTGATTTGCCAGTCTGTTCATGATAGTCGGTGGGAATACCGCGACCATCGTCGAGAACCGATATGGATCCGTCATCGTGCATATTCACATGAATCGTCGAAGCATGACCGGCCAGAGCCTCGTCAATGCTGTTGTCGACTACTTCCCAGACGAGATGGTGCAGACCATTCAGGCCGGTGCCGCCGATATACATACCAGGTCTTTTTCTGACCGCTTCCAGACCCTCGAGAACCCTGATGTTCCGAGCTGAATATTCAGCGTTATCATGGTTTCCGCCGCCAGTCTCAACCTGCGCTGCGGGATCTTCCTGCTGAATAGCTACAGGATTTTCCTGTTCAGTCATTGTATAACTCCTTGCTGTTGGCCATCAATAATGATAATGGTCACTAGTTTTCCAGTCTTCTTTTAAATAACAGGCGCTTTGAAATGGGTGACAAATGCCTCTTTGGGCCAGAGCATCCGGCGAAAGAGTCGAGCCGATCCATTTTCCCTCGATCGTCAAAATAGCCGCACGATAATCATTGCGATGCTCCTGCGGCAGTTTTGCCAGAATTCTATTTCGGGAATCTTCATCGATGGTCTGAAGATTAAAAATACTTTCACAATGCTGAAAATCAACAAATTCGCTCTGACCAATATGAATCAGCATGCTTCTTCCTCCGTATTAATCGAAAGCAACTCAGGCCACTCAGGATCTATGATCTGATCAGGTGACAAATGATATAGATCAACCTGATCGGGCATATAACCGGTAACCAGCATAATTGCCCGCACCATTTCTTTCTTCATCTGCACCAGAATTTCTTCGTTCAAATTTTCTTTTAAATTTATCGATAGTTCTCTTACCAGATCAAGGCTTTCTGCCAGAAGATCTAATTTTAGCGTTTCAAACTCATAAGACTTTAGAGTATTCTCAAAGGCGAGAGCCTCGTCGTAATCAAGCCAAGGCATATCTTTGAGCAACTCTTTAACCGGCCCTAGAACTTCACTGCGCTCTGCTGAAACACAAATGGCGCAAACCTGGTTTTCAGCCATGGTTAAAACCGACTGACACTTTTTGCAGACCTGGTAACCACGGCTGAATAAACCCTCATTGCGGGCCACCAGATGTTTGTGGCAGCGATTGATCAGGTCACCCAGTTCTTTGTCGATGCCTTCAGGTATCTGCAGATCTTCAACACTCTGCCATTCAGGCCACTCAGATTCAGAAACCAGTTTTTCAACTTCAACCGGAATTCGACCAGGGCGACCGACAAGGTCAACAATTTTTAACTCAGGAAAACGTTCTTTGAGCTTTTCGATAATTTTGCCCTTAACAAAAACCAGGGTGTGAAGCCATTGACTGTCAGAAACGGTTAAATAAAGCCGACCACGAATAAGTCTTTCAGGGCAGGTTTTATGCGCAAGCTGAATGCCGACAATGTCTTTCCAGCAAAATTTGAGGCGGCCAAGCATCAACATTTCTCTGGCAGTTAGGCAAAATCGCTGACTTTCAGGCGATGCCCGAAAATTCTTCTCGCGAATTCCGCCGAGAACCTTAAGCAGATTAGAACCAACCGGTAGTGTCTTACCGGTTTTGGTGGTCGATACTGTTTTGCGTCCTGCCATTTCACGCCTGCTATTTTCTCTGGAGGAAATCTGACAAGATGTTCAGATTTCTTGTGGGAGATAAGTTACATCAAAACCCCACTAAAATTTAGTAGGTCTGCAATAATACCGCAAAACAGCAAAATTTTCAAGAGAAATTACCGGTTCAATAGCAGTTGTCGAGCGCTTTCAATCAGGATTTTTCCGGGTCAACAAAACGCTTGACCCGTTCGAACTCTTCATTGAAACTTTTATCGTTTTTCAGCATGCGATTTATTTTTTCGCAGGCATGCATAACTGTGGTGTGATCTCTTCCGCCAAACTTTTCGCCAATCTGGTTAAGGGAAGTGTCGGTAAAAATCTGACTAAGCCGCATAGCAACCTGCCTCGGCAATACCAGGTTCTGCGATCGCTTTTTTCCAACCAGCTCTTCTTCGGGAATGTCGTAAAATTCGGCAACCCTTTTTTGAATCCAGGGAATGGTAATTTTACCCCCTGAATTTTCGCGCAGCACATCTTTTAGAACCTGATCGATCAGATCTTTATTGATTGGCTTGCCCATGACCCCAGAAAACGCCAGAACGCTGTTGAAAGCACCTTCAAGAACACGAATATTTGAGGTTACACCCTGAGCAAGATACATAATTGCATCATCGGGCACTTCTACCATTGATTTGGCAGCGCATTTCTTTAAAATGGCAGCCCGCATTTCCAGGTCTGGTGGTTGAATATCAACGACAACACCCATGGCAAACCGGGAAGCAAGGCGCTCTTCAAGCTTCTGAATTTTTTCGGGGGGCGAATCTGAAGTAAGAACAATTTGTTTCTTCTGCTGAAAAAGCTCATTGAAGGTATGAAAGAACTCTTCCTGGGTCTGCTCTTTGCCGGCAAAAAACTGAACATCATCGATCAGCAGCAGGTCGATTCTTCGATACTTCGACCGAAAAGCCTCGGCTTTCTTGTCTTTCAACGAATCAATGAATTCATTTGTGAAGGTTTCAGAAGAAAGATAGGCAACCCGGGCTTTGGGATTGTGATTGATCGTGGCCTGACCAATAGCATGCATCAGATGGGTTTTACCAAGTCCCACGCCTCCGTAAATAAAAACAGGATTATGAAGCGTTCCCGGGTTTCTCGTAACCGATTGGCAAACCGCATAGGCAAACTGGTTGCTTTTACCAACCACGAAAGAATCAAAACAATATTTGCTGTTGAACATGCTTTCATATCTCGATGAAATAATTTTTTCATTACGAGTGGGAGCCTGTTCTCCTGGTTCAGCTATAATTGGCAGACTGGGCTGTACATAAACTTCTTTTTTTGGTCTGGCCTTGGTTACCAGCCGATGTTTCATTCCCGGTTTTTCTTTTTCGAGAATGCGGTTAATAACGTTGGCATAACGCTTTTCAACTATTTCACGGGCAAAATCGTTCAAAACCTCGATTACCAGACAATCATCAGAAATTTCAGTTGGCTTGATTGTATTGAGAAAAACTTTTGAACTATTCTTACCAGCTTCGTCGGAACCTATTTCGGCAGTGATTTTATTCCAGATGGTTTCCAGTGACGTCATGTACAGCGACCTCTTATTTTCTTTGTACAGCAACCAAATAAGAATATCAGGGCTTTAACGGCGATAAATACCGTTTTTGATTTGTTTGCCGGGGTTGCTTAAGCATAGCAGAGGCAGGCCTTTTTCGCAAGGTTTTTTAGCATCAATGATTTGATAATGACATGGAAAACCCGGTGGATAATCTGTGGATAATCTGTGGAAAAGAAGACCCTGTTGAAAACCTGGTTAAATTGTTTAAAACTCAGCAACACCTTCAACAAGTTTTTCCACCCATGCAAATTAAGATTGAAAAAGAATTCAACTGGCTTTTCCACTTTTCCACCGAAACTAATAATAATATGACTGATTTAAAAAAAGAAATGTACATAAATAATAAAAGACAATGTGCAAAAACAAACATCAGCCAACATCGAAGAAACCAACAAAAAAAACAACCAGGCAGCTGGAAAAATTCTAACACAGAAATAAAATCTTTTATCTTTCAGCGCCGGTTGACCATGAAAAAATCTATCTGTTATACTCTTTCGACTTAAAAAAGAGGTTAAACTATGCCTAAAAGCAAAACCATGCCCACCAGCAAAAAGATTGAAAGCCCAGCCGCAGATAAAAGCGGTAAGACTGTTGATAAAGTGGTCGAAATTATTCAATTCATGGGTGAAAACCACCTGGCAGAACTGGAAATGGAAACTCCTGAACTCAAAATGAAGCTTAAAAAGCATTCCAGTGTAACCGTTCAGACGGTTCAACCTGTTCCAGTAAATATTCCCACTATTTCTGCGCCAGTTTTAAAAACTGAAACCCACACTGCCGGTAAACCTGCAGCACCTGTCTCTGCCACTGAAGAAAACAATTTTCATAAGATCAATTCGCCGATGGCCGGCACTTTTTATCGCGCTCCATCTCCAACTTCACCCCCATTCGTTAACGAAGGTGAGCATGTTGCCGCCGGTCAAACCATCTGCATCGTTGAAGCGATGAAGATGATGAATGAAATAAAGGCCGACAAAGCAGGCAAAATTGTTAAAATTCTGTTTGAAAATGGTAAACCGGTAGAAAAGGGCTCAGTTCTTTTCCATATAGGTGAATGAAATGCATAAATTTGATCTGATCGTTGTTGGTGGCGGCCCGGGCGGGTATCCACTCGCTGCTTTGATGGCGAGAAAAGGCTGGAAAGTTGCAGTTGTTGACAAAGCCGGTGAGTTTGGCGGAACCTGCCTTAACTGGGGTTGTATTCCAACCAAAGCACTGCTTGCTTCGGCCAAAGGACTGCATTTTCTTAAAAATGCCGGATCTTTTGGCCTCGAAGCCGGGCAGACCTCATTCAATTGGCAAAAAATTCAGGCACGTAAAGATCAGATAGTTGATCAGCTCAGACAGGGCATCGTAAAGATGCTTGAAAAATCAGGGGTAACCATTTTTAATGGTTATGCCAGGCTAATGCCCGATAAAAAAGTGGTTTTGGCTGATAATTCAGAAATTCTGCAGGCCGACAAAATCGTTCTGGCTGTGGGTTCTATTCCTGCAGCTCCGCCGGTTTTTCCCCGGAACCGCGAAATCTTCTGGACTTCTGATCAGGCTTTGCAGGCCGGTGAAATCCCTGGATCTCTTCTGGTAGTCGGTGGCGGCGTAATCGGTCTTGAACTTGGCCAGGTTTTTGGCGAATTTGGCAGCAAAGTTACGATTGTTGAAATGATGCCCCAAATATTGCCCGGTCTTGATAATGCTACTGCCAGGCGCTTATTGCCGGTTTTCAAAAAAGCAGGCCTTGAAATTTTTACTGGTAAAAAGGTTGAAAGCCTTGAACAGGATGGAAACCGTGCCAAAGCAATTATCGATGGCAGCGAACGGTATTTTGACCGGGTGTTGATCGCGGTTGGCCGCAAAGTGAATCATGCTTTCATGCAGGATACCGGTTTGAAAATCGAACTTGAAAATGGTTTCATCAAGATAGACGAAAAATTCTGTTCGAGTGTGCCCGGTGTTTATGCCATTGGTGATGCAATTAAAGGCCCGATGCTTGCCCATAAAGCCACTTATGATGCAATGACCCTCGCACATCAATGGCTGGGAGAAAAAATCAAAGCCGATTATTCTCTAGTTCCTTCCTGCGTCTATACTTATCCCGAAATTTCGTGGGTCGGCCAAAGTGAAGAAAGCTTGAAAACTGCGGGAGTTGAATTCAAAATCGGGCGCAGCCTGTTTTCTGCCAATGGAAAAGCTTTGATTGCCTGTGAAGGTGATGGTCAGATCAAAACCCTTCTTTCACCTGATGGAAAACTTCTCGGAGCCGTTATATGGGGCCCTGAAGCAAGCAATCTGATCAATGAAAGCACGATGATGGCTCAATTTAACATCGATTCTCACGCTTTTTCACGCATGATTCACCCTCACCCGACTCTTTCTGAAGCATTTATGGAATCTGTTGAAAATGCTTTCGGCGGCGGAGTACATGGTTGATGATAACCGGTGCCGGTTTTTTAAATCTGCCGTATTGGCAAAGCAAACTTCAGGAAATTCTTACCGAATTGAACCGACAGGATTTTCTGCGCCTGCCGGTTCTCGGTACTGAAAACGTTGAACGACCATGGGTTGCTTTAGAAGCAGAAGACTTCTATTCGGCAGTTTCTACCGGCATTTTGTTTGCTTCTGATCATATAATCAGCCGTTATCCCGAAAGACTGGTCACCGATGATGCTCAGCTTGCCCTGAATCGCCTGAAAAATGGGCAGAAATCACAGACTTTTTATAAAGCAGCCATTGGCGCTACTTTTCCTTTTCTGCGAATTATTTCCGGCGATGGTGAAATTGAACCGCCGGTGAAGTTTTATGTACAGAACGATGCGGTTGCCGGCTTTATTCTCTCTTACATGGAGCGCCATAAGTGTAACCTGGAAAAAGCGGCGGCTGCTGCCCAATGGGAAAAAATTGCTGTGAGCAACCCCAACCCCAGCCTGCACGGTCTGGTAACCAGAAATCGTCTGGCTTTGCAGATCGCTGATGTTTTCAAGCAAATCGTGCCTTTAGAAAAGATTTCGGTAACCGGTATCAGCTCAATTGAGCTTCAAGACTTACAAATAGCCGATTCTTTTGGCTATTCAATCAGACTTCTCGGGCTTGCCGAAAAGAACGATGGAAATCTAAAAGCAGCGGTTGAACCCTGTCTTATACCAAAAAAGTTTTTTCTCGCTCAGGCGCGCGGTGGTTCTGAAATCATCTATACCCAGGACCGCAAGGGCCAGGGTCATGTTTTTGCATGCCCCGGAACTTCAGAAGAAACGATGGTTCGAGCAATAATTGCAGATTTGAATGATATTGCCGCCGGCCCAAAAGCCATGGAACAACCGCAGATATGCGAATCGGTAGAAAGTTTCTGTGATCGATTCTATCTGCGTTTCAGACTGGTTAACCTGACCAGTACTCTGGCTCAGTTGCTGGGAATGTTTTCAACTGCAGGAATTGAGATTGAGTCTATTCTTCAGCCCGAAGAAGTTTCACGGGAAACGGAAAGTACATCTACCGTCATCCTGTTAACCGGCCGCACCGATTCAGGAAGATTGCAAAGCGTCATTTCAACTGTTAACCGCCAACTTAAGCTTGCTTCGCTCTGCTCTTTTTTCAAACTTTTCAGGTAAATTCCAATGTTTGCAAACGGCGATGTTCTGATTCAGAAGTTTGGTGGTTCTTCAATGGGCTCGGTTGACCGAATCAACCTGGTTGCTGAAAGAATTGCGGAAAAAGCACGGCGTGGCAGTCGCATGGTTGTTGTGGTTTCGGCGATGGCAGACACTACCGATGATCTTATCGGTTTGATGAACAGGGTTTCAATCGATGTTGACCGTCGAGAACGCGATCAGATGTTGGCCACCGGCGAAATGGTCAGCGCTTCTCTTGCTGCTGCAGCCTTACAGAAACTGGGAATTAGAGCCCGTTCATTTAATGCCTTTAATCTGCACCTTCTTTCAGAGCTACAGAACGATGAATACAATATCGTGCAGGTTGGCCGGGGAAACAATCTGACCCGCTTTCTCGAACCGGGAAGTGTGGCGGTTGTCGCAGGATTTCAGGGAATTACCGCCGAAGGCGACCTTACAACTCTTGGTCGTGGCGGGTCTGACCTTACCGCCGTATTTCTGGCAGCTGAACTTGGCCAGAAAGTCTGTGAAAAATTCACTGACGAAGAAGGCATTTATACGGCCGACCCGCGAATGATTCCGCAGGCTATGAAAATCTGGCATCTTGATTACGAAGAAATGCTTGAACTGGCAGCTTTCGGCAATGGAATTCTGCACCCGCGCGCTATTTCCTGCGCCCGCGATCATCAGATACGAATTCATGTGCGCTCGAGTTTTTCAAAAGCTGAAGGCAGCGTGGTTGGGCCCGATGGTGACCCAGGGCTTGCTTTGAAAAGCATTACCGCCGATGGAAAACTGGCGGTGGTCAAAATTCAGGGCGCATCCTGCCCCGATACAGATTTTCACCAGAACCTGGCGCAGGCTTCTTTTAAGCCGGTTCTGCGGCAATGGATCGGCTATAACCAGCAGAATGGCAGTCTTCGCCTTGCTTTCAGAAAACAGGACGCTTTTGAAGCTCTGCCTTTCTGCTGGGAAGAAGCTTTCCGTCTTGGTGCCGAGGAAGTGGTCTGCCATGCCAATCTGCTGACCGTTTCTCTTGTGGGGTGCGGAGTGAATACTCTCGAAACCCGTCTTTTTCTCGAAGTTCTCGATCAGGCCGGCATTGTTCCGGTGCTCTGGCAACATGATCGCCGGCGTCTGAGCATTGCGGTTGAAAAAGAAAAAAGCCAGTCAGCTGTGGCGGCATTACACAATATTTTGCTCGACCGGCTAAAAATTTCTTCATAATATCCCGCCAATTACCGATATAAGAGTTGCAGAAACAGCAAAATAGGCTGTTTCGCCATTCTGGCTTGCAGGTAATTGTTTTGGTTCATTTCACCACGACAGGCAGACGAATCTGGCGGATAATTCCGCTAATTATCATCTTTTCAGCATTTTTTGCTGAAAGTTTTCTGCTTTTAGCTTTTGATGTGCCTTCTATCGATACCCAGAAGTTTCCGATCGAGGTTTACGGCGATTATCTCGAATATCGCACGAAAGCCGAACAGGTAGTTACCAAAGGCAAAGCGTATATTGCATACAAGGATATGAAAATAAGTGCCGATAACATTCAGGCCAATACCAGGACCGAAGATATTTTTGCCCAGGGAAAAGTGGATTTCTGGAAAGGTTACGACCAGACCACCGGTGATTTTTTCGCCTACAACATGAAAACCGGCGAGGGCTGGATGCGGGATGCGGCGATTATCAAGAACCGCAACTTTTTCAAGGCCAAAGACGTTTATGTCAGCCCCAGATACAGCATAGCTCACGACATGATGCAGACAACCTGCGAACATTTCGATCATCCACACTATCGTATCGTGGCCGATAAAGTCGAAACCTATCCTGGCCATTCGATGACGATGGAAAATCTGCGGGTTAAATGGAAAGGCAAGACTCTATATCACAAAAAGCGTGATTTTTCTTCGTTTAAAGAGAGCAAAAAATTTTTTCACACCAAACAGGGGGTGTCGCAGATCGACGGTATTTATTTTAAATTCACTACCGATCTGATGCTCAACAAAACCACTTCTGGCCGATTTTCAGCAGATTTGTTCGAAAAGCGAGGTAATGCCTTTGGTTTCAATGGCACCTGGAGTTCTGGCGGAAGCAGCAATGGCACTGTTTATTTTTATCAATTGAATGAAACCAAACGAAATCATACCAACACCCAGCTTAATCTGACTCACAATCACCGGTTTTCCGGTGGTGAAACTTTGAATACCAGCATGAATTATACGGGTGACAAATACACCGGGCAGGCAGAAAACCAGGATCTTACCGTGCAGATGAGCTATCGCCCGATTTTAACTTTCATGAATATGACGGTTACCGCCAATAAATTTTATGATCTTGATGGCGATGAGTATGATCTGGATAAGGGATACCAGCTGTTGAACCGGCTTCCTGAAATCAATTTCAGTTTTCCGGCATACAATTTTCCGGGCAATATCATGACCATGAACTTTTCAGGTATGTATGGCAGCTACGAAGAAGGAAATCTCGATGAAAAGAAAAATACCGAGAAGAAAGATTTTCGTGCCAACTTCACAGTACCGACAATTCAGGTTCATGAAAGATTCGATCTGACTCCTTCATATAATCTTTTAAAAAGTTTTTACAGTGGTGGAATCGAGAGGGAGAACGGAACCACAATGGTTCGGGCCAATCACCGGTTTTCAAAGGTGACCAATCTTGAATTCAACTATAACGTTTCTACTTCAAAGGGTAAGTCGCCATTTCAGTTCGATTCTTTCACCTCGACCGATGTTTTCTCTTCAAGATTGCGCTTTGCCGAAAATTCATGGACTCTAAACCCGATCAATTTCAACTATAATCGCGTGACTCAGCGGCTCGAACAGGTTTACTGGGATTATTCGCGGCGGTCACGAACCGATGCCTATCGAACCTGGGAATTTTTTATCAGGCGTGACTATATACCAGATGCGGTTTCATTCTCGCGCTTCAACTTTAATGCACTGCAGGCCGGCACTACCAATGCCAGATACCGCATGTCATCAAATCTCTGGTCATTTGATACCAGTGTGACTTATCCACATGATTACGGGCGGGTTACCAACACATCGTTCAATTACCAGGCCACTATAAGACCTTTGTGGAAAGTAAATACCACCGGCAACTACAATCACCTGCAAAAGAAATTCTCACCGCTGACTATCGGGATTACCCGTGATCTGCACTGCTGGGAAGCTCGGGCCGAATACAGCCACGAGCGCCAGGAATTCTGGATCGAATTTTATCTGAAGGCATTTCCTGATGATACAGGCCGTTTCCGCTACGGCATGGAAGATAACAAGCTTGAAGCAAAACTGGCAGCATACGACCAGCTGACTCAGCGTTATGATGGCAGCAACTACTGAGATAAAACTTCCCTGCAATTTGGCTCTGATTTTTACCGGGGTTGAAAGTTAAATCAGCACTGTGTATTATAAATCATCCCGCCTGTTAGGAGATTTCATGATGAAGGTTTATGCAGGTTCTGATCACGGCGGTTTCAATCTCAAGAATACGCTGATCAGAAAGCTACAGCAAATGGGGCACGAAGTTGAAGATCTCGGAACCCATTCGAAGGATTCCTGTGATTACCCGGATTATGCACACGCAGTCGCACGCAAGGTTGTGGCTGATAAGGGCTCTTTCGGTCTGTTGATTTGCGGTTCAGGTATCGGCGTTTCGATTGCTGCCAACCGTCACCCGGGAATCAGAGCTGCTCTTTGTCGCAGTGGTCTTGAGGCTAAGCTTTCCCGCCAGCACAATGATGCAAATGTTCTGGCGCTTGGTGAAAGAATTACTGGCGAAGCCCTGGCGATTGATATTCTGGAAAAGTTCATGGCGGCCGGTTTTGAAGGAAGCCGACACGAAATCAGGGTCAGAAAAATTGAAGAAATTTAGCGATTGGGGGAAATATGAGCAATTTAACTATCGTTGATCACCCTCTGGTCAAGCATAAAATCACTCTGCTTCGATCAAAATTTACTGAAGTACAGCAATTTCGTGCCCTGATGCAGGAGTTGTCGATGCTTCTCGCGTATGAAGCGACTCGCGGAGTGCGTGTCGAAGAAACCACCTGTGAAACTCCATTGATGAAAACCGCCGGTCACCTTCTTTCACCTGGCAAAATCGCAATAGTTCCGATTTTAAGAGCCGGACTGGGTATGGTTGATGGGTTGCTTAACTTTATGCCGATGGCCCGGGTTGGACATATCGGCCTTTACCGCGACCATGAAAGTCTGAAGCCAATTGAATATTACTGCAAACTGCCAGACGGAATTGCGAATATGGAAGTTTTTGTCGTCGACCCAATGCTTGCTACCGGTGGTTCGGTTGCTCATTCGATCAGCATTGTCAAAAAGACAGGTGCGACCAGGATTCGCTTTCTCTGTGTTGTTGCCTGCCCTGAAGGGATTGAATGCCTGAAGAAAGCTCATCCTGATGTAGATATTTTTACCTGCGTTCTCGATGAAAAACTCAATGAGCGGGGCTATATACTTCCTGGTCTGGGCGATGCCGGAGACAGACTTTATGGAACAAAATAATCAGACTTCTCTGCCAGACCACATTGATCATCGCCCGGACTGGGATACTTATTTTCTGAGGATCACTCAGCTGATTGCCCAGCGTTCAACCTGTCTTCGTCGTCAGGTTGGTGCAGTGATCGTAAAAGACAAAAGAATTCTGGCAACTGGCTACAACGGTGCTCCAAATGGAGTTCCCCATTGTTTTCAAAAACCGGGAGGCTGTCTTCGTGAAGCCAGAGGAATCCCATCCGGTGAGCGTCAGGAGCTCTGCCGAGGTCTTCACGCAGAGCAGAACGCTATTTTACAGGCCGCTGCTTTCGGAGTTTCGCTGAAAGAAAGTGTTTTGTATTGTACTCACCAGCCCTGTGTAACTTGTGCTAAAATGCTAATAAATGCCGGAGTAAAACGCATTGTGTTTCTCGGCAGTTACCCTGACGGACTTTCCCTCGAACTTCTGAAAGAGGGAAACATCGTTCTTGAAAGGAAAGAAATAGACTGATTCATGGCAAAAATTCTAATACGGGGTGGCAAACCTCTTAACGGTTCAATCAAGGTAAGCGGCGCAAAAAATGCTGCTTTACCGGTAATGGCGGCAACTTTGCTGAGCACTGAACCGGTAATCCTGAAAAATGTTCCCGATCTGAACGATGTTAACACCATGGCCAGAGTATTGCAGGCTCTCGGAGTTAAGTGGTCGAAAATCGGTTCCGGTGAATACTCTTTTGATGCGTCTGGCGACATAAGTGAAGAAGCACCTTATGAACTGGTAAAAACCATGCGCGCCAGCTTTTTTGTCATGGGCCCGCTTCTGGCAAGACTAAAAAAAGTAAGGGTTCCTTTGCCGGGTGGATGCGCAATCGGAGTACGTCCGGTAAATATTCATTTGAAAGGCTTCGAAGCCCTGGGCGCAAAAGTGTCGATCGAAGGTGGATGTGCTGTAGCGGTAGCAGACCGATTGATCGGCAATAAAATCATGCTTGATTTTCCCTCGGTGGGAGCCACAGAAAACCTGATGATGGCAGCAGCCCTGGCTGAAGGCAACAGCAGCATTGAAAATGCAGCCCAGGAACCGGAAATTGTCGATCTGGCCAATTTTTTGAATGCTATTGGTGCGAAAATAACCGGTGCCGGCAGCCCGGTTATTAAAATAGAAGGGGTCGAACGCCTTGGTGGCGCCCATTACAGCATTATTCCGGACCGCATCGAAGCGGGAACTTTCATGGTCCTGGGAGCTATCGGTGGTGGAACGGTTAAGGTGGAAAAGTGCGAACCTGAACATCAGCATGCCCTGATCAACAAATTACGTGAAATGGGTGCGAAACTAGAAATTCATTCAGATATGGTGGAAGTTTCAGCTCTGGATGGATTGAAAGGCGTTGAAGTGAAAACTTTGCCTTTTCCCGGTTTTCCAACCGATATGCAGGCACAGTTGATGGTGGCCATGTGTGTTGCCCGCGGCACTTCTTCAATAACCGAAACCATTTTTGAAAATCGTTTCATGCATGTTTCAGAACTGGCGCGCATGGGCGCAAACGTTAATACCCATGACCGCACCGCCCTGATTCATGGCGTTGAACTGTTGAAAGGTGCGCCCGTGTCGGCAACAGACCTGCGTGCCGGTGCAGCCATGGTACTGGCCGGACTGATTGCCGAAGGCCGTACCGAAATCAGTCAGGTTTACCACATTGATCGCGGCTATGAAGACCTGGTCGGCAGATTGAAGAAAATAGGTGCCGACATTGAGAGAATTGAAGACCCCGAAATAGACGAATAGGAGCTTATCATGCCAGAAGCCGAAAAAGGCCGGTTTAAACATCTGATTGAAGGTCTCAAAAGCCCTGATCGTGAAGAAAAACTTTTGTCGATCGCCGCCCTGGGCATTATTGGAGCCCCGCAGCATGCTGACCTGCTTGCCGATCTTCTCTCTTCACCTGATGAAGAAGTGGTTGAACAGGTTATGGTTGCCATGGGCCGAATTGGTAATCCATCTTCAGTCAAATATTTAATTGAATTTATCACCTCTGAAAATCAAAGACTGGTAAATTCTGCCTTCAGCGTTCTGGGTGAAATAAATCTCAACCCGGCTCTTCCTGTTGCAATTAAAGCGGCTGGTGCCG
Source organism: Candidatus Methylomirabilis sp. (assembly GCA_020722725.1). Taxonomy (GTDB): domain Bacteria; phylum Muiribacteriota; class Ozemobacteria; order Ozemobacterales; family Ozemobacteraceae; genus DYKG01. The sequence continues at coordinate 21,387 of DYKG01000051.1, forward strand.
ACCAGCCACCTGAAATCAGGCGTAGAATTATCGATATACTGGCCAATTATGAAGATGTCAGAGTAAGTTCTCTGATGAACGAAATTCTTGGGCAGACCCGTGATCACGGCCTTCTGGTCGCGGCTATTCGCTATTTTGTCCGCTGTCCTTCAGCAGAACGTCATACCGTTCTAAAAATGCTGGCAACGAACAGCAACTGGGAAGTAGCACTGGCCGCCAATCTTGCTCTTTCAAGGCTGAAGGATGAAGGCGCATTTTCCCAGATTCGCCGGCTGGCCAAATCGGGAAATTCCGATATTCGCCAGCTCATCGTCGAAGCATTGAATGAGTACCCGCTTATTGAAGACCGCAATATTTTTCAAATGTTCTTTGAAGACAACCGCTCTTCAGTTCGCGAAGCCGCTTTGCGTGGAATAGACCTTTTCGGTGCCGATGAAAGAATTACCATCATTCGCAACTGGCTGAACCGGGAAACCGATAAAAAAATCAAGAAGCTTCTGATTTCAAGGGCTGCTAAAGAGCACACTACCTTGTTTTATGACGAATTTTATCGAAACCTTCAGACTTCCGATGAAGATTTGAAAAAACTGGCAATCGAAGCTATCGCTGAGATGGGCGAAAAAATCGCCGACCGTATCATTATCGATTTTGATCGCATGCCGCTGGTGGTGCGCGAACAGATGATTCTGGTTCTGGGTAAAATCGGTGGCGAGAAGGTCGTCAAAATTGTAGAAGAAAGTCTGCAGGCCAAAGAAAGATGGCTGAGGATCAATGCGGTTGAAGCAGCTGCGTCGATTCATGATGACAGTTTGTATCTCAAGCTTATCGAGCTTTTGAAAAAACGTGATACCGATGTCTGGGTAAGGGCCACTGCCGTTTCTGCTCTGGGCCGCTCAAGAAAACACGATTACGCTGAAATTGTCGCTTCACAACTCAACCATGAAGACGCCAGGGTGCGAGCCAATGCCATAGAAGCGCTTGCCGATCTCGCATGGCTCGGGCTTCCCGATGCCTGTCAAAAAATGATGCATGACCGTAATGACCGGGTTCGCGTCAATGCCGCGATTGCTTTGTGGAAAAGCGGTAACGAAGAAGTTTTTGCCGAACTCGAAAGAATGTCGCGCGATAAAAGCCGATGGGTCAGATCTTCCGCCGTATTTGCACTCGGCCAGATCAAAGACCGTGAAGGCGCCCACATTTTGCTCAATCTGCTCTCTGACCCCGAAGAAATCGTCTATAAAAATGCAGTAGAAGCTCTCGCTGAAATTGGCGACATGCGCGCTCTCATTCCCCTGCTGAAAGAATCACGCAAAAACCGCCTGCCCGCCGAAATATTCGCCGCTGCCCTGAAAAAGTTTTCCCATTCCATCAACCGCGAATCGTAAATAATTTAAATTGAAATGACGAATCTAACCCAAGTTTGCCAATGGTATGCTTGTAACCAGCATGAAATCATGGGATCTTA
>DYKG01000052.1:0-2170 GCA_020722725.1 Candidatus Methylomirabilis sp.
TCAGATATGCATATTGGCACCAATTTTGAGACTAACTGGTATCAGCAGGAAGTTCATGAGCGAATTATTAAATCGGTTCTTAACTTCGTCGTTCATAATGGCAAGGAAATCAAAGACCTTGTCGTTCTTGGGGACTGGTTTGAATTATGGAATTACCCTCCTGAAGCTACAATCCCGAGCTTAGAAGAAATTTTCCGAAGGCAGCTAGGATTATTTGATAGAACAAAGGATCAGAGAAATTTCATCGATGCCATGGAAGCCATCACCGGTTCCCTGAGATACATTAATGGAGACCACGATATGCAGGTTTCCCTGGTTCAGGTAAATGAATTGCTGTCTTCAAAAACAGATAAGCGAATTTTACCGGGGCATGGTGATGATCTCGAAAAGCAGGCGTTAGCCAACACTTATTATCAAAAAAAATGGGGTGTGGGCTGAGCATGGGAATCAAAATGATTTATTCTGTCGGCCATCATTGAATCCTCAGAATGGGTGTCAGCCATTGCCGGTTGGTTATTTTGTTAATCGGCTTTTGTGTCATTTTATTGATAAACGGATATCCAGTCTTCACTGAAAAAATGCTTCTTGTATTTCATGGTTCACCAATAATCAGGATTCAGAAATAGGTTTTGTAATTGATAATTTTGTTGATGAAATTGCCATGAATATGATGAATGGGCGGCCAGTATGCGCTTCGAAGATTATTCTTGATCGATTAATTTCGCGAAATCGAAGCTCTCTGCTGGAATTCAATTTAAAAACCGAAGGCCAGGGTTTTGTTGATTGTTTAACCGTCGAAGGCTTCTATCCAGGCCTTCTCGACGCTGAAAATGTCAAAGATTTTCTGCGTGGGGTGTAAGCAGCATGCGATGGTCTGGGTTCATTCGTCCACAAGCATTTTTGTAACAACCCATCAACCCGTGTAGTCTTAATGGGTCATACGCACCATGCTGAGTTTGAGATATGTGGTTCTGAAGATCCGAAGATATATGCTAATATTGGCTACCTGTGTCCCTCGATGACCGATCTTGAGAATAATTGTCGGCAACCTACCTTTGTTGTAGTAACCGAACTTGAAGGCAATGCTATTCAGGTTCAACAAAAAATAGTTGATTATAAAACCGGTGAAATTAAAGATGTGCCGGGATAAATGGTTTAAGCGACTCTTTCTTTTTCGCTTCAGAAAAACAGAAGATGCTGATTATCAGAAGAAATGTTTTCATATTGCTCCTCCAGGCGATGCAGTCAGTTAAGCATAAACCATAAAAAAAGCACAGATTTTTTCTCAAAAAAAGAATTGGGCTATTGCGTAAAATCAAACTTTCAGTAAAATTAGGGGAAAGTTCACCGGTACACCCGTTGAATTCATTTATCAAAAAGGATTTTTCCAGAATGGAGTGAGTGATATGAGAAAAAAGACGCTTAGAGTCCTCTGTCGTGTGATGTGCCTCATTCTTCTGGCCAGCGTGGTTCTCCAGGCACCGTTGATGGCAGTTGAAACCATCCCGGTTCGCGTGGGAAACCAGACATTTAACGTAACGCCTGGTCAGTGGGTTTCAGTACGTTCCGGAACCCATATTACCCATTACAACGTAAGATTTGTTAATGGTCGGCCTGTAGCTCTTGAGATGAGCCAGTATACCAAGCTTGTATTTGGTGAAGCCGGTGTGGCCGGAACTGTTGCTGATGATGTTGCCGCTTCAGGTGGCTCTTCCACCAAGCCTTCATCTCCAAATAACTCAGGTTCAACCAAACCTTCGACTTCTGGTTCGAACAATACCACCAAACCATCCGGCAACAATAGCACCTCTACCACAGGTTCCGTGGCCGATGATCTTGCTGCCAGCCCCAATCCTATTGGTGGAAATACGGTTGCCGATGACATTTCTCAAAGTACTTCGGTAGCCGATGACCTTGCTCAGACTGGAAATGCCGGTTCAGTAGCCGATGACGTAGCTCAGGCTGGAAATTCAGGTCAGACTACTCAGACCAAAACCTGGAATCCATCAAGACATCCAAGAGATCCTCAGACTGGTCGTTTTATTTCTCATGAAGAGGCCATTAAACGTGGTTTGATGGATCCTCCCTCATCTGGTTCGGTTGCTGATGACGTAGCACAGGCCGGCAATACCGGTTCGGTTGCTGATGACGTAGCACAGGCCGGCAATAC
>DYKG01000052.1:2270-22446 GCA_020722725.1 Candidatus Methylomirabilis sp.
CACAGGCCGGCAATACCGGTTCGGTTGCTGATGACGTAGCACAGGCCGGCAATACCGGTTCGGTTGCTGATGACGTAGCACAGGCCGGCAATACTGGTTCGGTCGCCGATGACGTCGCTCAGGCCGGCAATACTGGTTCGGTCGCCGATGACGTCGCTCAGGGCACTGCTGGTTCAGTTGCTGACGATGCCGCTCAGGCAAACAGCGGCAAGCCTGGTTTTGGTGAAACCGTTAAAGGCAAATTCCAGAGTGGATATTATACTGGTAAAGGCATGGTCAATCAGGGTTTCCAGAATGTTAAGGACAGCCTGAAATCTGGTTTCAGCGCCAAGAACCTCTTGATCACTGCTGGTATTACCGTAGGTGTTGACCTTGCCACTCAGATTATGCGCGGCGAAAAACCGAGTGCAAAGAAAGCTCTTAAAACCGTTTGCAGCGCTGAATTTGTTGGCGGCGTGGGTGGCGCAGTTATGGGCGCGGCTGCTGGCTCTTTCTTCGTTCCTTTCCTCAGTGCAATTCCGGTGGTCGGTGGTGCTTTAAGTGCCCTTGCTCCGGCTTTTGGTTCAATCGTTGGTTCTTCAATGGGTGCTTACATGGCTGGCGATCTTAAAAATGGCCGCTTCTCAATCAAAGAAGCCTTCAAGAGAATTGACTGGGTCGGCGTAACTGGCCAGGCTATCGGTTCAACTGTAGGTGCTGCTCTTGGTTCTGCGCTCGGTCCGATTGGTACAATCGCCGGTGGTATGGTCGGTGGTTACCTTGGTAACTGGGCCGCTCAGAAAATTGCCGGAATGTTTGGCAAGGGTCAGGCAGCGCAGTTGCCGGAAATGGCAATGCCTACCGGAAATGGCAATCCTATGGGCGGTTATCAGGGTGGCGAAGTCACTATTGGTGGTGATGATGCTACCGATGTTGGCGCTGGTCCGATCGTAACTGATGACGACATGATTGTAATTGGAGGCGATGCTGAAGTAGTTGGCGATTACGAATCTGAAGTCGCACTTGCTTACAGCAAATACCAGGAACTCTATAAGCTTTATAATGAAATGCTCAGACAGGGGCGGCAGGAAGATGCACGCTCAGTCGCTGAAGCTATGAATAAAGCCAAGAAAGAGTATGATGATCTGAGAAGCTCAGCTTCGATCAAGAAGTAATCCTCGACTCTAAGCGCAAAAATAAAATCAGTGGCTGCCTTCATTTTTTTGGGGCAGCCACTTTTTCATTTCAGCGAATATTCAAAAAAATCAGGCGGTAGCAAAACGGATGAGCCAACCCCGTTTGAATATTTTGTAGCTGCCCGGCAAAATTACTTTTTTATAGCTTTCGCAGTAGCACTAGAGTAACGTCATCAGGATAGGGCCCTGGTTTTCGGAACTTATCGAGATCGGTTATCATCTGATGAAGGATCTGTTTTGAGCTTAAATTCATTTTGACCAAATCGACAAATGTTTGTTTGAAACGATCATAGCCAAACATTTTCCCGGTTAAATCAGAACATTCTATAATGCCGTCCGAATAAAGAATTATTGCGTCTCCCGACTTTAAAATTCTGGTTTCAACCTTTGAACGACGCTTTTTTCCGGCTCCCAGAGGCATCGAAGGAATAGCTATTTCGCTTGCCTGATCAGAGCATTTTTGATAGAAAAATGGGTATGACTGACCGGCATTATCAACCTGGAGCTCACCATTGGCTGGGTTTAGAACTATGGTAACCAGGGTCATGAATTTATGGCGAGGCCTTAGTTCCCGGTTAAAGAGAGCGTTAAGCTGGTCCATGACCTGAATCGGAAAAAATTTTCCATCAAGATTCCAGTAATCGACAGAGGCTTTGGCCATTGCCATAGCCAGAGCAGCAGAAATGCCATGACCGGTGACATCACCAAGTATAATGGCAAGGCGCCCGTCATCCAGTGGCAGAACGTCATGGTAGTCGCCAGCAAGGTCGGTAGCAGAAGATCTGAAGCATGCCAGATCATAACCGGCTGGAACGGGAATAATTGATGGCAGCAGGCTTTCCTGAACTATTTTTCCGTATTCCAGTTCTTTGAGCTCTTCTATGACTTTGTTGAAGGCCAGAGAAAGTGCACCGAATTCATCTTTACGCCTGACTTCAATGCGAAAATCGTGTTGCCTTTCTCTAATTGCTGAAATACCATTCGCCAGATCCCCGATTGGCTGAATGAAAAGTTTTATCAATAGCATTGCACCAAGCAGTGCAACCATAATAGCGAGAATGCCAGAGGTGATAAGCTGGGATTTAAGAGGTGCCAGAACGGCCAGGCGCCCTGGTTTTGAAATCAGGTTGAAAAATACAGTGGTTGTAATGATTTTTTCTGGCTTGATCGTTACCCAGTATGGAACACCTTTAATATTTGTGTTTCTGAATACAACTTTTCCTGTTTTCAGGCTGACAATTGCCGCGTTTAACAGCATTTTCTCGTCAATTCCTTCAATTGAAGGATATAGAGAAGGTAGTTGATAATGGTAATTCAGCTCGGTTTTCAAAAGAAGGCTTTCGGGGTTCTGTCTGGCCAGGGCCAGGTTTTTTTCTATCTGGTGGTTATATACTGTCTGCAACTGGGTTGTGTAGTGCATGAAAGCTGGGCCGGAAGCCAGTTCTGGGAAAACGTCGTAATACCACACGGTCGGAAATGTTCCCATGCGGAAAAGCCATTGTCGTCCGCGCTGCCTTAATATTGTGGCCATTCCAATTTCATCGGTGGAAAGAACTGATTCACTGACGATTTCAGCTGGAGTCACAAGGTTGGCTTTCTGGCCAAGTCGATGGGGAGCGTGCTGTTTCAGTGCAACTTTGCTGAAAACATCCATGGCCTTGACAACTCCGTGAACTTCGGGGTCATCGGTTGTAAACAGAATGTTTCCCTCGCCATCTCGGACTTCAAGGCGAGACAAAGATCGTGGAATATCAAACTTTTTTAGCCAGTAACGAAAGAAATCCTCGTTGGCCGGTTGATTCAGAATTTTATTTCGCATGGTTTGCGCCATTTTTTCGCTCTGATGAAGTTTTATCGATGCCAGTGCTTCAAGCCGATTCAGATTGGCAAGACTTTCACCTATTACCTGATTTTCTATTATTTCGACACGGTCTGCAATTGAAGTCGCGCCGATCAGGGCAGTGAATAGAACCGGAAACACCGATGCCATGGTAAACAACCCTACGATTCGGAACCTGATCGACAAAGAATCCAGCCAGATAACCAGCTGGTTTCCAGGGTTTATTTCAAAGAGTGAAAGCAGGTAAAGAATTAAAATTACTGCGGTTAGAATTACAGAAACCAGGTTTACTGAATAAACCAGAATAGTCAGCGTTGAAGATCGCTCCAGCTCTTTTTGAACAGTGCAGAAAAATTGCCCATCTTCGTTTTCGACAAAACTCCACTTCTGGTTGAATTCGATTACACTGGCCTTTCCTGTAAGCGCCGATTTTATCTTTGCTGCTTGCATCTGATTCGCGTCTATTCCATCAGGTGCAATAAGTTCTTTCTTTGCCGGGTCTCCAGCCCCTGCATCAGATCTTTTCATGGCGATTCTGGCTTTTTTGAATCTCTCAGAGAAGCCGGGAAAATCGGTTACGATAAGAAAAATGGCTTTCTGGCCAGGCAGGAGATTCCAATAGAAGAATCGATCTTTCTGCAGATATTTGTATCGGATGATTTTGCCCTGATGCCCTGCCATCAGTTCAAGTCGGTTTCCTGGGCCAAAAAAATTCAAAAGGGACTGGTGAGCCTTTCTCTGAGCTTTGAGAAAATCTTCGCCAGTCATCTGTGTTTGAGCAATCAATTCAGAGAAGAACTCTATTTCTTCTTTTGTTGCATTGATGCTTTTCTTGAGTTTCAAATTTTCGTAATAAAAACATTTAAAAAATGTGTTTGAAGCATTTGTTTTCGTCTCAATGATTGAATCAAGTTTTTCCTGATAAAAGTCCTTGCTGGAAACGAGATTCTGGATGTCTAGTATTTGATCTCTGATAAAACTTTCAAGGGTGGTTGCAGCGATGATATCATCTAATGATGAAATTTCCTGAAGATTAAGCAGTTTTTCTTCTTCAATGGATATTTTCGTGTGTGTCTGATCGGAGGTTATGGCGAGGAAGAAGAACATAATAGAAGAGAAAAGCAGCAACAGCCGGCCAAAAGATGCGGATGATCTGGCTTCAGAGGCGCTCATTGCTTTTTCTCCAAATTTCTGATTATTCCAAAAATTGAAATGTCATCATGCTGTTTGAAATTGCTCCATTGTCGGTATTTTTCTTCGAGCAGAATTACCCAATCTTTGGCTTTTTCTGCAACAATCTCATCAGCCCATTTTTCAATTCCTTCAAAGCCAAGTGTTTTTCCGGCGAAGCTTGACTCAAGAATTCCGTCTGTAATACAAAGCAGTCGGTCACCCGGTTCAAGCTTGAAACAAATCGATCGGGCCTGGGCTTTTTTGCCAATACCAAGTGGATACGCGGGAATTCCAACCCATTTCTTGCTTCCATCTTTTCTGGCAAGCAATGGATAAATGTGGCCCTTGACTACCAGTTCGATCTGTCCGTTTGAAATATCAAGGATGCCGCAGATAATGCCCATGAACATGCGACTGGTTTTATTTCTTCGCAGCATCAGATCAAGCTGATCTGCAAGAGTTGCGGGAAACTCACGTTCAGGAGTCTGACTCCAGTGAAAGGTTACTGCTCGTGAAAAGGCCATGATCAGGGCAGAGCCTACCCCATGGCCAGTTATGTCGCCAATTAAAAAGAGCATTTTATTTTCATTGATCATGAAGCAGTCGAGGCAGTCTCCCCCTAATTCAGAGGCTTCACGAAGAATCCCATATACCGAATAATCATTTAACTGTGGAAAGGTCTGTGGAACCAGGCCCTCCTGCACATTTCTGGCAATCTGCATGTCGTAACTTTCTGCCATCATGTCATTAAATGCGGTAAATAGTCCAGCCAGTTCATCCTTCCCGGATAGTTCAGGCAATCTGGTTTCAAATTTTCTTTGGGCCAGAGCATTAACCCCGCGTTCCAGCGATTTCAAAGGAGCCAGCAGCTGACGATAAAGCCAAAGTACAACAGAGATTAAAAGCAAGAGAGCGGCCAAGGTTCCATAAATCAGGCGCTGATTCATCTGGAAGAGGGATTCTTTTATATGGTCATCTTTGCAAAAAGCAAGCAGGCAATTTCCTGGCAGGGCTGAGAATTTTATGGCAAAAGCGTAGCCACTGAGAATACCTGAAAACTTTTCAAATCTTGGTTGCCCGGTCAACCAGTTTTCTTCAGCCAGTCTTAAGAGAGGTTGCTCGGCATCATACGTGGGAGTCAAGGACCATCGATAGCCATTTGGGAAAAATGATGCAATCTGCATTGAGGTGTTATCAAGGTTAAACCTTTGTTGATTTAAACTTTTCAAATAATTTTTTATGGTCTGAAAAATTGAAAGCTCAACGAAGACGATTGCCGTTTTTCCGGCTGACGGTGGTAAAACTCTGTAATACAGGAACAATTCTGAATTTCCGGTGTTAACCAGCTGAAGCATGTCAGGATAATTTAAGAGGGTTCCGAATCCCATGTCATCCTGGTTAACCATCGAATCAGAGAAGGGATTGCCATTGTATTTGAATTCATCGAGTCTTTCTGGAGCATATCTTTCAACGAGTTTGCGGGCCAGCGATTTAAAAACTGTTTCCCTTCCTTGCGAAACCATGGGGCCGAAATAATAAAGATTATCACCGGCAGAATTTTTCAGAGTGATTTTTGCATCGGGAAATACCCTGAGTATTTCGTGTCTGAGTTCAACGGTTGCCGGGTCTGAATTTGATGAACCAGGCTGTTGAGTTAACCTTGAAAGAGTTGCAGAACAGGAGGCAAGATAGGTGGTAAAATTCTGCGCAATATTTCCGAGAGTTGATTCCTGCTGGGCTTTGATTCTTTGCGCTTCGATTTGCTGATAAACATCATGGTTGTCGATTGAAGTAACTGCTATTCCAATAAGAGGGATCATCGATGATGCAAAAAACATGCTGATTAAAAGGGATTTTAAACTAAGGGCGGCTTTGCTGAAAAAAATCATGGATATGATCGCCAGCGCCAGAACAGCGATTATTTGCCGCGTCAGATGGCGAAAATGCCTGAGAGGGCAGCATCCTGAATTAAAATTTGCAAAGAAAATACGGCCAGATTCTGCCTTAATAAAAGCCCAGTTTTTTCCAGCGAATTCTCCAGTCTGACGATCAGACTTTAATAGATGCTTATAGGCCCTGGAAGGCAAGGTATTAGAGCGGGACGTCTCAGATTCAATGATTATTCCTGTCTGGGAAAGCCCGCCTGTGCGCCTGAACCTTAGCGATTCGAAAAGGAATATCTTTTCAGGCTCGGCAAGTAGAGGGGCGTAAATGATCAAACCTCCTTTTTCCCTTGCGGTCCAGGTCAGGAGGCCTTCGTGGTTTTCAAAAACTGTTTGAATGATTCGTTCCGGATTCTCTTTGATCGAAATCAGGTCTTTCCCGTAGCCAAAGGCAAATTGAATTTTTTTATCCAGCTTTTTTGCAAGAGAAGGCATTTGAGAAAGTTTTTTTTCTGCCAAAGCCGGATACAGGTTTTTCATTAACCAGATATGAGGAGCCTGATTTGGGAATGATTTTATCAGTTTATTGTTTTGATCGAAGAGATAAAAATTCAGATCTATTTTAAAATTTTTTTTAAAATCTTGCTGAACGGAACCTACGTCAATTTGATTTTCGATTATCTGGCGCAAAAGGGGTAAAATCTGACGAGTCAGGAAAAGTTTTTTTTCACCACGGACTGCAATTCGATGTAGAACCCGCAGGTGTTTTTGCTGTCGTAATAACTCTACCTGATTTATTTTGTTTTTAAACCAGTTGTCTGACGCGGAAAAGAGAGACAGAAAAATCGCCGCGACCATAAAAAGAATAATCGTTTTTTCTCTGGTTCTCGCTTGCATTTTCTCGCCGCCGAAGAGTGTTTTTGATATTTTAGCCTAGCAGCGGGTTAATTTAAAGTGAAAAAAATGAAAACAAAACCGCCATGTTTCAGGCGGTCTTTCAAATACTAAAGATTATGGATTGATCAGGTCATTGTTCAGGTTTATGCAGTGAGTCAACCAGGCCCCTAAAAATTCCTCGGATATTTTCGGTGGAAATGAAAATGGTTGGAATGAAAGTGAGAGTCAAAATTGTTGAAACAAACAAACCACCTGAAACCACAATTGCCAGCGGTTGGTAAAAATCTGCGCCGGCCCCCATGCCCATTGCAAGTGGCAGCATTCCAAGGAGTGTGGTGAATACGGTCATCAATATCGGGCGGTATCTTAACTCCCCGGCGGCCACGGCGGCATCCAGGTTACTTTCATTGAGTTGCTCACGACGCTGCAGAGTGTATTCAATCAGAATGATACCGTTGTTTACTGCAATACCGGCCAGCATGATGATTCCGATCATTGCGGTAACTGAAAAAGCAAAGCCAGAAATCTGCAGGCCCCCGACCACGCCAATGTACGAAAGGGGAATGGTAAACATTATCAGAAATGGATAGAGTATGGACTCGAACTGTGATGCCATAATCATGTAAACGAGCAGGATCGACGCCACCAGCGCAATTGCCAGATAGCCGAAAGCTTTAACCATTTCTTCGTTTTCACCGCCAAAATTGATGCTGTAACCCGGTGGAAGTTTGATGTCCGATATTCTGGCGGAAATATCTGAAATAATAGCTCCCATGGCTCTTTTATCCGGGTCGGCCTGAACGATCAGTCTTCTGGACATGTTTCTTCTTTCAATGCTGCTGTAGCCACTGCCCGGGGCAAATTTGGCCACTTGTGAAAGTTTGAGGAACTTGTTTTCTTCCAGGGCAATTTCCAGTTCCTGAAATCGGGCGATTTTATTTTTCGCCTCATCTGATGCTTCGACGCGAATATCGAATTCATCGTTGGTTTCACGGTATTTCCCCGCGAGTGAACCATAAACATAGCTTCTGGCCATGCCGGCAATTTTGCCCAGGCTCAGGTCAAGGTCACGAATTTTTTCACGGTCAAATACCAGGTGAAATTCCGGTCTACCCTTTTTAATGCCATCTTCAAGGTCTTTGAGGCCGGGAACATCTTTAATTCGATCATATATCCGGCGGCAGATTTCTTCGAGAACAGGGAATTCATCGCCAAGAACTTCGATCTGAATTGATTTGCCGCGCGAGGGCTTACCCATTTTGGGTTCTTTGTAGCTTATAGTTCTGATACCCGCAATTTCATCAACCTTTACGCGTATGTCTCTGATGAGGTCTATGGTGGTTTTTGTTCTTGTGCCCTTGGGCGTTAGAATTACTGATAAGGTACCTTTGCCAACGGCAGAATTGGTTATAACCTTTTCAATTTCGGGGTAATTCTTTAGTATTTTTTCAATCTGAGCGGTAATTTCATCGGTTTTTTCGACGCTGGTGCCTTCCGGAGTTTCAAATTCAATGGACATTTCACCGCGGTCCATATCGGGGAAAAAGGCCATTGGCGGTTGAAATTTCAGGCTTAAAGCAAAGCATATAAAAATGAGAGCGATATAACCAAATCTAAAATACCAATGGGAAAGCAAAATTCTAAGGGCTTTGATATAAATGCCACGCATAATTTTCATCACAACCAGCTCGAAAAGAGGACCGATCAGATTGTTCATGATGAAATTAAAGGCAAAGAAAAATGCGGCAATGACTAGAGGGGAAGCAAAGACCAGCAGAAGCAGAGAAAATGATGCCATGGCTGAAATGCTTACATGGGAATATGACTGAAGAATTGAAGCTGCACCGGTTTTCTCAAGAATTTTTATGACCAGGCTGCTTTGCAAACCAAAAGTTACTGCCATTGCAGGAGCAAAGATCATTGCAATCAGTCCGGAAAGTGCTTTGATCGGATTTTCAAATCCCAATTTGAACAATGATTTATACATGCGAACGATTATTTGCTCGAGATAAAGGCTGTTAACTTTCAGAAATCTTGAGCACAGCATCGGTATCAGAGTAACGGCCACGAATAGCGAAGCCATCAGCGAAAAGATAATTGCCAGCGACATGTTGAAGAAAACCTCTCCGACAATTTGCGGAACAAAACCAATTGGCAGGAAAACAGCCACGGTGGTGGCAGTAGAAGCAACTATCGGCATGAAAACCTCATCAGTTGCCCTGGCTGCGAGATCTTTTCGGTCACCATTCGGGTTTTCGTGAAAATATCTGTAGATGTTCTCCAGAACAACGATTGCATTGTCGACCATCATGCCGATTCCAAGGGCCAATCCACCAAGCGTCATCAGATTCAGGGTAATGTCGCTTTTAATTGTAAGCAGGCCGAAAGTTGCAAGAATTGCAATTGGAATTGAAGTGCCAATAATCATGGTTGAACGGTAATTGCGAAGAAACAGAAACAACACGGCAATCGCATAAAGACCACCCATCAGAGCGTTTTCTTTGACCATTTGAATCGTATCACGAATGAAAAAGGTTTCATCTTTACCAATCGCAATTGAAAGCTTGCCTTTGTATTTTTCTTCGAGTCTGGGAATGAGCTTTTGAGCTTGGTCAGAAATTAAAACCGGGTTGGCTCCGGCTTCTTTTTTTATTTCGAGGGTGACCGACGGCTTACCATTGAGTCTTGATAGAGATTCGATATCTTTGTATGAATCTTCAATGGTGGCAAGTTCTTCAACATATATCGGACGACCGTTGACTTCCTTGACAATTATTCCGCCCAGTTGTTCGGGACTGGTAACCTCACCCTCTGATCTAAGCAGATATTTGAAATTTCCCTCGTTGATGTTGCCAAGCGGGGTATCCTGGTTGTCTCTGGAAATCGCTGTAATGATATCGTCAATTGTCAGATTAAAAGCTAGAAGTTTTTCAGGCGTAACCTTTATTCTGATTTCTCTTTCAAATCCGCCTTTGACTTCGACATTGGCCACGCCTTCAATTCGCTGAAATGCTGGTTTGATTTCCCGGTCGGCAATGCGTCGCAGTTCAACCAGATCATAATCACCGCCAAGAGCTATGCTCAAAACCGGGAAGGCATTGATATCAACTTTAGATACGGTAACCTGCTCGATGTCACGGGGCAATTCTCGTTTTGCCAGGTCAACCTTGGCACGCAGATCTACTGCTGCAAGGTCAATGTCGGTGCCGTATTTGAAATTGATGATAATCTGCGAAAAACCTTCAACCGAAAAAGATTCAAGTTTGTCGATGTTTTCAACGGTATTGACCTCATCCTCTATCTTTTTGGTCACGATGGTTTCCATCTGTGAAGGGTCAACTCCCGGATAAGGAGCCTGAACAAAGGCGACAGGAATATCCAGATTTGGGAAGAGAGCCACGTTAAGAATGAAAACAGCGCCAATGCCAATCAACGCCATGGCCAGAGTCAGCATTATTACACTGACCGGCCGATTGATTGAAATTCTCGGAATGCTCATGGTTTTTCACCGTCGCCATTTCTCAGCTTGATTGAACTGCCGTTATCAAGGCCATCCTGACCGATAACGATAATTTCCATGTCTTTTTCAACTTCTCTGGCGAAGGTTATTTCGCCTTCTTGTGCGACGATATTGAGGTTGATTTTACGAGCTATGCCGTTTTCTGCGATGAAGACAAACTGTTGGCCACGGTAATTGCGGATTGCCTGTGTTGGAAAAACCGGAGCATTGTCATATTGCTCGAGAATGATTGAGCCTTTAACAAACATGTTGGCTTTAAAGTGAATTTCAGGGTTTGGTACCGTCATTTTGACCTTGAAGGCGCGTGAATTGTCGGCATAAAGGTTGATGAACGATATTTCTCCAGGGAACTGATCTTCGATCAGACATTTCTGGCCAATTTTGATTTTATAAATCTCTTTTTCGGGTATCTTGGCTTCGACGAATATTGTGCTCAGGTCGATGACCTTTCCCATGTTCTGGCCACGATTCATCGCTTGACCAAGATCGATTGCCCGGTCAACGAAAAAACCGGAAATGGGGGCTTTGATTGAGCAGCGCTGCAGGTCAAGTTTTGCCTTGTCGAGTTCTGCCTGCATCTGTTTAACGTTTGTTTTTGACTTGATCAAGGCTGTTTCGGCCATATCAAAAGTTTTCTGGGTGATTGCGCTTTTGTCGAACAAAGTTTTGTTGCGGTCGAAATCACGCTGATCTTCAATAAGTTGCTGATTTGCCCGGTCAAGGGCGGCCTGCGCCATACGCAATGAAATATCGAAGCGAACCTCATCGATCACCGCCAGATTCTGATCTTTTTTTACTTCCTGCCCATCTTCAACCAGAATTTCGGCAACCGGGCCGGCCACATCAGCAGCTGCAAATGTTTCGATCAGAGGTCTTGTTTCACCGGTAAACCGCAGCAATTTTCTAATCACCCCGGTCTTAACTTTTTCGGTGACGACGTTGACCTGGGCAACGGCGATGCCAGCGTAAAGAACCAGCGAGAGAAAAACCAGAGCTGTTTTTTGAAGGTTTGACATCATTTTTCTCCAATATTTATGTTCAACTGTTTCCGCAGATAATCGAAATTCAACGGGAATGGGTTCTGGTCAAGATTTTTTAGAGTGTCAAAATCGTGGGTCAGCAAAAGAATTTCACAAAGCCGCTCTCTCTCATCGTAGAAGTTTTTGATGGCAGTCTGCGCAGAATTGGTCAGTATTCTCTGTGCATCTATCAGTTCCACAATAGAAGAAGCACCTTCCTGGTAGCGGGTGAAAACGATTCGCATGTTTTCATAGCTCTGCTCTACCATTTTTTCCGAGAATGCGGTTCGGGCGAGAGCTTCATTGTAGTCAGCGACCGCTTTTTCAAGGGTAGCTTTTTTCAGGTTCATCAGATCCTGAATCTTAAGTTCAGCAATTTGCCTTGATTTGTTGGCCATTCTGATCGCATTTTCAATTTCATTTCCGTTATAAACGGGAGTTGTGAGGATAAAAGCAGCTTTTATATCTTTGGTATCATTGATTGGGCCGATTTTGTCGCCATAATTGTATGATCCATCAAAGGTTAATGTGGGCAGATGGGCGCTTCGCGCAGATTTTTCAACTTTTTTGAGGATTTCGGCATCAAGCTTCGCAAGTCTGATGTCATTGTCCCTGTCATAGAGAATCGGGAGCAGCAGTTCGCTAGAGAAGCTTCCGGCGGAAAATTTTAGTCCCTGCGGAAGTTCAAGCTTCAATTCGGTAATCTGGTCATAATCAAGAATGGCTGCCATATCGAATTCCAGGTCGCGAAAGCCATTCTCACTTTTGACAAGATTTGACTGCGAATTCAATTGTTCGACTTCAATGCGTAGAACATCATTTTTCAGGACCAGGCCAACTTCTTCATTAAGCTTTGCCACTTTCATCAGCTCAGCAATAAGAATCAGGTCGGTTTTGTGTATCTTGACCAGTTCCTGTTCGCGAACCAGTTGGAAGAAAACTTTGCACAGCTGCCGGAGCATCTGAATTTTCTGATTTTCAAAAAAAGTTTCACGAACCTGAGTTTTCAGCCGGGTAATCTCACGCTGCATCATGGGAATTCTTCCCAAACCGGGATAAGACTGGGTAAGTTTAAATGAATATATAAGAGTACTATCCATGCTTGCCGGACTTTTTTTCTGATAACTGTCTTTAAAGGTCGTATGGGAACGGGTTGCCTGGAAAGAAAGATCGGGAATCAGAGAGTTGATGGCTGTTTTCTGGTCAATCAGGCTTTGCTCAATTTCCTTGTCGGAAATCTTTAGTTTCAGGTTGCGGTTCATTGCAATGTCGATGAGGCCTGCAAGATTGCCGGCGGAAGCAGGCAGAATAATTGAAGCAAGAAAGCAGGCGAACAGAACATGACGGATAAGGTGTTTTTTCATGGTGCTTTTACTCCGTAAAAAATGATGTCAATGACCTCTTCAACTTCGTTGATTTTGTATGGGATACCTAATTTGAATTCTCGGAAAATGAAAAAGTGTGCGGCTCCGATAAGGGTTACAAGAATCGTTTCTGCATTGAAATTTTTAATGGAGCCCTTTTTTTTTGCTTGTTCAAGGTGTTCCTTCATGTAGAAAAAATGTTTGAGGATTTTTTGGGTGGATGCGGCACGCTCTTCAGCAGAAAGCCGGAGGTCGCGTTCAAATCTTATCAAACCAATTTTTTTGTTGGCATTAAATGCTTCGAGAAAGGTTGAAAGTCCGGCTAAAAGGTAGGGGCGCGGGGCAAGATCAGGCCGACAGTTTTTTGTCAGTTTTTCACCCATTTCCTGAAGAAATTTTTCGTCAAGCTTTTCAAAGAGGTCTTCTTTGTTTGAAAAATAGCGATAAAACGTTCCCTTGCCACAGTTGGCGTGCTGAACGATGTCGTCGATCGTTGCTTTTTCGAAGCCCTTTTTGACGAAAACATCCAATGCTGAGTCGAGAAGTTGCTCGTCTTTTCTTTTTTTGAGGGTCATTAAACAATATCCTTGCTGTTTTTGCTGACTGACTAGTCAGTCAGTTTATTCCTGTCGGGTTTAAAAGTCAATATTAAATCTTGAGAAAGTAGCAAAAAGGCTTTAACCTGATATGGTGCAAACTTGAAAGCTTAAAAGCTCATTCTTTTGTTAAGTAAAAGGCGGTATTTTGTTTTGGCAGGCTTAGCATAAACTTTAACTCAATGTCCGCCTTTTTCTGTCGTTAGGCCTGTCGAACCATTAAAGCAAAAAAGAGGCATCGGAAAAATTCAATGAGTGTTTTTGACAATCGGAGTAAGAAATGAATCGCATTGAAATTTCATCTTTCAGCTATGACGATAAACTGATGTCAGAGGCTTATCGAATTCGTTTTGCAGTTTTTGTGGATGAGCAGAAGGTGCCAGCCGGCATTGAAAAAGACGAAAACGATGCCATAGCGAAACATGTTCTGGCCTTTTTTGAAGGGAATCCAGCGGCTACCGGTAGGGTTTTTCCAGATAGGGAACTGGATGGGGTTGCCCGGCTTGGCAGGGTCGCGGTTCTTCAAGAGTATCGAGGCTTTGGTTTAGGCCTGGCTGTCTGTAAATCGCTTATTTCCCAGGCTGAAAAATTAAACAGTCATAAGATTCTTATTCATGCCCAGGTTGATGTTGAAGGACTTTATCAAAGACTTGGTTTCAAAAGAATAGGGCGGGAGTTTTTTGAAGCGGGAATAAGGCATGTTGAAATGGTGTTAGAGTTAAACAAATAATTGATTGAGGAACAAATGCTTAAGAAGAAAGTCTTTTTTTCATTTTTGATGATTCTTATCTGGTCTGGAATTTTAAATGCTGGAAGCCTTTCAGAAAAGGCAGCGGTATTTGATGAGGATATGGCAAAAAAACATATTCCCCTGGGGCTGGTAGTTAACCTGCAACCGGTTCAGGATGGCCAGACGGTTTTTTCTTCTTCGGCCGATTCGACAATCTGGACAGGAACGTACATTGCATCGCAGATTTACCGTTATAAGGTTACCGGGAATCAAAATGCCCTCGAAAACGCCATGAAATGTCTCGAAGCATTTGTGATGCTTGAGGAAATGGCAGGCAATCAGGGATTTATGGGGCGCTGTTTCGGGTTCCCAGAGCAGTTCCAGGGGCAGCGTGGTTTTGTTCAGGGTGTCGGTTCCTATTCACACCTGGTTTATCATGCCGATACCTCGCGCGATCAGTACACCGGTGTCTTTCTTGGCGCATCAGCAGCCTGGCCATTCATAAGTAATGTGGAACTGCGAAAAAGAGTAGCCCGAACCATGGAAAACGCTGGTCTGAATCTGGTAAAAAACAATCTGGCTCTGCATGCAAAAATCGGCGATGAGACCATTGTTCAATTCAATCTGAACCCTGATTATGCATATCAGGATCGTATCAATCCAGAGGAGTGGGCAAAGGTCGATGATTTTCCCGCCAATGTTTTTGCTCAGATGTTTCCTTATACCGACCGGCTTGCAAGAGTTGTGGCTTCTTTCAGGCCTCCTCCAGTGCGTGGAGGCGAAGCTCTCAGGGCTTTGCTGATGCTTGAAACTGCTGCAAGAATAAGCGAAAACCCTGAAATTGAAAGTTTTTTAAGTGAAAAACTGCTGAAAGAAAAAGCTTTTCACGAAATAGCCAGTTCCAGCTGTTTGCTTCTTTCCGATGTGTTTTACGGCCGTCGCCAGGATTTTGTTCGGGAAAAAATGGCAGAAATCTTTGCCGAAATTGTTCGCCTTGGCTGGCATGTGCTGGCAATTCGCCTAAGTTTGCCTGAGAGTCTCGCTTATTCTTTTGAAGCGGCGATTATTCCGGTTAAATTGTCGATTGGTAAAATGCTTGCGGGGCGTACCCTTGCTGTCATTAATTTTGCCAGAGAGGGCGGAGGATTTTTATTGCTGGCGAGGCTTTCAGAAATTGCAACCCAGTCAAATCAATTTTTAAAAAATCTGTTACCTTCAGAGGGAAAGATAAACAAAAAGCTTGATTCATTGAGTGAAAAGTTGCACTTGTGCAGTCGGTCAAATATAGACGAATTTGCAGATACCATGAGATCCTATGTCGGATGCAACCTGACTTATCTGGCTTTATTGGGAATTCTTGAGCACAGTCATAATGAGTTATGCAGAAAATCTGCGCTGGCAATTCTGCCGGGAGCTTTTGCTGAAATTGCCGATGAAAAAAACAGTCTTTACACTTTTATCACTGCTGCCTTCTGCCCTGAGGTGGTCAGCGAAAGTCAGATAAATGGGGCAATCGAGACCATGCGCCTTTATCCTCTTGACCAAATTGAGCGCCGGTTCGAGCATCATTCGAAACTGGTGTCTCCATGGCCAGACCGATTTGGAAGATATGGGCGACAGGGAATTGATGTTATACCAATAAATCAACGTGCCCCCCATATTTTTATCTGGCAGGAACCACCACGCAGCCTGGTAACTGGATCTGATTCTGGAAGGAAGATTGCTCCGGTGGGTTACCTTCTCGCCTACTGGTTTGCTCGTTTCCATAAGCTTATTGGAGCAGAAGATTAGTGACAACACAGATCTAAAAGGCTGACTTGTCATACCGTTCCCATGAGAAACAAATGTATTATAGTTATCTGAAGCGAGCCGATGCGGAGGTCGAACCTTACGAATATTTCTTCTGTGAACCGTATAATTGCTGATTATCGGTTGCTTCGACCTCTTTCAGAGGCTCAGCAACCGTAATTTAAAAAACCACAATGTACAGAGGTTTGCTTCATATGAAACATTCACTTGAGTCAAACCTTTATTTGGTTTTTAAAATAT
Organism: Candidatus Methylomirabilis sp.; assembly: GCA_020722725.1. GTDB lineage: Bacteria > Muiribacteriota > Ozemobacteria > Ozemobacterales > Ozemobacteraceae > DYKG01. The sequence continues at coordinate 18,517 of DYKG01000052.1, forward strand.
ATCGTCCGTCCCATTTCTCTGGCGGGGGTTCAATTTTGAATTTCTGGCAGCGCTCAGCAAAGATTTTGCTTGGCTCGTCTTCTGGAACAATATTCAGAACCTGATTAAAACTGGAGATTGCCTGATCCCATTCGCGGTTGATGTAAAAATCAATTCCCTGGTGGTATAGTGAATCGGCTGATATCCAGGCATCGGTTTCATCTTTTCGCAGGCATCTAACTTCATAAACTTTGATTGGCTGTTCTTTACCTTTAACTGTCAGATAATCGAGGAATCTGGTAGAAAAGACCTGTGAATCAAGTTTTGCATGTACCGATTCGGCAATCATGTTTAGAGTTCCGTAATTTTTATTTGCCCCTTCAAGTCTTGATGCAAGATTAACTCCATCGCCGAGGCAGGTAAAATTCATTTGAACATCACTGCCGATAAAACCGACCATGCAGGTAGCGGTATTTATTCCAGCCCTTACCTGAACTTCGGGCAGTCCCTGCTTTAGCCATTTTTCGCGAAGTTCTGCAAGTTTTTGCTGCATGGCAATGGCACACAGAGCTGCCTGCTGCGGATGATCGGCAATGGCCCTTGGATGGTTCCAGAAAGCCATAATTGCATCGCCAATATATTTGTCGAGGGTTCCGCCATATTTGAAGAGCAGAGAAGTCATTTCGCCAAGATACTCATTCATCAGGTCGGTTAGCTTTTCTGGCGCCAGTTTTTCCGAGATAGTAGTAAAGCCGGCCAGGTCGGTAAACATTATGGTCAGTTCTTTCTTTTCGCCGCCAGGCTTGAGGCTGTCAGGGGTTTTCATGATTTCTTCAACAACCGCGGCAGAAATGAAGCGACCAAAGGTAGATCTTGTCTCGTTTTCTTTGCGCCTGGCAATTTCCCAGGCGTAGTAGCCACGCAAAACGCCAAATGATGAAAAGTTCAATAACGGGTAAAAAATTGGCAAAAGTATTCCTTGTCGGAAAAACAGAATCGCCAAGGTTATCCAGATTGCTGAAGATGCTAGAATACTCAGGCCACCCCAGTAGGCGCCGCGATGAAAAAAGATCAGATTGCAGGCAAAGAGCAATGGCAGCATGATCATTGCCTGCCAGAGATGCCAGGTCGTGGGTGCACGGTCGGAGTGGAAAAAGACGGAATCGAGAAAGTCGCCGCGCACTAAACCTGAAAACAGGTTGGCATGCAGATGAACCCCTGGAATTACCGGGAACGAAGGATCAAAGAAGTTTATCGGGGTTGAAATCAAGTTCTGATCTTCCTGGAGTGCAGTGCCAATAAAAACTGCGCGATCTTTCAAGCGGGCTTTTAAACTATTGAAACGCCCTTTTTTGCCGTGGTTTTCTGCAAAAATACGGTAGCGGCCGACTGGTATTGTTGTTGTTTGATTAACCGGAACATTAAGCCAGTTTTCTGTTTCAGATATCAATAATACCGAGCTGAGGGCAGGGTTGGAAAGGTTGATCTGTTTGTCATGGGAATCAAGATAAGTCGCTTCGGGAAGTTCTTTTACAATGTTGGCTTCGCCGGGGAAAACTGTGATGTCGAGGGTCTTCTGCTGGCCTCTGGTGGCTGATTTCGAAAAAACTGCGATTTGGCAATTTATCGAGGAAGGCAATTGAATTTTTTCATCAGGACTGAACCGGAAAAAGAAATTCTGACCCCAGAAGTCGTCATCGGAAAGAATCGCAACCATTTCATGGGCGATCGGTTTATTTTGTGAGGCAATCAGTTGCCCATCGGTTATCCCAACAGATTCAATATTCTGATTCAATGGGGCGGCAATTATTCCATCAGGCAGGTTGAAGCTTAATCTGCTTTCTCCATCTGTTTTCTCCAGGTAAATGGCTTCTCCAAAAACACAAATCTGTGTCTGTTCAAGACTAGTTGCAGTATCTATAAAAAGATTGCATTCAGGCGCAATCAGATCCAGTGGTGGCAGTTGCAGATGCTGACCAGGTTCCAGACGTCCTGATGCGGTTGCTTTTATCCAACCTCGCGGCTGTCGTGAAATCAGGGTGATGCTGAAAATTCCTGACGGTAGATTTTCAAGAGTGAACGAACCATCTTTATGGGTCTTTCTGGAATGATATTGATCAGGCCTTTGAGTGCAATTGCCTGATCGATTTTTTTTTAGAACAGGCAAAGGCCATGGAGGGCGTGTTGCATTCTGGTCTACCAGACTGGCAATTTCAAATGTCTGTTTGCCTCTAGAAAGAAAATGATGGGCTGCAATGGGGTAAGAGAAACTGCCGAGCGCAGCAATAAAATTCAGATCTGCTTCAGGCTCACCTGGCTGATCGTAAATAAAATCGAGTGCGGCAACCTGGGTTCCTGATTCCTGCAGAAGGTTTAGTAATCTGGCAAAATCACCCCGGTTCGGATCACGACCAAATCTTTCAAAGAAAGTCTGATCTTTGGTAATGACAACTGCAGGATGATTGTAAGATTCTGTTTTAATTAAAGGTTTGATTGCAAATAAAAAATCGGTCGATTTCAGGTCAAGCCATGAAAAAAGCGAATTAATCGGGGCAAGGGTAGTAATCAGAGCAAGTGCAGGAATAATGAAAAAAGCCCGCTTTCCATGATCAGAAACGCCTGATGTGGAACGGCGGGCCTGCCTGGGAGCCATATCAGAAGCCGAAATTTTTGAAATTGATGATTTTTTTTACGGCATTCACTTTTTTCTGGGTGTTGCGCTTATCGACATTCTGGCGCTCTTTTTTGATTTTTTCAAGAACTTTGAAGGTGTAGGTTTGAGCGGCGGGGTCAAGGCTTTGAGCATTTGCCGCGACCCAACTGCTTTTTGCCGCTCCAGCCATAAATGAAGATGAACCGTTGGGAACTTTGAAGTATTCAAGCTCGCCGGGGATTCTGGCAAAAAGCTCTCCCTTAATGAGATTTATGGTGGTTACATGCTGCCCCTGGTTTTCGTAATGAGATGCGATAAATTCAAGATCAGGGTTGTTGCCATTGAATCTGATAACACGAAACGTGCCATTGCCTTCATTCAAAATTATTCCTTCTTTTGACGGTTCCAGGCGTGCTCTTTGACTGCCAAAAGAGGCTTTACAGGCCGCAAACGTCTTGTTGCCAAGATAAACTTCATTGAAGTGGCGATCATCGATGGAAAAAGAATTCCGCAGCGGCGAATAGCCTGAAAAATCCGCCTTATACTTTTCGTCTTTCAGATCTTTGATTACATCGATGCAGGCGTCAACTTCATTGATATGAAAGGTCTGCATGATTTCATCAGAACAACCCTGGAATATGCTGGAAAGGCGCTGTGCGGGTTCGCCGATTGCGGCGTTAATCGAGCCCACACCGGAAAAACCCGTTAGACTTGCCAGGTCTGGGGCTATGTTCAACATTTCAACGGCCTGAGTGCCGAATCTTTCTGCCAGAAGGGCTTCGGGATCAATGACCCGGGTTAAACTGAAGCCCTCGCTGAATAATCGATTCAATGCCATGGCGGGATTATTGAAAACCGTGATTGCTTCACCGGCCTTCAATCTTCTGGATTTGCCTGTGGTGATGTGCTTCAGTTCAACTTTGCCGCGATAAACATTGACTATCGTTCCGCCATGGGTCAGGGTTCCCAGTTCCAGAGCCGGAGTCTCAAGCATGGTGTTGAACCCGTCGATAATATCCAGTTCAAAAAGTGTGCCCTTGACTCCAGCGATTACATCGGCAGTTTTAACTTCAAAGTCAGAGCCGGAAATGACCTTGAAAAGCAATGCGCCCTGTTGGGCTTTGAGTTGGGTAATGGCAGCCTGTCCAAGAGTTTGTGGTATCTCAAAAAGGCTTTGTTCTTTCCGACATTCCGCAAAGTGAGTACTGAAATTTGAATTTTTTCGTTGATGAATACTTTTCTCCAGCAATTCTCGGTATACGTACAGAAGCGGGTTTTCATACATAGTTAGTCTGATT
>DYKG01000088.1 GCA_020722725.1 Candidatus Methylomirabilis sp.
CGAAGATCGGCCTTTTCCGGTACTGGGTTATGCTAAAAAGTGCGAAAGTCCACTGAAATTCAAAAAGGGGTTTCTTACCAGCAGATGAACCAGAAAATCGCGATTATTGGCGGCGGCAACCTTGGATCAGCTATTGCCCGCGGCCTTGTCCACACCAAAGCAACTGTTCCTGACTCAATTTTTGTAACCCGCCGGCGGGTAGAACTCATCTCTTCACTTGCCAGCCTCGGTATAAACACTGGCAACGATAATGTCGAAGCGGTAAAAAATGCCGGAATAGTTCTTTTTGCGGTAAAGCCCTATCAGATTGCCGAAGTCTGCGAACACCTGAAGCCGCATTTCGCACCAAATGCCATTCTGGTATCCTTGGCAGCCGGCGTTGAAAATAAAAGACTGCTCGAAATTACCGGAGGTCGGCACCCGGTTTTCAGAGCCATGCCCAATACTGCAATAGCCATCGGCGAATCAATGACCTGCCTTTCAGGCAGCAACAATTCTCCCGAACAGGCAGAGCTTTTAAAAAAATTCTTTGAAAAGCTTGGCTCAGTAATGTTTATAACTGAAGATCTAATGTCTGCGGCAACGGTACTGGCCGCGTGCGGAATCGCCTTCGCTCTTCGCTTTATCAGAGCAGCCACCCAGGGAGGCGTCGAAATTGGCTTCAGTTCTGAAGCTGCACTCAAAATCGCTTCGCAGACAGTCAAAGGTGCAGCGCAGCTTATTGTTCAAGGCAATACGCACCCGGAAGCTGAAATAGACAAGGTTACCACTCCCAGAGGCATCACAATTTCCGGTCTCAACGAGATGGAACATCAGGGCTTCAGCTCTTCATTGATTAAAGGTCTGATAACATCATTTCAGAAAATCGAAGGAATCAGCAAATAATCATTTGTTTTAATTAAATGTACAAATCAATTACCATAAAAATCGGCTCCAATGTTCTTACTCGCCCTGACCGTCAGCTTGATCTCGAAAGAATCAGCCACCTGACTGACCAGATCGCTGAACTGCACCAAAAAAAAATCAGGGTAATTCTTGTTTCTTCCGGCGCGGTTGCATCTGGTCGTGGAATGGTCAGCAATCCGCCGAAGAAAGATCCGGTTTCAGAGCGACAGCTGCTTTCATCGGTAGGTCAGATCAAGCTGGTTTCAACTTATGCCACCCTCTTCGAAAAGCATGGCATAACCTGCGCCCAGGTTCTCGTCACCAAAGAAGACTTCAGAACCAGGGAACATTACCTGAACATGAAGAACTGCCTTACCACTCTGCTCGACCACAACATCGTGCCGATTATCAATGAGAACGATGCCGTTTCGGTTACCGCCCTGATGTTCACCGACAACGACGAACTGGCAGGTCTGGTTGCCACTATGATGAATACCCAGGCCTATTTCATTCTCAGCAATGTTGACGGAATTTTCACCGGCAATCCTGGCGATAAAGGCGTTGAACTCATCGAAGAAATCAGCGGCAACGAAACTGATCTTTCTGCTTTCATCACCACCAAAAAAAGCAATTTCGGACGCGGCGGCATGCTTACCAAAGGCCGGGTTGCCCGCAAAACCGCTGCAGCAGGCATCGAAGTGCATATCGCCAACGGAACCCGCACCAACATCATCGTCGAACTGGCCATGCAGACCGGCAAAATTAAACACACCCGCTTCGTCGCCGCCCCCCCCAGGCCAGCAGTAAAAAAATGGATGGCCTATTCCGCCGACTTTACTGAACACGAAGTTCACATTAATAAGGGCGCCTGTGACGCCCTTTCCTCAAAAAAAGCAACCAGCCTGCTGCTGGCTGGGGTTACCAGTCTTAAAGGTGAATTCAACAAGGGCGACCTGCTGCGAATAATCGATCAAAACAATCGCCTGATCGGTATCGGCAAAGCCCAGTATGATTATCGGAAAGCCCAGGAACACCTGCATGACAAAAAATACAAACCCCTGGTACACTACGATTATCTCTACCTTTTTACCTGACTCTAACCATTTGCGAGGTCTCGAATGAATACCAGACAACAGCTTGAAAATGCGCGACAGGCTGCAAGGATGATGATTCGCCTGAAGAACGATCAGATTGTCGAAGTCATCAACGACCTTGCCGACCGCACCCAGAAGAATTCAACCGCCATTCTTGCAGCAAATCGCAACGACCTTGCAAGAATGCCACGGAAAGACCCTCGCTACGACCGCCTGATGCTCAACGATGAGAGAATCATGGCAATAGCCGAAGATTTGCAAAATGTCGCTTCGCTTGAATCGCCGGTTGGCAGAATAATTGAGCAAAAGACCCGGCCTAATGGGCTGAGCCTGCAAAAAGTTAGAGTGCCCCTTGGAGTAGTGGGCATTATTTACGAAGCACGCCCGAATGTAACTTTTGACGTTTTCGCCCTGTGCTTTCGCAGCAGCAACGTCGTTGTTCTGAAAGGCGGTAAGGATGCCGAAGAATCAAACCGGGCAATCGTCCAGGTTATCAAAGAAACTCTGATTGCCCGCCAGATTTCACCCGAAGTTATCCAGTTGCTGCCCGCCGAGCGCGAGGCTGCTGCCGAGCTGATGAATGCGGTCGGGCTCGTTGATGTGCTGATTCCCAGAGGCTCTCAAGGCCTGATCGATTCAGTGAGAGCAAACTCCAGAGTTCCCGTTATTGAGACCGGAGCCGGGGTTGTTCACACTTATTTCGATGAAACCGCAAATCTTGAGCTTGGCAAAAAAGTAATTTTCAATGCTAAAACCCGACGAGTGAGCGTCTGCAATGCCCTCGACTGCCTGGTCATTCACCAGCAGCGACTGCCTGAGCTTTACGAGCTTGTTGCAACAATGATTGACAAACATGTAGTAATCGAAGCCGACCCGCAGGCTTTCGCCACCCTGTCAGGAAAATACCCCGGCCATCTGCTGACCCGGGCCAACGATGATTCGTTCGGCAAAGAGCATCTTGCTTACCGGTTGACCATTAAAACTGTCAACGACATCGACCAGGCTATCGAGCACATCGCCCGTTACAGCACCAGACACAGTGAAGCGATAATAACCGAATCACCCGAAGCCAAAAAGAGATTCTGCAACGAGGTCGATGCTGCAGCCGTTTATGTCAACACTTCAACCGCATTTACCGATGGGGCACAATTTGGTATGGGAGCAGAGATCGGAATCAGCACCCAGAAACTGCATGCCCGCGGCCCAATGGCATTGCCGGAGCTCACAACCTACAAGTGGCTTATTGAAAGTGACGGGTTGACAAGGCCTTAATCAATTTTGGTTCATCCGGTTCCTGCATACACTTTACACCAGCTAATTAGTCTATCAGACAGACTTTTCCAGGCCCCTGTCGAAAAATCTGGAACCAAACATAAAATTTGGGGTGAGATTCGAGTTCTACTGACTCACTTCGTTTGGGAAAGTCGGGAGGCTTTACTGGAACACATGCTGACTATACAAAAGCGTACTGAAAAATTCACGATATGATCTTGTACTTAACAGCTGA
>DYKG01000012.1 GCA_020722725.1 Candidatus Methylomirabilis sp.
TTCCTGCGTGTGGCGCTCGGGCGAGAAGACTTCATACTTTAATGCGAACATAGCCCGATAAATATAAAACTGGCCAAAAAAAACGGTCATTGAGCCCATTAAATGGGTCGAAATGACCGATGAAAAAAACTAAAAAAATCTTAAGGCCTTAGAGCAGCCCTGAACCAGAAGCTTTAAGATCAGCGGCTGGTGAATTCGTTGACCGTCTGGGCGACGAATTCGATCTGTTCTTTCGAAAGTTCGGGATAAATCGGCAAGGCGATGGTTGAATTCGCGGCCTTTTCTGATTCAATAAAATCGCCTGGTTTGTAGTTCAGATAAGCGAAGCATTTCTGCTGATGCATTGACAGGGGGTAGTAAATCGAACAGCCGATTTCTTTTTCGGTCAGATAATTCTTCAGCTCATCGCGTTTGTCAACCCTGATGACATACTGGTTAAAGATATGATAACGGTCGGCAAGTTCAACCGGCCTGACTACTTTTGGATTGTTTTTGAATAACTCGTTATACAGAGCGGCGTTACGTCTGCGGCCTTCGGTCCATCCGGCAAGATGTGGCAGCTTAACTGCTACAACAGCAGCCTGCAGTGCATCAATGCGAGCATTTAGGCCTACTTCCTGATGATGATATTGAACGATGCCGCCATGAACGCGCAGACCCATAATGCGGTCGTAAAGTTCTTTGCGGTTAGTTGAAATCAGACCACCATCGCCGAAGCAGCCAAGATTTTTGCTTGGGAAAAAGCTGAAGCAGCCTATGTCGCCGAGCTGACCGGCGTTTTTACCTTTGTATCGGGCCCCTATTGCCTGCGCAGCATCTTCGATAACCTTGAGATTATGCTTTCGGGCGACTTCCATCAGCGGACCCATGTCAACACACTGGCCGAAAAGGTGAACCGGCATAATTGCTTTGGTTTTCGGTGTAATTGCCGCTTCAATTTTTTTAACGTCGATCAGATATGAGGCCGGGTCGATGTCAACGAAAACCGGTCTGGCGCCTACACGATGAATTGATCCGGCAGTCGCGAAAAACGTGTAGGGTGTGGTAATGACTTCGTCACCCGAGCCAACATCGATGGCCATCAATGCAAGAAGCAAAGCGTCAGTTCCGGATGAACAACCAATGGTGTAGCTGGTGCCGATGTATTCGGCCATTTTTGCTTCAAGTTTGCTCACTTTAGGGCCGAGAATAAAAGCCTGATTCTCAATGATATCCATAATCTCAGGTATAACCTGGTCTTTTATTTGAGCATACTGGGGTTTAAGATCCAGAAGAGGAACCTTCATCATCGCCTCCGACGCAATAGAATAAGTAAGGATAGTGAAAAAAATAACAGGATCAGACTATCACCAGCGGGCATTAATAGTCAAGATTAATCAATAGTTCTGGAGATTTTCACCAATTGATGCTATACTCGCTGCCTATGAAATTTGTTGACGAAGTAACCATAGAAGTAACCTCAGGTAAAGGCGGCGACGGCTGTGTCGCATTCAGACGCGAGAAATTCGTGCCGATGGGCGGCCCTGCAGGTGGCGATGGCGGTCGAGGCGGCGATGTGGTATTTGAGGCCACCGACGATTTGACCACGCTTTATGAACTGAGTTTTGCCCGGCGCTGGGAAGCAGAAGATGGAGACGATGGTCAGGTTAAGGATATGATCGGGGCCAATGGAAAGGCTCTGCTGGTCAAGGTTCCGGTTGGAACGCTGGTTTATGATGTTGAATCGGGCCAGCTTCTGGTAGATCTGGCGGAAAAAGGCCAGCGGGAGGTCATTGCTCGTGGCGGTCGTGGCGGCCGCGGCAATGCCCGTTTCACCACTTCGGTACGGCGTGCGCCGCGAATCGCCGAAAAAGGCGAGCCGGGGAGGCATCTGCGCCTGCGCCTGGAACTGAAGCTTCTTGCAGATGTTGGTCTGGTAGGCATGCCCAATGCCGGCAAATCAACTTTTTTGCGGGCGGTAAGCAATGCCCGGCCAAAAGTGGCTGATTACCCATTCACCACCCTTGTTCCAAGCCTTGGAATCGTGAAGCCTGAAGGTGCCCCATCGTTCTGTATGGCCGATATTCCCGGATTGATAGAAGGCGCTCATCAGGGAACGGGTCTCGGTACTCAGTTTTTAAAGCATATTGAACGCACCAGAGTTCTGCTGCATCTGGTAGATACCAGCCAGCTCGACATGGAAGACGTGGTAAAAAATTACGATATAATAATGGCTGAACTCAAGGCCTTTTCTGAAGAACTTGCGAACAAACCTGTGGTTGTAGCTGCCAACAAAATGGATCTGCCTGATTCAAGAGAACTTTTTCCGATGTTCAAAGAAGAACTTGAAAAGAGGGGAATCAGGGTTTTTTCAGTTTCGGGGGCAACCCGGGAAGGAGTTGAAGACCTTCTCAAGTTTTTAAGCAGCATGCTCAAGGAATTCAAGGCCACCGAACATATTGAGGCAAACCAGGAAGAAGCGCTTTATCATTACCTTGCACCTTTCGTCATTGAAAGTGCCGGTGAAGGGCATTATCAGGTATCTGGTTCTGAAATTGAGCGTCTGGTTGCGATGACCGATTTCACCAGTGATGATGCGATAGCCATGTTCAAACGAAAGCTTAAAAAAATGGGTTTTATCGATGAACTGGCTGTCATGAATGCTGATCCCAGGGATGTTTTTTCAATTGGTGAAATGGAGTTTGAGTATCGGGAGTTTTTTGATTGAGAATTGGCATTTTTGGCGGTTCTTTTAACCCGGTTCACCGCCAGCATCTGGTGATTGCCCGTGCTGCAAGAGATCAGCTTGGTCTTGATCAGATCATGTTCATTCCGGTTTTTCAGCCGGTTCATAAGAGTACCGAAGATTTTCTCGATTACACGCATCGTCGTCGCATGCTTGAGCTTGCCATTGAAGATGAGCCGTCGATGAGAATCTGTGATGCAGAAAAAGAGCTGGGTGGTGCTTCATTTACGATTAGAACGGTTCGCCATCTGCTGAGTCATGGTTCTGATCAAACATTTTTTTTAATCATTGGTGGTGACTCTCTTGCAGATCTTTCAACCTGGCGCGAAATTAACAACCTGGTTCACCTGGTGGAGTTTGTGGTAGTTGAGCGGCCGGGATTCAAAAAAAATTCACCGGTTGCAGATGCACGGCTGCATTGGGTTGAGGCTGAGGTTTCCCCGATATCTTCTACTGAAATCAGAAAAGATCTTCGCCTGAGAAAGCCTTGTTATAAGGAACTGGATGCGAGGGTTCTCTATTATATTTTGCGCAATAATCTATATGGTGCCATCGGCGATTTTTTTGCCGGGGTTCTGAAAAAATTGAACAAATATTTGTTGGAACTTCCAGAGGGTCTGCAGCGTCATATTGAAAGTGTGGCTTTTCAATGCGTTCTGCTGGCAACCGGGGCTGACATCCCTCTTGAAAAAGCGGTGGTTGCCGGGCTGGCTCATGATATTTTTCGAATTGCGCCGGCTGAAACGATTTTGAATTGGGCAGCCAGAGCGGGCTGGTGTCTGAAAGAAAGTGAAATTCAGATGCCAATGCTGGCTCACGGAGCCGCTGCTGCCGGCATGCTGCGAGAAGAGTTTCCCGGCATCGATTCTGAGTTGCTGGATGCTTTGCGCTTTCATACACTTCCAGAGCCAGGATTGAGTACCCTTGCAAAAATTCTGGTGATTGCCGATACTCTTGATCCTTTGCGGCAACTGACCGACCGGGAAGAACTGCGAAGTGCCGACCTGCCGTTTGAAGAAAAATTTGCCAGGGTTCTGGCTTTGAAGCGGGCTGCAATAAAGGATCTGTAAGTTCGGCGGTTTTTGAAACGAGTTGATTTTTTCTGGAGTTTATAACCGCCGTCTGCTATCATTGCAGGCAATGTTAAGATTTTTTTTTAAAGGCAGATCTGGTTGTAAATTAAGGCATTTGCGGCGGGTCGGGCAAATTTTACCCGAACTGCTTCTTCTGGCCACCACGTTTTTCTTTTTTTATGCCATGGCCAGTCAGTTTTATCTGAGGTCAAGCGTGCCGGTCGGGGTAAATTTTACCGCCGGTGAAAATCAATCCGGTCTGATGCCAAGAGTGGGCAATATCAATATTCTTCTGTTGGGCGTAGATTCTGTCGAGGGAACCCACCGGGCCGACACCATAATAGTTCTCGGGGTTAATCCTGCCAAAGGCAGAATTTCCATGCTGTCAATTCCCCGCGATACCAGGGTGATAACCAATGGCCGCCCACGAAAGATCAACGAAATTCTGCCACGTTACGGAGAATCGGTATTGCGTTCATTGATCGAAGACCTGATGCAGATTAAAATAAGTCGATATGTAAAGGTTGATTTTCAGGGGTTTATCAACATCATCGACATTCTTGGCGGTCTTGAAGTCGATATTGAAAAGGCAATGAATTACGATGACAACTGGGGAAAGCTGCACATTCACTTTGATAAGGGCAGGCACACCCTAAATGGTAAGGATGCATTGAATTTCGTTCGATTCAGAGCCGATGCCAACGCTGACCTGGGAAGAATCAAGAGACAGCAGAAGTTTATAAAAGTTCTGGTTGAAAAGGTTCTGTCACCCGCGACTTTTGTTAAGCTTCCGCAGATTGTTAATCAGGCATTCGAGCATGTTCAGACCGACTTTTCAGTTCAAGAGCTGTTTGCCATGTTTCGTGGATTCTCCGATTACAAAGTGCAGTTTCGATCTAATTCTCTGCCCGGCGAAGCGCGGTATGTTGATAAAATCAGCTATTTTCTACCCTATCAGGATAAGGCAATTGAGCTGGGCAACAGTCAGTTCTCTGACCTTGCTGCTCTTGAACTGGTCGCCAGTTTTTCTTCAGGCCTTGCCACTGGAACTCTTGATGAAAACTGAGCTTTTTGATTTCAATCTTCCGGAAGAACTGATTGCGCAGGTTCCTGCCCAAAGCCGATCTGACTCGAGACTACTCGTATTTAACCGCAGTAGCGGCGAAGTTGAGCATCGAATTTTTGCCGATATTGTCGATTATTTTTCCAGCGGTGATCTTCTGATTCTCAATAGTTCCAGGGTCATTCCAGCCCGCATGTTTTCGATTGACTCTGATTATGGCCGTTCGGGCTACGAAGTGCTTTTTGTCAGACTTCTTGATAATGGGCGCTTCACGGCGATGGTAAAGCCAGGCAGGCGTTTCAGGCCTGGCAAAAGGCACATGATGCCGAGAGGCAATCTCATCGAAGTTGATGAAGTTCTGGATTCGGGGTTACGGGTGATGCATTTTGTCGAGACTAAAGACCCGGTAGCCCTTTACCGTGAATTTGGTGAAATGCCCCTGCCGCCGTATATCACTTCAAGAGAGAGCGAACCTGATAGGTATCAGACGGTTTTTTCTCGGGAAGAAGGCTCAATTGCCGCTCCCACTGCCGGTCTGCATTTTGATGATAAAGTTTTTTCGGCTTTGAGAAACAGGGGGGTGCAGATCGCCCATGTGGTTCTTCATGTGGGTTTGGGCACTTTCAAGCCCGTCGAAGTCGAGAATATTCATGATCATCAGATGCACGAGGAAGTTTTTTTTGTTTCGGAAGAGACTGCAAGCCGGTTTGCCGAAGTTCGAAAAACCGGCGGCAAGGTTTGGGCCTGCGGTACAACTTCGGTCAGAACTCTTGAAACGGCCATTCAGACCGATGGAAGTCTGAAAACCGGTTGGCAGTCAACCGCCTGTTTTATTACTCCTGGATATAAATTTAAAGCTGTTGACCGGCTTATCACCAATTTTCATTTGCCCCGCTCAACGCTATTAATGCTGGTTTCAGCTTTTTCTTCTCGTGAGCGGGTGCTGGAGCTTTACGCTGAGGCGGTCAGACAGAGATACAGGTTTTTCAGTTTCGGAGATGCGATGGTATTATTATGAATCAAACAAATTTTTATTTTAATTTGAAGTTTAAATCAAATGAATGTTTAGGAAGGGTCGGAGAAATACAAACCCGTCGTGGCATGATTCCAACGCCTATTTTTATGCCGGTTGGTACGGCGGGAACCGTAAAAACTCTGTCGCCCGATGAGGTTGAACAGGCTGGGGCATCAATAATTCTTGGGAACACTTATCATCTTTATCTGCGGCCCGGCACCGAAGTTCTCGATCATTTCGGCGGTCTGCACCGCATGATGGGCTGGGATCGCCCCATGTTAACCGATTCGGGGGGATTTCAGGTTTTTTCTCTGAAAAAGCTGAATCGTATCACCGACGACGGGGTAGAATTTTCTTCGCATCTCGATGGTTCGAAGCACTGGCTGACTCCCGAAGAATCGATGCGGATTCAGCGTTCGATTGGTTCAGAAATAATGATGGCGTTTGATGAATGCTGCCCTTATCCGGCAGATGAAAAAAAGGCACGATCTGCAATGGAACGTTCGGTTGCCTGGGCGAAACGCTGTCGCTGCGATCACCCGTCGATGCGCAATGGACAGGCTTTGTTTGGCATAGTTCAGGGTTCGATGTATCTTCCTTTAAGGCTTGAATCGTTGCAGCGTACCGCCGAAATTGGTTTTGAAGGATTGGCAATCGGGGGATTGTCGGTAGGTGAGCCGAAAGAAATGATGATTCAGGTGCTTGACGGACTGATGCCTTCGATGCCAGAGAATCTGCCTCGTTATCTGATGGGGGTTGGCACGCCCGAAGATCTTTTTACTGGAGTAGAGCGGGGTATCGATATGTTCGATTGCGTTCATCCGACTCGCATTGCCCGCCATGCCACGGTTTTCACCACCGAAGGAAGAATCAGCCTGCTCAATGCCCGTTGGCAGAAAGATGAATCGCCCATCGATTCTGAATGTGGCTGTTATGCCTGCCGCAAATTTTCCCGTGGTTATCTGCGGCACCTGTTCAAAGCGAAAGAAATTCTTGGCCTGAGAATGGCAAGCTTGCATAATGTTACATTTATGATTAATCTGATGAATAAGATTCGACAATCGCTGGTTGAAAAAAAGTTCATTCAGTTCAGGAATGAATTTCTGGCAAAATATTCAGGAGGATAAAAAATGGCAAGTCAGGAAAAGCAACTGATCGATTCAGGTATTGCAGCTTTCAGAAAGGGTGAGACCGACAAGGCGGAAGAAGCTTTCAGAAGTTTTCTGCGCGAGTATCCTGGTAGTGATCTGGCTGATAATGCCGTTTACAATCTCGCCAAAATCTTTTTGAAAAATGGAAATGAACAAAAAGCCCTGGAATGGTATGAATATCTGCTCGAACATTATCCCGAATCGGATGCTGCTTATTTTGGAAAAGATGAATATGTTGAACTCAGTCGCTCGATGGGCCGAGGGCCAACCGAGATCGCCGACGAGTGCTATTTTAAGGGCAAAAAGCTTTGTCATGAAGGTAAGTTTGATGCGGCAGAAGCTCAGTTTAACCGGCTGATTCAGGATTACCCGACCTGTGAATATGTTGATAACGCCCATTATCAGCTGGCTCTCATCTGTAAAAAACGTGGCGATAAAGAAGGCATCGAACGTCATGTAAAAATCATCATGACGAAATACGCAGATACCGATGCTGCTCTTTATGCTCAGGGCCTGCTGGCGGGTTCAGAAGGCTAATTTCAAACAAATATTTGCATAAAAAAAGAGCCCCCGTGCAGGGGGCTCTTTTTCATGAGACTCTTACTGGAGACCAACGTTGACGGTATAGGCACTGTTACCATCTTCTTCGATCGTAATTGGCTGTGAAGTTGTTTTGTAATAACCTGCGGTCATGTTTACGACCAGAAGATTGATCGGGTATCCGGTGATTACCCCGGAAATGTAACCTTCTGCCCGGAAGTTAACCGATACCACATCGACGTAGGGAACGATATCCTTGCCGCCCTGCTGAATGTAAATTCTTGCGATATCACCACTGGCAAAGCTTGACCTTGAGGAGCTGGGGTCAGTTCCGGTAACGACTACGCGAAGATCGCGTTTGATTGGCTCGATGTTGGCAAAGTCTGCATCGATAGAACCGATGGTGCCGCCGGGCATATTGCCTGGCAGACTGACCGCCGGATTGATGGTGACCAGATCGTAGCCTCTGATTTTGCACTTGATGGCTACGCTTCCTGCGGTAACTGGAATATTCTGAATGTTGTAAGTTATTGAGCCTTTGTATGCATCGAGGCTTGAACCATCAGCAGGAGTGTAAGAAGCAACGACTCTGCCGGCTGATTCGGCCCAGATAACGATATCCCGCTGCTGAGATCCGAGAACGTAGCCGGGAAGATTTCTCAGAGTGCCTGATACTCCAACGGTCATTGGAACCATCTTGATGGTGCCCAGATCGGTTGATGTAATACCGATTACAATGTTTTCGTCGGCGCTGTTGGGCTGGGTAAGTTTCATTTCCTGATAGTTATTGGCGGTAATCGAAAATTTCATCTGTCGGCCGCCGGGAATACCAGTAAATCCAACGTCTCTGAAGTCTTCTGCCATTTCAAATGTCTTGGTTTTTCGATAAATGTATGGGTCGGTGATGTTAACATTGAAGTTGCGCAGAGGGCGACCGGTAATACTGTCGATTGGGTAGCCCTTGAGGGTTCCTTTAATGGTATCGATCAGCATATCCATTTTAATGGTCGGAACGATGACGGTCTCACCGTTGTTTACCGCTACTTTGGCCGCTTCAATTGCGGAGGTATCTGAAGCACTGGCTTCTTTAGAGAGAACATAACCGGTTTTTTCTACTGAAAACGACCAATCACCCTGGGTCATGTCATGAAAACTGTAGCTACCGTCACCAGTAGAGTAGGTAGTCATTGACTGATGAGCGTTAACCGCTCTGACCAGAACCTCTGAAATGGGTTTGTCGGAAGAAACGTTCACGATGTAACCCATTGCCGTTCCACCCTTGACGCCCAGCGAGCCTTTTTCGCAGCCGGTAAAAACGATGCTTGCCAACGCCAGGACAATCAGCAGCAGCCAGCGTCCTTTGGCCGATTTTTGTTGTTTAACCATGGTGCCTCCATGTCATCTGAAAATATCTCTGGAACTTTATCGGCTTAAATTAATGGCTGCTTTAATCAAATTTTCATGATTTCAAAATTTCTTTCAAAATTTTTATGGTTAAATTTTTGATGGATTGAGCCGATTAGGTATTGAAGCCAACTCTTAACGAAAATATGTTGGAGGCGTTAAACATGAACAGAGAAAGGCGGAATCCGAAAGCTTTCGGACTTCTGACGGCACTATTTATAGTGCTGATTTTAACCCTTGTCGGTTGTGAAAAGGGATCATTGGGGTTGAGTGGCGGTGCCATTTCGGGCACTGTACTTGACAGCCAGACCCTGGTCGGAATTGCAGGCGTCAGTGTCATTGCCAAGTCAGGACTGGATGCAAATAAAGCCACCAAGTTCACCTCGACTGACAGTAACGGCAATTACCATCTGGGTGATATGCGGTCTGACGAATGGACTCTGACTTTTGACAAATTCGGTTACAACCCGATTGACGAAACAGCTTCCAGTTCTCCGAAGGTTGTGGTGGTGAACAATGAAACCTCCATCGTTCCCCCTGTTCGCATGGATTCCACCATCGACAACCAGTACATTACAGTCAGAGGGACTCTGAAAGACGCCACCAACGGAACCCTGATAACCTACGGTAATGCCAATTTCGTGTTTGGAAAAGAAGCCTTCAACAATCGACTGCCCAGTGAATTTACTACGGGGTTCAGAATCCCCGCTTCTCCTGTTCCAATTTCGCTCGATATTTCAGTAGCCGGTTATGCTCCTGTTAATTTGCCGATTAACCGGCCTGCTGCTGATGTGGATCTTGGAACAATTATGCTGCAGCCGGAATCATATCAGATCGTCGGCCGCTGGACCGATGTTCCGGGCTGGGTTTTCCAGGAAGCGCCGACTGCAAACATCTTCGCCTATGCCGGAAACCGCCTCGTAGCGACTTCCACTTCGACGCTTAATTCCCAATCATTTACCATTCCCGGTATTCCCAAGGGAACCTCGGTTTCGATTGAAGCTGAAATCAAAGGTTATCGCATGAACGGGCCAGTTGTTGTTTACCCCAGCGGTGATTTCCAGGGAACGATTTACCAGACATTCTCTCTGAAGAATAACTTCGCCCAGATAATGCGCGATGTAAGACTGGTTATCAGCGGCAATGGCATTACCACCAACGATTACGTTGGCGGTTTCTGTGAACAGACCGGAACTCAATGGCCGCAGACGATTGTAACCAATCCACCCGGGTTCACCATCGGAACGCCACGCGTTATCGATTTGGGAACTCAGCAGATTCCAACTGGATATACACTTTCTTTCTCTGGATACATAGTCGGTGCGGGAACCATTACCACCGAAGAAGTGCGCATCAATGATGATGGCACCGATGCTCAGATTGTTACAATACAGGTGAATTGATATGAAAAATACCACTTCTCATACTGACGGGGGGTTTAATTACATGAATCTTAGATTCTTGGGCGGATGGTTCCTGGTTCTTGCAGGAATCGGCATTCTGTTGACGATGGGCTGCGAAAAAGGGGCCCTGGGTGTAAAACCTGCGGTGGTTACCGGTCAGATTGTTGACAAGGATAACCCTACTCTTGGCGTGGCCAATGCTGTGGTAAAGATGGTGTCGAAAGAACAGGTCGGCAGCAGCGAACTCAAACAGGGTGCAACCTATGCAACTGCAGTTACCAATGCTGAGGGAAATTTCATTTTCGAGAACGTATCAGCCGATAACGTGGTTTTTGAAATTGAAGCCAGCGGTTATGCCAAATCACAGTACCCTGAAGTCTCATCAACAGCAACCCAAGATGGCGAAACCGCTCTGACTGCGGTTGTTGACAAAGTTTACATTCGCAGTGGCTCGGTAACCAATCTTGGTCGCATCAGCATGCGCAAGATTGCCAACCCACTGCCTGAAACCATTACTGCCAGCATCGTGCTGCGTGACAGTAAAACCATGGAAATTCTTGATGAGTCGGCAGGTCCGGTGACCATATCGTTCAACAATCAGGCAATTACACTGCCGGTTACCAACTGGAGAAACGGCCTTGATCTGACTGGCAATCCCATTGTTCTTACTGCCGAATCTGAATTCAAGGTCATGGTTCGTGCCAATCCCAGTTTCTACCTGGCTAAAGAAGAAACTTTGTCTGGTTCGGGCAACATTCAGGCTGATATTCTTGTAACTCCGGTTACTTACAATATTTTGCTGAGATGCACCAACGTGCCGGATTACATTGATGGTGGAGTTGTAAATGTCTTTGCCGAAACAATCAAAGGCGATAAACCTCCTCAAGTGATTGCCACTCATACATTAGATGATCTTGGCAATCTCTCTGCCCCGAATCTGCCTGAAATTATTACCATACCTGGACTGGCACTTCCCGTGAATCTTAGAATACAGGTCAGAGGCTATCATGACGAAGTAATGGTTATCTCGCAGGATAATCTTCCCGCCGGAACAATGGGAACCTACCGCCTCGATGTTAACTTCCTTGAAAATATTCAGGGTCCGATTATTTACCACCCGACAATTGCATCTCAAGCTGGTTTGCTTGATAACCGTATCAGACGTAATGTAATTTTAAGAGTGGCTGGTCCTCATCTTATTGCGGGCGATTCAACCGATGCTTTTATCAATCTTCCTTATGAAAGCAAAACTTATGTGAATGACATCGGTGATGCTTCTTGGGTAAGCAACAATGGCGGTCCCGTAGATGTAATTTTCAATAACACTGTTGTTGGTTACAATCTTACTTATACAGTCAGCGTGACTGCCGGGAGTCCTTTGAGTATTGCATCAGGGTCGTATGTTATAAGCCTCGAAAATCCAATAATGGTAAGCCCCCCGCAGGATTCAAACAACCCGGCTTTGCTTATCGGTGTACCAGCAGAAAGACCCCAATAACAGTGACCTGAAAAATATTCGTAGAGGCCGGCCACTGCGCCGGCCCGCTTAATTTTAGACCAGCATTTGTTCGAAATTAAATCATTCGTTTAAAACAAAATCGGGGTCTGAAGAAAATCTTCAGGCCCCGATTTTGCTTTTGCGTGATTTTATTAGCTTAAATAACCGGAGTGCCTTTTGGGTAGTTTACCCCAAGGTGTTTGGCGACGGTTGCGGCTACATCCCAGAAGCCTTTTCTGATACCGAGATCTTTGCCGGGTTTGCCGGGCCGATACACGAGAAGCGGCACCGCTTCGCGGGTATGGTCTGAGCCTTTATAGGTCGGGTCACAGCCGTGGTCAGCGGTAATCATAAGAATGTCATCATTTTTCATGGTTTTAACAAACTTGCCCAGCCAGAGGTCAAACTCTTCAAGGGCTTTGCGGTAGCCGGGCACATCACGGCGATGCCCATAGTTCATGTCGGTTTCGACCAGATTGGTAAAAATGAAGCCATCTTTGACTTTTTGCATCGCTTCATCGGTTTTCTGCATTCCATCAGCGTTACTCTTGGTGGTAACGTGGGGCTCAACGCCTTGGCCGGCAAAAATATCGTAAATTTTGCCGACACCGTATGTCGGAATGCCCTTGGCTTTCAGCACGTCAAGAACGGTCTCGTCAGGGGTCAAACTGAAATCATGGCGGTTGGGGGTTCGGGTGTATCTGCCCGAAGTTCCAAGGAAGGGGCGGGCGATGACCCGTGCTGCGCCAAGATCAGGCGGTTGCAGCATATCGCGGGCAACCTGGCAGATGCGATAAAGTTCTTTCAGCGGAATGATTTCTTCATGAGCGGCAATCTGAAACACCGAATCAGCCGAAGTGTAAACGATCGGGTTGCCGGTTTTTACATGTTCATCGCCAAGCTGCTGAATTATTTCAGTGCCCGAAGCAGGGTAATTGCCGATGGTTTTGCGGCCAATCGCTTTTTCGAATTTTTCAATGAATTCTTTCGGAAATCCGTCGGGAAAAACCGGAAAAGCGAAATCAATTTTGGCTCCCATCATTTCCCAGTGGCCGGTGGTAGTATCTTTGCCCGGTGAAAGTTCATACATGATGCCGTATGAGCCATTGGTTTCTTTAGTTGGCGCAACGCCAACGATGTCGGCCAGATTGCCCAGCCCCATTTTCTGCATATTGGGAACATTCAATCCGCCGGCAACTCGCGCCAGATTTGGGATGGTTGCCGCACCGGTATCGCCATATTCGGCCTGGTCAGGCATCGGGCCGATGCCTGCGCTGTCAAGTACTATACATATAGCTCGCATTTCAATTTTTTTCCTTTTCAAAAATTTGTGGTTGTAATTTACAAAAAACCTTATGCGATCATCGAGCCTGTCGAAATGACCGATTCAACACCTGTCACTTCGACCAGTTAAACTGGCTCAGTGACCGTTCTGGTTAAAAACTGTTTAAACAAGAATAGCCTGAAACTCCAAAATCAAAGAATTATTCAGGTTTTTTAGCCACAGGGCTGGTAAATTGATATTTTCAAAGAATCAACAACTATTGTTCTTATAAATATCTTCGATTTTCATGATTTTTTCAACCCGATTTGCATGACGCCCCGGAGCCGGGGCTGTCTCAAGCCACAGATCGACGATCTGCTTCATGTAGCCGGTGCCGATAACCATGCTGCCAAGGGTCAGGACATTAGCATGATTATGTTCGCGGCTGTTGCGTGCGGTATAAAGGTCGTTGCAGCAGGCGGCACGAACTCCCGGCACTTTGTTGGCCGCCATGCATGAGCCGATTCCCGCACCATCAATGATTATTCCGAGGGTGTGGGGGTTCTGAGAAACCCGAGAAGCCACGAGAAAAGCAATGTCGGGATAATCTACCGCAGCAGTCGAGTAGGCACCAACGTCGTCATAAACGATGCCCTTTGAATCGAGATGTTTTTTCAATTCTTCTTTATGGGGAAATCCGCCGTGATCGGCACCTATTACCAGTTTAGGCATCAGATAAACTCCTGAAAAAGCTCTTCTCTGGGTCGTGGAATAACCACATGATGAACCACCAGACCCTTGCCTTCGAGTGAGCTGATGCCGGCAGCCACTGCGGCTTCTACTGCAGCCACATCACCGGTCATTGTGTAAAAAGCTTTGCCGCCGATTGCCATGGCAATGCGAATTTCACAAAGAGTTACGTTGGCAGCCTTTACCGAAGCGTCAGCAGCAAGAATCGCGGAAACGATGTCGAAAGTCTCGATGACCCCAAGAGCCCCGGTTTCTTTAACCTGATTGGTCGCGGTCATTGCCGGGTAAATCTGCGGATGAAGGTTGGGAATGACCAGATCATTTACCAGATAGCCTTGTCCCATGCGGATTCCAGCTTCAACGCTGGCTTCTACTGCTGCCACATCACCCCATACCAGGCACACGAATTTGCCCGGGCAGACGGTTCGCGAAAGAACCAGTTCTACCGAAGCGGTTTTCAGCATGGTGTCGGTAACCAGATAACCGACTGAGATGCTTGATAATTCAATCAGTCCAATGGCGTTTTGATTAATCATTTGAACCTCATTCTCTGGTGATGGTAACAGACTGGTCGGTGACCGCGGTTACTTTGCCGCTGATCGTGGCATGCAGAGCCGCGCCCAGTTTTCCTTCGGGTATGGCGGCGACAAGCTGGCCGATTTTTACTTTTTCACCGACTTTTACCACCGGCATAGAAGGCGCGCCAATGTGCATTTTCAATGGTAGAAGAACTTTTTCGAATCTGACGTTAACCGCTTCATACGGAGCCTTTTTGTCATATTCGAGCAGTGCCAGCTTTTTAAGCAGCCTTTCGATGCTGACCCGGCGCACTGAACGCATGGGGTTTACCGTTGGCGGGCCTTTGAAATCAGCGGCCTTTACGCCTTTTGCCAGGTGATTGCGTTTGGAAATCCGGCACATTTCTCTGGGGGTCAGGTCTTCGGGGCATGAAAAAAGGGAACACAGACCGCATTCGCTGCAGAAAATCGAATCAATTGCATAGTTTGAGTCGGCATAAGGGGCGAACTGGGAGGTGCGCATTGCTTTATGGGGCCTGATCGGGTAACCGAGCAGAGCTCTCGGGCACAACTCGCTGCAGTCGGTGCATTGATCGCAGGCTGAGCGGGCGATGCGTGAATTTTCATGGTCGTTGCGCTTCATTTTTCTTATCAGAACGTGATCATCTGGCAAAGCGATCAGACCGCCGCAGGTTTTGCTGACGATTTCAGTAACCGGGTTGCTGATCAGCCGGCCCATCATTGGCCCGCCGTCAATAACACAAAGGCCTCTCAGGTCGTTCAACCCTGCAAGGCTAAGGGCCTCGGCTACCGTAATTCCAAAGGGAATTTCGATGGTTTTCGGCATTGGCAAAGCCCCGGTCAGGGTGAGAAATTTTGTGGTAACCGGGCGTTGGCGGCCCAGATTCATCAGGGTTTCCACATTGCTGACCACGCAGCCGATGTTGAGTGGAATGCCGCCGAAGGGAATCAGCTTGCCGGTTGCTTCATAAACCAGCTCATACTCGTCGCCGGCGGGGTAAAAATCACCAAGCGGCAGCATTTTGATACGTTTGTCGGGAACGGCTTTTTCGAGATAAGCCAGCAGTTTGGCGTATTTTTTCTTCATGCCGATGAATGACTGGCGCGCGCCGGTCATTTCCATGGCCATGATCAATCCTCTGAAGAAATCGTCGGTAAAGTGCCAGAGAATTTCTTTGTCTTTGTGCAGCAGCGGTTCACATTCGGCGGCGTTAACGATGATCGCGTCGACGTTTTTGGCCGCCAGCTTCACATGGGTGGGAAAACCGGCACCGCCACAGCCAACCAGGCCAAGTTCTGCCAGATTAAAATTTGCCATTTTTATTTCCAGTTCTGATAAAAAACTGCATCAGTTTCTTCTGCCATTTTGCGGCAAAACGCGAAAACCGATGCAGTCGGGAATCTGATTTTACACGATTCTGAAAGAATCTACGATAACGCAGCGTCTTTGCCGGGTGAATGAGCGGGCAGTCGTAATACCTTCACCAGTTGGCGAAGCAATGGTCATGGTGGTGCAGCCTTCGCCACCAAAACCCAGACCGGCATAGCTTGGCCCGTTTTTAACGAAGATCGAGCAGTCACATTTTCTTGCCATCAGGTGAAGGTTGTCGATGTTCTTGCTGTGCATTACCGCAGTGTGCCGATTGCCGTGTTCAACTTTTACTGCCAGATCAATTGCAGCATAAACATCGCGAACCCGAACCAGTGGAATAACCGGCATCAACAGTTCTTCAACGACAAACGGATGATCGGGCGCCACTTCACAGAGAACGATACGTGTATCATCGGGAACACGAACGCCTATTTCGGCTAGAATAACTGAAGCGTTGCGCCCCACCAGTTTTCGATTGGGAGCACCGGTTTTCTGATCGATGCATATTTTTTCAAGCTGCATGATCTCACGGGCTGATGCTTCGTAAGCTCCACTGTTGCGCATGTGCTTTTTGAGATCATCGGCAACGGATTCGACAACGATAATTTCTTTTTCGGCAATACATAGAACGTTGTTGTCGAGGCTGGCCCCAGAAATTATATCGCGGGCAGCTTTGCGCAGGTCAGCGGTTTCGTCGACCACGGCAGGCGGGTTGCCTGGGCCGGCTGCGATGTATTTTTTCTGAGATTTGGATGCAGCGGCAACCACACCAGGGCCGCCGGTTACCGTCAGAAGTCTGATCCCCGGGTGCGTCATAATCTTTTGAGCATTATCCTGATTGGCCTCGGCAACTGTGGTCAAAAGGTTTTCCGGACCTCCCGCTTCGACGATGGCATCGTTGAGAAGGCTCATGGTGAACCGGCTACAGCCGGCAGCTGCGGGGTGGGGGGCAAAAACAACGCCATTACCGGCTGCAATCATACTTATGGAATTATTGATGACTGAGGCGGTTGGGTTGGTTGATGGAGTAATGGCACCGATTACGCCGTATGGAGCGAGTTCCATAATTGTGAGTCCGTGATCCCCTGAATTTGCGGTGGGGTAAAGATCTTCAAGACCCGGCGTCTTTTCGATAACCAGCTTGTTCTTTTGAATTTTGTCTTCAATTCTGCCGTAGCCGGTTTCCTGATGGGCAAACCGGGCAAGTTCTTCAACTTTTTCCATCGAGCGCCGCCGCATATTGGCAATGATCTTTTCGCGGGTGGCAAGGGGAAGATCCATGAGCTGTTTCTGCGCCTTATCTGCGGCAGCAACAGCTTCATCGACGGTAATGAAAACCCCCCGTCCGGCAGGTACTGCAGAACTTGTCTGGGGCGCAGCGACTCCGGATACATTCAGCTTTTTGATCACTTCCTGAACGATCAGGCTCAAATCTTCCCTTGAAACGCTCATTTAAGTTTCTCCCGAATATTAGCGCTCAGAGGGCTCAGGAACGTTCCGAGTCAAATACCACTTCATCTACGATGGCGCAGACGGCGGCATCGACTGGTTTTTTGAGGGTTCTTTCGGTTAAACGAGCCGAACTCCCTGAAACCACCAGAACGTTCTCTGAGGCTCCGGCTCCAACCGCGTCAACAGCTACAACATGATTGCCAGTCGGTTTTTTCGTATCAAGAGCCAGCTCTTCTACCACGAGAAATTTCATGCCAATCAAGCTGTTATCTTTGCGGGTACAAACAACAGTACCGCATACGCGGCCAAGTATCATAGCTTTATTCCTGCTTTATTACTTCTTGGAGTTGGCGATCATTTCGCGAATCGGCATAACTTCATCAAGATTCTGATGAGGGCGGGGAATAACATGAACGCAGACCAGTTCGCCGATTTTCTTGGCGGCGGCTGCACCGGCATCAGTAGCAGCTTTAACTGCGGCAACATCGCCTCTTACGAAAGCAGTTACGTAGCCTGAACCGATTTTTTCCCAGCCTACCAGTTTAACGTTGGCGGCCTTGACCATTGCGTCAGTTGCTTCGATAAGTGCGGTTAATCCTTTAGTTTCAATCATACCCAGGGCTTCCTGCATGATGACCTCCAAAAATATTTTTAAGCAGATTTTTTAAGCAATTAATTCAACCATGTCGCCGTTTTTTATGCCGGCGGCGTTGGCTTCATCCGTATCAAGGTGAAAATCAAGTGCAAACTTGTTGCTGGCACGAACCAGAACATTGTTGAAAACTACTGACTTGGGGCCGTTTGATTTGATCGAAATGCGATCCATATCTTTGAGGCCGAATTTTTCAGCATCTTTGTCGCTGATGTGCAGATGGCGGGCGGCGACGATTACGCCTTCTTTAAGGGTTACTGCGCCCTTGGGGCCGATAACGATGCAGCCAGGGGTTCCTGCGGTGTCGCCTGAATCTCTTACAAATGGCTTAATGCCAAGTTTGAAACAGTCGGTAGTTGAAATTTCAACCTGAGTTGCCGGGCGAACTGGTCCGAGAATTCTTACTTTTTCGATTATCCCTTTGGGCCCGATGATGGTGATACATTCTTCGGCGGCAAACTGGGCCGGCTGAGAAAGATCTTTCATCGGGGTCAGCTTGTAGCCCTGGCCAAAAATGGTTTCAAGGTCAGCCTGAGAGATGTGAGCGTGTCGATTGCTGACTCCACAAGGTATCATGCCCGGTTTGATGCGGCCACGAATGTCGATGTGTTTCAGGACTTCGGCTACGATTAATTTAACCTGATTTTCATCCATTGCTGTTTATCCTTTCCTGAAAGGCAATTGCATAAGATAATCATTCTCGGCGATTATTGCTCCCGTTGCCGGTAAGCCGCTCTGATCAAATAGTCTGGCATCATACAACGGTGTCAGCGGCAGTGAAGACGCAACATCAGTGGCAATTATATCACAGCCGGTACCAGACGCAAGTGTAAAAGTTGAAAAAAGCTCAAGGTTATGTTTTTTTGCCTGCTTTAACAGATCCTGCAGGTTTTGTGGCTGGCAGTACGGCGGAAAAGCGGGGATAATGGCCCCGTGACAGCGCAGGTCGGCAAGCATGGCCGCCGAGGTCTCGCCGGTAAATGCGCCCTGATGCGCCCAATGAATAGTCGATGCAACGACTTTTTCACGCAAAGAAGGGCAAACCTGAGCAAAAACCGGGATCACCAGAGGATTGAGAACGAAAAACAGATCCTGATTGAATCGTGACGCGAGATTGAAAAAATCACTCCGCTGGTTAAGAATCTTAGATGGGCTTAATCGGCTGAAATCAGCAAGAAGCTTCAAATTGTCGGCGGCGATTTTCATGCCCAGCGATTCGGCCACTTCGGCCGCCCATGAGGTTATCGGCCGGGATTCAGAAATGGTTCTGATGCCGTTCTGGTGCATTTCTCTGATTTCGTCGGCAGTTATAAAGTCGTGGTTCGAAGCATAATCTGTTTTTTCAGAAACTGGCCCGGTCGATTGTTGAGTCAGCTCTGCCAGTTCCCCGGCGAGAATGTAGTCGATTCCAAGCTCTCGCATTTCTTTGCCTGGAGCCGATTTTCGATCAACGAGAATGAAAACCCTGGCCCCGGATGAACCACAGAATACGTGCCACAAGGCTTCGGTTTCTGTGGTGTCGCGAATACCCAGGCTGATTTTGGTGAGGTGCGGATGAAGAGAACCACAGTCAATGACTACGGCGGCAAACTGTTGCAGGCCCATGTAATTCAATGAAGCCGGCCCGGTCGCCGTAAATTTTTCTATCGGCAAAGAGAAGGGTGGGGAGGCAAATTGCCCAGCTGCCCTGGATTTGTCGGTTATTATCAGAATTTTTTTTGCGGTCATGACTCGATTATGATATTAGCAGGCGTCTTTAAAAGCAATCAAAAAACTAAACAAAAAAATACCGACATGCTCAAAGCCTGCCGGTATTTTTAAATTTTAGACCCCGCAATTGCCGTGTTAAAGAAAAATTGAACCCGACTGAAACAGTACGGTTGTCCGCCTGTTTAATCGCCGGGGGCTTCGTGCCGGCGATTATGCCGGTCGTAAGTGTTTCTCGGTGATAAACAGAGACAGATTCCCTTTCGGATACAGGTGTCGGCTCAATTTAACCTGTATTATCACGCACAACGCAGGGAAAACTTTTCAAAGAGCTTATAATTAAAAAATATCAAAATACCGGGGCTCGCGCAACAAATTTAAGCAAAATTTAAATCTATATTTATCATGGAAAAAACTTGTTCGATAAGGTTGTCAAAACCATTTTTATTGGGTAAAATCAGTTAAAATCATACCTTAAATCAGGGAAAAATAGATGAAATTTTCGCTTAGAGTCGGCTTTCTGATTCTTGTAATACTGGTGCTGACGGCCAATATCGTTTCTGCGGTCACTCCTGAATTTGCCGAGGCGCATCGTGAGCCATTGCAACCTGAAAAAGACATCGTATTCAAGAAAACACTGTTTGTTTGCGGGCTGGTAAATGCGGCCTACCTGGGAATAAACGACCTGGTAGCAGCTCTGCAGCTGGCAAAAACCACCAAATATAAAAATGTTAACCCTGATGGCCTTGCTGCCCAGCTGCTGGCCGTTAAAATCGGATTGGTTGAAAAGCCTGCTCTGATCAGGTACATCGCCAGAGAGATTACCTTCTGTGAAAAATACCCCCATTTTCCCCTGGGGTTCAACGATTCGCCTGAAGGCCGCGAAAAAATCAGTGTGGAATTCTTCAAAATCGCTGATCATATTGAGAAGTTGCCGGTTAACCACAATTTAAAAGACCTGCCGGCACTCAAAAAAGAAGCAGAACGGGTGGTGTTTGAACTGTTCTGGACCGACAGCGAAAAAATGCGCACCCTCTGCATCGATATGATGAACTTCATCAGGGTCGAACTCAAAGAAGACTTGCCGTTTGACATTTTCGCCAAACCTATACCCCGCCCGGAAAACTAACCCCGTTTTCTGCTTTTTCCGCTGTTCGAAGACCCGGGATTGCGCGTCGCCCGCTTTTTGGCAACGCCCTTTTCTCTGCCCGATTTCAGCGCCTGACCAAGCTGGGTGAGTACTCCAAGTTCCAGGTGCTCTTCCTGCATAGCGATGATTTCGTCACGAATCATGGCTGCTTTCTCGAATTCCATGCGTGCGGCAGCCTGTTCCATTTCTGACTTGAGCTGGTTGATCAGTTCTAAAAGCCTTTCAGAAGTTAAATCTCCGGGTTTTTCAGGTCGGTCACTGCCACCTGGCAGGAAAAGGGCCGGCAGCCGCTTGCAGATCGTTCTGGGCTCGATACCGTGAGCAAGATTGTACTGATGCTGAATTTCGCGCCGGCGTGCCGTCTCATCAATGCAGTATTTCATCGCCGCGCTGACTTTGTCGGCATAGAGAAAGACTTCACCCGACGAATTGCGGGCGGCCCGGCCACAGGTCTGCATTAATGACCATGAAGAACGCAAAAAGCCTTCTTTGTCGGCATCGAGAATCGCGACCAGAGATACTTCGGGCAGATCCAGGCCTTCACGAAGCAGATTAATGCCGACCAGCACTTTGATGTTGCCGATTCGCAGATCGCGCAGTATTTCGATTCGTTCAAGCGTGTCGATTTCATCGTGCAGATAACCAGTTGGTATGCCCATTTCGGTCAGATAGGCAGAGAGTTCCTGCGACATTTTTTTAGTCAGGGTAGTCACCAGAACCCTCTCATTAGCGGCAATTCGCTGATCGATTGCATTTATCAGGTGGTCGATCTGCCCTTCGGTTTTCACTACGGTGATTTGTGGATCAAGAAGCCCGGTAGGCCTGATCAGCTGTTCGGCGATTCTATTTTCTGAAGTTTGCAGCTCGTATGGGCCAGGAGTTGCAGAAACAAAGAGCAGCGGTCGTTTGCGGCCGAGAAATTCTTCGAAAGTCAGGCAGCGGTTATCAAGAGCTGATGGCAGGCGAAAGCCAAAGTCGATAAGAGTTTGTTTGCGGCTTCGGTCGCCGCGATACATGCCTTTGAGTTGCGGCACCGTCATATGAGACTCGTCGAGAATGATCAGGCAATCTTTGGGAAGATAATCGACCAGGGTGTCGGGCGGTTCGCCTTCGTTGCGCCCGGAAAGATGACGCGAATAATTTTCGATGCCTTTGCAGAAACCGGTTTCGCGCAGCATTTCCAGATCATATCTGGTTCGCTCGTAGATGCGCTGAGCTTCGATTAGTTTGTTGTTTTTCTCGAAAAATTTGACCTGCTCTTTCATCTCTTCTTCAATTGCACCCATTGCTTTCTCAAGCTTTTCATGGGTGGTGACAAAGTGTTGGGCGGGAAAAATCTCAACCGCTTTAAGAACTTTGGCCACTTCGCCGGTCAGCGGCGAAAATTCTTCGATGCGATCGATTTCATCGCCGAAGAATTTTACTCTGATGGCGACTTCACTTGAAGCCGGGAAAATATCGACGGTCTCGCCTCTTGCCCTGAACCTGGAACGGTGAAAATCCATGTCATTGCGCGAATATTGAATTTCGATCAGCGATCGCAGCAGTTTCTGCCGTGGCATGGTCATGCCGGCCTGCAGGGAAATGCGCAGATCGGCGTAATCTGCTGGCGAGCCGAGGCCGAAAATACAGCTGACCGAAGCCACTACCAGAACGTCGCGGCGCGAAAACAGCGAGGTGGTGGCTGAGTGCCTGAAGCGGTCTATCTGCTCGTTGATCGAAGAATCTTTTTCAATGTAGCTGTCAGTCGAGGGAATATATGCCTCGGGCTGATAGTAGTCATAGTAGCTTACAAAATATTCGACGGCGTTTTCCGGAAAAAATTCTTTAAATTCGCTGTAAAGTTGAGCTGCCAGAGTTTTATTGTGAGTTATGATCAAAACCGGTCTCTGTATGCGTTCAATAACGTTGGCCATGGTGAAAGTCTTGCCTGAGCCGGTTACGCCGAGCAAGGTCAATCGATCTTGCCCGTTTTCAACCCATTGTTGCAGTTTGTTGACCGCCTGTGGCTGGTCGCCACGCAGTTTAAATGGACTTTTAAGTTTGAAATGCTGATTTTGCTGATTCATGACAAATGGAGTATAATATATTATCAATTCAAAAACCAGATTGGGCGGTTGGCAAGATGAAAATATACATTGTCGCAGATATGGAAGGCATCTCCGGAGTTGTTACACCTGAGCAGACGTCAGGCAGCTCATCTTATTTTGAAGCGGCAAGATTCCAATATACCCGTGAAGTGAAAGCGGTGTGCGAAGCAGCTCTCGAATCAGGGGCTGAAGAAATATATATAAATGATTTTCATGGCAATGGCCTGAATATAATGCCTGAAAAGATGCCTAAAGAAGCCATGGTAATCCGCGGCACTTTCAGACCCTGCTCCGGCTTCGATCTTCTTGATAAAACCTTTTCCGGCCTGATTCTTCTCGGTGTTCATGTCCGCTCTGCTACATCCAAAGGTGTCATTCCCCATACCTACACCCAGAAAATCAGCTATGAAATTTTTGGGCAACCGGTTGGTGAATTCGACCTTCTTTCTTTGATCGCCGGCGAGTGCAACGTGCCGACAATTCTGATTTCGGGCGATTCGCTCGCGATCGAACAGGCGCGAACCAATCTTCCCTCAACTCACATGGTAATTACCAAGTTTCCGGTCGGTAATGAAAGCGCCCTGTGCATTCATCCTGACCGCGTTATCGAGCAGTTGAAAGAAGAAACCCGGCGCGCCGTAAAAGCAATTCGAACCATCGAACCGCCCCAGATTGCCCCACCAACCCAGCTGGTCATCAAACTTAACGATGTCTCAATCACCCCAAGAATCGAATGGATTCCCGGACTGAAGAAAACAGGCGAAAACACCTATGAATACCTTGGGCAAAGCATGAAAGAAATTGCCAATATTGTTTATGGCACGGCAACCCTGGCTGAGTGCAAATTCTGAGGCAATCCCATTTCAGTTGTCGATGAATTTTTCAATCGAATATTGTTTTATTTTTCGCTGAAGGGTGCGCCGCGAGATCTCAAGCGAATCGGCTGATTTTGAGACGTTGAAGTTATTCTGGCGCAGAACGCTGATTATTATTGCCTTTTCGGCAGCCTCGACCCGTTGTTCGAGCGAGCCGTGGCTTTGCCGGGGCTGGAAGTTTTCAGGGGTAACCGCAGAATTGTTTTCAAATTCGCGTATAATTGCCGGAAAATGTTCCGGCTCGATCAGCTGGTCTGCGAGAACTACTGCCCGCTTCAGTGCATTTTCCAGTTCGCGGATGTTGCCCGGCCAATTGTATCGGTTAAGCATCACTTCTGTTTCTGAACTTAGTTTGGGCACCGGCTTCTGATTCTGTCTGGCAAATGAATTGATGAAATGCCTGGTCAGCAATGGCAGATCAGTTTTTCTTTCGCGTAATGCGGGAAGATTGATGGTCATTTCGTTGATGCGGTAATAGAGATCGTGTCTGAAAGCCCCGGACTTTACCAGGTCGAGAATTTCACGGTTGGTTGCCGCGATGATTCGGGTATTTACTTTAACCGGGCTGGTGCCGCCAACCCGGTAGAATTGTTTTTCCTGTAAGACGCGCAGCAGCTTGACCTGTGTATTCAAAGACGTTTCGGTTATTTCATCGAGGAATATCGTGCCGCCGTCGGCGATTTCGAAATATCCCTTTTTCTGCATGTCAGCACCGGTGAACGCGCCTTTTTCGTAGCCAAAAAGTTCGCTTTCTATGATGCTGTCTGGCAATGCCCCGCAGTTAACCGGGATAAAGCTTTTGCCTGCGCAGCCCGAAAGGTTGTGAATGGCGTGAGCAACAAGTTCTTTGCCAGTGCCGCTTTCGCCCTGAATCAGAATCGAAAGGTTACTGTTGCTGATTCTGGTGAGGCAGTTGAACATCGAAAGCATCTTTTCTGACTGGCCAATGATGCCGTTAAAGCAGATGTCGCCGGTTTTTGCCGCTGGGGCGTCGTTGCTGCCGACCTCGCAGATATTGGCGGGGCTCAGTTCGACAAAACATTTTTGTGAAACTTTCTGCAGCCAGTCGGGAATGGTATCAATCAACTGCTGAATCTCATATTCAAAAAGGCGCAGTCGCCGGCCTTCCTGCCATATAAAGCCGACCAGTTCTTCACGGTTGACTTTGTGAATTTCCTGCTGGTGGCGTTCAATCAGTTTGTTGAGCAGAATCAGGTATGGCACGTAGTGCTCAGAGACTGCCGGGGTCGTTGATTCAACGATGCCGATGTCGCCCAGAATGCGGCGTCGCATTTCGGGAGGCATGGCCATTCCAAAATTCACTTCGCTTTTGGCGGGAACATCGAATTTCAGCTGCTCAAACAGCATATCGATCTGCTTTAGCTCATCGGGGGCTATCTATGCGAGAAAATCTCCGGCAATGTCTTTCAGCTGTTCTTTATTGCTCATCTTTATTTCTTGGTTTTGAGAAGGTCGGCTGGAATCTCTGCCTTAAGCTTTTTCAGAAAATGAATTGAGGTTTTGTCGCCGGGTTCTATGGCAAGCGCTTTTAGATAGGCTTCTTTTGCAAGATCGTTCTGCTGGTTTTCCATGCTGATGCGGCCAAGCCACTGCCATGCCTCTTTATTCATCGGATTGGTTTCAGTGGCTTCGCTGATCAATTCAGTTGCGCTGGCAATGTTTTTCTGGCGGTAGAACAGAAAGCCCCATTTGCGCAGAGCTTCAGACAGGTAGATCTTTACGAAAGACTTTTTCGAAGTTTTGGGAAATTTCTGCAAGTATTCGCGCCATACCATGGCTTCCTGCGAATAAAATTCCATCTGATGCAGAATTTTGCCTTTTCTGAACAGAAGTTTTTCCGCCTGATCGGGGCTTTTTTCAAGAAGGTAGCCAATTTTCATCAGCTCTTTTTCAAGTTCGGCCCGTTCAGATTTGCCAAGCTTGAGTTCTTTTCTAACTTCAGGATCAATGGAATTGAGCACCCGCATTTCGGCGAGAGGCGCGTTGCACTTAATGCAGAAATCAGCATTGGCCGGGTTGGGAGTGCCGCAGTCGAGGCAGAGGTTAATCGGAGTTCCGCACTCAGGGCAATGGGTCGCATCAACATCGGTTGCAATCTGGCATTCGCGGCACATGTTACGCTGCGGGGCGGCTTCAGAAAAAGAGTTCAGTGAAAAAATCAGGGCAATGACGACCAGAAGACGAATGAGCTCAAATCTTGATGAAATAATCATATAACACTCCATCGGAGGCGGGTATGATGTCTGCTGCTTCCATCGCCGAAGCAGAAAGCAGTATGCGTGACGGGTTCATTGATGCAATAGTTTTGACAATTGAAGCTATAGCTTCTTTGTCACCTTTAAAATCGCCCTTTTTGAATACATGCCATTCTCGGCCATCAAAAGAGGCGACATAAGATTTAATTGAATATTTGATTTCATAATGGGCGGGCCTTCGGAAATGATAGAGCCCCTGTTCGGCTGCCATTGTGGCACGATAGTTCAGATATGTGGCGGGCAGAGGTGACCCTAGAAACGGGTGCAGGCCCATGCGTACAACATCATCCGGATGAATTGAAACCGGGTTGCTTTCAAGAATTACCCCATTTTCGCATTCTGAAGATCTTGCATAGGCGTATTCACGGTCGGGCTGGCAGCCAATCATGTTCAGGTCAGCCACCACTTCGGGGTGGTCGGCGAAAATCAGCATACCGATGCAGTTTCTTTTTCTGGCTTCTTCTTTAAGGCCTTCAAAAAGCTTTCTGATAACCTGTGGATATCGGTAATCGGTATGGATCCTCCATGCGACCACTACTCCTTCGCCTGAAGCAGATTTTATCAGGTCTGCATGGGCAAAAATCATGTTGCCATATGAAACTACCCAGGAGGAACCTGGTATTTTGGCAATAAGTTTGGCGTGAAGTTTGCAGGTTTCGGTAGCGTCGAACCATGATCCTTCAAGGGTTTCGGCGCACCGGTGCATATCGACAATCGCATCCGGGTCTTCTTCGTATGAAAAAGCCCTGAATTCCATTTTATCGAAAACTTCACGCATGTTTTTCTCCAGCCGGCATTTTACCACAAATTAAACGGATTTTATGGGAAAAATCAAGTCTCAGGCTGTAGTTTTATTGCTTTTTAGTTGAGATATATTACTGAAACTGTTGGTTTTGCAGTTTTGCCCGCTTTTATTTTTATCCATGACTGGAACCATTTCCAGTCACGGCTTTTTGTTGAAAACCGCAGCTTTGAATAAAATTTGAAACTGCAAATTACCGAGAAAATGAAAATGAGAATGGTCTTTAGAAAAATGCTTTAAAGGTCGATTAGGAGGGTAATGATTGCGTGAAAGGCTGAACCATGAGCGGATTTATTCTAGACGAACTGACGATCAAACATCTTCTGACCGGTTTTTTATTTTTTGGTCTGTTTGGTGTGATTTCTGCCATCTGGCGGGGAATTCTTCGCGCAGCTCAAAAGAAAGGCGCATTTACTGAGGGCAATCTCTGGAAAGCGGTCGCATTGCCGGGTTATGTGCTAAGTTTCAGCTTGACTTTCTTCGCCTGTAGCCATTATTTGCACCTTCAGATCGAGAAACCCCAGGTTTATAATCTTGCGAAAATTTTACTTAATGCCTCGTTGATTCTGATGATTGGTGAAGTGCTTTTCTTTGCAGGGTTGCGATACTATTCACGCAGCAAGCCGGGCGAAGAGTTTCCCAGTATTTTCAGGCAATTGCTCAAAACCATTGTTTATGTGATCTTGTTTCTGTCTTTCTTGTCTAACTCATACCACATCGACATAACCCCGCTTCTTACCACTTCGGCTGTGTTTACCATGGTTCTGGGTCTTGCATTACAGGATGTTCTGGGAAACCTGTTTTCGGGGCTGTCGGTTCACATTTCGCCGCCATTTAGAATTGGTGATTGGATCAAGAGCGGAAGTTTCAAAGGCAAGGTGGTTGAGTCGAGCTGGCGCGCCACTACATTGTTGCTATACAACGGAGCCCAGCTGGTAATACCCAACAACCAGATTGCCCGTGGCGAGATAATCAATTATTCCGATAATTCGGGAACAATGTTCAATGAGCTTGAAATTGGCCTGCCTTACGATGTTTCGCCTGAACGTATCCGTCGCATTTTATCGAGCTCATGCCGCCAGGTTGAAGAAATTTTCTCAAAGCCATCGCCGGTCATTATGCTTGAGAAATTTGATGAATACACGATTAACTACAAAGTCAGATTCTACATGGCGAATGAAGAAAACCCCGATATAGTGGCCAATCAGCTGGCATCAAGGGTCTGGTATCGCTTGAAGCGTGAAGGCATCTCGATTCCGTTCCCGATTCAGGATCTTTATCTGCACCAGGAAAAGGATGACCACCATAAGGTCACTGAGCATCGCCTGAGTCTGATGACCGGCATTGATTTCCTTGCCGGGCTTAATCAGGAACAGCGAATGTTTATTGCTGAAAGGCTTGAAGAATGCTGGTATGAAACCGGCGAAGAAATTGTGGTCGAAGGTGCTTTCGACAGCGACTTTTATGTTATCGATCGAGGCAGAGTCAGTGTTTTGATCGCAAAGCTTGGTGCAAAACCAGTTGCTGAGCTAGGTGAGGGCGATTTCTTCGGTGAAATGTCTTTGCTTACCGGGGAAAAGCGGTCGGCAACCGTAGTTGCCAAAACCGAAACCCGGTTGCTCAAGCTGAGTCGCGATTCAATGGGTCGCCTTTTGAGCGAAAACGAAAAACTTGCCGAAAAACTTAGCGGTGTGCTTGCCAAACGCAGCAGCAAAAATGCCGAACTGATTGACAGCCATCAGACCAGTGTTCACCACAAAAACCCGCTCAAAACCAGCTTGGAAGGTTCAGCCGCCAAAGCCGCCATTCTTGGAAAAATAAAAAGCTTCTTCAAACTTAGCTGAATCAGGGATTGGTAATTTGTTTGACGAAAATCATTTTGGCGGTATAATGATCGTAATCTGCCAGTTGTGGGGGCATAAATGCAAAAAGTTTATAAAAAAGTGGTAACTTCTTTTAAGATGCAGCTCAAGCGGCGCTATTTGATGCTGCTGAAAAAAGATGTGGTCGAAGATGGCCTGAAAAGGCGCAGGGGCGAATGCCTTGGCTGTGGTGCCTGCTGTAGATCTTCTTTTCCGTGCCCGTTTCTTTTTGAAAAAGACGGAAAGTTGCTTTGCAAGATCCATGAAACCAAACCAGACGTCTGCAAAACCTACCCTTTCAACGAACAGGATGTCTTTCCGCACACCAGGGCAACCTGTGGCTACTACTTCATTTCAGAAGAAGAGGCAGCCAAAGATGCAAAAGATCATAACTGAACGCTGATAAAGACTTAGCGAACTTTTTGCATTTTCATCAGGTTGGTGCCGCCTTTTACGCCGAGCGGAACTCCGGCAAGAATGACGATGGTTTCGCCACTTTTAACCAGCTTTTTTTCCAGCAGGATTTTTTCGGTATATTCGATCATTTCATCGGTGCTGCTTATGTTTTTAACCAGCAGCGGGGTGACGCCCCAGCTCAAAGCCAGCCGGCGGCAGGTTTCTTTGCGCGGAGTCAATGCAATGATCGGGGTTGGCGGATGATATTTTGAAATGTGTTGGGCAGTCGCGCCACTGAAAGTAAAGGGAACTATGCAGCTGGCATTCAGGTCTAAAGCCGCTTCGCAGGCAGAATGAGCGATTACCTCTTCGATTTCTCTTGAAACCTCAGGCAGCATTTGATTAACCCGATTCTGATTGCGCGACAAAACTTTTTCAGCTTCAATGGCAATGGCGGCCATCATTTTAACGGCATCGACCGGGTGTTTGCCCGATGCTGTTTCGCCAGAAAGCATAACCGCATCGGTTCCTTCGACAATGGCATTGAAAACATCGGTGGTTTCAGCTCTGGTCGGACGCTGGTTCTCGATCATCGATTCGAGCATCTGGGTGGCGGTAATAACCGGCTTGCCCCGGCGGCTGCAGCGCTCGAGAATCAGCTTCTGAACGGCGGGAACCTGGTGAATCGGCATTTCGACCCCGAGATCGCCGCGCGCAATCATGATGCCGTGGCAGTGATCGAGAATGCTTTCGAGCTCGTCGACCGCCTCGGGTTTTTCAATTTTGGCGATAGTTCTGATATCTTTGCTGCCGATGAGATTTTTAAGGTCGATCAGGTCCTGGGCTTTTCTGACAAAGCTCAAAGCCACATAATCCAGTTCGTTTTCCATCATGAATTGCAGATCAAGCTTGTCTTTTTCGGTGATGGTTTCGATTGAAAGGCCGATTCCGGGCATCGACATGCCTTTTTTATCTTTGAGCAGGCCGCCATCGATGACGGTGCAGAAAACCCGATCAGCTTCGACCCGCAAAACTTCGAGAACGATATTGCCGTCGTCAAGCAGAACCGGGTTGCCAGGCTTTAGGTCTTTGGTCAGATAAGGGTAGGAAGTGCCGATTCCTTCTTTGGTGCCTGGCAGGGTCGGGTCGTTGCTGAGAAAGAAAGTCTGCCCTTTTTTCAGCTCGACCGGGCCTTCTGGAAAATTGCCGACTCTTATTTTCGGGCCACAAAGATCGCCGAGAATAGCGACTTCGATGCTTGTAGTTTCAGCAGCAGCGCGGATATTTTTTATATATTGAAGATGGCTTTCGTGGGTGCCGTGTGAAAAGTTAAGTCTGAATACATTTACCCCGGCATCGATAAGGCTTTTGATCATTTCGGTTTCAAAAGAGGCGGGGCCAAGAGTTGCAACGATTCTGGTTCTTTTCATCATCACAGTATTCCCTTCAAAAATAATCGAGATTTCATTCGCAAGATTACCTTTTCGTCGTCAATGATGCAACCACAAAAATGATTCGAACCCTACATTAATTTGCTCAACCTGCCGATATTCGAGAGGAATAAAAAAATACAGATTCGAATTGAATCAGGAGGCAAAATATGAAAAAGCTCATTTCCGGCGTATTCTTACTGCTTTTTCTCGGTTTTCCCGCCTATTCTCTGACTTTTGACGCGCTCCCCAACTATCAGGATGAGGGAATGAAGCTTTACATCAGAGGAACCGGCAGAATTCAGGAAAAAAATTACGCTGAAGCCATAACCGATCTGCGGCAGGCTGTCAGGCTTCGACCCGACCTTCCCGAAGCTTTTCATAATCTTGGTTTTGCCCTCGAACGCACTGGAGATTTGAAAACAGCGGCCAGAGCTTATGAAAAGGCGATCAGTCTGAAGCCCAATTACCCCTCTGCCCTTAACAATCTTGGTTTTCTGCTGGCCACCACTGAGACCGACCCGGCGAAGGCGGTTATGCTTTGTCAGCGTGCCGTTGAACTACAGCCCAATTCAGCGAGCTTTCGTGATTCTCTCGGCTGGGCTCTGTATAAGTCTGGAAGAAGCTCTGAAGCTATCAGCCATTTTCAGGCGGCAATCAAAATTGATCCGACATTTTTCAAATCGTATTTTAACATTGGTTTGATTGAACTGACTCAGAGCAACTTTCAGGCTGCTGCTGAAATGTTCAGGGATGTTATCAGGCTGCGCCGCGATTATCTCAAAGCCTATGTTTCGCTTGGCGAGTGTTATGAAAAACTTAATGAAAACAGCAAAGCCCTGTATGTTTATCGCCAGGCCATAAGCCTTTCACCCGATTCTCAGCCGATAAAAAAGCACTTGGAAAAGAAGGTCAAGTCTTTGTCGAGCGAATCGAAGAATTACTACTTCCGCAATGTTAAGCAGATGCAGGGCAGCTCTAAATTGCAGGAATTCATGAATCGCAAGAATAAAAACAGCATTTCGGCCAAACTTGCGCCGGCTTTTAACCCGATTGAATCTTCGGGGTCGTTTACTCCGGTAAGCGCAATAGTAGAACCATCGCCAATTTCACCGCCCTTTCCGGCACCGGTTAGAGCAGTGAGCAGGTCGGCGGCCTCGATTGCCGACAATTCTGCCGATACCTGGTCTTCATCGTATTCAGCCGCATCGGTTTACCCGGTTCAGAGCGATCAAATTCAGCTCAGCGTCGAACAGGAAAGGGAATTGGAGCGCAAATATTCTTTGAGCAAGTCTTACATGGATCGCGGGCTGGTTGCTGAAGCAGAAAAAGAGCTCAGGCATATTATAAATATTGCTCCTGATGGATCAACGGTAAATCGCCAGGCTCGTAACCTGCTGCTGAAAGTCAAAAAAATGATTGAAGAAAAAACCGACGAGAGAGCAGCAACCCACATTGACATGGGCAAAGATTTCTTCAGATCCGGGCAGTACGAAATGGCTAAAAACGAATTCAACAAAGCTCTACAGCTCGACCCGGAAAATTCGGAAGTTCACAAGGATATGGCATTGCTGCATTATAACCTTGGCAATCTGAAAGAAGCATACGAAGCCAGCAAACGGGCTATTGCCCTCGACCGCACCAAAAAAGAAGCCTATGTCGTTCTTGGGTCATTATATGCACAGAAAGGCAGAAAAGACGATGCTCTGCGCACACTCAAAATGGTGCGTGAAGTTTCAAATGGCACTGATGCGGTTGATGAGCTGGCAGATAAAATGATTGCCGAGCTTTCGTCAGAATATTGATATGCAGCTGATATCCCAGGAAAACATTCTCGCAGCCTTCTCTGATCGATCTGATGGTGATCTGGCACTTTATAACATGGATGAAGCCCAAGCCCGGCAGAGATGGCATGAAACCGACGTGGCAAAGGCTTTTTCCCTGAAAGATCCATGTTTTGCCCGGCAGGTTCATGGCAGCCGGGTTCTGGTGGTTGAAAAAGACGCAAAACCCTTTTGTGTCGGCGAGGGTGACGCACTGATCACCGCATTGCAGGATCAGCCGATCGGGGTATTTGCCGCCGATTGTCTGCCCATTCTTTTCTGGCATCCGCAGGCAGTCGCGGCCGCCCATGCAGGCTGGCGCGGCAGCTGCAAAAACATCTCGGCGGCAACCGTCAGCGCATTGCATGAAAAATATGGCATTCCCGCTTCCCAGATCAGGGCGGCTATTGGCCCGTGTATCGGAGGGTGCTGTCTCGAACTGGGCGACGATGTGTTCATGCAGTTTACCAGTGCCGATGCCGAATATCAGAAATTCTTCGTCAGACAGCGGAAATGGCACCTTGACCTGGTTGCGCTTAACCGGTTCCAGCTGATTTCTGCCGGTCTGTCGCCAGAAAATATCGAAATCAGGCATCATTGCACGTTCTGCAAACCTGACCAGTTTTTTTCCTTTCGCCGCCAGAAGAAAAGAAACGGCAGCATGTTCTCTTTTGTCGTGAGGCGAAAGACAAATTAATGCTTTTTACTCTAATCAGTTTGTGAATCTTTGACGATGTTTAATGAGAAACTTTGTCAAGTGAACCAGTAAAAGGAGAGCCCTTATGTGGAAAAAGGTTGTGCCCAGAAAAACCGGGCGGAATATCATGGCTGTTGCCTTGCTGCTCATGCTATTCACCCTGTTTGGCTGTACTACGGGGGTGCAGAAAGACCCAGGTCTGACTGACTATGAAGCACCCACTATTCCTCAGAATGTAACCGGCGTTGGCAAAGAACGCGCCATTCTGATCAACTGGAGTTCGAACACCGAAGCCGACCTGGTTGGTTATCGTCTTTACCGTTCGAACAATTCGGGCGGCCCATTCACTCTGATCGCTACAATCGGCACCCAGCCGGCCCCGTCATATCTTGACAACGACCAGCAGAACGGGCTGGTTAACGATCAGTATTATTACTACAAGATTTCGGCCTTCGATACTCAGGGTAAAGAATCTGACCTTACCAGAACCAATGCGGTTCAGATCAGAGCAGGTCTGCCCGTCGAAGAAAGACCTCCCAGGGTTGTAAATCTCAAGGCACGCGCTTCTACTGAAGCCGTTTACGTCGCCTGGGACAAAGTTACGTCAAGCCACATCAAGGGTTATAATATATATCGCGGCCTTTCAACTAGTGCCGGCGGCGTTCAGTGGATCAACTCAGTTCCTCAGAACACTCCTGGTTTCGTCGATAACTCTATTTCAAAATCATCTGCTGAACAGTACACCTATATTATTCGTTCG
The DNA here is from genome assembly GCA_020722725.1 of Candidatus Methylomirabilis sp. GTDB lineage: Bacteria > Muiribacteriota > Ozemobacteria > Ozemobacterales > Ozemobacteraceae > DYKG01. The sequence goes on from DYKG01000012.1 coordinate 33,770, forward strand.
TTCAACGAAAACTATACTGAAAGCGAAAACTCTGACCCGATTCAGGTTACTCTGAAATCCGGTGACGATACCAGACCCCAGCCTCCTTACGATCTCAGCATCAGCAACGATACTGATCCCATCATCAGCTGGCGCAAACCAACCCTCAACGAAGACGGTTCGCCGATTTTCGATGGGCAGAATCCTTCACTTGATCTTGATGCATACGTAATCTTCAGAGCCAGCTCAAACGATGGTCTGTTCTCGTTGATCGGTATCGTTGAAGATAACGGCACCGCCAACATGACCCAGACTTTTAAAGATATCAACGGCACCCCGTATAATCTTTATGCAGTGCGGGTTATCGATCGCAACGGCAACATCAGCGGTCTGAGTTCAATAACAACTCAGGCTTCAGATGCAGACATCCCGGCGGTTCCGAAGAATTTGCAGGCATGGTCTTCAAGCTCTACCGAAGCAGGCATAAGACTCGCCTGGGAGGCCAGCAAAAATGCAGTCAGCTACAACGTTTACTTCTCGACGGTTGCCGATGGCGGTTACACCAAAATGCTGACCGGTCAGCCTCAGTGGACCGAAGCTTCTTCGTATGTCATCAATTCCTATCCCAGTAACTTCAATCAAAAGCCTGAAAAGAAAAGCCAGAAACTTGAATTTGGTGTACCTTATTTCTTCAAGGTTTCTGCCGTAAGCTCTTCAGGTAAGGAAAGCGAATTGAGCAGCTATGCCAAGGCTTATCCCGGTGGCATTTTCGTGGCTATGCTCGAAGGCGAGAACCCGAACTGGGAATATATTAACATCGCCAATGATAATCTGAACCATTTCTACGTGGTTTACAGCTCCAAAGATTATCCTTCGATCGATTATTTCTCGGGCGCAGGGTCGGCGCTGCTGGTTCCCTCAACTGTTGGAACCATCGGCAATGGCGACACCTTCTCCTATGGAACCGGCAACCTGTTTTCGTCAGATTACTTCAGACTTCCCAGCCCAACCAGCGGGGCTTATCGTTACAATGTCTATGCCTGCTATTTCCCGCACACTTCAAGTGGAAACTGGCGTGTGTCGATCAGAGAAAACGGCATTATCAACACAACCCTGCTTGAAAAAGATCTGAACGGTTACAGCTCGGTTAACAAGGGCAGAACCACTCTTGCTCTTGGACAGATTCAGGTTAATTCAGGTGTGGCAGGAGTTGATGTTGTTCTGACTGCGATCAACGCGGGCTCAGGCGGCAATGCCACCCTTTTCCTCGATTCATTGGTGTTTGTAAGAATCCAGTAATACACAATTCTTTTATTGAAGAGGCTTCCCTGATCGGGGATGCCTCTTTTTCATTTCAGGTCAGGTTTGACAGATACATTTTTCTTAAATTGAAATTGCCTTAACACAGTGCTATAATTCCTGCGCATTGAAAAAAAATTGCGGAGGCGTTATGCACCTGACAAAACAGCGCTTGAGCGCTTTGTTTATTTTTACAATTGTTCTGGGAATGATTGTTTCTTCTCTCGCAGCAGCTGAAACTGTTGCTTCCTCTACCGGTTCACCCGATGATGTGCTTGCCGAAATTGGCGATAAAAAAATCACCAGGGCAGAATTTGAGAAAGAACTGAATCAGTTTAACTCAACCGCCAATCCTCAGGCAGCAGCTCATTTTGCTTCAGCCGAAGGCCGGGCCATGTTTCTCAATCAGATCTGTGAAATCTACGCTCTCGATGCAAAAGCCCGGAAAATGGGTCTTAACAGTGGCGCTGAATTTGAAAAAAATCTACATGAAATAGCCGTTTCGAGATTGGCTCAGGAAAAAATGCAGCAGAGCATCAGTTCTGTTAAAGTCGGCGAAGATGAAGCTAAAAAGCATTATGAAGCCAACAAAAACAATTATACCGAGCCACCCTCCTGGCATCTGTATCAGATTGCCGTTGCCGATGGCGAAAAAGCAGCTGAGCTGAAAAAAGAGCTTGATGCTGGTAAATCGTTTCTCGAAATTGCCAAAAAAGAGTCAACCGACGACTATAAAGAAGCCGGTGGCGACCAGGGCTTCGTTCCAGAAAACGGGATTTCTCCCATGGTGCTCGAAATTCTCAAGCAGCTGAAACCGGAACAGGTTTCTGGTCCGATCAAGGTCGATGAAAAAAACTTTCTGCTGGTAAAGTTCACTGAAAAGAAAGATGGCGGCCTCAAGAGCTATGATTCTGTTTCTGCCCAGGTGATGCGCGAGCTCGAGTCAAATAAGCAGCGCGAACTTTATGAAGGCGAAATTGAAAAACTTAAAAAGGATCTTTCCTACAAGCTCAATCAGGATTCGCTCGAGCTGGTTAAGAAGGAAACTCTGACCGACGAAGAAAAAAACAAGGTTCTGTTCAGCTTTGCCGGAAAAGAAATTAAAGTAAGCGAACTTTTCGCTGAACTGCAGCAGATTCCACCGTTCCTGCGCCCTCAGATTCTCAGTGAAAAAGGCCTTCAGGATATTCTTAACAATTTCAGTTCAAGATATCTTGCTACTGAAAACGCCGAAAAGAATTTCGAAGCCCTTTCGAAAGAATTTCCCGCAGTCATTGAAGATTCTAAGAGAAGAGTTGCGATTCGCAAGCTTCTTGATGATAAAATCGGCAGCCTTGTCATTGCCGATAAGGATATCGAAGATTTCTACAACAAAAACATGGCTCAGTTTTCTCAACCAGCCCAGATCAGTGCTCACCACATCCTGGTTAAAGAAGAAGCCGATGCCAGGAAGATTCTTGAAGATCTCAAGGCCGACCCGACCAAATTTGAAGCAATCGCCAAAGAAAAATCAACCTGCCCCTCTGGTAAGCAGGGCGGTGACCTTGGAAAATTTGGCGAAGGTCAGATGGTTCCTGAATTTGACGCTGCCTGCAAAGAAGCTGAAATTGGCAAGATCGTCGGACCGGTTAAAACCCAGTTTGGTCACCACATTATCAGAGTTGACGAAAGAACTGCTGCCGGCACCAAAAAACTTGAAGAAGTTAAAGACGAAATTCGTGCCCAGCTGCTTCCTGAAAAACAGAAAGAAGTTTTTGGCGCTCTGGTAGAAGAAGTTAAGAAAGAATTCAACGTAAAAATTTATAAAGATAAACTTTGAGATTGAATGAAGAAACTGAATGAGGCAGCCGCAGACCGGCTGCCGGACTTTATTAAAAAATATTTTCCCGGAGGTTCCATGCTACAGGTGGCTTATTACGTGTTTTTCCTTGCTACTGGCGGCATCATCGGATATTTCCTCAGCAGTCATTTCACCAGGAAAGATGGCGAAGGTATTCTAGCCGAAGCCCGGAAGAAAGAAAAAGAAATTCTCGATGAAGCCAACGACAATGCACAGAAAGAATTAGAAAAAGCCAGAAAGCGCGCTAAAGAAATCAAGGACAAGGAACAGAGTCTGCGCAAACAGACTGAACGCGAGGCGGCCAAGCGTCGTCAGGAATTGGAAAAGCTGGAGGCTTTGCTTAACAGCCGCATAGAAAAGGTTGACGCCCGCGCCGATAACCTTGAAAAAAAAGCCGATTTGCTTAGAGACAGGGAATCTGAACTCGATAAGCTGCATCAGCAGCAACAGGAAGTTATCGAACAGCAGAAGAAAGAACTCGAAAGAGTTGCCGGCTTAACTCCTGAACAGGCTCGTGAACAGCTGATGAAGAAGCTTGAAGATGAACTCAGTTATGAAATTGCGCTTAAGGTCAATGAAGCGGAACAGCGCATTAAAAGCGGTTGCGACAAAAAATCCCGCGAAATTCTGGCCAATGCCATTCAGCGTTGCTCGACTGACCACTCTACTGATCCGATCGTTACCGTAGTAGAATTGCCCAGCGAAGAAATGAAGGGTCGCATTATCGGCCGTGAAGGGCGAAATATCAGAGCATTCGAAAATCTCACCGGCGTTGACGTGATTATCGACGATACGCCTGAGGCTGTTGTGCTTTCTTCGTTTGACCCGATCAAACGCGAAGTTGCCCGGGTGACTCTTGAGACTCTGACTCTCGATGGCCGCATACATCCTGCAAAGATTGAAGAAATGTATGAAAAAGCCCAGAAAGAAGTTAACCTGCGCATCAAGGAAGCCGGCGAACAAACCATGCTGGCTCTGGGTATTCAGAGCATTCACAATGAGCTGGTCGAAATCGTCGGTCGTTTGAATTTCCGAACTTCATACGGCCAGAATGTTTTGCAGCATTCAATCGAAGTCGCTAATCTGGCAGGCAATCTGGCAGCTGAAATTGGTGCCGATATCCAGTTGGCCCGTCGCGCTGGTCTTCTGCATGATATTGGAAAAGTTATTGAAAGCGACGAAGGCAACCATGCAAAGCTGGGTGCTGATTTTGCCCGAAAATATCAGGAATCAGCCAAAATAGTGAATGCGATTGCCGCTCACCATGAAGATGTTCCATTTGAAACTCCAGAGGCCGTTCTGATCGCTGCTGCCGATGCCATTTCCGCTTCGCGTCGCGGTGCCCGCAGCGAATCTCTCGATGCCTACATCAAGAGACTTGAAGAACTGGAAACGATTGCCCGCGGTTTCAACGGGGTGTCTTCGGCTTATGCAATTCAGGCTGGTCGAGAAATTCGCGTCATGGTCAGTCCCGAAGAAGTTGACGATGTTCTGGCACCGAAACTGTGCCGTGACATCGTTAAGAAAATTGAAAACGACATGGAATATCCGGGTCAGGTCAAGGTTGTTCTGATTCGCGAAACCAGAAGTGTCGAAGTAGCCCACTGATTGCAGATTGATCAGGTCTGCTGATGCCTTCTGGGCAACGGCAGACCTGTTTTTATTAAGTATGTTCAAATGAAAATTTTAATTATTGGTGATATTTACGGAAAGACCGGCCGCGATGCGCTTACTGAGTTTATGCCGATTCTTCAAAAAAAATACCAGCCGGACTGGGTGATTGCCAATGGCGAAAATGTCACCGCCGGCAATGGACTTTCAGCCAGACATGCTAAATTTCTCAAAGAACAGGGCATTGATATCATTACGACCGGCAATCACCTTTTTTCCCGACTGGATTGGCCTGAGTTGCTGACTAAAGACGAAGCAGTGCTGCGGCCTCATAATATCGGGCCGACAGATGCATCTGGCAGCGGCTATCGGGTTTTTAAAAAATCAAATGGCATGATTTTGGGTGTCATCAATCTTGCTGGTCGTGTTTTCATGGAAAAAGCGCGTTGCCCATTCAGGAGTGCAGATAATCTAATTTCACTAATCGGTGAAGGATTTCCGGTAATTATTGACTTTCATGCTGAGGCTACTTCTGAAAAACAAGCTCTTTTCTGGTATCTTGACGGCCGGGTAAGTGCAATTGTCGGAACTCACACCCATGTTCAGACTTCAGATGAGCGCATTTTGCCTGGTGGAACAGCGGTAATTTCTGACCTGGGAATGACCGGGTCACGTGATGGCGTGCTGGGAGTTGATCGTGAAACCGTTATCGGCCGTTTTTTAAACGGTTATTCAGATAAATTTCTTTGTTCGACCGGTGCCAAAAAGATCGAGGGTGTCAGTATCACCCTGGGCCTGAGTGGACGAGCTGAAAATATCGAGCGTTTCAGGCTTGAGAGTCAGTAATTTTCTGGCTGGCTTCGTCAGCCATCTTGACTATATGGCGCAGGTAAGCCTGAAGAAAATCGAGGGTTTGATAGCCTGGTAGAATTTCGACTATTTCGCCCTGAGCGTGCAGAACCGTCGTCGGCAGAGTTCTGGCTTGAAATTGATCCGCGAGGGCAGGTTCCTGGTCAACATCAACCACTTCGATCATCACTTTTTCACTAAACTCTTGCTGCAGTTCGTCAACAATCTGCATTTGCAGTCTTGAAGGCTTGCACCACTGAGCCGAAAAAATCAGCACCGCAGTTTTCTTTTTTTCCACGATTTCCCGGGCAAAAGTTTCAGGGTTTAACATTAAGCTCAAACTCATCGCTATTAATTGTATGCATAAACAAGATACTGTATAATAGCAGACAAATTTGTTAAAATCGACTGTATTTTTGTTGGGGGAATTCTTGAACATCTACTCGGTCAGAGATTATCTGAGACAATGGTTTTCAACCAAGGGCATTCCTGAATGCCCTGAATTTCCGGCTGCATTAAGCGATGGCTGGCATCACCCGGATGTTCTGCTGACCATGTTTGGTGAAAATCCGGCCTCTTTTTGTGTATTTCAGACACTTTCTGAAAAAAGTTTCTGTAATATCGCGCCATTAAATAACACTCCCGGTCTGATCTGGCTGATCAGGCCTTTTTCTTCAGATATAACCGATCTGCTGGCAGATTTTCTCAAAGACTGGCAGCAACAGATGTATAATGCCGCTGACGAGACGAGATTTGTTTTGAGCTCGATAATTGTAAGTGGTTGCGACTTTTTCGAGCGCGGCAGTACTTTTAAAATTTTGTTTAATGGTGCCCAGGTTGGCGATGTAAGAGTCTTTTCTTCGGTTTTTGAGGAAAAACTCGATGAGCCTGTGCTGATTCTGACCATGGATGTAGGCAAAGTTCTGCGCTGTGTTTCCCGCGACACCGTCAGTTTTGAACCTGACTGGCTGGATAATGCCAAGCTCAGTCGATATTCAGCATTCCACGCATTTTCTGTTCCCAATTATGCTGCCAGTCGCACCTCTGACTTTCTGGTGCATGAAATTGAAAGAATCACGAAAAAGAGCGGATGTTCTGAGTTTGAAAAGCTGAATTCAATGATCCTTCTTTATAACAGTTCACGAGGCACCTTTTCAGAATGTCAGAAATTGCGAATGGTTTTTAAAGATTCAATGAAAGCCATTATTAAAGCTATTGAGAACTCCATTCTTTCTGAAAAGGCGGTTCGGAGCCAATGAGATTGATCAGTTCAGTTGTGCTGATATCGGTTTTGCTTTTTGTTTCGGGTTCTCTGGTGCATGCCCAGGATATTGCTTCAACAGCCATGCCGGCTTCTGCTACCGCAAATTCAATGTTTGACATGATGGAAAAGCGCACTGAAAAAATTAATTCAATTCGAGTTGAAGTGTTATTGAAAAACAACCTTCATTCGAAAAACTGTAAACTTTTGATCATGAACCCCAACAAATTTGCCATTGAATTCGACGATGCTTCAATTCAGACTTTTTTTGATGGCAGTAAACTCTGGTTGAAAATTGCCGAACTAAAAGAGGTCTTTTATCATTTTTCCGACTCAAACAGCTATTTTCTTTCACATCTTCCACTTTTCAACCCTGCAAAAATTTTTACCAATCTTACCAGAAAAAGCCTTTTTTCTTTGTTTAACGTCACTCTGACCGATCAGAAGAAAAATTCAAAAAATAATTTTACTTTTTATACTTTGAAGTTCGTGCCGAAAATGAAGTCTGTATTCAAAGAAGTTTTCAGTATTGGCCATTATCTTATGATCTTTTCCGATGAAAACTATCTGCCGGTAGAGGTCATCGAATTTGACCCCGATGGAAACGAACGGGGGCGTCTTATCGTCAAACAGTATTTCATCAATGAGTCTATTCCCGCAAGCAGTTTCGAATTCACTCCGCCGCCAGATTATTCTTTGGTGCCGCTTAGCGTGGTCTTTGCTCAGAAACTTGAGGAGTGCGGGAATTATATTTTGAACCGTATTGGAGAGGCTGCCGGCAGCATGAAAAAAACCATACTTGACTGGGGATTCTAAAATGGCAGAATTCAGAAAAAAACTGAGTATGCATGAAATCGAAAGTGGCTCGATTTTCTGGACGGAAAAACAGGATCGGGAGATTAAGGCGGTCATTCCGCAAACCCTGGTATTTGACCTGATTTGTAATGGTCAGGAATTTGCAAATCTCTCGGCAGAATGGGAAAAACGACGTTTGTTCGTCGGTGAACCGATTGCAACTGCCATGCCCGAATCCGAGCTGGTGCTGCTCAGTTCAAAAGACCGCGCATCTATGGTTAACTGCCTGATTCTTGCACCCCAGGATAAAATGGTTATACGCAAAAGACTTTCGCATCAGGAGCATTCGAGGCGGCATCTTAAATGGTTTGCCCGCGAAGATGAACTTTATGCGCGACTCCTCTCTTCCTGTGGCGACTTCATGATTGAAATTGCCGGCAAAAAAACTCGCGGAAGGCAGCCTGATTTTGACAAGCGCACTCTTTTCGTGGGTGATCCCATCAGATTTTTCAGCCCTGGTGATGATCTGCTTATTCACTGGAATCAGGCAGGCGAAACCCCGACTCTGGTTGTTACCCGAGAAGAATTTGTGGTCAAACCTTCCCTTGACGCAACCACTCCATTGCGCTCGCTGGTTGCTAGACTGCTTTCCAGGCCCCTTGGAGAATTCAATGAAGGAGAAGTCAAAGGGCTGATCGTGCTTCTCGAAGAGAATAAAAAATTATGGGAAAAACTTCATAATCTTCAAGAAGATAACCGTCGCCTTAAAGAACAGGTAAATATGCTTGAATCTTTATTTGAGCAGTTTGCTTCAAACAGTTTTTTTAATTCCAAAAAAGAATTTGAACTTTGGATATCTGCTCACGTAAATATTATTGAGAAGGGCCTGCGGGTGATTCATCGCAATTATTCCGTGACCTTTGACGGTGGGCGCAAGCGAAGAATCGACCTGCTCTGCCAGGACCGCAAGGGAATTCTGGTTGCAGCCCAGATTCTTTTTAACCCTGAGCCGGCTCAGGTGGATGAAACCATTGAATTGATGGATCATCTTCGCGCAAATATCGAAGCGTTTGGCAGCGAACTTACCGGTGGTCAGCTCAAAGCTGCCGATATTCGCGGCATGATCATTGCAGATTGTGAAAAAGCCGATCTGGTTGAAAGTTGCATGCAGCACCGGGTTAAGCTCTGTCTGGTTAAAAGTGGCTGCCTGATCGATATTCTGGAGTAAAAATTTTGACGAAGCAAAGTAGTGTCTGGCTTGATGAGTTGAGAAAAGAGCGGTTGCAAAGTTCTTCGAGAAATCCTGGGGTTGCCGCTCTGATGTCGTTTTTCGTCATGGGTCTTGGTCAGATTTACGCAGGTCATATTGACCGCGGCATCATGCTTCTTGCCATTCATCTGTCAGGAATTTTTTCTAGTTTCAGCCTTTACAACAAGGGGCTGATTTACGACCTGATCAGTCCGATGATGAGTACCGGCGCCATGGTAGCTTTCACCTACTGCTTCTGCGTGGTCTTCATTCTGCTGTGGATTTATAATATCAAAGATGCATATTACCTCTCATTATTCAGTAGTTTCCGCGACTGGTTCGAGGTTGAAAGGGTTCTGCTGCCCATTCTTAAAGTTCAGCCTGATAATCTGCTGAGCGCACCTGAACATCCGGTTTCCAGCCTGATCGATGGAAGCGTCGAAACAGGCCCTCTGCCGAATGCTTCGGTTGCAGAGGCTCATGATACCGAATTTGTCGAAGTTAAAGCTGAGACGGTGGTTACGGAAACGCATGAAGAACCGGTTGGATCAAGATCGCAGGAATACGAAGAAGAGGTCTCAACTGGCGCTGATGTTTTTTATGCCGATGTTGATGCGGTTTCCTTTGGCGGCCAGTCATGGAAGCTTTACACCGGCCTTATTCTGATTTTCATTCTGGTCGGTTTATGGTTCAACAAAAAGTCCGATGACGAGCGCTCTCCGGTGCCGGAAGCCGAAACTCTGTTTGCCATGGCTGCCGATCTGCCCGATCCGGCAGCGGTAAAACAGATTATTGATCAACCAGATCTGGCGCTCGAAGCCCGGCAAAAAGCTGCCCAGACAATAACCACTACTTTTGTGGCTTCAGAAACGGTTATTGCGCCCGAGCCTCCTGTCGCGGCAGAACCGGTTTCCATCCCTTTTCAGAAGGGAATCGAGCTGATGGGTGTGCAGGAATTTGCTCAGGCCTGTGCCGAATTTGAAAAGGATCTTGTTGTTGCCAAACCGGATAAGGATACCTGGATTCTGATTTTGAATGCTTTCTATCGTTCAGAAAACAAGCTGGCCTACGAACTCAAACTGCGCAAATACCTCGAAAGCTTTTCCCAGGATTCAGCAGCGTGGTTCAATCTGGGCAAAACTCTTTATGATCGCCAGGCTTTTGCTGAGGCGGCCCAGGCAATCATACAGGGCTTAAAATATGACCCCGATAACGTCAGGGGCAATTTTTTGCTCGGGTCGATTTATTTTGATCTCAAACTCTATGCCGATGCCGCCGCAAGCCTGAAAAAAGCTGTGGCTTTCGAACCACTGAATACCGAATTTGTGTTCGAGCTTGCCCAATGCCTTGATTTTTCCGGCGAGAAAAACGATGCCGCCAGATACTACCAGCGGGTTTTAAGTATTGATCCCTCGCATTCTGAAGCAGAAAAGGCATTGAAGAGAATTAATCTTGTGGTGGCGCAAGTTCAGAATTCTGAGCCTTTTGTTAATCCAGCGATTGCTGAAGACGAAAGCGCTGTTGTGGTTATTCAGGGAAAACAGACCGCGAAAGTTATTGCCAGATCTGAATCTACAAGCGGCGAGGTTCTTTATGATGATAAAAATTTGTCTGAAGCTGGTGATAGCGCAGGTGAACCATCTGTTGATCAGCCTGCCCAGGAAAAGGCTTCAGAACTGAGCCATCAACCAGCTGGAAAAGTGCTCTTCGAGGCGTCGCCAGAAGCTTTGCCAGCACCTGAGAAAGAGCTTGAAGACGTTATCATGGCGGCAGAAAGCGATAAAACTCAGAACGTTAGTGAAAAAACGGTTAATCAAAAAGAACCGCCCGTTAAGCCGGAAAATCGGGTGGTACAGGCCCCAATAATTGCTTCAGCATCCAAAAAACTTGAAATAGACGCTTTGGTTTATGGTGCTGCTGTTGAAAAGACAAAAAAAGAAACCGAGCCTGCTGTTCAGGATTGGGATGATAATCTGGCTGACGCAGTAGCAATTGAAAATGTGGGGTTTGAGCAGGCTGCCGAGGCTATTAGAAAAAGTGCTTTCAACGAATATTCCCGGGGAAACTGGGAAAGATCTCTGCCCCTGTATCTTGAATATCTCAAGAAAAAACCAGATCCCAGGGCATACGATATTGTAAGTATAATTTTTGAAAAACTGAACATGCCTCAAGACGCCTTTGAAGCAAGTGAACATGCTTACAACATGGGTTTTAAAGATCATTCAACCCTGATCAGGCTTGGTCGTCTTGCTGAAGAAACCGGGCACTTCAAGGATGGTGAAAAGTATTTAAAAATGGCGCTTGAAAAAAGTCCACATCGCGTTGATATTCGTATCCGTTATGCAAGATGTCTGGCAAAAACGGGGCGGCAGGATAAGGCAATTGCTGAGCTGGAAAGTCTGGCAAAAGCAAACTCGTCTTCATACTCTGTTAAAACCAGAATAGAAACTGAATTGAAACAGATACAATCCAGAGGCTATTGAAATGCCCGGCTCACTAATAGATGCCCTTGCCCATGAAGTGGAGCAATTTCAGAATTCTCTGCTTAAAGTTAAAGAAACATTTAAAAATTCCATCCAGGCTGTTGACAGTAAAAAGATAATTGCCGGACGACTTGATGACCTTGAAAATATCATTCTGGCTGCTTCATCGACAATGCCCGCGCATATTAAAGCAAAAGCCATTAAAGCCTTTGGAGAGCTAAGAAAATCGGTCGATACCGATTCTTCGGTTGACGAATCTGAACTGGTTCAGCTTTACTCGCGGCTTAAATCTCAGTCCGATATGATCAACAAAAGAGTGTCTGCAATTCTCCAGGCTTATAATTCTTCAGAAAATACCGCCAATGGTATTATCCTGGCTCAGGAAGAAGAGCGTCGCCGAATTTCACGAGAAATTCATGACGGTCCTGCGCAGTCTCTGGCAAGCTTGACGATGAAAATCGATTATTGCCTCGAACAGCCAGGTGTAAACGATAACCTTGCGAGCGAGCTGCGAGAACTGAAGGATTCTGTTGTCAGAAGTCTGAAGGATATCAGGCGCTTCATTTTTGACCTGAGACCGATGGCTCTCGATGATCTGGGTCTGGTTCCGACCCTGGAACAGTTTATTGCCGGATTCAAAAAGCGTACCGGAGTTCCGGTATATGTAAATGTCGAAGGCGAAAGATCGCCGATGAATGCCGAAGTTGAACTGGCAGTTTTCCGGGTAATCCAGGAAGCTTGCAATAATGCAATTAAACATGCAGCTCCTGCATCAGTTCAAATTTTTGTGAAATTTGACGAAGAGAAGAACCGTCTCGCAGTAGTGGTTAAAGATGACGGGCACGGGTTTGATGTCAGCAGCGTGAAGAAAAACTATGGATTGCTGAAAAAGCTGGGTCTGAAAAGCATGGAAGAGCGGGTTCGCCTCGCTGCCGGTGAGTTTGAAATTGTTTCTGACCAGGGTGGTGGCACCATAGTTTCTTTTTGGGTTCCCATGGAGTGAAGATGGCCAGGGGAAACATTCAGGCAAGACTGGTTTTTCTTTTTTTCGCCCTGATCCTTTTAACCAATGGAATTTTTGCCCTGGTGGCAGTTTCCCGCGAAAAAATCATGCTCGACGCCGATCTGCTTGAAGATGGAATTTTTCTTGGCAATTCAATGGTTTTGCCGGCCATGGATTTTCTGTTGTCCGGGGATGATAAAAATTTTAAAAATATTTTTGAAAATCGCCGCAGATTGCTTGCCGAATTTAAAATTACGGTTTACGATACCAACTGGTGGCAAAAGCTGGGCGATGAAGCTCGCATTCCCAGAGATGGTTTTCCGGTCATTGAGGGCGATGAAAAAATTTACCATAAGACGGGTACCGGAAGTATCGCAAAAGAGATTTTTTTCCCGGTTCGCATAGATGGAAAGGTTATTGGGGCGATCGGCATCGGAATCCCTATTGTAGATATTGTTGAATCCAACGCGGCTGTGTCAGATTTTCTTCTTATTCTCATCATCAATCTTTTTATCGGAGTCGTGGCTGCAATTATTGTGGCTCGTTCTATTCTTCAGCCTTTAAGCGGTCTAATGGAAGGAATTGATGCTTTTGCCAATGGCAACTATGCCTTGCGCGTTGAAACCACCGGACAGGGTGAGCTTAGAACCTTGTGTGAAACTTTTAACCGTATGGCTGGTACAGTTCAGGAGAATGTAAAAGAGAGCCTGCTGCGCAATCGTATGCTCGACGAAAAACTGCAGGAGCTATGGGAAATTTACGAAATAACCCGAAATATGAGTTTTAGCCTTGATCTTAAGACGATTCTCGAACGCCTGGTTGAAAAGGCGGCTACCTTGTCATTCAGCTCAAATTCACAGATAATTCTGCAAAATCGCTCTTCAGGTAGACTTGAGGCTATTCTTAGTGGCCATCAGATTCCTGATGTGAAAGCCGAAGAATATGAAAATGCTTTGAACAGTTGCTTTCTTGAGGGGCACCTGATTGAGCGAAATTCAAATGAATATTCGATTATTTTTGTTCCATTGCTTTCGTCGCTCCGGGTGCAGGGAGTCTTGTTTCTGGCAAAACGTGATCTTGCCGGATATTCTGAAGGAACCCGCCGATTTCTTCAGACTATTGCACCGGTTGCGGCTTCGATGATTGAGAATGCCCGTCTTTATGAAGAGATTTCCGAATGGAACAATAATCTCAAGAACATAATGGCCAGCGTCAATGCCGGCCTGGGTGCTTTTGACCAGAAAGGCCGCATGATTACATTTAATGAAAAATTCGTCAGGTTCTTCTTTGACGATTATTCCCCGGAAATTCTCGACACAATTCAGGAATATTGCCATAGTCTGCATGACCGGGTTTTCGCCGGGCAACTCGAAAAGGCATTGACCGAATTTTTGAAACCCCATTCAGAAGATAGCATTCTCGAACACCGAATTCGTTATAAAACCCAGTGGCATGGCAACGATCTGGTCAGAGATTTTGAAGTAAGGCTCATGCCGCTTGTTGAAGAACAGCAGTTTCGTGGTGGTGTCATCGTTTTTGATGACATTTCAGAGCAGAAAAAGTTTGAAAAGCAGATGGTGGAGTCGGAAAAATGGGCGGTTCTAGGCAAACTTGCCGCATCGGTGGCACATGAAATCAGAAATCCGCTGGTGGCGATCAGAAGTCTTGTAGAAATCATCGGCGACAACGTGTCGGGTGATTTGAAAGAGCATGTAAGCGTCATTCTTGGCGAAGTTTTTCGCTTGAATCGTGTGGTAACCGAACTTCTCAGTCTTGTTCGTCCCGAAACTGCGCAGATGCAGTTTGCTTCGATCAAGCAGGTGATTGGTGAGATGCTTTTGCTGGTGCGACATGAGGCAGCAAGAAACAACATCATCATTAAAACCGATATTCCAGAAGAATCGATAAGAATTCTTCTGGACACTGAAAAAATCAAGCAGGCTTTTTTAAACATAATTTTGAATGCGATTCAAGCGGTTGGCAACGGCGGCGAAATTGAAATTTCGTTAAAAAAGTCCGCCGAGCATGTCAGAGTTGGCTTCAGAAACAATGGGCCAGTGATTCAGGCTGATCTGATATCGAAAATTTTTGAACCCTTTTTTACAACTAAACCGACGGGAACCGGCCTCGGTCTGGCTATCACCAGAAAAATTGTTGAACTGCACAGTGGTCAGATTGAAATTCATTCTGATTCTGATTACACTGAATTTACCTTTGTGCTGCCATTGGAGATTAAGTGATGGGCAAATCAGCCTCGAGAAAATACGTGCCATCTGTTCTGCTGGTCGATGATGAAGCTTCAGTTCTTTACACTCTTGAGGCTGTTCTAAAGCCTGAAGGTTACCAGATTGCCAAGGCATCATGCGCCGAAAACGCCTATGAATTATTCAAAAGCGACCCCTTCGATCTGGTGATTACCGACTTGACCATGCCTGGTGATTCCGGACTGGTCTTGCTCGAAAACGTTTTAAAGATAAGGCCTGATTCAATGGTTATTCTTATTACCGCTTATGGCTCAGAGTCTATAGCGGTCGATGCCATGAAGAAGGGGGCTTATGATTACCTGCCCAAGCCTTTTGCCAACGATGAGCTGAAAATTACCGTTCGTCGCGCCCTTGAAAAGCTTTCGCTCCGCCAGGAAAACCAGCTTTTGAAAGAACGCCTGAATGAGAGAGCCGGGCTCGCTTCAATTGTTGGAGCATCAGAGGGTATGCAGAGCGTTTATGACCTCATTACCCGGGTAGGGCCGGCTGATGTGACCGTGTTGATTACCGGAGAGTCGGGAACCGGCAAAGAACTGGTGGCAAACGCCATTCACAGTCTCAGCCCACGCAAGAACAGCCCCTTTATTCGGGTAAATTGCGCTGCATTGCCTGAAAACCTTATTGAGAGCGAACTTTTTGGCTACGAAAAAGGTGCATTTACCGGCGCGATAAACCGAAAGCTTGGAAAATTTGAAATCGCCCATCAGGGAACAATTTTTCTCGATGAGATTGGTGAAATGTCGCCCGCAACTCAGACCAAGGTTTTGCGAATTCTTCAGGAAAGAGAATTTGAAAGACTGGGAGGCAATCACACCATTTCCGTTGATGCAAGGGTCATTGCGGCAACCAACCGTGATCTACAGGCAGAAATAGCTAATGGTAAATTTCGCGAAGATCTTTTTTATCGGTTGAATGTAATTAACATTCATTTGCCTCCGCTTAGAGAAAGACTTTCTGATATACCCCTGCTTCTGGAAGCTTTTGCCCGGAAATTTTGCGAAAAGTTTTCGAAAAAATACGAAAAGTTTTCTGATGATTTTATGGGGCGTCTGATGCAGTATTCATGGCCCGGTAACGTCAGAGAACTGCAAAACCTCATTGAACGTGTCATCATTCTCGAAGACGAAAGCCTTTTTCAGAATTCTTCCAATCGGTTTAACATGCGATCGAAGCTCGAGAATGAACAGTTCATCGAAGAGGGGCTTTTATCCATGCATTATAAAGACGCTAAAGAAGTTTTGTTAAAGACATTTGAAAAGAAATACTTCGAAGGCTTGCTTGACAAGGCTGCGGGGAATATGTCAGAAGCAGCCAGAATAGCCGGAATGCACAGAAAAAACCTTTATTTGAAACTTAAAGAGCTGGAAATCAAGGAGTGATAGCCGGCCTTTGGCTACTGATATTGCGAGGTCTGGTGGTTTTTAATAAAAAGCTGCAGCTGGTGCCGATTCCGGGCTTTGATTCTATCGCCAGAGATGTGCCATGACCCGCAAGAATTTTTTCACATATTGCAAGACCAAGGCCAAGCCCCCCGCGGGGTCGAGTATCAGATTTATCGGCCTGATAAAATGGTCGTTTGATCATGTCGATTTTGTCTTCAGGGATCCCGCAGCCCTGGTCACTTATTGAAACCTTTACCTGATCTGAAGAAGCCAGTTCTGCTTTAATTAATACAATGGTTCCAGGCTCAGAAAATTTTATGGCATTATCGATCAGATTAATCAGAACACGATTGATCAACTCTGCATCAACCAGAACCCAGGGCAGTTCGCCTGAGCAATCGGCAGTTACTTCCACCTGGCTTTTATCGGCAATTGGTTTCATCGAATCTACCGTATCGCTGATCATTGAATTGATTCGTTGCCCAACCAGATCAAACTTCAGTTTCCCTGCTTCCATGCGAGCAAAATTCAGAATTGAAGAAATCATTGAATTAAGGTGACTGGTGTTCTTTAATGATATGCGCAAAGCCTTTCGCTGACCTTCGGTTAAGGGTCCAAATTTCTCGCTTTCCATCAAATCCATATAGCCTTTAATTGAAACCAGAGGTGTTTTTAATTCATGGCTCAGGGTTGCAAGAAATTCTGATTTGAGCTGATCTATTTCTTCAAGCTTTTTAAGGTCACTGTCTTTCTGCTTTAGAGATTTGACCATATCGTCCATCAATATTTCAGCATTTCCAGGAAATGTCATCGCCAGCCAGATTAAATTCTTTTCTTTTTCCTTAAAGGATCTGATCAGCGCAAAAAAGTCTATCTCTTCAGTCGGTGAGTCAGATTGCGATGCTTTGATGCCCAATACAATCGGCTTCTCAAGCAAATGTTTTTTTGAAGCAATTTTTTCAAGCGTTTGATATAAAATATCATTTCTGGCAAAAGGATATTTGCTTAGAAAATTGTTTCCATTCAAATTTAATGGCGAAATTTTGAATAATTCAGCGAAACGGTTGTTGCAGAAAAGAATATTCATTTCCTGGTCTAAAACTGCTGCACTCAACTCCGAAGCTATGAGCATGCCATACAATTGCTGCTGCGAAGATTCTTCCTGTTTGCCGCTGCTTTGGCCTTTATTTGTGCGACTGGCGAGATAAGAAATAAGAACGATTGCCGCAAGCAGAAGTGATGGAATTAAGATATGGTCAAGGCTCATCTGGGGTTGGTAATCTTTCTGTATGGGTGGCCGGAATTGCAAAAGAATTACTCGCAATCGGCTTTTCAGTTTGAAGTTTGAACAGTTCAAGATCTTTCAATCGTGTTTCTTTCAGCCTGGTCCACTCAGTTGGGCATTCTTCCCAGGCGATTTGCAGAAGTTTGCCGGCCTCTTCCAGCTTCCCTCTCTTCCAGTAAAGCATCCCCAAACTATGGGCAACCATCAGTAGATCTGACAACATTGGAGTTTCTGATGCCTGAATCATTTTGTGGGCTGATTCCAGTAATTGTTGAGCCCGGTCAAGGTCATGCTCCCGTCGCGTCAAAATGAAACCTACGGCATTCATGATTTTGGGGTTCTCGGGACTTTGAATCAGAGCTTTTTCAAACAATGGCAAAGCCTCTTCCTCTTTTCCGGCGTTGGTCAGCAGCATTCCCTTCAGATATAGAACGTCACTGCTTTCAGAGATAGTGGTTCTTATCTGATCAAGATAGTTTCGGCATTTTTCGAGGTCATTGTTGTTAGCTGCCAGAGCGGCGAGGTTTAGCCTGATTCTATCAGCAGCAAGACGCTCTTCGGCAAGATACTCGGGAATAAAGATCAGGCCTTCTTCAAATATCTTTTCAGCTTCGGCGTATTTGCCTTCAAGTAAAAGAATTCGTCCCAGCAGCTCGTAACTTTGTGGCGTAGTGTTCCAGTTCAAAGCTTTAAGAGTATACTTATGCGCTTCAAGCACATGCTTGTGTTCTAATAGAATTCCTGCCATCTCAAAATTACTGTTGTAAGCATTGGGAACCAGCTGATCAAGCTTTTCCAGGGTGTTTCTTGCTTCATCAAGAAGGTTTTGCCTTTTCAAACTTTTACTTAAACCATAAAAAGCTCGAAGAGATTGGGGATTGGCCCTCAGGGCAGATTCGAAATATGACTGGCTGCGCTGAAGGTCTCCTGAGGCAAGCATCTGGTTACCATTGAACAGCATCAATTGCTCTTTCTGGTAGGCACCATAAAGGTTGTAGGCACAAAAAACAAATATAACCGGCAAACAGAGATAGGGCAGGGCAGTGAATGAAAACCTGCGGTTCCATTTTACCGGTTTGAGGCTGTTGCTCAATAGCAGGCTTGCTACCAGCATAACATTCATCATTAAAGGAATGATGTGAAGATTGTTGTTGAAGGTTGAATGAAAGATAAAAACTATGATTGTAACCAGTGGAGCTTTGGCCAGTAGAAATCTTCGCTTTTTTTCCGAATGATCGAGACTGAGAAATATGCCATGAAAAGCAATAACTGCTGGAATAGAATAAAAAAATGATCGAAGGTCGAAAAAGCCGGCACCGTAGGCGAGAACTGCTACCGTAATTGGAATAAATATTGTATAGCCCGGGCTGAATAAAGAAAACGAAATCTGGCCGGTTTCAGCGTTTTCTTCATGGGCCCGGCAGGTCTTTGCCCGCCTCCGGATTCCTATTCCAAGTAAGACTGCGAACAGCGAAGCGGCGGCGAAAAAGCCCAAAACTCCCGTCTCAGCCAGCAGTGAAACTATTATCGAGTGGGGATCGTCATTCATTATTTTCAGGCCAAGGGCTGTGCCAAAAGGGGGGCGGTTCGGAGGCATCAGATAGCGAATTACTCCCGGGCCAATACCGGTTAAAGGGCTGGTTAGAAATATGTTGAAGCCCATTTGCCATACTACCAGCCTTGAAATGACCGAAAAATATGGTTTCGGTGATTTGGATAAATTTTCCCAGGGGTAGGTTGAAGTGGAATAAAAAACGATTGCCTGAACAAGCAGCAGAACCAAACAAATGATTGCCCCTGAAACAAAAGGGGAAACCCTGAGTATGCGACCGGGCCTTACTTCCCATGCACAGGTTGAATAAAGGGCTAA
This sequence comes from Candidatus Methylomirabilis sp., assembly GCA_020722725.1. Lineage (GTDB taxonomy): Bacteria > Muiribacteriota > Ozemobacteria > Ozemobacterales > Ozemobacteraceae > DYKG01. The sequence continues at coordinate 52,940 of DYKG01000012.1, forward strand.
ACCAAGAACAAGACCAATCATTGCTCCTGAAGAACTACATAGCAAAAGGGCAGAGGCCTGGGTGAAGAAGAAAAAAATGTGCAGCAGCCTGGCCCCCGGTTTCACTGAATGGTTGTCCATCGCTATTCCTGCTGTAAAAACCGAAGTCAGCATCAGATAAGCCCCGAGAAAATTGGGATTGCTGAAGGTGCCTACCATTGAGTAAGGCGAACTGTTCCAGTGAAAGAAGTCATAGCCCGCCCGTTGAAAAAGGCTGTAAACCGCCATCGCTGTGCCGGCAAACGAAAACATCGAGCCGATTCCCAGGTTGTCTGAATCCGACCTCGATAGTCTGAGAAATGCCAGAATTATCAAGTAGCTCGACCAGATCAGAGAAACTCTCATGCTGTTCATATAAGGCGAAAAGAATAGTGCAATACTGATGGTTAAAAACAGCAGTAAAAGAGGAGAAAAAAAAGCAAAATGACCCCGGCGGGGCCGGAAAAATAGAAAAACCACCGCCAGTTCTGAAATACAAAGAGCCGCTAAAGTCAGAAGCACCCAGCCTTGCATCAAAAAAGGGTCTTCGCTGGCGGTGGTAATCAGCCACGGTGAAGCGGCCAGTAATGAGCTGACTGCAATGCCGGAGTAACGATAGAACTTTGCTATGGCGGCGGGCAACATTATTCTGAATATAGCATGGTTACAGGAATATCAAGGCGATCCCCGACCTTGATGCCGGCCTTTTCTATCATTCCGCCTTTCAGTTCAAGTGCATACTGGGCAGGCATTTGTGAAAGATAACGAGGCAATCTCGATGGTAGCTGACCATAGCCCGGCTGCATGGCTTTAATAAATTCGGTTACCATAAGATCCTCTGAAAAGAATACTATGTCGAGCTCTATCCTGGTATTGTACATCCAAAAAGCCATTTTTCTTGGCGAAGAGTATACAAAAAGCATTCCTTCGTTCTCTGGCAGAGATTCATAAAACATCAAGCCCTGTGCTCGCTGCTCATCATTCCGTGCCAGCATGATCTGCCAGTTCTGACCAGATAGCGAAGCCTGTGTTTTTGGCAGAATCTGGGGCTGACCAATTTCAACTGCCGACTGACTGACTGCGGCAGGAGAACTTGAGTCTGCCTGGCATGATGAGCAGATAATACTGATCAAAAACAGAAAGTTAATTAGAAATACTTTGCTTTTCACTGTATCCCAATTTTTCGGTTTATTTTTCCGAGAACCGCTTCGATTTCTTCCGAAGTGTCCAGATTGAGAACGGGTTCGATCAATTGATCTATTTCAGCGCAGGATACATTGCGGATAATCTGCTTGACGTTCGGAATCAATACTGCATTCATCGACAGTTCTCTTATGCCCAGACCCAACAGGAGAATGACATAACGACTGTCACCGGCCATTTCACCGCAAAGACTGACTTCAATATTGTTTGCCCGTCCGACCCTGACAACTTCAGAGATGAGCTTAATTACCGCAGGGTTGGCTGGTTGATACAAGTGTGAAACCTTAGAGTTGGTACGGTCTACGGCGAGAGTATACTGTACCAGATCATTGCTGCCGATTGAGAAAAAATCTACTTCGCGGGCGAATTTTTCTGCCAATAGCGCCGCTGATGGAATCTCAATCATTATACCGATACGAATTCTTTCTGGAACCGGGATTCCCGCGTGAATCATTGATTCCTGCTCGCGGAATAGAAGTCCCTTAACTTTTCTGAGTTCAGAAATATTAGAAATCATGGGAAAAAGAATGCTAACCTGATTGTTTGCCGCATTTCCTGCAGCTTTTAAAATGGCCCGCAGCTGTGTACAAAAAATCTCTTCGCAGTCCATGGCCATTCGAACCGCTCGCCAACCAAGTTCTGGATTGCGCTCAAGCGAATTGCCCATCAGATGAGAAATTTTATCACCACCGATGTCAATGGTTCTGATAACGACACTGCGATTTTCAAGTTTGCTGATAACACTGTTATAGCAATCTGAAAGTTCATTCTCGGTTGGAAAGGTGCGGCGGGTCAGATATGCAAACTCGGTTCGATAAAGTCCGACCCCATCGGCGTAATTCTTAATTACCGAATCAACGTCACTTGGTTGGCCAATATTGGCTTTTAATAATATGCGTACATTGTCGCGGGTTATCGATGGTTCGGCAAGAACCTCAAAAATGCGGCGCTGCCTCTCCTTGTAACTTTCGAGTTCCCGCGAATATTTTTCCCTGAGGGAGCTATCTGGGTTGAGAATGATCTGACCAGCGTTGCCGTCGAGAATGGCAAAAGACCAGTCCTGGGCTTTTTGCATAAGCCCTTCGACCTGTATCAGAGCTGGAATGCCCATGGACCTCGCGAGAATGGAAGCATGTGAAGTGGGAGTGCCCTGTTCAATTGCTATTCCTAGAAGTCTTGATGGGTCAAGGCTTACAAGCTCGGAAGGGGTAAGATCTTCAGCGCAGACAATAATTCCTTCGCTGGTATCATGCAGATCTTTTTGTCTGGTTTGTCTTTTGCTGCAGTTTTTAAGAATCCGCTTTCCAACATCCATAATGTCGATCGCTTTTCCCTGAAACTGGGGGTCGGGCAGGTTACGGAAAAAATTGCTGTAATCCTTGATAACACTGCTGACAACTGACTGTACATCCTGTGAGAGGGTTCTGATCCTTTGGGTGACTTCTTTTTGAAGATCAGGGTCGTCAATCAAAGTGAGGTGGGCCTGAAAGATGTTTGAAATTTCAAGGCTGCTCTTGATCTGGGGCAGTTCCAGCAACTGATTGATCTCTGCACGAGAAAGTTCGAGGGCAGAGCGAAATCGCTGTATTTCGTTTTCAAGTTCGGTCGGGTCAACTGTACTTGCTTCAAAATTTTCAAGCTGAATATGCCTGAGACAGTGAACCCGCCCCAGGGCAAAACCCGGTGAAATTACCAGCCCTTTTAGCATGAAAAAACCTTGAAAACAAAGTTAGAACATCTTATCATGATTGCATATCTGTAGCAAGTAATTTAGTTCTCAGCAGGGTTACAGCACTAATTTGTCGCACCGGGGGTACCATGCAGATTTTATTATGTAACGATGATGGAATACATTCGGCGGGTCTCGTATCTCTGGCCGCTGAATTGATCAGGATGGGCGATGTTTATGTGGCGGCGCCCGACACCGAGAGAAGTGCTGCCAGCAGTGCTCTTACTCTCGCCACTCCATTGAGAGCACGAAAGGTTGATTTTCCCGTCAAAGTTAAAAGTGTCTGGGCTATCTCCGGTACTCCCGCAGACTGCGCGAAAATTGCCCTGGCCAACCTGATGGAGCATCGGCCTGATCTGGTAGTTTCCGGTATTAACCGTGGTCCCAATCTCAGTGTGGATATCTTTTATTCGGGTACGGTTGGTGCAGCCTTTGAAGGAGCTTTCAAGGGCATAAGATCTTTTGCTTTGTCGCTCGACAGTTTCGACCCCGATGCCTTTTATGAAACGGCAGCGTCGTGGGGGGGGCGCTGTATTCGGAAATTGATCGAGCTAAATGCCGACCCTGGCAGGGTTTACAACATCAATGTTCCGAACCTTGGCCCTGAAAACATCAAAGGCGTAAAAATAACCCGGGCTGGTAATGTTGATTATCGTGAAAAATACGATCATCGGGTTGATCCTTACGGTCGCAGCTATTATTGGATTAAAGGAAGTCCAGAGATCGTTGATAAAAACCAGGAATGTGACATTGTTGCGGTTAGAGATGGGTATGTCTCGATTACTCCGTTGAAACCAGACCTTACCGATTTATGCCTGTTTGAAAAGCTTGAGAAGAGCGATATTTTTTCTTTGTGAATTCTGAAGCCCGGCAAAATTTGCAAAATCTGATCCATCAGCTTCCCGGTTTTGCTGGATACAAGCTGGACTGGGAAGTTTCGACCGGTTCGACCAATGATGATCTAAAACAGAGCGGAGCTGAAGGAAACTGGCAGAGAATTCTTGCATCAGACTATCAGACGGGTGGAAGAGGTCAGTTTGACCGCAGATGGCATAGCGATGCCGGAAGTGCGCTGCTTTTTTCTTTTTCAGGTGTTGGTCATGACCAGTTTCCTCTTTCACTTCAGCTGGGATCCTCTGTTGCTGAGGCTATCAAGGAATTGGCCGAATTTCCCGAACTTTGGCTCAAGTGGCCAAACGATATTTTCCTTGGTTCGGGAAAACTTGGTGGAATCCTGGTTGAAAGCTTTATTGAGGGTGCAAAAAGAAATTTTGTTGCGGGAATAGGAATCAACTTTGCTGTTCCTGCTGCGATTCCAGGGGCAGCGGCAATTCAGCAGAAAGAAATTGATCGTGCTGATCTGCTGTTTAGAATTTTGCGTCAGTTCGCCAGCAATCGGCATCTTGAGCCAACACTTCAGGTTAAGCGCTGGGAGAATCATGCCGGTCAATTTTTTTCGTCAGATTTTATGTGCGAAGAATACGGAAAAAATGAAAAACCGTCATCGGTTCGGCCAAAAGGCCTTAACAGTGACGGTTCTCTGACGGTTTTAAAAAGTGGAACTCGGTTAAAACTGTATTCAGCTCATTTAACCATCATTTCACCGGAATATTGAGTCGGTAGGAAAAGCTTTTCTTATCTACTTTTCCGCTGACCATGAAGCTTGCCTGGGCGGGTTTGTCAAATACGTAGGCGAAGGCTTCTCCCCAGGTTTTAAGATCGCCGGCAACCTTGCCCTTGCCAGCATCAAGCTCGATTTTAACCGATTCAGGATCGACATTGTTTGCAAAGCTCATGCTGAAGGTTACTTCTGTGCCTGCAGGGATCGAAGCCGAGACCGGGCTTTTTTCATCGATGAAATCGAAAGACTGGTAGATTTTTTTGCTTACAGCCTGCATCGACAGAGCCATTACAAAAGAATCCCCTTCCTGGGAATTTTCTTTATCGTTGCCGATTGCCGCAGAACTGGCAGCCGAAGATCCGGCAGCCGGGCCAGATGACCCATCGCCCGTGCCAGCCGCGCCCTGGCTTTCGCCGGCTCCGCTATAATTGCTGTCTCGGTCGCCTGGGGTATTTTGGCCGTCATTGCCGGCGAGGTTGCCATCATCATCGCCTGATTCAGAACCTGATCCTGCATAAGAAGCGCCTGAGCCTGTGTTCCCAGATGATGAACTGTCTGAAGAAGATGAACTCCCACCTTTGTTGCTACTGGCTGAAACAAAGTCTGATGAATCAGGATTTTCTGAATCACTGCCAGAGCCATTACTTGAGGAGGCTGAGGAATCACTGCCGGTAACTTGTGAGTCAGAACCGGATTCATTTGATGAGATATCAGCAGAGGTTCCTGAAGAGTCACTGCCTGACGAATTACTTGCTGAAGAGCCACTGCCTGACGAATTACTTGCTGAAGAGTCACTGCTTGAATAGCCTGATTCTGAGCCGGAGCTGCCGTCACCTTCACTTGAGTTTCCTGAGCTGTCTGATTCGCTGGAACTGCCTGCGTTTGAGCTGGCAATCTGATTGTCGTTAATTTCAGAACCAGCCTGCGGGTCGCTGTAGAGGTCAGAAAGATCAACCTGCTGCGATTTGCCGAATGATGAATGATTGTAATCGCTGTCTGAGCTTGAATGCGAGGTGGCAGCGGAATTGGTCAGACCTTCAGAGCCCTGTTTTCTTCTGGTGTCGTCGATCGTCCGGCTGTCAAAATCAACTTTTACAACCGGAATTTTAACCTTCATAATTTCTTTCTGCTCAGTTCCTTCGTTAACGACAACCGATGCATAATACTGATCTTCAGAAGGCACGCGAAAGAGGTGCCGATAGTTTTTCGTTTTATTCGAAGCTACCGGAGCGTTTTTTCCCTCTTCATCGGTAACTACCAGTGCCACTTTGGCAGGATCTACTTCTTTAGAGAGTTCCAGAGCAATTTTAACGCGGGTATCTTCAGGTATTTTAAATCTGCTCAGCGAAAACTCTACAGGAGCTTCGCTATTGGTATTGGCCGGGAAAACTTCTTCTGAAAAGTCGGTCGGGTGCTGAATAACCATGCGCACGGCGGGATCAGGGAGTTTGGTCGGAGCGGGATCGATTCCAGGAAGAGGTTTTTCTTCAGGTTTGCCTGGTTTTTCGGGGGCGCTGCCGGTAGAGGCTGGCTTTGCATCTGAATCTGCAGGTTTGGCCGGGTCTGCTTTTGCCAACGAGCTGGAATCAGCCGGCGACGAGGGAGAGCCTGATGAAGAACCAGATGAGGGCTCCGAAGGCTCTTCGGGATCGCTGGAGCTGTCGGGTTTAATCGCAACCTTGGTGTCTGATATAGAATCTTCGTCTTCATCAGAGCCTTTTGCTTCGGGTTCATCCGGTTCAGGGTCTTTTTCCTTTTTGTCACCGGTTCCGAAGGCTGCTTCATTGTAAGAGTCAGAAAGCACATATTTTCCGTTTTTGAATTTAACACTCCACTGGTAACCTGCCCCGCCTCCGGCAAATCCTGTGGTATTTGGGGTGGCAGAGGTAATCATCATGTCTTTCATCTTGTTAACGCTCGTATTAACCGCGTTTTCCATTTTTTTCTGGGCGTCATTGTCCGATGATTTGTTGCCGTCACTCGAAGAGGTGATTTTGGTTATATCGGGAGAGGCTCCGCTTTCTCCGAGGTCCTTCTGCTGTTTTTCCCAGTCAGATTGTATTTGCTTGAGATGTTCATCCATCTTTTTCTGATATTCAGCCGCACGCCTTTTTGCTGCCGCCTCAGCCTCTTCAAAAGAGCTGAACTCAATATCGTCAGCGAGAATGAGGTTGGAGCAACTCAGCACCACCAGTAGGGCTGACAAGATCAAAAAATTAACCTTTTTCATAGTTCTCTCCCTTGGGCAAACTGTTGTCTATTTAAGATTATACCCTTTCATCCACAGTTTTAAAGATATAATTTGCAGACAATACCGATATCTTTATTAATTAAACGTTTTTTATGGCAAAAAAGTTTCAAAATTTTTTCTTTTGCGGTAATCTGCCAGTGTACATAATTTTAGGCTTGAGGTGTGGATATGTCAGATGAAAATTCGCAAAAGCTTATTTCGTGCAGGGTTTGTGGGGTAATTATGGTAAAGCTTGCTCGAGATATCTGCTCAAAGTGCTTTCAGAAAGAAGAAGAACTTTTTCAGAAGGTAAAAGGTTTTCTTAGGGCAAACCCCGGTGCGAGTGTCAAGGAAGTTGCTCAGGCGATGAATTGTCCTGAAGAGCAAGTTGAATATTTTATCCGATCAGGCCGTCTTGAAAGAATCGGGGTTAAGGTTGCTCACCCTTGCCAGATATGCCAGAAGACCATTCTTGATGGTATGATCTGTCCTGAATGTAAGAGAAATTTGAAAGATCAGGTAAGCACTCTAAAAAGTGCCGCAGGGATCAAGGATGATGAAAAAGAATAGCCTGCCCCAGTTTTTTGGCCGCTTGATCGTGAAATGTTGCATTGCATCTGACACTGTGTTAGACTTTTTCGATTTAGGGCGATCAGCTCTTAACAGTTTGCTTTTTTCTGGCTTCTCAACACTGTTCCGGTGTCCCTGACGGTCAGATTAACAAGCGCATTGTTTCCGGGTTGATACGGTCATTGAGTTATTCATTCTGTTTGAATTGTAGGGAGAAGGTATGAATCCAGACGGAAATGGGGAGATCAGCAACGAATTCTTCAAGAAGTTGAATCAGCAGATTGTCCAGAAAGACAATCTGATCAAGTTATTGCAGCTCCAGATTCGCAATTTGAAAAGCCAGATCGACGCTGGTGGGTCGGGCTCTGAAGATTCTGCTGAAATTAAGAAGGCATTAGAAGAAAAATCGCTTGAAATTGAAAAACTTCAAGCTGAATTAAATGAACAGAAAAGTCAGTTTGACCTTTTCAGCCGGGAAAAAGATGAGCAGATTCAGGCTCTCAACCGCATGCTTGAAGAACAGCAGTCGGGTGGGGGTTCAGACAGCTTTGAAGATCCGAGAGTAGCTGATCTTGAAGCTCAACTGGCTGCCATGTCAATAGAGCTTCAGACTGTCAAAACTCAGCCTTCGCCTGAGCTCATTTCTGAGTTGGCTTCTCGCGACCAGATGATCGAAGAGCTTCGCCAGGAAATAGAAAATTTAAAGGCTTCTTCCGGCAATGAAAATGTGCAGATTCAGCAATACCGTATCGAGGCCGAAGCTGTCAAGGCCGATCTGAAACAGGCTGAAACAGTGATTGCCCAGCTGAATGACCAGATCAAAGAAAGAGATCTACAGCTTCAGGAGCTTAAAACGGCAGCTCTTGAGCCGATCTCAAACGCTGCCGACGAGTCGATTGCCAGAGTTGTTGAATTAGAGCAGGATATTGAAACCCTGCGAAGTCTGCTGGCCGAAAAAGACGAGGCTCTTGCTGCCCGGCAGTCTGGCGAACCGGCTGTAGATCCTCAGATTATGGCTGAGCTTGCTGAGGCCAAAGCACAGGTAGAAATGTTTAAATCCCGTATGGCTGATTTGCAGAATGCTGCGCCGACCCTCCCTGCCGGCGTTGCAGAAGAGCTTGATCGCCTGCGTGAAGAAAATACCAGACTTGCCGAACTTGAACAGAAAATAGCCTTCCTGCAGGCTGATTCTGATCAGCTTGCCGAAACCGCAATGCGCCTGACCGCCGCTGAATCCGAAAGAGAACAATTGGCTGCTCAGGTTGAAAAACTCAGTAACCAGGGCGAATCGGCCCAGGAACAATCTCTTAAACTTGAAGTTGCCAGGCTCAAACAGGAACTCGCCAATCGAGACGACGAAGTTGCGCGGCTGCGGGTATCGATTGAAGCTCGCGGTGACGAAAGCATGAGTGATCCGACTCTGCGTGAAGAAGTCGAACAATTGACCAGGCAGGTTGCCGACCAGCTTCTTGCAATTCAAAACTTTGAGGGAATGCTGAACAAGGCAAAAGAACAGATCGATTCGAAAAATCTTGAAATCGATGCTTTGCGTGCCAGGGTTTCGCAGACTTCACAGTCACAGGCCGTAATACCGGTAAGTGGCGATAGCGAAATTATCAGCAGTTTTATTGATTTCTTCGATGGCCTTGATTCATTCCTGGCACGCAATCCGCTTCCAGAGCTACATGGACTGCATCAGAAGCTGCTTGATCGTTTGATCATTCCCAATCAGATTCACTATTTCCCGGTAATCTCTGAAGAATTCGATCCGGAAAAGCATATCGCAACCGATTACTTCAGATCTGATCGATTCCCTGAAAGATGCGTGGTTTTTGAAGTTGAAAAGGGCTACGCAAAAGGCGATTCCATCATTAAAAAATCCAAGGTATGGGTGGTGCAGAACCTTTTCAACTGCATGGAATGTAATGCAATGCAAAGCAACTCTGACAGCCGGTTTTGTCATATGTGCGGTGCCAAAATGGTTGCACCTAACGGCCTGCCAGTAGACAGCCTGCCGGAATTCTCGCCGACCCCGGCAACCTATCAGCGTTTTGCCGAACGAATGATCGAAAAGGGCGAAGTCGAAAAAGCCAAAGAATACCTGCGATCCGGACTTGAACTCGATAACAATTTTGTGCCCCTGCTGGTCAAGCTTGGTGACATCAAAGCCTCTGAATCAAACTATGATGAAGCTCTTGAGTTGCTCAACAAAGCCTTCAGCCTCAAGCAGGATTCCAAGGTGCAGGAAAAAATCAAGGCGATCGAAGTTAAGCTCAGTATTTTCAAACAGGCCCAGAGCCTCAAGCTTGATCCTGAAGAATTCAGCAAGCTGGTCAATCTTATTCAAAAATAATCAACCGGGAACATCTTATGTCACAGAATGCCGATATCCTTCCAAAAGCCTATGATCCTGCCCAGGTAGAAACCTCGGTTTACCATAAATGGGAAGAAAACCGATGTTTTCATGCTGATGAAAAATCATATAAAAAGCCCTATTGCATAGTCATTCCGCCACCTAACGTCACTGGAATGCTTACTATGGGTCATGTTCTTAATAATACTCTCCAGGATATCCTGATCAGACACCAGCGCATGCTTGGTCACGAGACACTATGGCTCCCGGGAACCGACCACGCCGGCATTGCCACACAAAATGTGGTTGAAAAAGCTCTGGCCAAAGAAAAAATTACCCGCCATGACCTCGGACGCAAAAAATTTCTCGATAAAGTCTGGGCCTGGAAGGAAAAATATGGCGGCATCATTCTCAGTCAGCTTAAAAGACTGGGTTGCTCATGCGACTGGCAGCGCGAGCGCTTCACCATGGATGAAGGGCTGAGCGCCGCCGTTCAAAAAAGCTTCATCAAGCTTTATCGCGATGGGCTGATTTATAAGGGAAAATACATTATCAACTGGTGCCCACGCTGTCGCACCGCTCTTTCTGACGAAGAAAAAATTCCCGAAGATACCAGGGGCAATCTCTGGCACATTCGCTACCCGCGCAAAGATGGAAAAGGCTTTGTCGTGGTTGCGACCACCCGCCCCGAAACCATGTTTGGTGATACTGCTGTAGCGGTTAACCCCGCCGATGAACGCTATGCCGACCTGATCGGCAAAACTCTGATTTTGCCGTTCGTTAACCGTGAAATTCCGGTTATCGTTGATGATTATGTTGATCGGGCATTTGGTTCTGGTGCCGTAAAAATCACGCCCGCTCACGATCCCAATGATTTTGAAATGGGTCGCCGGCATAATCTTGAACAGGTTATCGTCATGGATGAAGGCGGCGTCATGAACGAGCTTGCCGGTGAATTTGCCGGTATGGATCGCTTTGTTGCCCGCAAGGCGGTTGTCGAAGCTCTTGAAGCCAAAGGCCTGCTTGAAAAAATTGAAGATCACGAACTGGCGGTAGGGCATTGCGAAAGATGCAAAACCGTTATTGAACCATATCTTTCAGACCAGTGGTTCGTAAAAATGAAACCTCTGGCAGTGAAAGCCATTGAAGCGGTTAACCGCGGCAAGCTCAGATTTACCCCGAACCGCTGGGTTGGCGTTTACCTGCACTGGATGGAAAACATCCGTGACTGGTGTATCAGCCGCCAATTGTGGTGGGGCCACCGAATTCCCGCCTATAGCTGTCAGAGCTGCAAAGAGGTCATTGTTTCTGAATCTCAGCCGGAAAAATGCCCGAAGTGTGGCGCAATAACCGGCATCAGTCAGGATGAAGACGTTCTCGACACCTGGTTTTCTTCGTGGTTGTGGCCCTTCTCGACGATGGGCTGGCCCGATGATACCGAAACTCTGCGAAAATTCTACCCGACCGACACGCTGGTAACTGGCCCCGATATCATTTTCTTCTGGGTCGCCAGAATGGTAATGGCCGGCTATTATTTTCTCGATGAGTGCCCGTTTCATGACGTGTATTTCACCAGCATTGTCCGTGACATGAAGGGTCGCAAAATGAGCAAGTCGCTGGGCAATTCCCCCGATCCGCTCGATATTATCGCTACCTACGGTGCCGATGCTTTGCGGTACACGGTCATTTCTCTTGCTCCGGTCGGCCAGGATATCAAGTTTGCCGAAAACAAGGTCGAAATTGGTCGCAATTTTGCCAACAAGCTGTGGAATGCTTCAAGATTTGTGATGATGAATCTTGAGGGTTCCGATTGCTCGATCAGAGCGGCTTTGCCCTCAGAATTGAGCGCGGCAGACCACTGGATTCTTTCGCGTCTGAATTACGCAATTGATCAGGTTGGTGCCAATCTTGCCGAAGGCAGTTTCAAATTCAACGATGCGCTGAAAGTTGTTTATGAATTTATCTGGAACGACTTCTGTGACTGGTATATCGAAATGTCGAAACCGGTTCTTTTCGGTAAAAATCCGAATACTAAAGCAACCGTCATGCAGGTTTTGGTTACCTGCCTCGATAAAGCGCTGCGCATTCTGCACCCATTCATGCCGTTCATTACTGAAGAAATCTGGCAAAAGCTGCCGGGTAGCGAAGGTTATCTGATGCAGGCCTCTTTCCCGCAGGTTGAATCGAAACTGGTTAACATTCCCCTCGAACAGGAAATGGGCGAAATGATGGAATCAGTTCGAATTATCCGCAATCTGCGTGCTTCGGCAAATGTGTTGCCGGCCAAAAAGGTCTGTGTCAGGGTTGTTCAGTCTGCAGGCATGTCTCAGGTGTTCATTAACCATCGTGAAATGATCTGTAACCTTTCCGGGGTGGAAAAATTCGAGCTGGTTTCTGCCAAGCCCGCCGGCCATCTGGTAGGCCTGCTTGGCGCAACCGAAATCTGCCTCGACCTGGCAGGTGTAATTGATGTGGCTGCCGAGCTTTCGCGTATTGAGAACGAACTGGGCAAAATCGAAAAAGAGATGGCCAAAATTTCGGTCAAGCTTGAAAACGAAAGCTTCGTTCAGAAAGCCCCGGCTGAAGTTGTTGAAAAAATTCGCGATGGTATCGCTGAATATCAGCAGCAGATTGCCAAGCTCAAAGATTATCAGACCGAACTGAGGAAGATTTAAACCGTGAAATTTAAAGCTACACCGCAAGAGCAGCTTGAGATAATCTGCACCGGCGCAGCCGATGTGGTTTCGAAAGAAGAGCTGCTGAAAAAATTTGAAAAATCATATAATACCGGCAAACCGCTGAAAGTTAAGCTGGGAGCTGACCCGTCGGCACCTGACATTCATCTTGGCCATACCGTGGTTCTGCAGAAAATGCGGCAATTTCAGGCATTGGGCCATGAAGTCATCTTTCTTGTCGGTGATTTCACCGGCCGCGTCGGTGATCCGACCGGCAAGAAGAAAACCAGACCTGCACTGACTGAAGAAGAAGTTCTGGCCAACGCTGAAACTTACAAAAATCAGATCGGCAAAATTCTCGATCTTGAAAAAACCCGGGTAGTTTTCAATTCTGACTGGCTTGGCAAATTAAATTTCGCCGATGTGCTCAAGTTGAGCTCCCAATACACCGTAGCTCGCATGCTTGAACGCGACGATTTTGAAAAGCGCTTCAAAAGCCATGTTCCCATCAGTATCGTTGAATTCATGTATCCGCTGATGCAGGGCTATGATTCGGTTGCCCTTGAGTCAGATGTCGAGCTTGGCGGCGTTGACCAGACCTTTAATCTGCTTGTTGGTCGCGAACTGCAACGATCCTATGGCCAGGAAGCCCAGGTAATCCTGACAATGCCGATTCTCGAAGGTCTCGATGGCAAAGACAAAATGTCGAAAAGTCTGGGCAACTACGTTGGAATAAATGAAGAGCCTGGTCAGATATATGGCAAGCTCATGTCAATTCCCGATGAACTTATGATTAAATACTATGAGTTGCTGACCGACATCGGGCTTGATGAGCTCAAGAAGGTTAAAGAGCGCATTCTGACTGAACCCAAGAATGTTAAAATGATGCTGGCCCGCCAGATTGTTTCACAATACTGGGGGGTGGAGGCGGGGAATGCTGCTGAAGCCGAATTTGAAAAGATTTTTGGCAAAACCGGCGATGGTCTGCCCGATGATATTGAAGAAGTCCAAGTGCCTGTGCCTGCCGAAGGCATTTCACTGGTGAAGCTCATGACGACCGTTGGCCTGGCGCAGAGTGGCGGCGATGCTCGTCGAAAAATTCAGCAGGGCGGTGTGAAGATTGATCAGCAAAAGGTTCTTGACGGTCAACGGTTGTATCGGCCCGGCCAGAGTTTCATTCTGCAGTCAGGCAAACGAGAGTTTAAAAAGATAATTTTAAAAAGTGAATAGTGTTTTTGTGCTTGAATAAGGAGACAATATGTCGCGGATGATAGATTTAAAGTTACCTGATGGTAAAGTGATCAATATAGAAAAAGGTGCAACCGTTCTTGATGCCGCCCAGAAAATCGGACCTGGCCTGGCAAAAGCCGCTCTGGCTGGAAAAATTAATGGCCACCTGATCGATCTGAGAGCTCCGGTTAACGAATCGGCAAGCCTGGAAATAGTTACCGGAAAATCCCCGGAAGCCCCTGAAGTATTCCGCCACTCGATGGCCCATATTATGGCAGAAGCTATTCTTCAGCTGTTTCCCGAAGCCCAGTTCGGAATCGGGCCTGCCATTGAAAATGGTTTTTACTATGATTTCCTGTTGCCCCGCGCTTTGACTACCGAAGACCTGGAAACCGTCGAAGAAAAAATGAAAGAAGTCATCGCCAAAAGATTGCCTTTCGTGCGCCGCGAAGTCAGCAAAGAAGAAGCTCTGAAGATGTTCAAAGAACTCAATCAACCGTTTAAACTTGAACTGATTGAAGAGCTTGAAGATCAGACCATCACCGTTTATTCGCAGGGCAAGTTCGTAGATCTGTGTCGTGGCCCCCATGTGCCTGATTCGGGCGCGGTGAAGAATTTCAAGCTTCTGAGCATCGCCGGCGCCTATTGGCGCGGAGATGAAAAGAGGCCGATGCTGCAGCGTATCTATGGAACTGCCTTTGCCTCCAAAGAAGAGCTGAAAGAGCATCTCGACCGCCTTGAAGAGGCGAAAAAGCGCGACCATCGCAAGCTTGGCAAAGAACTTGATCTTTTTTCGACTCAGGAAGAAGTTGGTCCGGGACTGGTGTTCTGGCATCCCAACGGTGCCCGTATCCGCCATACCATCGAAACTTTCTGGAAAGAAATGCATTATAAAAACGGTTATGAGTTGATGTATACCCCTCATATCGGTCAGAGCTGGCTATGGGAAACCAGCGGCCACCTTGATTTCTACAAAGAATCAATGTACAGCCCGATGGAAATCGATGGTTCAGATTATTTCATCAAACCGATGAACTGTCCTTTCCACATCATGATTTACAAATCAAAAGTGCGCTCTTACCGCGACTTGCCGCTGCGCTGGGCTGAGCTTGGCACCGTTTACCGCTATGAAAAGAGCGGCGTTCTTCACGGTCTGCTCAGGGTCAGGGGTTTTACCCAGGATGACGCCCACATTATCTGCACTCCCGAGCAGATTGAAGATGAAATTCGCGAAGTTCTGCGTTTCAGCCTTTCTTTATGGAAAGCCTTCGGCTTTTCAAGTATCAAAGCCTACCTGGCAACTCGTCCGGCGAAAGCGGTCGGCGATGAAAACCGGTGGAATCAGGCGATTGAAGCACTTAACCGTGCCGTGGTTGCTGAGGGCCTTGATTGTGAAGTCGATGACGGCGGTGGTGCCTTTTACGGCCCGAAAATCGACCTGAAAATCAAGGATGCAATCGGCCGTGAATGGCAGATGACCACGATTCAGTTCGACTTCAATCTGCCCGAGCGTTTCGATATGACCTATGTGGGCTCTGACGGCAACCGCCATCGCCCGTATATGGTGCATCGCGCTCTTCTGGGCTCTATTGAACGTTTCTTTGGCGTATTGATTGAGCACTATGGCGGCGCTATGCCGGTCTGGCTGGCACCAGTACAGGCCAGGGTTCTGCCCATTTCCGATCGGCAGGCTGATTATGCGCGCCTTGTTCAAAAGCAAATGCGCGAAGCCGGGATCAGGGTCGAGCTTGATGATCGCAGCGACAAGATCGGTTATCGTGTCCGCCAGGCTCAGCTTGAAAAGGTGCCGTTCATGATTATTCTCGGCGAGCAGGAATGTGAAAGCTCTACGGTAACCGTGCGTTTGCGTAACGGTGACAATCTCAACCAGGTTAAACTCGAAGATTTCATCAGGGAACAGGAATGGAAAAAAACGTCAGCCTGACCTTACAGGATGTTGGTGATCTGATTTTCAGAATCATTCAGCGCTATCTGTTTCGCAAAAACACCGATGTCGGCATGGATATCACTATCCAGGCTGGCCCGTTGCAGGAAACTCTCGTTCTCAGACTGCTCGACAAGACGCATCTCCTGGTCAAGATTTTCCCGCATAAGAACTTTTCCCATGAGCTTGTTTATCGAATTGAGGTTTACAAGACCAGAGAAGGCGATATGCGGGGCAACAAGATAGCATTCATGGAAGCTTTGCAGGGCGATGATTCGGTTGATGAGATTCATCGCTTTGTTCAGAGCTTTCTGGCTCAGCTTGGTTACTAACTTTACGGAGGAACTTTATGCAGGCAATTATCGATTCTATTCAGGGCGACTATTTTCGTTGTTTACTTGAAAATGGCGATTTGATCAGTA
Organism: Candidatus Methylomirabilis sp.; assembly: GCA_020722725.1. Taxonomy (GTDB): domain Bacteria; phylum Muiribacteriota; class Ozemobacteria; order Ozemobacterales; family Ozemobacteraceae; genus DYKG01. The sequence goes on from DYKG01000012.1 coordinate 68,936, forward strand.
TTCACAAAGAATACCTGCCGAAAAATGTTGAAGTGGGAAATGTGGTGAAGGTTCAATTCAGCATCGATGAAGAGGCAAGCCGTCGTCAGAAGGAATTGATGAAATAATGCAGGGGTCGGTTTTGCCGGTAAAAAAAATCCTGGCACTTCTGCTTCTGTTGTTTTTCGTCGGCCAGTCTTTGCAGGCTGACGACAAGCTTGTGATTGAAAAATCAAAACTTCTGACCCAGAAAGGGCAGAAAGCCGAAGAACGGGGCGAACTTGAAGAGGCGGTTTCATGTTACGAGGACGCCTATAATGCTTATCCAAAAAATATTCTGCCTCTTTTGTTATGGGGAAAAGCCCTGTATCGGGTAGGCATGTATTCGAGAGCCGATGAAGTTCTTGAGAAAATTCCAGTAGAAAAGCTTCCTGACAATGGCAAGGGGGAAGTTTTTCTGCTACAGGGTCGAATTGCCATTGCCAATAAAAAACTTGGAGATGCTGCCGCCGCCTTTTCGCGGGCGGTAAAGGCAGCCCCGGCAAATCAGAAAGCCCGGGTTCGTCTGGCTCTGGTCAATCAGATGCTTGGAATGAGCAGCCGTGCTGATGAGCTTCTGATGGATTTTGAGCATGGCGGGTCTCTACCGGTGCGTGAGCTGGTGCTTTCACTGCTGGTTGATCTTCAGCTTGGTAATCTTGGTAGAGCATACAGTGCCTGCTCTGAATTGAGCACATTTATGGTCGAATCCAATTATCCCGATGGCCAGGCGCCTGCTTTGCTGGGTTTGTGGAAAATCGCGCCGTTGAACCTTTTGGCTTCTTTTCCCCTGGCTCTGGGCAACGTTTTTGCCGTAATTTATTATCTTATTCTTTTTTCGGCGCTGATGATTCTGGCGAGCCGACTTTCGCCGCCAACCGCGTTCTGGCAGGATTTGCTTTTTGTGGCAGGCACCGTTTTTTTGATGATCGCAGTGCAGAATTTTGGCCGCCATGAATTCTTTATGGCAGCGATGTCTGATCAATTCAGCATCTATGATTCGGTCTGGATCGCTCCCAGATTGGCCATATCCGGTCATTTAGTCGCATTCGGGCTGTTTCTTATTTTCCCGGCCTTCAGGTTTTTGCCGGTTGAGCAGCGGCCGCGTCGCTTTGAATATTATGGGATCTGGTTTTTCTGCTGGTTTTTCATGATTTTCGTTCTGGTTTTTCAGAGCCGCATGAGCAGTTTCGGCATTCGTTTTGGTTTGATGGGAGCCAGTCTCTTTCTGGCCTTTATCAGCAGTTTTTTCGTGCCACTTGGCCGGTTCATTCTTTACAAAATCACCAATTTGCTGGGCATGAGCGGCTTAGCTGAAGTCAGCCGCAAAGACTTGGGCTCGTCTGTAAGTTTTACCGATGCTAAGATTCTTGAGTCCAAAGCCTTGAAACTGATCGCCCATGATGACTGGGATGAAGTGGTGATGACCGCGAGAAAAGTGCTGGGCAGTCATGAAAAAAAGACTTTTCCGCAGTTGTGGAAGGTGATGATTCTGGCTTTGATCGCCCGCGAAGATTTTATCGAAGCGCAGAAGTCGGTCAGAGAATTCCTTGACACGTTTTCAAATTCCAATTTGAAAGAATCGGGGCAATTGCTTGAATCTTACCTGAAATCGTGCCGGGGCGATTATGCCGGCGCTTTAAAAATTATCAGGGGTTTTGCCGATGACCGGATAAAAGGGTTTTCACCTGACGAAGATGCTTTGTCTTTGCTGATTCTTGGTCGCTGTGGCCTGTTTTATAAAGAAAACGTTCAGGCTCATATTGATCTCAACAAAGCGATCAGCTGTGCCAAATTGCCCTGGATTAAGGCTGAAAGTCTGGTTGAGCTGATGGAACTCGATTTTAACATGAGGTCCAGGGATGCCATAGTCAAATGGAAAGAGAAGATTAACGAGGTCAAAGGCGGTAAAAAATCAGAGGCGTTAAAAAAGACGGTTCTTTCGATTGCCGCTATAGCGGAGGGTAATAACGAAGAATCGTTGAAGCTGGCCCAGGAAGCCTGTAAGATCGGTGGGCGCAATGGTCGATGCTGTGCCTGGTTAGGTCATCTGCTTTGTCTTTCAGGCCGTCACAATGAGGCCGAAGAACTTTTGAGCCAAATGACTCCGGACAGTGCCGATGCAAATCGCTTGATGGCAGAAGTCATCGGAGCTTGAAAAATTTTGTTTTTTCTGACAGACTGTATTTGTTATATATCCAGGCTTCGGTATAAAAATGGCTGACGGCGCAGAAGAAAAAAAATCCGTAAAAGAACGACTTCCCGATCTTCTTGCCTTGATCGGAAGCGTCGCTGTTCTGGCTGTTGCCTTCATGGTTTATACCAATAAAGTTCCCAGGAATTTCTGGTCATATTTCTCGTATTTTTACATTTTTGCCACGATTGGCATTCTTGGCATTCTCGGAGAGAAAATAGCCACCAGCCTGCTGATGTTTGTTCTGCCGGTTTTACTCGGGGCGGCAACCCTTGCGTTCAAATTCAAGCCACAGAAATACCCACTCGAAGACTGGTGGGAAATTTATTCGGTGCTGGTTCTTTTTTCAGCGGGTTTTCTGATTTATGTCTTTTTTCGCTTTGAGCAGCTGAACACGGTTGGGCATGGCCAGGGAACGGGCGGCGCCATCGGTGCGGCCGGTGAAGACGGTAATCTGAAAGCCAGAGTTGACCCCAAAATTGCGGCCAAATACCGCGAAGAGGCTCAAAAAAAGCAAAAGGAAAAAGAGAATGCCATGGATTCTGCATTGAAGGGCGGTTCGGCATCTGGGGCAGAGGGCGAACCGGGTGAGGCCACCGCTGATGGCAATCCTGCTGAAGCTGGTGCAGAAGGCAAGCCGGCCCAGGACATTCCAGCATTGTCTGAATCGGCTGAAGAGAGAATGGAACGGGAAGTGCGCGAAATTCGCGAAGAATTCAGTAAAAGATCGATGCGCCTTACTACCACTCTCATGCGCATTAAAAATCTGGCTAAAAGCCTTGATCGTGACCAGATCTTTTCAAATATTGTCGAAATCGTTTCAAAGGGTATGGATGCAGATAAAGTTCAACTGCTGCTCAACGACGAAAAAGAAGGAAAATTTCGAATTGTCATGGCTGCCGGCGCCAAGCCCAAAGACTATAAAGATATTGAGATCAATCATGAAGAAAACAGCATGATCACTTTTCTGATGCGGCAGAAAATGAACGAAGTTACCGGTGGGGTGGGGGCTCTTGGCGTTAAAGAATGTGAAATGGACCCGAAAACCAAAGGTCTTGTCGGCCAGGGAACTCTCAAAAGTGTAATTTGTGCTCCGATTTATGCTGAAGGCAAGCTTTTTGCGGTTATCAACGTCGAAAGCATGCGTAACCCGGATTATACCCGTGATGATCAGAATCTTCTCGCGACCTGCGCCGACATCGCGGGCTTGGTTATGAAGAATGCCAAACTCTATTCTGCTACCATGGAGGATCTGGTTTCAGCTCAGAAACTCAGCGAAGATCAGCTAAAGAAAAATGAAGAACTCAAGGGAAGCCTGTCGCGTATCGTTTCGCCGAGTGTTGCTGAAATGATTATGTCTGACCCGTCTGGATTGAAGCTGGGCGGCAGCAAGTGTGAGGTAACCATGTTTTTCTCTGATATCCGTGGTTTCACAAAAATGTCTGAAAGCATGGATCCGACCGATATTGTTGAACAATTGAACGTTTATTTCACCCGAATGACCGACATTCTGATGGCACTCGACGGAACTCTTGACAAGTACGTAGGCGACGAATTGATGGCTTTGTTCGGCGCTCCGGTTTCCCGAAAGGATGACCCGATCAGAGCAGTTCTTTGCGGTGTAAAAATGCTTGAAGCGCTCAGAGAACTTCAGGAGGTCTGGAAAAAGGAAAACAAACCGGTAATTCAAATAGGTGTTGGAATCAACACCGGAGAAGTTACTGCCGGTTATATGGGTTCAGAAAAACAGCTTTCATATACGGTAATTGGTGACAACGTCAACCTGGCTGCCCGTGTAATGGCGGTTGCCAAAGGAATGCAGCTTTTCATCACCAGGTCTACCTATGATCGGGTCAAGGATTTCTTTATCATCGAACAGCGGGAATCGATTATGGTTAAAGGAAAATCGATGCCGATCGACATTTTTGAAGTTATGGGAGTGAATCCCCAGGCTGATTTAAGTGAATTCCTCAAACATGGCGCGGGCAAATTTGCAGGAGATGATACGGGCTCTACAGCTCATGCCAAGCCTGCTGCCAAACCTTCAGATCCTGTTTCATCGGCCATGCCTCAGGATGAAAATTCAATGAAGCAGAACATTAAGATCGATGATAAGCCTAAAGTGATTGAATGTCAGAATTGTGGCACCCAGAACGATATGCAGGAAAAATTCTGTGTTAAATGCGGAATGCCGATTTTTTAATCTGACCTGTCTAGGCAAAATTGTCGATAAATTGTATAATGAACGAAGAGAACAATTGAGGGAAATTATGAAAAAATATTTTAAGCTGTTGTTTATCGCAGTTCTGTTGTTGCAACCATTGCAGTTAATGGCCGCCCTTTCTCTTGAAGCTCTTGAAATAGTTGAGACAATGCGCCGTAATCTTAATCAATCTTCAGCCCAAAATGAAACCACTATACCCGCCTCTTCGGCCGATAGCTATGTAGTTGGTTCGCAACTGAAGCAGGCCTTGTTAAGAATGCGCAGCCAGATTTATGGTCGGGCTACCGAAGGGTCTTCCATTTCTTCTCTCAAAGATCACAGTGAAAAAATTGCCCGGGCGGTCGATGAAGTCGAAATTCCCGAGCTTTATATTCCCGGGTCGGCATTGCGAATTGCACTCGATAAAATTCGCTCTACCCGCGACCCCGGCGAAATTTGTAACGATGAAATAAAAAAAGTTCCAAATGCATCGGCAAAAGATGAAGGTACTGCGGTTGAATCGGCAGTCAATTCACCAGCGCCCATTGAATCAGAACCATCTCAAGACCTCGATCGGCGAGCCGAGTCGGTTTCTGAACCTCAGGCACCTGAGATTGAAGAGCCAAAAACCATTGAAGAATCCGATCTGCCGTCAAGACTTGAAGAATTGAAGCAGAAATATCATACCAACCGAGCCAGTCAGTTGCCGTCTGAACCTGAAAAGCATGATGAGCCTGGCGAAGCGAAAAAAGAAGACGTGGCAAACGATGAGCTGAATCTTAAGCTGAAGAAGCATGAATTTAAAATGCCCGGCAGCTACAGAATAATAGTTCGTTAGTTTTTTTGCTCAGGCATAGCTTGCCTTCTGCCTGATATTCAGTTTAAACTGAATATATGAAAAACAGAGCTGGTTTTGTTCCAACTTTTGCCTGGCTGCTTTTCCTTGTTATCGCCGCCATGGCCATCCTGATGCTGTCGGTAGAGCAACCGCAATTGAAGTTTGAAACTCCGATGCCACCCCAGCTTTATTCATCAAGTTTCCAGCTGCTGGCTACGGGTAATTGCCTGGGAACATATTATCCGGCCGGGCATATCATGGCTGACTGGTTCCATCCGACCCTCAGCAGGCCCTGAAGGTTATGCAGGAGACCGGGGTTCCAATTCATCCGGGTACTCTCGCCTGGCTGAACCGGCAGAACCTTGTGCCCGGTCCGGTAGCCTCTGAAACAGCTCCAGTCTGGGAGCAGAAGAAACTATAATGCCCCCCGCGGTCAAGACATTTTTTTGAAAAATTTAAGGTGGGTCCTTTCATAAAT
>DYKG01000013.1 GCA_020722725.1 Candidatus Methylomirabilis sp.
TAATTTTTGGTGTTTTATCACTTATCGGCTTGACCAATTTTCTCGGACCACCACTATTCAGATCTGGTCTGAAAATCAGACCAAGTTCATCACCGGTGTTAAACAGTTTTATCTTTTCAGGAGAAACTACCTTTCCGTCAATTACAAGGCGAAATTCTACAATTTCTGACATCGAATAAATGTTTATTTGAATGTCAGGAAAAATGGTGCCGGCTTCGCCGACAGGGATAACGCCGGTGAGTGGCCTTGAATTTTAATAGTTCAACAACGGCCAGGGCCGTTGGCAGATCTGTTTCTTTGATTTCTTCGGCGACAGCGGCAAAATCAGTCTCTTTGCCGATCAAAAGATCATTCAGCCCGGTTGGCAGCAATGAGTCTTTCGGTTGAGCCAGAATCAGGCAATGCAGTGAAAAAATCAGAAAAAAAGTGAAAGTGTTAAAAAGAAGCCTGGCTCTCGAAAGTTTCATTTTTTATGCCCTGATTTTTGTTTCAATTAATTTTAAGCGGATGGCAGGGGAAAAACAAGAGAAAATTGGCAGTAACAGCCAGGTGTTTTCAACTTATCCGAGAATTACTTGCCGCAGCCGGGTTAAAAAAACTTGTTAATTGTGATATCATCGGGGCCAATGAATAGAAGAAGGCGTCTGCAGGTTCTTACCGAGTGTGGCATGCTTCTGGCAACCGCTCTCGCTCTGGCAAATTTTAAAATTTTTCAGCTTCCCGGTGGCGGGTCCGTTTCTCTCGGAGTTTTGCCGCTTCTGCTGATAGCAGCAAGACATGGCGCGGTGACCGGTTTGATCAGTGGTTTGCTGATGGGGCTGCTGCTGCTGACCATGCGCCCCTATATCGTTCATCCTCTGCAGTTTCTTCTCGACTACCCGCTTGCCTACGCATCGCTTGGTATTGCCGGTTTTTTTGAATGGAACTCCGGCCTAAAAGCAGCAGCGGCAACAACATTGGCAAACTTTATTCGTTTGCACTTGCATGTTATTGCCGGTGCGGTTTTCTTTGTCGCCGATCAGAACTCGTTAACAAAGATGCTGGCTGCAAGCTATGCCTACAACCTTGGCCACATTTTGCCAGAAACAATAATCTGCGCTGTGCTGGCCGGGTACCTTGCGATAAATCACCAGGCACTCTGCGCCAGGCAGAGTTGATCTGACAGATCAGGCCATTCCTACTTTATCACTGCCAAGACAGCGGGTACATACATAGCCTGTGGTGACTTTGCCGTTTAACATTACCCGTTTCTTCTGGAGGTTTATGCTCCAGCGTCTTTTGGTGCGATGATGAGAATGGCTGAGCGAGTAGCCGATTTTTGGCCCACGATTACAAACCATACAGAACTTAGACATGATCAAACCTCCAAAATAGAGCCGAAGTGAAATTTCATGATATCAGAAATAAATAAACGAAGCAAGCCAAAATTTTCTGAAAAGACTTTTGAATTTGCAAAACCCCCACCAAAAAAGCCTGTTTATCACTTGGAAAAAATTCATTGCTTTAGCTTATAAATGTACACTTTGATGAACCGAGATATATACTGAACTCACATTTTTTTCGCAAGGAAGGATTTTTATGATTCAAAAAATCAGCAAAGGACCAGTTCCTGCTGAAGGTTTTCTTTTTTTCCCGGTTAAGGGCAAAAAACCTGCCTCATTCCCTGACTGGGTTCCCACCATTGTCTCCGAAAACTGGGAAGAAGATTTCGTTTCATCGTGGCGTCTCAACAACGAATATCTGTTCAAGGTACCCGCCCTCGAAATGGATCACGCGTTCAGACGCAACTGCAAGAACTGGCTGGGTAAGGCACTCAACTTTTTTAAACAGCGCGGTGTTAAAAGTTTTAATCTCTGGATGCCCCAGCTTCCCGAAGAAGATTTGAAAATTGCCATTCTCGATTTTCTCGAAGTTCCCCTCTACATGGAATACGACATCGGCTATTTCAAAACCGTAAAGCCTGAAATCACCCGAATTGAATTCGTAAACTATGTTTTCAATTCCCATACTCACATCGAAAAGTTTGCCAGGCTGGTCAACGACGGCAAAATCATCAATGAATCGGTCAACGAAACCAGACGCCTGGTCGACATGCCCGCCAATCTGCTCGGCCCCCAGGAACTGTTTAATGAAGCTGCTCAACTTCGCCAATATGGCGCCAGGGTTGAAATGGTTGCCCCCGAAAAGGTCGCAAAAATGGGCGGTTTGAATGCCGTTGGTGCCGGTAGCGTCAATAAACCGGTTCTATTCGAAATCGAGCTGAACCCCTCTGATGAACCGCCGATTCTGCTCATTGGAAAAGGCATAACCTTTGACTCGGGCGGCCTGTGTCTCAAACCCCGCGAAAGTCTGCCCGAAGAAAAAACTGACATGGCCGGAGCTGCTGCGGTAATCGGCATCATTCGCTCGCTTGCCGAGATGGGTTATAAGAAACGCATCGTTGCCATCATTCCCGCCGCTGAAAATATGCCAAATGGCAATGCTTACCGGCCTGGCGACATCATTACCATGTATGACGGCACAACCGTTGAAATTCTCAATACCGATGCCGAAGGCCGTCTGATTCTTTCTGACGCCCTCTGCTATGCCCGTGAATACAATCCCAGACTGGTGATCGATCTGGCAACCCTGACCGGAAACATCATGCAGGCGCTCAGCACCAGATATACCGGCCTGTTCTGTAACGACAAAGATCTTGAACGCCGCCTGATGAAAGCCGCCGAAGACGGTGGCGAGCAGGTCTGGCCCATGCCGCTGCACCCCGATTTCAGCGATGAAGTCAAAGGTCGGTTCGCTGACCTGAGAAACGCCGCAATTTCTGGAAAAGAAGCCGGTGCCTGCACTGCCGCAGCTTTTTTGAGCTATTTCGTCCGCTGGCCCTGGGCCCATCTCGATATTGCCGGGTCAGCCATCGAAAAGAAAGGCCGCTCTTACCGCCCGGTCGGGTACGCCAGCGGCGTCGGCGTAAAACTGGTGGTCAACACCATTCGCGACTTGGACTGATTTTTATTGGTCGCCAAGCCCCCGCCTGGCGGGTCGAAGCGCCGTGAACCAACAGAACTCTTCGGTGAGCTATTATAAACCTTTATTTGTTGCCTGAAGCGCGGAACATTATCGCGTTAAATCAAATTTAATCAACGAATAAAATGTGATTGTATTAGTTAAGAAAATTGAAAACACCTCCGATACCAGTTGCGTTCGGAGGTGTTTTCATGAAAAACGGCAGGCTTTTCAAAAGTTTTGTTTATACAATGATTCTTGTCTGGGTCGGCATGACGATTGCCGGCTGTACTCAGGCCAATTCTCTGAGCAGCAACCCGGCTGCCGCTGATACCAATCCTGAATCGGTTCTGAATACCGTTGATAAGACCACTAAAGGTGAAAACTACGCACCGGTTGTAAATCTTCTTGCCGAAAAAACTGTGGTCGGACCGGAAAATGAAGTGATTATCAGAGCCGAAACCCTCGACCCCGAAGGCTCGCAGCTCGAAATTCTCTGGAATGCCGATTCGGGGGATTTGATTAACACCGACAACGATCGGGTGGTCTGGAGAGCCCCAAAAATCGGCACTTCTGCAACCATATCCTGCAAAGCTACTGACCCCGAAGGGGCTTTCACCTCAGCTGAAGTGAAAATAGAGGTTCTTGCCGACGGCAGTTATCGCCTGGTGGTAATGGCAGATCGTTCTTCTCTGTTGACCAGCCGCTCATATTCAGGATCAAGCGATCTCTATGTTCCCGTCTCCGGTGCCAGAGTCGAATTGCCTGTGCTCGGCCAGATCGGGGTAACCGGTTCTGACGGTTCGGTAGAATTCACCATTGATCAGTCGGTGGTCGTAGCTACCAGCGCGGTTGTCATGGTTAAATATCTCGACTGGGAACTCAGTTACAATGCGACTCTCAAACCCGCCGCCGGATCAGGCGCCGTTCTTGATAGTCTGAGCTTTGCTCCCGGGTTCGATGGCGTATCGGTGGCGATTGGTCGGGGCGACTCATTCAATCTGAAACGCGGTGCTATTGAAGTCATGGCCGTCGAAAATTCATACGGAACTACCCGGCCGATTGCCGAAGTAACCGTTGACGCCGGCTTTGCCCAGTCGATGTCGGCAGCGGGAACCGGAATTGCCCTGGTTAGCTCTCTTTCCTCGTCAGATGTTAATCTTCGACTCAGCAAAAATGGCTATCAGACCATCGATGGCTACAAAATACCCGTTTCTCTCGACGGCCTTACCATCGTGCGTGCCCGACTGGAAAAATCCGGCAGTATTCCCGATACTGAGGCGATTATCTCCTATACCAGACCTTTCAATTATCAGAAAGCCTTCCCCGTTTCAGGACCTTTCGAAATTGGCTTTGGACAGGCAATGGAAAAAGAATCTTTTTTCGACGACATCAGCCTGATGATTCAAAACAAAGAAACCGGGGCAACCATGGCGATGACCGGGCCGGATATCGGTCGAAACTTCAGAGTCGCCTGGATCGGCAGCACAATTGTTCAGCTTTACCCGGTTCAACCGCTTAAAGGCCTTACCAGATACAGCCTGTTGATCAGCCGATTGAACGCCAGAGCCGCTGACGGCAGAGTGCTTAAAAACTATAACGGCATGTATGGCGAATTTACTACCGATGCCGATGTTTCGCCGAAGATTCTTTCGACTTCGCCGGTTAATGGCGCAGTTTCAGTAGGCCGAACCGGGCCATTCGTCATCAGATTCGACCGCAGCATGCAGAAAGATAGTCTTTATGACGATCTTGAAATTGAAATTACCAATTTAAAAAGCAACGCACAGGTTATCGTTGATGGTGTCTCGATTAAAAGCTACTTCTCGGTGACCTGGAAAGAAGCCGATACGGTTCTTGAACTCGTGCCATTCCGCATGTTGGCTGCAGAAAATCCATATCTGATAAGGCTCAATAGCTGCGGTCTGGTATCGGTCTCAGGAAAAAAAGCCGAAGGCTTCGAAAATCTCTGGGGCCAGTTCACCACCGGAAAACTCTAGAATCAAACGCCGGTTTTCAGAACCGCAGTTGGAATCGTGTCTAAAATTATGATGAAATCCAGCAGCAGTGAGAAATTCTCGATGTAATACAGGTCGTATTCAATGTGATGATGAATCGGCAGATTCTCTGACCGGGCATAAACCTGCCAAAGGCCGGTAATGCCCGGTTTCGCTTTTAGTCTCTTTTTTTCGAGCTCGTTGTATTGCTCGACGATAAATGGCATTTCAGGGCGTGGCCCGACTATGCTCATTTCTCCACGTAAAACATTGATCAGTTGAGGCAGCTCATCAAGCCCGGTTGCGCGAAGAAACCTGCCGATTCTGGTAATGCGCGGGTCGTTGCCATATCTTGGCGTTTCAGCATAAACCGGCGAATCGGCACTCATCGTTCGAAATTTGAGAATTTCAAACAATTGCCCGTCAAAACCGACTCTCTTCTGTTTGAAAATTATCGGACCTGCTGAATCCATCTTGACCAAAACGGCAAACAATAGAAAAAATGGTGAAAGAAAGATCAGCCAGAACAGGCTGAAGAAAAAATCAAAAATACGTTTAAATTTCAGTTGCAGATTTTTATCCTGAAGAGAATCCAGGCTGATCAAAACTGTTCCATCAAAGAACAGACCCTGCAGGTTTCTCAAATACAGATTCCCGAGAGACGGAACGAGATGAACACGCATTGCTTTTTCTATGGCCGCTTCGCGCACGTTCCAGATAAAATCGTAACTGAAATCGTTGCCTACCAGAAAAAGCTCGTCCACCCGCTGATTTTTTAAAAAATCCTTTAACTCAAGTTCTGCTGGCCGATCAACCAGTGTCATTCCACAACCGGGATTGTTTTGAATGCGACCGCGAAGAAACGTCGAGTTTTCATTGCTGCCCTCAATACAGGCCAGTCGTATTGCAATGCCTCTCTGATGAAGAGCGCCTTTCAGGCGACATGCAATCTGTCTGAATAGATTGCCCGCCAGTATCAGAAGAAGCCAGCCAAAAAAAAGAATCAACCTCGAAAAATCATAGCTCTTGTAAAGAAAAGTGCTGGCCATCAGGATTATAAGAAGAATAATACTGCATTTAAAATGAAACAACAGTTCATCAATCTTGAAAATGGCTGGTTTGATTCGGTAGCCGCCAGTCGCGAAGCTGATTAAATGCCATAGAATCAAAGCTGCAACCAGAAGAAGAAAATACTGGTGCGGATTTTTAATATACTCAGTTGCCGGAAAAAAGTCAGACGTTCTGATCGAATAAGCCAAAAAACCGGCCAGAATAAGAGCCAGACTGTCTGCAAAAGCGCTTATCGCTGCCGGCAGCCAGTTTTTCATTTTTTCTCTCCGCCCGAAATACTTCTGAAAAATTGGTACCAGATAAAAGCAACCAGAATCGAAATTACAGTGGCCAGAATTATGTAGGGGGCGGGAGCCGGTTCACCTTCAGAGCCCTGATTGGTTCTTGAAATTATTTTTACCTCCGGAGCAATCGAAGGTTTAGCCTTTGCTTCTGTATTTGCCGGTTTTTCCGCAGGCTTTTCGCTGATTTTTACAGCGGGTTTAACCGGTGCCTGATTGGCCTGGGCAGGTTTTCCGTCGATTTTTTTCGCAGGGGGCTCGTCGGGCTTCGGGTAAACCTTTACCCCAGATGAAGTTTCCATGCGAAAATTGATCAGGTCTGCAAGGTCTTCGCAGATGTCTTCAATCTCTGCCTTTTTGCTGATAGGAAATGAAAGCCTGCTGGTATGGTTGGGGCTGCGCAGAGGTATGAAGGTCAGAACAATCTCTGTCTGTTTCTGATAATAGTCAATTTCTTTCAGATCGTTTCTGGCAACCATTGCTATGACCGTTTTTTTTGCCGGCTCTCTGGTATGAAAGAAAATTGACTGGCCGGTCAGAATCAGCCAAACTTCACCCGCCGAACTTTTTCCCGAAATTGAATTGACCGCTTTCAGAACCCTTTCATCTGGCGCCAGGTAAATCGAAATATCCTGCCGGATATTTTCTGGAATTGCGGCAGCATCAACCATAAATTATTCCTCGTCATCCTCTAAATCTTCATCTAAATTGGCCGCATCACCGTTTTCGTCAAATTCACGCTCCTCTGAGGCTGTCTGATACTGAAACAGCATGTTGTCAACATGGGTTTTGAAGTCGTTTGGCTCGAATGCATCAGCCGGAATGCGGGTCTGAATGGTAAGAACGAAACTTTCAGAATCTTCTTCGTCTTCAACAGGATCTTCTTCGTCGAGATTAACTGCTTCTCCTTCCTGATTTTCCGATTTGGCGGGTATTCTAACCACACTAAGTGACGAATTGAGGAAATTAGCATTCATCTGCAGAAGACCGAACAGATCTTCACGCTCATAGTCGGTAATATCAAGAAGGTAAAGCCCTATTGCAACCGTCTGTATGCCAATGGTTTCTTCGTTTTCTTCAAGTGCCAGGTAACCATCGATCGAATCCTCGATCTGAAATTTCCAGATTCGCCCGATTTCTTCTTCGTCTTCGTAAACGCACTCGTAAGCCGAGCATTCTTCTGCCATTACTTCTTCTATTTTTACCGCAAAATCAGCAGCTTCCATTTTTTTTGCCTTTCAAAAATGCTTGTCATTTTTTTCAGAATGACTATATCATTTCTCAAGCCGATGAAAAAGTCAGAACTGCATATTTGCCAGGATGTGCTATAATACCGCGAAAATTCAGCTCAGGATGACTCATGGAAAGCGAGAACCGTTACTTTTCAGCAATTCTTCGCCTGGTAGTGGCAATGGGGCTTTTGCATCTTTTCATGGCCCTGTATCTCGATCTTACCCCCGATGAAGGCTATTATTGGGAATTGTCACGGCGCCTCGACTGGTCTTACTACGATCATCCGCCAATGGTTGCCTGTATTATCGCTTTTTTCCGGCTTCTGCTTGGTGATACCCACCTCGCAATCCGCCTGCCATCCATTCTCACCAGTGCCATTGGCAGTTTGATACTTTTTCAGATTGGTCGTGAGTTTCTTGGTAACCCCAGAGTTGGTTTCATTGCCGCTTTTCTTTTCAACCTTACTCCAGCTGGAGTGGCGATTGGTTTTATTACCACGCCCGATACCCCTCTGGCGCTTTTCTGGCTGACCGGCATGTATTCTTTTCTTAAAGCAATCAACAGCGAATCGGATTTCTGGTGGGCACTCACCGGTATTTCGCTTGGCTTCGGGGCAATGAGTAAATATAACATGATTTTTTTCGTGCCTGCCGTGGCATTGACCGTTATTGCTTTTCCCCGCTACCGCCATCTGATGCTTGCCAGAAGATATTGGCTTATGGTTGGTCTTGCCGGCCTGGGAACCCTGCCTGTTCTCTACTGGAACCACTCCCACGACTGGATTTCATTCAAATTTCAATTTGACCATGGTTTGAAACCAAATGCTCGCGGACTGTTCAGGAATCTCGGAGATTTTCTTGGCGGCCAGCTGGGAACCATTGGTCTAACCCTTTTTCCTGTCTTGTGGTTCGCTGCATTGAAATATGCCAGGGCTACCCTTTCACGCCTCGATGAAGTCAGGTTTTTTCTCGTCTGGCTCGCGCTGCCGAAAATGTCATTTTTTGTTTATACCGGCATGAAGTCAAAGGTCGAGGCCAACTGGCCTCAGATTGCCTATCTTTCCGCCATGCTTCTGGTTGCCGAATGGATCTGCGCCGGCGAAGGTGCGCGGCGGCGCAACTGGGTCATTGCCCCTTCTGCTTTTCCTGCTTTTCTCGTGGTGATTCAGAGCCTTACTTTCATCATTCCGCTGCCGCCCAACTCAGATATTTCAACGCGCCTGCACGGCTGGCGCAAAATGGGTGAAGTGGTGCAGCGCTTCGATGCCGATACCGGCTATAAGGCCGTTTTTGTCGGACAGGGAGCGCCTCTGGCCACTTTAGTCGGGTTTTACGGTAAAATCCCATCTGAGCGACTTGCCGAGATTCATGGCGGCGGCAACTTTCAATTCTGGTGGCAGAACCGCGAACTGCCGGCTGGCAGCGAAGTGGTATATGTCGATGATGATAAATTTTCTGAAGCCATGAATTTTGCCCGGTTTTTTACCGCTTCTGAATCAGTTAAAATACCGGTAACTTATGCCGGCAGGCATATTCGTAATATGAACTTTACCAGGCTTTCCAATCTAAATTCAAATTTAAAATTTAAATAAACAGGTATTTAAAATGCATCCTGATGTCATGCGAAAAATTGACGCCCTGGTCGGGCCGCCGATCTGCTTTGTTCTTTCATTGCGCCGCCGTATTCTCGACCTTATCATGCCACGCTGTCGAGGCCCCCTGAAGAATGTTAAAAAAATTCTCATGGTTAAGCCCGCCGAAATGGGCAGTACCGTTTTGACGTATTCGATGCTGAAGCGGGCGCAGCAGCTCTGGCCCGATGTCGAATTTCATTTTCTGGTTTTTGCCGAAAACACGGCGGTCGTAGAAATGCTTGGGTTGGTTCCTCAAGCCAATATTCACAAGCTTCGCACCGCAGATTTCAAAACCTTTGCTTCTGACTGTATTTCTCAGCTGCTAAAATTGCGGAGCTTAAGATTTGATGTGGCGATCGATCTCGAATTTTTTTCGCGGGCCTCGGCCATTCTCGCCGAACTCAGTGGTGCCCGGTCAACCTGCGGATTTTCACGTTTCACCATGGAAGGCCTCTATAAGGGCAGCTTTTTTACCCACGCGGTTCAATATAACCCCCACATACATACCGCCCAGACTTTTTACAGCATGATCGAAGCTCTGATTCAACCTGCCGGCCAGATACCTCTGGTGAAAGCTGCGGTTCCCCGGCTTGAACAGCTTGAGCTGCCGAAATTGCTGACCAACGATTCAGAGCAGCATGAAGTCGTTGATCTGATGACTCAGGTTAACCACCGGGTGCGCCAGGCTGCCAGACTGATTATTATTAATGCCAATTCAAGTGAACTGGTGCCGCTGCGGCGCTGGCCCATCGAGAATTTCATCGAGCTGGGCAAAATGCTTCTGCATAAATATGATTGTTTTATCGTGCTGACCGGAGTAACCGCTGAAAGAGAAGAGTCAGAGCGGGTTGCCGCTGCTCTCGGCGAAGAAAGGGTCGTTAACCTGGTTGGCAAAACCTCATTGCGCCAGCTGCTGGTTCTTTATTCGGTCTGCGATTTGATGATAACCAATGACAGTGGCCCGTCTCACTTTGCCTCAATCACCGACCTGGCAGTAATTACCCTTTTTGGGCCCGAGACTCCCGCACTGTATTGTGCTCTTGGCAAAAACCGCGTGTCTTTGACCAGCGAACTTGCCTGTTCTCCATGTGTCAGCTCGTATAATCACCGCGCCACTGTTTGCAACGATAACCAATGTATGAAGCGGCTCAAGGTTCAGACCGTTTTTGCGGCCTGCGAAAAATTACTGGAAATGGATGGTAAATAAAATGATCAGAAAAGTTGCTGTTTTTATGGCTCCTGGCTTCGAAGAAATGGAACTCACCATCACCGTCGATATTTTACGTCGTGCCGAAATTGACGTAAAAACCGTCTCTCTCGCCACTGGCACCGACCCGGTAAAAGGGTCGCGGGGCATTCACATGCTGCCCGATTTGAGCTGCAAAAATTTTGATGTCAATGATTATGATATGATCGTCTTGCCCGGAGGCCTCGAAGGAACCCGGAATCTTGGCCAGAGCGAAATGGTTATTAAAGCCGTTCAGCAGGCCCACAAGACGGGAAAATTCGTTGCCGCGATCTGTGCCGCCCCCGCCGTTCTGGTTAAAGCCGGTATTGCCGCCGGGCGCTGTCTGACTTCGCATCCCGCTGCCCGCGATCACATGTCGGGTGTTAAATACAGCGAAGAGCGGGTCGTTTGCGATGAAAAGATTATTACTTCGCGAGCGGCGGGAACCACCTTCGAATTCGCCTTTGCCCTGATGCGCGAACTGCTCGGCGAACAGGCGGTAGAGAAAGTTAACCCCGGCGTTCTGGCAAAAATTTAAACGATTTTTTTAATGCGCCGGTGGCGCGTCGCCGGGTCTTTCAAATTTATCGTTCAAGACCAGATTGATAAACCTGGCATTCAGTGAATCGCCAAGATATTCGTTCAGAAATTTTCCTGCCGCGACCAGGTTTTCATGGCCAGGCACCTTGACATCTTTGCCGCAGAGAGAACAAAACAGCTGGCCAGCCTTCTCTTGAACCACGACGTGGCTTGTTTTAATGACGTTATGGCAGTTTGCGCATTCGATAGTGAAGTAAAAAACCAGTTGATCAATTCTGTCGAGCATTTTTGCTGATCCTTATTTTGTGACTTGCTTGAGCGATATTTATAATCCCTTGTGTTGATCATTGTCAATACAGCTCTGTCAAGAAAATTGTATTTTCCCGGCCAACCGTGTTACAATACGGATTGTTATATTCAAATGTAATTAAAATAGGTCATGGAGCAATTGCAAGTGAAAAGTTTTCGGCGTGAGTTGTGGTTTGAATTAGATAATCGGCGCGGGCTGGTGAATATAACTTCCCAGGTTCAGCAGGCTCTTGGCGAGAGCGGCATCAAAGAAGGCCTGGTTTTGGTAAATGCCATGCATATCACTTCCAGCGTTTTTATTAATGATGATGAAAGTGGTTTGCACAACGATTTTGAGGTCTGGCTCGAAAAGCTGGCCCCTGAAAAACCCTATTCTCAATATCGGCATAACGGCTCTGAAAACAATGCTGATGCCCATCTTAAAAGAACTATCATGGGCCGCGAAGTTGTTGTTGCGGTAACTGAAGGCAAACTTGATTTTGGCCCCTGGGAACAAATTTTTTACGGAGAATTTGACGGGAAAAGACGTAAGAGAGTTTTGATTAAAATAATTGGCGAGTAAGCCGAAACAACTGTCAACTTTGCCGGTTGGGAGGAAAAATGCCTGCTAGAAGTTTTGTTTTAATTTTTGCTCTATTGCTTCTGCCGCTAGTTTTTGGCTGCTCAGGTGGCGGCGGAAGTTCTTCCACGGGCGGTGAAACCCTTGACTCAACCCCGGATGCGGCGGTAAAAGAGCTTTTTAACAGCTGGAAAACCAGTAACTCTTTTCGCTATGACAGCCAGGGCAAAATTCTTGCCCAGGAATCAACTACAGGCACCGTCGGCTATGTCACCTTCAGAGACTTGCAAGGTACCGAATGGCTTTTCCGGGTTGATAAGGTCGAATACCTTTCTGACAGTTTGGCTACCGTATTTACCAGCTATTATTATTCGGGTTCTCCGCAATTCGGCGGTTTGAAAGTTAACTTTTGTATGATTAAAGACCAGGGAACTTGGTTTCTTGAATCGATGGAAGTAATTGAAGTTCCGGCGGTTGTCGTTACCGGAACCGGTATCAATGGCGCAATTACTGATAAAGTTACCAATTTGCCGGTATCTGGTGCCCGAGTCGAGGCATATAACATCTCGAACCAGCTGGCAGGCTACAGCGTAACTGATTCCAGTGGTTATTACGAAATTACAGATTTGATGCCGGGTACATATTATCTGGTTGTGTCAAGGGCAGGATATGCGCCTTATACGATCAGCGGCGTTGTGGTTCGTTAGGATTTAAGGGTTAGAGGAGTAACAAGGTGAACAGAAAAATTTTGGCTTATGTGTTCTTTGTTCTGGTCGTTGGTTTGATCGCGGTTGGTTGTGGCGGCGGCGGCGGTGGAGGCGGCAGTGCCGTTAACCCGGTTGCAGTACCCGTCAACACCGGCTCAGTAGCCAATTTAACCGGCGTTGTCAGTTTCGAGAACGTTCCGCTGGCCAACGCCAAAGTTTTTCTTTACCCTTCCGCCAGCGCTTACATGGGCGGCATTGCACAGCTAAGCTCGGTTAAAGCCAATGTGATTGCCCAGACTTTGAATAACGACGGCAGTTATTCTACCTTTACCGATGGGCAGGGCCGTTACAACTTCACTGCGGTTCCGGTCGGTAACTACACTTTGATCGCCGCCAAAGACCAGAATCATCAGTTTGCCAGAACCAACGTTATTCTTGGCGCCGTGACCCGGCTTGACGCCCAGCTCACCCCGACCGGATCAGTGACCGGCGTCGTTCAGATCGTTAATAACAGCGTTACCGAAAACGTTTCAGGAGCCATCGTTTATCTCGACGGCACTTCGTATGTAGCTGTTTCTGCCCTCGACGGCAAATTCACCATTGCCAACGTGCCGGCAAATCAGGATTTTTCTTTGAAAGTCATCTCTTCCCGCGGCGTGCCAACCACTTCGCCTTCTGTCACCATAACTCCGGGTTCTACCCAGAATGCCGGAACCATTCTTCTTTCAGCCCCAAACGTAGTTACCTCCACAGTTAGCGGCCAGGTTTCAATTTCTGGCGTCACTTCGCCCGACACCCGCCTTGCCGGTCACATGATTTTATTGACCGCTGCCAATCAGCCTCCATTAATCAATATGACCGACGATGCCGGGTCTTTTGCTTTTATCGTTAAAACTGCTGGCAACTATCGCGTAACGCCTATTCCTGAAGAATACGACTCAGTACCTCTCAACCAGGATGTTAACGTTATTCCTGGCCAGAATGTGGCCCTTTCTCAGGTTTTTGCCCTGCAGGCTGAGCCGGTTCTGACTCTATATATGGTAGGAGGCAGCCTGCATAAAACCGCCAAAGCCTTTGATGAAGTTGACGAGGGTGGGGTGCCCCTGACCCTAACCGATACCGCCAGCGGAAAAACCTATGCAGCGGTAACGAACCCTGCCGGAGGCTACAACTTCGAAGTTCCCGCCGGCGAATACGAACTCGCAGTTGGCGGCGGCTATTCTTTCGAAACCCCTCTGACTCCCAATCCTTTCACCGTATCCGCTTCTCTTTCAATTGCCGCTTTCGGCATTGCCCCTACTGCTGATGTCATTCTGGTGCATGGTTACATCACCAAAGTCGCTAAAGCTTTCAATGAAGCCAACGATGGCGGCGTGCCTCTGACTCTTACTTCCACCGCCGCATCCGGAATCACCTATCCCGCCGTTTCAGGCCCCGATGGCTCATTTGCCTTCTATGTCCCGGCCGGCGACTATTATTTCTCTGTCGGCGGCGGTTATCAATTCGTTACTGATCCATTGGCCGGCAGTCCTTTAACGGTATCAGGGACTTATGCTTTTGCCAATACCATTGACTTGAGGCCAACCGAGATACCTTATGTGCTGGTTCGGGGCAAGGTTTCCAAATTAGTTTTCGCTCTCAATGAAAGTGACCAGGGCGGCGTGAACCTTACGCTTACCGCCACTGACGCATCTGGAAGAATTTATTCGGCAATAACCGACGAAGTTGGATCTTTTGCCTTTATGGTTCCTCCAGGGCAATACGACCTCTCGGTTTCCGGGCTTTATCGTCTTCAGAACAACCCATTTCCTGGTAACCCGATTAACATTATCCCGGGCTTTTCTTTTCCCAACACGATCAATGTGGTTCCAACCAGGGTTGAATGGCATGTAACCGGGGTGGTTTCTAAAGATGCAAAAGCATTTGGCGAAACCGACGAAGCCGGGGTAAACCTTACTCTTACTTCTCAAGCTACCAATGTATCTTATTCAGCTATTTCAGATAGTCTTGGCCAATTCTCATTTGTCGTGCCGCCGGGCAACTATGACTTTGCCGTTGGCGGCGGCTATAAATTCAAAAATGCATTTGTAAACCCCCTTGTAGTGAACAACAATATTTCTTTTGGCACTGCCTTTGTTGTTGTTCCCTCCAACGGCGTTTTCTTCAACGTTACCGGTACTGTTCAGAAATCGCCCAAACTGCCCGGTGAGACCGATGAATCCGGCGTAGTGGTTCAATTAAAATCAAACGATGACAATGCCCCGATTCTTGAAACCCTGACCAGTGCCAATGGATCTTTCCGCTTCCAGGTGCCCGCTCAGACCTATAACCTAAGAGTGACTGGTTCGTATCGGCTTTCGACCACGGTGGCCCCTGGAACTGTTACGACCGACTTCGACTTTGGAACCCTGGTCGTAAACCCATCATCCATGCCGGATGCCAGAATTTTCGGTTCGATTAGCCCGGCAAATCAGGCCGAATCTTATGAAATTCGCCTATGGGATGATCATAATGCCAGATACGTCAGAACCATTAATACCGTGTCTGGTGCCGATGAATATTCGTTTAACGATGTCCCTCCGGGAGATTACCGGGTATTTGTAATACCGGTCAATCATGGATTCTTCGCCGAATCGCCCGTAATCAACCTGTTGGCAGGTGATTCTTTGGCGCAAAATTTAACCGTTTCAAATGTGGCTCCGATTATTACAGCCCACTCATTCAGCGGTATCAATCTGCTTGACCTGACTGGAAATCGATTTCAGGCCACTTCGGCAGACCCTGCTGACACTCAGGTCTTCGTCGATGGCAATCAGATGGATCGCCCTTCAGGAACAAATCCTTCTCCTGATACCCAGGATCGTGCCGACCTGAGCAACGTCACCCCCGGCAAGCACACGGCCGTTTTAAAGAAAAAATGGACCATGGCTGCAACCGGGCATGATTTTATCCTTTCCAGCAACGAAATCAGTGTTGACAAACCCATTGGCCAGCCAACCAACCTTGTCTGGCGCGAGGTCAAAGATACCAAAATCAACGTGACCTGGGAAAACGCCCCGTTTACCCAGGTCACCGAAGTCGAGATCTGGGATGTTTTGTCTGCCACCCGGGTTGCAACCGACACCGTTACCGATAAATTTTACGAATTCACCGGCCTGAATCCATCAACCAGCTATGAAGTAAGACTGCGCAACCGCGCCGGAACCGTGGTTTCTCAGCCCCTTACCGGCACCAACAGCACAAAATCAACAGCAGCATATCAGGTTCAGACCATTTCACTGGTTGATTCGGATAATCTGCTCAATCAGGGAATAGCTCTGGATTTCGTGGCAGCAGAAGGCAAATTCTTCGTGGCTCACACCCAATCAACTGACCTCTATATCACTGGCTACTCTGCCGATGGAACTGCCTCCCAGAGTCAGTCGGTTTCTGTCTCTACTTCGGCCCCGTTTTTTACCGATGTAAGTATGGTTTATGGCGGTGGTCTGCTGTTTATTTGCTACAGAAATTCAACTCAAATTGTTGAAATTCGATCGTTCAATACCAACCTTATGCCACAAAATTCAGTAGCCATGCCTGGTACTAGTTCTGAAACACAGATGATCTATGCAGGTTCAAAATTGTTTATCGTCTGCTCAGCTTATTCTAACGACACCAACAGCCAGCATAATCTCTACGAAATAACTGCACCGGCAACTCTTTCCGGGGTGCAGTCCATTGGAAGTATTAATACCTCTCTAAGCGATAGTCTGGGCTATTTGGCAATGGTTGCCGCCGATGAATCAACCAACAGTCTCTTTTTTGTTTCTCCATATACTTATGTTTCGCAGAACGATTCTTTTCTTATTAAAAGATATGATTTGGATAACCCTCTTTCAACATTTTCTGATTTGAGCGTTGTTCCCAGCAATAATGTCGGTTATGGTGTCGCGGTTCACCAATTTAAAGCCGGTGGTGGAAGAATAATGCTGCGTTGTGGTAGTGACCAAAGTGACACTTGGTTAAACAGGCTTTATTTTATAGATCAGAGAACCGGTTCGGCATTTTTGAAAACTGCCGATGGTGATGTTTCTCCATTCAATGGCAGAGGTGAATATGTCGTTGATTCAAAGTCAAGAATATGGATGGGCGAAATCAATCCTGCCGGACGGTATTTTATTCAGACAGCTGTGGATGGTTTGGTAAGTCAATCAAACAAAATCCCCGGTGCCTTTGTTGAAACCTATTCCTTCGGGAATTACCCTTTCCCCGATCCTGCAAACTATATTGAGCTTGATCCGGTAACCAACTCGATGAACTTCCTGTATCGTGATTCTGGCGGAGGTTTGTCTGTCTTCCAGTTCTCATCGGATTATTGATCTCTGCGTTTGACAAACAGCCAGCCTCCCTGCATCGCAGGGGGGGGGGGTCCTGAATGATTTTAAAATTGCTTTTTATGCAAATCTGGCATAGATTATTGCATTATGATCAGATTGAAAGCCATTGGTAATCAACTTATCGCGCTGGCGGTCATTGTACTGGTGGCCGGCATCGTCATCAGCGCCTCGGCCTTGAGCAAGGATTACCTGCTCGAACTGACCATCACCACCGACAAGCAGGAAGAATACGTCTTTCTCGCCGAACTCGACGATCGTCAGTATCGCAATATGCGCAATGATTCCAATAATGAAATCAAGAACTATCTCGTCGATGCCCGGCGCAAATATGCCGACGAAATCGGTTACCGCAAAGAAATCTATGGCGATGAGAACTACAAAATGGTGGTAATCGTCAGATACGACTTCATCATTAAAGAGAAATCCAGCGGACGAATTCTGCTGAAAAAATAACATGAACATACTGCATGACCAGATTTGGAGGAGGCCATGAACCTTATAAAACGTTTTGGTGTTTTGACTCTTGTCTGTCTTTTTCTTTATTCGAGCCAACTGCTGGCGCTGATTAAATCGCCGCCAGAAAAGGCGATTCTGCCCAACGGCCTTAGAGTGATCGTTGTTGAAGACAAGAGCTTACCTCTGGCCGCTGCCGGCTTGGTTTTTGATGTGCAGAATATTGGTCATGCTGACTGCAACAGCGGTTTTTCGAAAATTTACGGGTCGCTTCTTCAGAACTCTGGATTCAACGAAAAAACTCGCTACGATTTTAACGCCGAACTTGAACAGGTCGGCATTATCAGCGAATTTGCCAGCAGTCAGGAAGGCTTTTTCATGGCCTGCCAGGGCAATGCCGACCAGATCGGTAAAATCTTCGAAGCCCTCAACCGCCTTGGTTTTCAGCTGAAACCCGCGGCTGACGATTTCGGCCAGGCCAAAGGTGAAGCTCTGCGCTTTTTGAAAACCTCGCGCAAATTTCCGCTCAGTACTGGCCTGATGGGCCGACAGATCTACCAGGATCTTTTCCCTCATCTGGCACCCGAATGCCACGGCCCGATAGATGAAGAACGACTGAACCGCGTTGATTTCAGCGGTCTCGAAGGCTATATTAATAAGGTTTTTGTTCCAAACAACGCAGTTCTTGTTGTTGTCGGCGATGTGAATGCTTCCGATATCTTCAAGCTCAGCATGGAAACCTTTGGACAATATCAGGCAGCAATCGTTGAAACCCCAACCCCGGCAGAACCTGTAACTTCTGAAAGCCGCAAAAATGAAGTGGTTGAATTTCTCGAAGTTGATGATACTCAGGTAATGATTGGATTTGAAGCACCCAGCTATTCTTCGCCCGATATGCCGGCAACCCTTCTTTGGAAAACCGCTCTCGACGGAATTAACAGCTCATGGCTCGAATCAGTTGTGGCAAAAGATTTTCCTGAACTGAAAGATCTTCATGCCACTTATGAGCCGGGAAAAAAATCCGGCCTGTTTACTATCAGCTTCATCAGTCGCGAAGCCGATGTCAACCGCCCGGTGAACTTCATTCTTTCCTCCCTGGCAAACATGTTCAGCGATCCGCCGAAGGGTGAAACTCTTCGTCGCATTATAGAAATGCAACAGCTGAAGGATCTTGAAAAACGCGAAACCAGACTTGAGCGCGTTTATGATTTGGCAGTCGCTGAAATTATGAGTTCTTTTAGAATTTCTGATGGCCTTGTTTCAGCTTTTAATCGAGTTACTCCCGAAGATATGAAGCGGGTTGCCCGAAAAATGTTCTCAACCAGCCGTTATTCAGTAAGAATTGTTTACCCGCTGAAAATGCAGAAAGCCCAAGACTGCCCGGTTCAGATGAAAACTCTCGATAACGGCGCCCGGCTTATGGTTCATAATTTTGCCGGCAGCGAAGTCGTTGGCCTTTCAATTCTTTTTGGCATTGATACGTGCTCAACCGACGAAAAAGAAAAGCGCATGGCCAGAGTCGTGGCTGAAATGATTTCAAGCTTTATCAACGACCGTGAAAACCGGCGCTTCAGCAACCAGCTCGACAATATCGGGGCCAGCGTAAGTTCTGCTTTTACCGGCGATGCTCTGGTTTTGAGTGCCAGAACTCAGAAACAGAACCTGAAAGAACTTGCTTCACTGCTGCGAGAAATGATCCTTTTCCCCGAATACTCCGATCGCTTCTTCAAAAAGTCTAAAGAAAGAATTCTCAACCGTCTTGATGATGAAAAACAGTCGATCGTGGCTCTTCACAATCAGAAAATTATGCAGGAACTTTTTCCTGGCATCTCTTCATCAATGAATTCACTGGATCGTGAAGACATCGAAAAGCTTTCGTTCAAGGAAATCCAGAGCTTTTACCGAAACTGGGCAGTTGGTGCCAACATGTGCGTAACCGTGGTCGGCAACTTTGACCCGGGAAAAGTTACCGAGATCCTTAAAGAGGCTTTTCGCGATATTCCCCCGGGCAATGCAACCAGTAAATCCCAGTGCCCTGAATGGGTGGCCAGGCCTCTCGAAAAAACCAGGGTTGAAAAAATTGCGATTCCCGCTTCAAGCGAGAATGCAAGCATTTCAGTGTCCTTCAGAATGAGGCCATTCTTGATGATCAACAACCCCGAAGAATTGCGAACCAACTTCGGGGCAAACCTGGTTATCAGCCATGTTCTGTTCTCGAGCAGCAACGCTATTCTTGCTCAGGAGCTGAAAAAGATCGAAGCTTATCGCGGCCTTGTCGGAAACTACCTCACCAATCAGAATTATGCCATCTTCGTTTTTACCGCCGAAGTACCAAAAGAAAAGGTCGAGGACGCCCGGGCGGTTATCGAAAAAGTGGTCGCCAGTATTCCGCAGCTCAATTTCTCGAAAGAAAATATTACCGCTGCCGGCCTGAATCTTCGGTCGATCTTCAATCGAATGCTTGAAAAGTCTGACGTTCAAGCCTCGGTTCTGGCTTCATTCCTCTATAATGGCCTGAAAGAAAACTTCCTCAACGAAATTCTCGGCATTTACAGCTCAGTCACCATCGAAGATGTAAAAAAAGCCGCCGCTGAAAATTTCAATACCTACCTGATGCTGATCGGTGAACCCGCAAAATAACGTCTCACGAAGTCTAAAATACTGTTCACAGCAGAAATAGTCGTGGGGGCCGACCTCTGTGTCGGCCTGCTTAATTGAGCGGGATAATTAAAAAATCGCATTTTTCGTACAAGCCAAATTCGAGGGGTTAATCCTCGAATTTGAAAATTAACGGAAAAGGCTTACGAAATCAGGTAGTTGGCCAGATTATCAGAGCGTCGCGGATTCCTCAGCTTGGCAAGAGCCTGTGATTCGATCTGCCGAACTCTTTCACGGGTCACACCAAGAAGTTTGCCAATTTCTTCAAGGGTGTGCGATTTGCTGTCGTGAAGACCAAAGCGATGCATCAGAACAATCCGCTCCCTTTCTGAAAGTGACGACATCACTCTTTCAAGCTCGCTTTCCAGTGAACGCTTTTCTGCTTCGGCCAGTGGGTCTGATTCATAGTCGGTTATTACATCACGCAGATACAGATCTTCTTCAGGGTCAACCGGAGTGGTATCCATAGACACGACAGTAGGTATGTCCCGCAGAAATTTTCGCAGGTCTTTTGGCTTCATAAATGCCGCTTCAGCCAATTCATCAAGGGTGGGCTTACGGTTAAGCCTTTTTTGCAGCGCCTCTTCAAGTTTCTTGATCTTCAGCCCGGTATGAACCCGGTTCAACGGCAGTCTTATCGGGTTGCCGTGGCTTGAAACCACCTGAATCATCGCCTGGCGTATCCACCATACGGCGTAAGAGATGAACCGGACGTTCTTGTCGCAGTCAAATCGCTGGGCAGCCCTCATCAGGCCAAGGTTTCCCACCGCGATCAGATCTTCGAAGGGTACGTCGTTGATATGCTTGTAGCGCCTTGCCACCGCCACCACAAACCTTAGATTGGTTAGAATAAGCCGGGCTTTTGCCCGCGGATCTCCCGCCTGAACCTTCTTCAAAAGCTCGTGCTCTTCGTCTTTGCTCAAGGGCGGGTACTTCTTCAGATCCTGGAAGTAGTTTTTAAGAAGCAGGTTTTCATTATCGAAATCATGTCTTTGCATACTGGCCATTTTGAATCTCCGTTTCTTCCGGCCGCCCATGTGTTATGTACATAACCTTATTCCTCCTGAACGCGGATGTGTACGGCAACCTGGAATCCCGATCGGCATATATTTTGTTTTTCTTAACAAATTATCAATAATTGAATGATAATTTCTTAAAAGATTGGTTTGCTGGCGCAAGAACCTCTCTACATCAAGCTTCTCGGCTTGTCGTGCTACAATACTTTTCTCTCTCTGAATTCATTGTAGCACCGTTTGAACTTTTACACAAGAAAAAAGATACAAAAAAAGTATCAGTAAATTTAACTTTTTTTGCATTTTTGTAAACTAGATTTAAAGCGGCTCGAAAAGGAAATTCCCAGATTAAGTTGGGCTCAGAGCTTGAACCAGGTTTTGAATTCCTGTAAAAGACCTGACACACCACGTTTCTTGCAGTAAAGCACCGGGGTTTGAAATTTCTTTGCGGTTTTGACCATTTCTCGTAAAGTCGTATGCGATACCTGTCGCAGAACGATCGCAATCAGATCGAAGCTCTGGGTGCCGCTGCGAAATTGACCAACACCGGTAAAACCACTAATATTAGTTACTTTAAGATTGTGTTGCTCTAAAATTCTCTGATAATCATTAGCAGCGTAGTCACCACCCACCAGAAGAACTTTACGACCGCCAAAGTCAAATTTTTCTTCAGGCTCGGCAATCTTACCGGCATCTCTATAATTGTTCCTTTTATTAGTCGTTTGCGTGCTCAGCTTTGATTCGCCTGGTAAATTGACCGGGAAAAGTTCGTAAATGCCGGCGGGTCGGTCATTGAATTCGTTGAGAAAAATGCCCCGGCATGGTCGAGTGGTATCTTTCAGTCGCAGATCAACCTGAATTTGGTATTCAACTTCACCATCACAGAGATAGCTTTCTTCACCTTCAGTTTTAATGAAACCCACTTTATGCTGTTTTTCTGCCTCCAGGCTTTCAAGATTAACAATTTTCTGGTTGGCATCAAGGTAAGCACAGCAGAACTCAAATTGGCAGGCGCCGGCTTCTCTGACTTTTTCAGCTGGTAATGACAGCAGTTCGCCGCCAAAGCTCGATAAATACCAGTTGTTGTGTTCTTCAGCCAGGCGTAGAAGTTGTCCTGCACACTTTTTTTCAGCTTTTCGTTTTTCACCGGCAATTATCAGCTGTTTGAGGGTTTCCATTTTTTTATTGTTATTGCTTTGATCGTTGATCGCTTCTTTTAAACAACGGTTTTCATCATTAACCAGAGACAATGCCGATTCTTTGCCGGCAAGTCTTTTGCCGAGTTCTTTTTTTTCATTTTCTACTGTCTCAAGCTGCTGAGAAAGCTTTAAAACAGTCATGCCAAGTTCATTCTCGCGTTGCTTTGCCAGCTGCAGGCTGACCACCTGGTCTGCCGAAGAAGTGTGGGCTGCCGATTGAAATTTTTGCAGCAATTCTTCAAGCTGGGCTTTTTGGCGCAAAAGCTCTTCAATCCTGCGATCTCTTTCGCCTAAAGCATTCTGAAGGCCGGATATTTCAGATGCTCTACGATTATAAAGCAGCTGCATGTCTTTCAATTCATGCCTCAAGCCGTTGACCAGCTTCGATAAATCTGCGCAAGCGTCTTCTTTTTCGTCACGAGCCGCTTCGACCAAATCCTTCACTTTCTTTTCCGCTTCTTTAGACAACTCATCAAGAATCTCCCGATATTTTTCGTGCAGACCCGGTCTAGGCTCAATTTCGGCAAGAATTCTGACTTTTGCAAGAGTGCCGAACTCGCCGGCTGCCAGTTTCTTAAAGGTTTCAGCTTCTGCTCTTACCGAAAAAAAACTCATCGGCTGCTTGTTCTTTTCAACCCAGTTGAAAAAAATCAGCTTTCGCAGAGCCTGATCTTTTTCTGCAAATTTCAGCAACTCAGCAACCAGCCCTTTGCGGTTGCCGATTTTCCTGCGCTGCATATAGCGGGCACAGCGGCCCCGGAGCACCGGGTTGGGTTTTATCCAGCCGAGCAGTTCAGAATCAGGAGTGTCTTCGCAGATCAGTTCGAGAAGCTCGATTTTCTCGTGTAGTTTAGCGAAAATCGGATCCCAGAAATCTTCACTCATCAGCCATTTCCTTCAACCGACTCAGAAGGTTCAGGGCTTCGAGCGGAGTGGTATTGCCAATGTTGATCTGGCGCAGAGTATCAACAACTTCGTTGTTTGGCGAAAACAGACTGAGCTGGTGGGGCAGAGCTGAATGTCTTAACGACCTGGTAACCCGCCCCAATTCTTCCTGTTCTGATTTTTCAAGCTCGAAGAGAATTTCTTTGGCACGATCGATGACATGCCCAGGCAGGCCGGCCAGACGCGCCACTTCAATTCCGTATGATTTGCTCGAAGGGCCCTCGTGAATTTTATGTAGAAACACCATTTCGCCGGTTTTTTCATTGGCACTGACCCCGACATTGAGATTGAAAACCCCGGGATAAACCGAATCAAGATCGGTAAGTTCGTGATAATGGGTCGCAAAAAGCGTTCGCGCCTTAATATCACGGTTGATATATTCAAGAATAGACCATGCCAGGGAAAGGCCATCGAAAGTTGAGGTGCCTCGCCCAATCTCGTCAAGTATAAGCAGGCTGCGCGGGCCAGCGTTTTTTAATATTGCCGATGCTTCCATCATTTCGACCATGAAGGTTGACTGGCCGCGAATCAGGTTGTCTGATGCGCCGACCCTGGTGAATACACGGTCAACGATGCCTATTTCCGCTGAATCAGCTGGAACAAATGATCCGGTTTGTGCCAGCAGAACGATCAAAGCAGCCTGACGCAGGTAAGTCGATTTACCCGCCATATTGGGGCCGGTGATTATTGCCTGGCAGCGATGTGAATCAAGCAGCAGATCATTGGGAGTGAAATCGCCCCTTTCAAGAAAGGCTTCTACCACCGGGTGCCTGCCATTGATGATTTTTATTGCCTGACCATTGTTTACTTCAGGCATTACATACTGCTGATCATGCGCCAGTTGTGCCAGAGCCGAAAGCACATCAATATTGGCCATAATCTCGGCATTTGTCTGAATCTCGGTTACCATGGCGGTTACCTGACCGACCAGCTCTTCGAAAAGCTCCTTTTCAATAGCCAGAGCTCTGTCATTTGCCGAGAAGACCCTGCTTTCATAATCTTTCAGCTCAGCGGTAATGTAGCGCTCACCGGTGGTCAGGGTCTGCTTGCGTATGTAATGCTCAGGAGCCTGTTCGGTAAGGCTTTTTGAAATCTCGATGAAATAGCCGAAAACACTGTTCTTCTTAACTTTCAGGGTTTTTATGCCGGTTCTGGCCTTTTCCTGCTCTTCAAAACGCTTCAGCCACGCATCGCCGTCGCGCATCAGGTTTCGCAGTTCATCCAGCTCGGCGTTTACTCCGTCATTGATGAAACCGCCATCTGCAACTGCCGCAGGAAGGTCTTCTTTCAGCTTTTCACCAATTGATTTCACCAGCGGCGAGAGGTCGATGAACCGATTTTTCAGGCTTTCAAGGCCCGGGTCGTCAATAATTGACTGCAAAGCCGGAATTTTTTCAAGGCCTCGGGCAATTGCCTGAACATCACGAGGATTGCGGCTGCCCAGAACGATTTTGCTCAAAATTCTTTCGAGATCAGGAGTATTCTTGAGCGTCTCGCGAACTTCGGCAAGCATCAGCTGATTATGGTAAAAGCTCGAAACCAGCTTTTGCCGGGCTTTTACCGACTCAAGCTGAATAAGCGGCTTAAGCAGCCATTTTTTCAGCAACCTGGCCCCCATGCTGGTTTTGCTGCGATTAATCACTTCAAAGAGAGTGCCGCCAAGATTCTGGGCGCGACCATCGGGTAAAAGCTCGAGGTTTCTCAGAGTTGATTCGTCAAGAACCATGCCGTCGCCAAGCTTATATTCAAATGGATATTTGAGATGGCATAGAGAGCAGCGCTGGGTGTCGAGCAGGTGCTCACACAAAATACCCATGGTTTTCAGTGATAAAGAAGGCAGGGCGAGAAACCTGGCGCGATGCTCTCCCGGAAACAACCGTGAAAGCGAATCGATTGCCTCCTTATCGCTGATTTTTGCGGCTCTAACTTCGGTCTTTATCAATTTCCACGGCTTTTCTTCAATTTCCTGGTTGTCTGACAAAACCAGAATTTCGCGTGGGCGCAATCGGGTAAATTCTTCGGTAAGCATTCCTGCTTCAACACTGTCACCGCTGGTAAAAATAAATTCACCGGTGCTCAATTCTACCGATGCCAGGCAGAAACGATCACTGCGCCAGGCAAATGCCGAAAGATAATTGTTGCTGTTTTCTTCGAGCATCTGGGGGTCGGTAACCGTTCCGGGGGTGATAATACGAACTATTTCTCGCTTAACCAGCCCCTTGGCCTTTTTGGGGTCTTCGACCTGTTCACAGATTGCCACTGTATAACCCTTATGTACCAGCCTGGCAATGTAACCATCAATGCTGTGATAGGGAACTCCGGCCAGTGGAACCGGGTTGCCGCTGTGCTTGCCGCGGGCAGTAAGGGTTATCTGAAGCTCCTGGGAAACCAGAACTGCGTCTTCAAAAAAAGTTTCATAAAAGTCGCCGCACCTGAAAAGCAATACAGCTGTGGGATTGCTTGCCTTGATGTCTTTGTATTGCTGTAATAGTGGGGTCAAACCTTGATCTGGAGTATTCATGTCGGTTAATCGAAAAGTTTCAGCTGCTCTTCAGCACGGTTCAAAACTTCCGGGGGTTTCAGACCCATATACTCGTAGGCAGACCTCGTCGCGATGCGCCCTCTGCCAGTTCTTGCAAGAAATCCGATTTGAATCAGAAAACTTTCGTAAACATCGTAAATGGTATCGGCTTCTTCACCAACCGAAACGGCAAGAGTATCGAGGCTGACGGGGCCGCCATCGAAGCGCTTGAGCAATACTTCAAGAATTTTCCGGTCAATATAATCTAAACCCATGCGATCAACCTGCAGCATGTTCATGCCGGTTTCAACCGTATTGCGGTTTACGATTGGCTGGCGGTTTACCTGGGCAACATCACGCATGCGCTTGAAAAGCCGAATTGCTACTCTCGGAGTGCCTCTGGATCGGCGCGCAATTTCTTCTGCCGCATGTTCGTCAACCGGGTATTGAAGACGGTTCGCGACTGTTTTAATCAAGATGGTCAGTTCATCGACCGTATAATAATCGATGCGTGAAACCACTCCAAATCTGGTTCGCAATGGCGCAGTGACATCGCCCTCGCGGGTAGTGGCACCAATCAGAGTAAAGGGCTGCACTTTCATGCGAATACTGCGGGCGGTCGGGCCTTTTCCAATCAAAACGTCAAAATGGTAGTCTTCCATGGCCGGGTAAAGCACTTCTTCAACCGTTTTGCTCAGGCGGTGAATTTCATCGATAAAAAGAACATCACCGCACTTAAGACCGGTTAGAAGAGCAGCCACGTCGCCGGCGCGGTTAAGAACCGGGCCGGAGGTAATTTTAATCTGCACTCCCAGTTCGCTGGCAATGACATTGGCCAGGGTGGTTTTGCCCAGGCCCGGTGGCCCGAGAAGCAGAGTATGGTCGAGCGGTTCACCCCGCTCAAGAGTGGCGGCAATGAACACCCGCAGTTTTTCAACAATGTTTTTCTGACCGACAAATTCGTCGAACTTTCGCGGGCGCAGACTGGGTGGCAACAGCTCCTCTTCGCCAGGCAGCGGGGTTCTGGCAAGAATGTTTTCTTCTTCCTGGTTGAGAATGTCTTCGGCTGGCTTGGTTTCTGTCTGCTTTTTTTTCATCTAAATTCAGCTGGTAAATGAGCGCAGAACCGCTTCAATTATCTCTTCTATCGTTGGGTCTGAGCCGATGGTCTTGCTGATTCTTTTCAGGCTTTGAGAAATTTCTTTGCTCGTGTATCCGAGATTTTCAAGAGCATCGCGAACTTCTGCTTCAAACGGCAGCATTGAGCTGTGGGCAGACGCTTCATGCTTTCCCTCGTCGCTGAAGGCAATACCCAGCCTGGCGACCTGTTCCTTGAGCTCGACCACGAGTCGCGAAGCCAGTTTTGGCCCAACACCCTTGAGAGAAGTCAGACCGGGAATGTTTTCACCCACGATCATGCTGATCAGACTGCCTGGACTCGATGCTGACATTATATTGATCGCGAGTTTTGGGCCGACCTTGTTAACTTTCGTTAGAACGCGAAAAAGCGAGCGTTCTTCTTCGGTTGCGAATCCGTAGAGCTGAGGGCCGTCTTCGCGCCAGTGCAGATGGCAGAGAACTTTTACTTCATCACCAATTGGCGATAGCTGTTTGCTGGTCGAAAAAGGCACCTGAATGTCGAAGGCGATGCCGAAGCGCTCGATAACCACGCGGTGAGGAAGTTTGCTGATCAGTTTTCCGGTTATTGATTCAATCATATGTTTAAATTAAAAAAAGCTGCAGACTTGCAAGGCTTTTAACCAGCCAAAGTCTGCAGCCTTGTTTAATTACTCTGCCAGTGCAGCTTCCATCTCTTCATCAGAGATTTCGTGATTTGCATAGACATCCTGAACATCATCGTGTTCTTCAAGATTATCGATCAGTTTCAACAGCTTGCCCACATCGGCACCGGTAACTTTTACCGTGGTCTTCGGAAGATTGGTGACCTTTGCTTCTTCAACCTTGATGCCTTTGCCTTCAATTGCCTGTCTGACGTCAGTGAATGAAGATGGTTCGGTAGTGATTTCAAAGCCGTCTTCAATGGTTTTGATGTCGTCTGCGCCGGCATCGAGAGCTATTTCCATCAGGTTGTCTTCGGTAATAGAAGGGTTGCTTTCTCTGGGCACGAACATGTAGCCCTTGGTTTCAAACATGAATGAAACGCAGCCAGGAACGCCCATGTTGCCGCCGCTCTTGCTGAGAATCTTGTTGATTTCAGAAACGGTGCGGTTGGTGTTGTCGGTCAGGCAGCGAACCATCAACGCAACTCCACCGGGGGCATAACCTTCATAGCATACGTCTTCATAATTGACACCTTCGAGTTCGCCGGTGCCCTTTTTGACCGCACGCTCTATGTTGTCTTTAGGCATGTTACATTCTTTTGCAGCCAGAAGAGCAGTTCTCAATCTCGGGTTAGAATCGGCATCACCGCCGCCTTCACGAGCAGCAATGGTAATTTCTTTGATTACCTTGGTAAATTGGCGACCTTTGATCGCATCCATTTTGGCCTTAACGTGTTTAACTTTGGCCCACTTATTATGCCCTGACATAATACCTCCTGTGTTGGAAAGTGGTCGAAAAAGTATATCACTTAATCAACGCTAATCCAAGAAGCATTTTTATCTTTCAGCACTTCCCGGCCAGGACATGAATTCTACTTTCGATTTTATATCACCTATTGAAAATTTTTGAGATTTTTCGCTCCTCAGGCTCCGCCGCGCTCTGTCGGGTCCTGGGCGAAAACATTTTCAAAGCCGAGTTTTTCAACCAGATCCAGCACCGCCAGATACTCTTCTGTTGTAACTTTTCGCCGCATGATTTCATGCTGATGTGCCTGATAAGCTGGAAAATACTGGCTCATCAGGCTGATATTCACTTTGACTCCCAGAGTTTCTTTTAGCCAGACGAAGGATTCTTCACTGCCGGCAAGGTTTTCAGGAAGAACCAGGTGCCGGATGATCAGGCCGCGAGTTCCCATTCCTTCATTATCGAGCTGTAGACCTCCCGCCTGCTGATACATGATTTCAAGAGTTTTTCTGTTGTTTTCTACATAATTGCCACATTTGCTGAGCTCAGCCGCAACCTGGTTGTTCGAATATTTTATGTCGGGAATGAAAATATCGACGATATTTTCGAGCAGCTCGACAACTTCTGCAGACTCATAGCCCGAGCAGTTGTAAACGATAGGCAGCTTTTGCGCTTCTGGTGAGGCCAACAGCCAGGCTTCCAGCAGCATGGGAACGACGTGGGTGGGAGTAACGAAATTGAGATTGTGCACTTTTTTTGCTGCCAGCTTGTCAAATACCTGTGAAAGTTCTTTTGCCGACATGAACCTGCCGTTGCCAAGCTGACTGAACGGAAAATTCTGGCAGAAAAAGCAGCCTAGCGTGCAGTTCGAAGAAAAAATGGTGCCTGAGCCATTAATGCCTGAAATAGGAGGCTCTTCGCCACGATGCTGAGCCCAGGCAGCAACTTTTATCGTGTCAGTTGTTTTGCAGAAGCCTGTTTCACCCTCTGCTCTTTTGGCCATGCATTCTCTCGGGCAAAGTCGACACGGGCTCATGAGGCTTTTCAGTCTGTGAAGCCTTTCATTGACCAGTTTAGCCTTGTTCATCCAGCTTGCCACCAGCTTAGTCGGTTAGAAAAATGACACCACGTTTTTCGGCTTCTTCGCGGGCCAGGTCTGTAATGATTGCGCCCGCCGGCACCCTGAATGGCTCAAGAGATTCTGCGGCGATGATAACATCTTCTCTGGTTACGATCTGACGCTCTCCGGTTTTGACCGCGACTGCTGTTCGATTCCTTAAAATCTTTACGCTTATCTGTTCGAGGTTTTCCAGATTGAAGCCGCTGATGGTGCCTGAGATCAGTCCTTCCCAGTGTTTACGGTAAATTCGCACCAGGTGGGGGTTCATCTGGTCATTTAAGGCGGGAAGGAAATGGTCGTTGAGCAAAACCGGTTTGCCCAGGCGGGTTGCTTCAAAAAAAAGCCTTGAGGGCAGCGAATCTTGAATTCCCAGCGCAAACTTTGCCAGACTGTTCAAGCTGAGCGGGTGAACAAGAATAAGATCATAGGTATTCATCCGCAGCAGAAGGTTGCTTTCATCGCTGGCGGTGAACAATTTGAAATTTGCTGCCAGATTTCTTGCCCAGCCCTTACTCTGGGCGGAAAAAGAAACTGCAATGTCGGGGATCTCGAAAAATGACGGAAAATCGCCGGACTCTATTGGCAAAAATAGCCCCGATTCAGGGCAACAATAGATAATCAGCGGCTTTAGGCCAACCCTTGCTGGTGTTGCTGAACTGTTCATGATTTTCTTTAAAATACTTCGTCATTAAGCCAAAGTCAATTAATCCTGATTTTCAGCAATTCTCAGTCAAATCACCAATTCCACATTCAAAGTTTAATCTTTGATTTTAAATGGCAGCGCCTTTGTCGATAACATTCCACAAAGTCTCAAAGCAACCAGGAAACTATTTTATACTTTTTCTGCAAATTTCTTTTTTCGGTTTTCAAGTAAAAAACTAAAAGACTTGGGAGAAATTATGGCCTCTATATGTTATATTGTCAGCTAATTAGAATAATTAGAGAAGGAAAAACATGAAAACCGATTTCTTAAAAGGCTCCTGGGTTGCTCTGGTTACCCCATTCAAAGAGAACCTGGAAATTGATTTTGCTGCAGTTGAAAAACTGGTTGACCTTCATTTACGAGCAGGCACCGATGGATTGGTGATTTGTGGCACCACTGGCGAAGCAGCAACCCTTTCTTTTGCCGAAAAGACTGAATTGATGAAGCAGGTGCGCCGCTTCTCCAGGGGAAAAGTCCCGTTGATGTTTGGCTCAGGGAACAATGATACCAGTTCAGCTGCAGACCTTACGGCTAAAGCTCAAGATCTTGGTGCCGATGCTGTTCTGGTTGTGACCCCTTATTACAACAAACCGCCACAGGCTGGGTTGGTCGCCCATTTTAATAAAGTGGCAGCCGCTACTGCTTTACCGGTGGTTCTTTACAACGTTCCCGGTCGAACCGGCTGCAATATGCTGCCTGAAACTGTGCTTACCCTGGCTGAAATTCCCAATATTGTTGCGGTTAAAGAAGCTTCGGGCAACCTGGATCAGACCATGGAAATCGTTCGCCGCGCTCCCGGCGGATTTGCTCTTTTTTCCGGAGAAGACGGATTGAACCTGCCTATCATGGGATGCGGCGGGGTGGGAGCCATTTCGGTTACCGCCAATGTTGCCCCGGTCATGATGAAACAGTTCTGTGACGCTGCCCTTTCGGGCAACTGGAGCAAGGCCCGCGAATTGCATTATCGACTTCTTGACCTGCATCGCAACCTTTTCTGTGAAACCAACCCCCTTCCCGCAAAAGCCGCTCTGAAGCGCCTCGGTCTTATCGATGATCAGGTCAGGTTGCCGCTTTGCCGACCTTCGGCGCGGGCATACGAAATTATTTCCCGGACTTTACCCGGCCTGGAGTAAGCATTGCAGACAGTTCTCAACCTATTTCTGGCGGTTATCAGAGACATATCGTTCATCGACGTTCTCGATATGATTCTGGTGAGCTATGGTATTTACCGAGCTCTTCTGTTTATTGAAGGTACCCGGGCCTACAACCTTCTAAAAGGCCTTGGAATAATACTTCTGCTGCTGGTTATTACCAAAGATCTCGATTTTAATACGGTCAGCTGGTTTCTTGCCAATGCTCTGCCAACCGGTTTTCTTGCCCTGGTAGTAATTTTTCAGCCGGAATTGCGAAGAGTTCTTGAAGATATCGGCAAAGGCAGTTTCCTTGCCGAACATCTGGTGGCCGAAGACTCGGTTGCCGAAATCGTCGATGAAATATGCAAAACCGTTGAAAATTGCTCGAAAAAGCGCATTGGCTCGCTGATCGTGTTTGAACAGGAAATTGGCCTTAAAGATTTCATCGACAA
Organism: Candidatus Methylomirabilis sp.; assembly: GCA_020722725.1. GTDB lineage: Bacteria > Muiribacteriota > Ozemobacteria > Ozemobacterales > Ozemobacteraceae > DYKG01. Next base: position 31,658 of record DYKG01000013.1, read on the forward strand.
TGGAATTCCGATGCATAGTCGCATTACTTCTGAACTTCTCAATACTATTTTTATGCCTTTCACCCCCTTGCATGATGGAGCTGTTATTATCAAAGGCCAGTATATTGAGGCAGCAAGCTGTTTTTTGCCTACTACAGGGCATCACAGTGATGTTGCCAATGAATTGGGTTCAAGACATCGCGCAGCTATCGGCATTACTGAGATTACCGATGCTCTGGTCATCGTGGTAAGCGAAGAAACAGGAACGATTTCCAGGGCCAGCAGCGGAAAACTGACGCAAAACCTGAACATGGAGAGGGTAAAAAAGCTCATTTCCGCCTCCTTTAATCGGGTTAATCGGCGCCGAAGGATTTTTTCAGGAAAATGAACAATAGAATTGGTTTAAAAGTAATATCTATTTTACTGGGCATATTTGCCTGGACTTACGTCAACCTGATTAGTCCACCAACCATACGGCGAAACATTTCCAGCGCAATTGAATATCGCAATATGCCTGATCTTATGAGAATTGACCCGGCAAACCCCGTGGTTGAAATTGAAGTGGAAGGAAGCCGCCGAGACTTCATTATTTCAGGAAATGCCAAAGTTCAGGCTTCTGTCGATCTTTACAATCTTCGCCCCGGTCGAGCCATTTTGCCCGTCAAGGTCATTGCTGCATCCGGACTGAATGTTAAATCGGTTAACCCGCCCCAGATTCAGGTCGATGCCGTGGCTCTCATAAAAAGAGAATTTCCGGTTGCCGCCCAAATTATTGGCATGCCCGCCGAAGGCTACTTGTCAGAAGAGCCCAGAATATTCCCTGACCGCATCGTGGTTCAAGGGCCTGAGTTGCTGGTTAAAAGAATAAAGTCGTGCCAGGTTGATGTTTCGCTTGATCAGGTCAAAAATTCGATCAGCGAAAGTCACCCGGTAAAAGTTATCTTCGAAGTTGGACTTAACCAGAATGAGCTCAAGCTTTCGCCGGAAAAGGTTACCGTGGATGTAACAGTTAAGCAGGGATTTCCCAGGCGAATTGTCAGTCTTGCCAAACCTGTTTTTATCAACAAGCCTCCTGAGGGGAAAAAACTGGAAGATTTTAAAATTGTTCCTGAAAAACTTATGATTACCGGGCCGGGCCGGTTGATTGATCAGCTTGAAGAGCTTGGCTTCAGGCCGATTGACCTGTCTAAATTTTCTGAAACATCCTCGATGGCTTTGAAACTGGAGTTTCCCGGTGAAAAGGTTCAGGTAGTGGGGTCGACCGTGGCCTTTATCGAAATCATGCTTTCCGACACAAAATTGACCAGAATTGAAACTGGCCTGGCTTTTGAGCTGAAGAAAACCGATTTGCAGCACACCAGCGTTTCCGTATCCTCTTATTCCCTGGAAGTGGAAGGATACCTGAATGACCTCGATAAAATAAGGGCTGGTCAGCTGCAGCTGGTTCTCGATATCTCAAAAATGAACCCCGGAAGCTATGATGTTCCTTTAACGGTTCCTTCCGGCCTTCCTGGCAATGTTAAGGTTGTTCGAATCATTCCTGAAACTGTCAAAATTGAAATCGCTGAAATGAAAAATCGGCCTGAGCCTGAAAATGTTGTTGCGTCTTCTTCTGAACATCCGGCTTCCGGCACTGAGGCAACCGAACCTTAAACTTCTCCAAGGAAAATATGGAACAAAATATTGATTATTTAATTGAGATTTTTGGAAACTCAGGCAAAGAAAAGAAGCTTGAGATTCTTTCACGCCTGGCTGATGATAAAAGCGAAAAAACTTTGCAGTTCCTTACCAATTGTCTTGCCGATGAAAGCTGGAATGTTCGAAAATCTGCGGCAGACCTTCTTCGTGGATTTGGTGAACTGGCGGTTCCGGCTCTGTCTACGGCTTTGAATTCATACAGTTCTGATATTCAGCATTGGGCGCTGCAGATTCTCGGCGGGTGCGGGCCCAAAGGCATGCCTGCAATTCTTCGGGCAATGAAGAGCAACAATGAGGAAATGCGTTTCTTTGCCTGTTCTGCTCTCGGCAGCACGCCAATGGCGCAGGGGGTTACTGCATTGCTGAGGGCTCTGGGTGATGAAAAGTGGCGTGTGAGAAAATCTGCTTCTGATGCTCTGGTTCGTTATGGTGAAGCGGTTATTGCTCCTCTGCAACAGGTTTTAAAGACTACTGAAGATGAAGATATAAGATTCTGGACCATCAAAACTCTTGGCAAGCTTGGGCCCAAAGCCCAGAAATTTCTACTGGAAGCTCTGCGCAACGGTGATAAAAAAACAAGATATGTCATCGCCGCTGCTCTTGGTGAATCTGGTGACAAAAGGGTCATTAAAGTTCTGATTGAATCTTTGGCCGACCCCGACTGGACCATCAGGAAAAGCGCTACCATGGCGCTGGCAGAGATTGGCGACAATGCCGTAGATATGATGCTTGAATATTTGCGCGGCCCGAATGAAGATATCCGTGATGGATGTCTTCGGGCTCTGGTTCGAACCGGAGATCGAGGACTTAAACGTTTATTTGACGAAATTATCCAGATGGATGATAACCAGCGTTATCTGATTCGAAAATCTATTGTTAAGATCGGTTCGCGTGTCGTTGAGCCGCTTATGCGTCTTTTTAAGTTAAGCTGCCCGGAAATCATTTCCTTTGCTGCTTCGGCTCTTGGGGAAATCGGTAACCCGCGCTCGGTACCAGTTCTGATCACCGGACTTTCAAACAATGATTGGAATGTTCGCCGAAGCTGTGCCTACGCTCTTACTGAAATCGGTGAACGTGGCGTAGATAAAATTGCTGAAGCTCTGAAAAGCGCAAATGACGATGTTCGTTACTGGGTTACCAGAATTCTTGAAAGCATTGGAGAGCCAGGTGTTCCATATCTGGTAAAAGCCCTCCAGGACCCAAGCCGGGAAATTAGATTCTTTTCAGCCCGCGCTCTTGGGGCTTCTTTTGATCCTGGAGTTGCCAGGCACCTTATTAATTCTCTTTCAGATGAAGTCTGGAGCGTGAGAAAAGCGGCCGCCGAAAGTATATGTCGCATTGAAGGTCTGAATATCGATGACCTGCTTCGCCATATCTCAACTGATAATGCCGATATTCGATACTGGGTCGGGCAAATTCTTACCGACATTGGAAAAAAACATCTGCCGAGAATTATTGAAGCTATGCGCAAAGGCGATGCCGAATTGCGCCTTTATGCCGTTCAGGCTGCCGGATTGATCAACTCCTCTGAATTGATTGATCCATTGATCGTTTCTCTGCGTGACGACAGCGAATGGGTAAGAACCTATGCTGCCATTTCTCTGGGGCAGACTGGCGACCCGCGAGCCATTATCCCGCTGATCCGCTGCTTTTCAGATCGTAATGCCGATGTTCATCGCAATGTCGTGCTCGCTTTCAATCGTCTCGGCGAGCAGGTTTATGGCGAACTGGTGAAATGCATTGAAGGCAATGATATTGAATTGAAAAAAAATGCCGCAATTGCATTTGCTGAAATGAAAGACGAACGCGGAGTCGATTCGGTCGTCATGATGATGGAAGACTCTGATGAAACGGTTCGGGCGGCAGCAGCAGAAGCTCTGGGGCATTTTCCCTGCCTGAAATCAAAAACAATTTTGACTGAAGGTCTCGAAGATAAATCAATTAAAGTGCGGTTAAGCGTTATCAGATCGCTGGGGCAAATGAACAGTGAACCTGAAATTCTCGTGCTCATGGCTCATCTTAATAAGTCTCGCGATGAAAGAGAGTCGAGAACCGTAAAAAGAACTCTGGCTGAGCTTGCCGCCGAAAACCCCGATCTTTTCATAAATCTTTTTAACCATGAACAAAGTGCGGTTAAAAGCTCAGCATTCGACGCTCTCGTAACTGCCGGCATGGATGTTATGGCGAGGTTGACTCAGGTTGCGGCAGAAAGCAAGAACGAAACCATGGTTTTCTGGTGCAAAAAAGCAATTAAAACCATCAAAGAACCCGGGGAGAACATTTTCTATGGCTGAAGCCAGATCTCTGGCTGAAATTCGGTCATGGCTACAGTTCGCTGGAATGCCATGGCTGGGTGCAACCATTAAGGCCGGCTTGATCAAAAGGTTTGGCAGTCCTGCCAGGGTTTTTTCGGCCGGCAGGGGCGAATTGCTGCAGGTCAAGGGATGGGATAACAATCGCCTGGAGCGGTTTCTCGCCGATGGCTCTCATGAAGAGCCGGTTTGTCCTCCTGAGTTGCTTGAGCAGAAGCAGGTTCGCCTGGTCTGCTTTTCCGATCCCGATTACCCACCTCTTTTACGTGAAATCCCAGACTCCCCAGTGGTGCTGTTCTGCATCGGCAAAATAGATTTTCAATCGGCCCCGTCCATAGCCATTGTCGGTGCGAGAAATGGCACTCAACTGGGTTATGACATTGCCCGAGAATTCTCCTGCGCCTTGGCTCGGGCCGGTTTTGTCGTGGTTTCTGGCCTCGCCCTGGGTATTGATACCTATGCTCATCGAGGGGCCATAGAGGCCAAATCGCAAACCATTGCAGTTCTCGGAAATGGCCCGGATATCGTCTATCCCAGGGCAAATCAGCGAATTCGCGAAAGAATTCTTCAGAATGGCGGCGCTCTGGTATCTGAATACCACCCCGGAGTCATTGCGCGACCCTGGCATTTTCCGGTGCGCAATCGCATCATTTCTGGAATGTGCCTCGCAACCCTCGTGGTTGAAGCCAGTTCACGCAGTGGTTCGCTGATTACAGCCCGATTGGCGGCCGAGCAGAATCGCGAAGTTTTTGCCATTCCCGGCAACATCCGATCATCGGTAGCCGAAGGAACTCTTGCTCTTATTCAGGAAGGAGCCAATCTGGTGACTGATCCTGCTGAAATTATTGATTATTTCGCTGATTTGCTGCCGCAAAAGAAAAAACTTGAAAATAATTCTGATATGGATGATCTTTCTGATGAAGAAAAAAAACTTCTAAGAGATTTATCCATGCAACCCAGAACAATTGACAGTCTGCTGGAAACCGGTTCGTACAAGCGTGACCGATTGTTTTCTTTACTTTTAACCCTTGAGATGAGAGATTATTTAATTAAGCTTCCTGGTAATTCCTATCTGGCCAGAAAAAATGTCGCATGAAGGTATGTTATGAACAGGATTAAGAGCCCATTTACCAATATCATGGAAATAATGGATATCGTTATAAAGCGAATTGAAACCAAAGGACTGGATGAATCAGGCCGAGACCCGATGGTGAGCAAGCTTCTTGAAAAGGGTTTCAGTCTGAATGACATTGAAATCGCCATGAACCTTGTTTCAATGATGACCTCACGGGTAAATCCCCTGCTTAGCGTTGGTAATCGGGATTTTCATGGCGATGGCACTCCTTGTGGTGTCAGGCACCTGCATGCATCTGAAGCCATCAGACTTTCGCCCGATGCTCAGCAAATGCTGCTTAAACTGGTCGAAGAGGGAGTTATTTCTCAGCTGCATTTTGAAAAAGCAATCGAGTATATCTGGGCAAGTGACTTGCGCAATGTCTCCCTTTCCCGCCTCGAACTTATTGTTCTTCTCACCAGGCCTGAATCAGAAATCAACGAAGAAAAGGAATTGACTGCTGATTACTTGTTGGCCCAATCATTGTCGCTACATTGATATCTAAATCGCAGAAATTTTCACAGGAGGCTGAATGGCAAAAAACCTAATTATTGTCGAGTCACCAGGCAAAATCAAGACTTTGTCGAAATTTCTTGGTAAGGATTTTGTTGTCGAAGCCTCAAAAGGTCATGTCATCGACCTGCCACCCTCAAGATTTGGGGTCAATACCGAAGATGGCTTTGTGCCTGATTTTCGTGTCGTTAAAGACCGCAAAGATGTTATTCTCAGGTTGCAAAAGCTTGCTAAAACCGCTGAACGTATTTATCTTGCCCCTGACCCTGACCGCGAAGGCGAAGCTATCAGCTGGCATCTGGCCAATATTTTGAATATTGACCCATTGTCAGACTGCCGTATTACTTTTAACTCGATTACCCGCGATGATGTTCTCAAGTCTCTCGAACAACCGCGAGGAATTAATTTCAGTCTGGTTAATGCCCAACAGTCCAGAAGAATTCTCGATCGCCTTGTCGGTTACCGCCTTTCGCCGCTTCTGTGGCAGAAAATTTGCCTTGGCTTATCTGCCGGAAGAGTCCAGTCGGTTGCTGTTTCTCTCATCTGCAACCGCGAAAAAGAAATTCTGGCCTTCAATCCCGAAGAATACTGGACCATAGCTGCAGATGTAAAAAACAGCAAAAATAAAAAGTTTCAGATTAAACTGGTTAAAATCGACGGAAAAAAAGCAGTAGTTCCCAACGGTGAACAAGCCGAAAAGATTGTGGCGGCATTGAAAAAGGCTGACCTGAAAATTGACCAGGTTGCTTCAAGAGACCGTCGCCAGGCCCCGCCGCCGCCTTTTATCACCAGTACCCTGCAAGCCGAAGCCGCACAGAAATTCAGTTTTACACCGCGTCGCACCATGTCAGTTGCCCAGAAGCTATATGAAGGGATTGAGCTTGGTAAGGACGGACAGGTAGGTCTGATTACCTACATGCGAACTGATTCAGTCAGAATCGCTCCTGAAGGGCTTAGAGAACTTGAGGATTATCTCAAAGAACAGTTTTCAGCAGATTACCGGCTCAAACAGCTGCGTAGTTTTAAGATGAAAAAAGGCGCTCAGGATGCCCATGAAGCGATCAGGCCAACCTCGGTTTGGCGAACTCCTGACCAGGTTGCTCATTATTTAAAACCTGAGCAGTTGAAACTATATACCTTGATCTGGCGCCGCTTTGTTGCCTCCCAAATGGCAGATGCCACGTATAAAGTCGTGACCGCTGACATCGAAATAAACGAATATCTCTTTCAGGCAACCGGCACTACAATGGTTTTCGATGGCTTTACCTCTCTCTATGCGGTTGGCCGCGATGAAGACAGTCAGGAACCTGATGAAGAAGGTAAGCAGAAATTGCCTCTTCTCGAAGAGAATGAAAAAATTCAACTCCTTGAAGTTGAAGCCAATCAGAATTTTACAGCCCCCCCCCCAAGATACAGCGAATCTTCATTGATCAAAACGCTTGAAAAAGAAGGAATCGGCAGGCCCAGTACCTACGCCACTATCGTCGATACAATTCAGCAGCGTAAATATGTTAAAAAAGTTGAGGGCCGGTTCCATCCAACTGATGTGGCTTTTGTGGTGAATGAAATTCTTGAGCGTTGCTTCTCAGACATTATCAACCCTGGCTTTACTGCACAGATGGAAGGAAAGCTTGATAGGGTTGAAGACGGCGAGATAGACTGGGTTGATGTTTTAAATGAATTTTACAGTCCCTTCATGAATGACCTTAAAAGGGCCGAGGAAGCCATTGATAAGGTGCAGATCGGATCAGACATGGTATGCGAAAAATGCGGCAAAAAAATGATGGTTCGACTCGGTCGAACCGGAAAATTTCTTGCCTGTTCCGGCTATCCTGAATGCCGCTCGACGGTTAATATTCCCGAAGAGGTTTTGTTGTTCGCCAGCGGTCTGCCAAAGCCACCAATGCAGGTTTCACAGTTGCTGAGTCGGCTTAAAGAGCGCTCTGCCAGAGAATTTGAAGCAGTCGAAGAGAAGTGTGAAAAATGTGGTGCTGACATGTATATTCGCGAAGGACGCTTTGGGCGGTTTGTCGCCTGCTCAAATTATCCTGAATGCAAAAACACCCGCCAGCTCGTAAAAGAAACCGGTGTCAATTGCCCCGTTGAAGGCTGTAATGGAAAAATTCTTGAAAAGAAATCAAAACGTGGTCGATTATTCTATGGGTGCTCAAATTATCCACAGTGTGAATTGACCACCTGGGCGTTGCCAACCGGTGAACTTTGCCCCGAATGCAATTCACCATTGGTCTGGCACAACACCCGCAAGAGCGGTAAATACATCAAATGTTCGGGCAAGGGCTGTAAGTTCAAAAAGTTTCCGGAAGAGGAAGACAATGCCGACCAGAAAGAATAAGAAGATTGAAGTAACTGTTATCGGTGCAGGTCTGGCCGGAACAGAGGCTGTATATCAGCTGATCAGACGCCAGATTACAGTGCGGTTTTGCGAAATGCGACCCAAAAAATCAACTGGTGCCCATACCGGCGCTCTTTTTGCCGAGCTCGTCTGCAGCAACTCGGTTGGCAGCAATCTTCCTGATCGCGCTTCCGGGCTGCTTAAGGAAGAAATGCGCCTGCTGGGCAGCTATTTCATGGATGTTGCCTACAAATACCGGGTTCCTGCCGGAAACGCTCTGGCTGTCGATCGCGGTGCCTTTGCCCGCGAAATTACCCGCTATTTGAAAGGTCACATGCTTATTGATTTTGTTAACGAAGAAATAACCGAAATTCCCGAAGAAGGTCTGGTTATCGTGGCGTCTGGCCCTTTGACATCGCCGTCCCTGTTGAAATCTCTCGAAAAGCTGGTTGGCGCAAAACACCTGGAATTTTTTGATGCAATTGCTCCCCTGGTAGCTGCTGAATCGGTCGACATGAGCATCGCTTTCAAAGGCGACCGCTATGGTGAAGCCGGTAAGGGTGACTATATCAACTGCCCGATGGATCGCGAAGAATACCTGGCTTTTGTCGATGCTCTACTCAAAGCTGAACGAATCGAGCTTTCTGAACTCGAAAAATCTGAACGCAAAAAATTCTTCTCTGCCTGTCAGCCGGTTGAAATTATTGCTGAATCCGGCGTCGATTCTCTGCGCTTCGGGCCCATGAAACCGGTGGGATTCGCCGACCCGAGAACCGGCAAGCGACCATACGCCCTTGTTCAGCTGCGTCAGGATAACCTGCTCGGCAGTCTTTATAACCTTGTCGGTTTTCAGACCAACCTTAAACATGCCGAGCAGCAGCGAGTATTCAGAATGATTCCCGGCATGAAAAATGCCGAATTCGTCAGACTTGGCCAGATGCATCGAAATTCATACATCAATTCCCCCGAAGTTTTGACCCCGACCCTGCAGCTGAAAAAAGAACCAAGAATCTTTTTTGCCGGCCAGATCTCAGGAGTCGAAGGCTATACCGAATCGGCAGCCACCGGATTAATTGCCGGCTTGAACGCTTCCCGCCTGATCCAGGGAAAAGAACCGGTGGTAATGCCACCCCAGACCATGATTGGCGGTCTGATAAATTACATTACCTTCTCGGGCCACAAGGATTTCCACCCGATGAACGCCAACTTCGGTATTTTCGAATCCGAAGACGGCGCCAAGGGTGACCTGCGCAAAGAACTCATCATCCGCGCCGCCCGCCGTAAACTGAGAGAGTTTTACGACCAGATTTAAACAATTATTTAAATTTTTCGTATGGGCTGGCCTCCGCGCCAGCCCGCCTCATATCTAAACCAAAAAACGGGCCCTGTAACAGGCCCGTTTTTATTTTGAGTGGAACCTCTTAATTGCTCTTAAGCCAGTTCGACAAGCCGCTTCTGATAACCTGAATTCTGCTGTTTTCAGCAATGAACAGATCGTAACCTGAGCTGTAAATGCTTGCCGGCGATTCAAACTGCCCGTTTCCGGTTCCGCTTGCACCAAATTTCATCAACTGTTGATTGGTTGATGGATCGATCAGTGTAATCTCGCTGGTTGTACCGTCTAGAGTAAATATGTATGTTTTTGCAAAAGCAATGTCAATCGGGTTAGGAGCTGTGATAGATGTGGGATTTGCCATCCCGCTATTCATCATAACCACACGATTATTGTTTCGGTCAGCCAGAAAAAGCTTGCCAAGCGTGTCGGGAAGAACATCGGTGAATCTGACTCTTAGCGAAGTTCCAAAAGCTATGCTGTTTGCTTCAGTTAATGCATTGGCATTATTACCCGTGTCCGAATCAAAAGAGAGAAGTTGCCCATTACTGTTGGCGGCATACGCAAGTTTCAATGCTGCAACATCATTGTTGAAAGCAATTGATGTTGCATTGCTGAATTGATTAAACCCGCCTGCGTTTGCTGCAAAAAGCGCGGACCATGAATCCGCTTCTTCAAAGCTCACCATTGCCTGCGAGGCAACGTTCAAGCCAAGAACTGTAACTTGTCCATCGAATACTGTGCCAGATATTGGCTGGAAGGTATATGAGGCCTGAGCGGAATAATCGGTGAAGTCGGTGCTGAAATCCGCGTTGAATTTGGTTCCCTGGAATTGCAGTTCTCTTACCCACGGGGTTGTGGTCGTGTTGTGAGTCGTGTAGATGGTGGGTGTTTGACCTACGCCGCTGCCTTCAATGAAAAGTGCTCTTGCTGTCGGAATCGGGCCTACACCATAGCTGAAGCTGAGGCTTTGCCATAAGTGCAGCCTTTTATAAACGACCACGCTTGTTTGGGTAGCCGGGTAGGATCCATAGAAGGAATCACGCAGTTCCGCCATTACTGTTGCGCTTCCAATAGGTATGGAGTGAACCAGAGTTTTTCCGGTTCCATTGAAAACGTAGCCTCCACCGATGTTGGTATACCAGCGAATATTATCGGGATTGAAATTTTCGATCGGGCCACCAATTTCAAAGTCGTTTGAGTTCATGGTGAAAGTAAGTTCCAGGTTTGGCTGAGTGGAAAGAAAAACCGGAATGTCGCCGGGAGCGGTCGCATATTGTGTGCTGCTGATAGTTATAATGCCGGTTGGCAGTGTGTTTACGAAAACCCCGACAGAGGCAATACTGGTTACGTTGTAAAGATCGGTTGCATGGCAGAAAATGGTGTGATTGCCCGATGCCAGCGAACTGGTCGAATAGTTCTGCCCGGTACCAATCTGAGCCGCATCGTCATACCACCGGTAAGTCAGCACATCAGTTGGGTCAATGTCGCTGCCGGTTGAAGAGAAACTTATGGTTTCGCCGGTGTCATAGCGCGTTCCAGAAGCCGGGGCGGTTATTGTTACCGTTGGAGTGGCATTGACATAAAGAACATGCTGGCTGAAACTGCTTACGCCATAGACATCGGAACCAGTCAGAGTAATAACATGCTTTCCCAGCTTGGCTGAATCGGTGAAGGTGTAGGCAAAGCTCGATTCGCCGGTTTTTATTGTTGAAGTGGCATTGTTAAAGTTGTCTTCCCATTTCATTGTTCCTGAAGAAATGCTTGAACTGTCCAAACCTGATATGCCAGATCCGGTAAAGTTGAACTGTTCGTTCAATGCAACCACTGCATTGTTGGCTGGAGCATTAATCGTCATGGTAGGCCGCTGGTTAACGATTACCCGGGTGCTCGAAGATACGCTGCCGCCCTGAGAGTCACTTACAATTAGAGTTATGTCATGAATTCCCGCCGTTAGCGTACTGACAACGACCGGGTTGCCCATCGCTATTGTGGTCAGGCCTCTCCGCCACAGATAATGCCCACCATTGAGGCTTTGATTCGGGTCGTTTGCATTGGCTGAAAATGTTATTGGATCTCCTGAAAGATATACAGTTCCACTTGTTGGGCTGATCGAAGAAATCGTGGGTGAAGTGTTGATAAACACTTCAATGGTTGCTGCTGACGATTCGGCACCAATCTTGTCTTTTGATTTTAGCGTAACCGTCTGTGTTCCGGCTGGAAGGTCGGTGCGCGAGAAACTTGTTCCGGTAAGGGTTGTTCCTCCAGGAAGAGTCCATGTCAGGCTGGCCGCAGGGATGGTAATATCTTCAACATCGGTGCCGATACCGGTAAAATTTACGCTTGCTCCAAGCTGGAAAATACTTTTGTTTGCCGGTGCAGTAATCCGGGCAAATGGGTTGGAATTGATTCGGAATTTTACTGAAGCCTGACCGGTTGCACCAAGTGAGTCATTTGCCTGAACAGTCACAACGTATGTCGCGGGTTCGGTAACCTGCAGGCTTAATGAAGATCTCTGGTGGCCTATCATGACTGCTGTTTCGCCTTCTTTTGACTGATACCAGGTAAATGCTGACGGGGCCAAATTGCCTTCTTCTGCATCAGTTGCCGTGGCTGAATAGAAAATAGTAGCCGGCGCACTGAGCGAATTGTTCGTCGGTGCGGTAATATTCACAACAGGATTTTGATTTGGTGGCGGATTGGGATCGCTGCTTACTGTGAAAGTTGCGACCTTGAGAGCGGTTCCACCCTTGCCATCGCTGACCAGAACCCTTATTTGAGGGTATGTCGTTCCAGTAACATTTGGGGTTGTCCAGGTGGTGGTAACTTCGTTGGTCGGATTGAGTGTGCCCGCGGTTGCAGACCAGGTGTAAGTAAGAGCATCTCCATTGGCATCTGAAGCGTTTGCAGTTAAAACATGCTGGGTGTTAGCTAGAAATGTTGTCGCATCGCTGTTGATACTCAGAACTACCGGAGCATAGTTGGTTCCACCGCCGTTGCCGCTTCCAATTTTTATTTGAATTTTTGCTGCGGCAGAAAGACCTGATTGATCAGTAACTTTGATGGTAATTGTTGCTGTTGTCTGAACATCTGGTGCGGTAAAAACTGCTGCCAGATTTGAACCCTGAGTGGCAACGGTTCCGGATGTTGCTGACCAGGTATAGATCAGATTATCACCATCGGGGTCGCTTGCAGTTCCGGTAAGCACAACCTGCTGTCTGGGGGACAGTTCGTAGGTTGTTGCTTTGAGAGTAGCCACTGGCGGGCGATTTGTCGAAGCTGACGGGGCAAGAGTCTGCTCGATGTAAAGCGGGTTGCGGTCATCGAAGGTTACTGTAACCACGGTGTTTTGATAACCGGTTCCGTTGATATTAACGTCTGCCTGAATCCCGGCAGGCATATATGCCATGAAGGTTCCATCGATTCCAGCAATGGTTTCTTCACCCCAGATTGTAACTTTTGCGCTGGGAATTGGATTACCATTGCTATCTTTTATAATGCCGGAAATTTTGCTGGTTGCTTGAGAAAGAACCATGCTTGATGTGAGTTCAACCGTGGGGTTAGCGGCAGATACGGTTACTGCCGGAGATCGTGACTTGTAAATGTTTCCAGAGGCAGATTTAATAAGGGCAACCAAATTGTGGGTTCCTTGCGGAACCGGCAGAACGAAATTTCCCTGGTCATCTGTTCTAGTGGAATAAGATCGGCGATTCGATTCAAGATATACCTCAATGTTTGCCATGCTAGTCGCCGCACGCAAATCAGATTCAGCAAAAAGACTGGCAAGCACTGCATTTGAAGTTACCTTTCCGGTTATCTGGAACGTGCTTCCACTGCCGGTGGGCAACGGGTCTGATGAAGAACCTCCGCCACAGCCATAAAAAATAATCGTGCCAACCAGGGCACAAATAAGCAACAATAAACTGGTATTGCGGCGATTTTCTGCCATACTGCTGAATCCCCCATCGGTTATTTACTTGAACGCAGGTATTATCCAATGAATCAGAAGTGTATGTCAACACCTGAACACAAAAAAGCTTTCGAGGAATTTAATTATAACCAGTTTGAAACAGATATTTTACCAGCGAAAAAATGCACCTGATTTTTGACTTTGTTGCCGAGCTTTCAGCTGTAGATAGAAAAAACTGTAGACTCGTAATTGAAAAGCTCTTCGAAAATGACCCTGAACAGGTTTTGCGAAGTAAAACGCTGCAGGTTTTCAGATTTAGGCGAAAATTTTTCTTTAACCATCTGAACTGCTTTTTGCACCAGGTGCACTTCAGAAAGATTGTCTCCTTCGGCCTTTTTCAGGGCAGATGCGTAAAGGGGAATCAGCGACCCGGCCACGATTGTGCAGTAAACCCCGCTTCTGATATTGGCGAACCCCGCTAGATTTTCAGGCGTCAGAGTCTGGTCGAAAAAATCTGCCTGGGCTTTTATTGTTTCTTCTGGCGATACTTTAAATGAATTTAAGTCTGACAAAGTCAGCTTGCCAGCAATCTCAGTCATTTCAAAACTGCCAATTCCGAAACCCGCCGCGCCTATTCCGGAGATAATACTGAAAAAACCCGGAAGACCATGCTTGTATTCGATGAAGGTAAGAAAAAGACCTTTCACGATCCTGGCCTTGGTATTATCAATCGACGGGGCTTCTTTCGCATGATGAAAAACCTGCTTTTCACTAATGACGATGTTGTCGAACTTGAAGTCAATGGCCTGTTTGACCATTTTTACCAGACTCAACGCTTTTAAACCTGCCGAATAATGTTCGTTGATTTTCAGTTCTGCAAACCTTGAACACAAAACCCCAAGCTCGGCTTGGGTCAGCTCAAATTTGAGAGCAAGTTTTACCCCCTTTTCTGAAGAGGTGATTTCGTTCATTCAGAGTCCTCTGTTACTAAATTTGCAAACAACAAAATATTTCATTCTGCCTGATTCTGCAACAACTTTCTTGAAAAAACACAAAAAAACCGGAATACCCTGTGATATTCCGGCCTCTTGTTTTAATTGTCTATTTGAAACCTTTTCAGACTTCGGCTTCTTCTTCAACTTTGTATTCTTTGATTACGCTGTCGGTAACGTTTGCCGGAACTTCTTCATAAGTGCTGAAAGTCATGGTGAAGTCAGCTCTTGATTGAGTCATTGATTTGAGGTCAGTGGCGTATTTATACATTTCTGCGAGTGGAACCAGAGCTTTTACCACCTGGGTGGTTCCCTGGGGTTCCATGCCGAGAATGCGGCCACGGCGTGAGTTCAGATCGCCGATGATAGCGCCCATGTATTCATCTGGAACAATGACCGAAACTTCATAAATCGGTTCAAGAAGAACCGGTCTGGCTTCAACAATGCCTTTTTTGAAAGCAAGGCTGGCAGCTACTTTAAATGCCATTTCTGAAGAGTCTACATCATGGTATGAACCAAAGTCGATGGTTGCCTTGAAATTAATAGTGGGGAAACCGGCCAGAACGCCTTTTCTTCTTGCTTCCTGCAGGCCTTTTTCAACTGCCGGAATGAAATTTTTCGGCACGACGCCGCCGACGATTTCGTCGACAAACTCGAATTCAGCGGCAGGATTTGGTTCGAAGCGAACCCAGACATCGCCATACTGACCGCGGCCACCCGATTGTTTCTTGTGTTTGCCCTGAACTCTTGATTTGCCCTTGATCGTTTCGCGATAGGGAATTTTCGGTTTGGTGATATCAACTTCAACGTTCCAGCGGCTTTTCAGTTTGCTGACCGCAACGTCAATATGAGTGTCGCCCAGACCGGAAAGCAGTCCCTGTCCCAGTTCCGGGTCGAATTTGTAAGAAAGAACTCCGTCGTCGGCACAGAGTGTGTTAAGGCCAGTACCCATCTTTTCCTGGTCTTGCTTGGTTTTTGGGTTTACTGCATAAGTAAGCCTTGGTTCTGGCAATGCCGGTACTTTAATTGAAATGGGGTTGGCTTTTTCACAGAGCGTGTGGCCGTGGGTAGAGCATTTGGGCTTGACCAGAACTACAATATCACCAGCTATAATCTTTTCAACTTCAATTTTGGTTTTTCCGCGCAGAGTAGAGAATGAGCTGAATCGTTCAAAGTTTTCAGAGGTCGGGTTGTAATATTCAACGCCGGGGTTGAAAGTACCGCTCACAGCACGCAGAAATATCATGTCGCCGGCCTGTTCGTTAACTTTTTTGAAGACAAAACCAGCCACCGGGCCATCAGCCTTGGGGGCAAGCTCGATTGCATCGTTGGTGCCGTGTTTGAACGCAGGCAATACTCTTGATTCAGCTGGAGAGGGGCAGCATTCAATGATGAAGTCAAGAATCTGTTCAGTGCCCATATTCTTCAAGGTCATGCCGCTGATCAGTGGTGTAATTTCGTTCTTTGTAATGCCCTTTCTCAGAGCCGAGCGAAGTTCTGCTGCCGAAATCTCTTCGCCTTCGAAGAATTTGTTCATCAGTTCTTCATCGCACTCAACGATTGATTCAACCATTGGTTCGCGCAGAGAAGCAACAAAATCCCTCTGGTCGGCAGGAATATCTATGGCCTGGAAGGTTTTACCCTTGTCGTCAGTATAGGCATAAGCTTTGTTATCTATAAGGTTGATGATGCCTTTGAGGTTTTCATGGGTTCCCCAGGGCACGATCACGGGAACGATCTTGTTATCATAGGCTTTGAGCTGATCGAATATCTTCCGGATGTTGATGTTTTCTTTGTCAAGTTTGCTGAGAAAAACAACTCTTGAAACATTATTCTTTTCAAGAATCTGCCAGTTCTTCTCTGTTCCTACTTCGAGGCCTGATGCGGCATTTACAAAAACCACCGCAATATCAACTGCACCAACTATCTTGTGAACTTCTCCGAGAAAATCATCAAAACCGGGAGCATCAAGAAGATTGATTTTATGATCTTTATATTCAAGGGCGGCAAGAGAAGTGCCTATGGTTGCTTTTCTCCTGGTTTCTTCGGGGTCATAATTCATCACCGATGAGTCATCATCGACTCTGCCAATTCGCGTATTAGCTCCTGTGTGAAACAGAGCCGCTTCTGCGAAAGAAGTCTTGCCTGAGCCGCCATGGCCGAACAGGCCAATGTTACGAATTTTTTCGGTGGAATACAGTTTCATATTACTCTCCTAAAATACATGCTGAAAAGGGGTGAACGACAAATTATCCAATACTTATACAGTAAAATCAATTATTTTGCAATCATAGTGTCCAGGTTCCAGGAAATTGATGCCAGGGCTTGCATTTAACCCTGTTTGCTGATAAAAAGAGGCTGAGGTGAAAAAATGAAAATTCCGCGGTTTATTTTTTGCGTTTCGATTTTTCTGGCCTTTTTATTTGACAGTTGTTTCGCTGTATCGTTTGATTTAATGCTCAAACAGGTTGGAGCGCTGCGGAAAACCAAAAAATATTCTGATTTGGCTGCACTGCTGAAAAAAAGTTCAGCATCACCCGAACTCGAAGACCTGCGGTTGTTTCTGCTGGCTGAAAGCCAGAAATCTACAGGAAACAACGAAGAGGCAAGAAAAAATTACCAGCAGCTGCTGGAAAAATTTCCTGAAACGGAAACTGCTTATCAGGCAAGATTGCCCCATTTTCTGCTGCTTCTGGAAATTGCGGACAAAAACTCTGTTTCAAAACTTGAAGTTTTGGCCAGGGTTCTGCCAACTCAATGGCAACGGGCAACTGCTTTCGAAAAGCTTGCTGCTCTGCCTTTTTTGAATTCGGCAGAAATGTCAGGCTACCTTTATAATGCCGTTAAAGAGCATCATTCTGAAAAGCCATTCTACAAAACTATACCCGGTTCACATGATTTGCTGCGCAAACTTCTGAAAAATCCTGAAAATTATTCGCTGACCGGTGAACAGTGGCTTGAGCTTCTGATCCTGGCCGGCGAAGAAGGGTTGTTGAAAGACCTGCTAAGTCGCAATCCAGACCGGTTTTCCCGAATATTGTCAGGTTGGCCGGGCATTCTTGAAGTTTTTAAAGCCATCGCAATAGGTCAGAAGAATGGTCAGACTGATGCGATCACTGCTCTTTCCGGACTATTAAACAAGCCCGGAATCCATGGGTCGGTCAAAAATTTTGTTTTTCAGCAACGGGCAAATCTTTATTATCAGTCACAGAATTTTGCCGCAGCCATGACAGATTTTAAAATGGCTCTGCAAAAACCCGATTTTCCGGTTAATCGTCGTGCCTGTCAATACAGATTGATGCGCAGCGCCTTTTCTGCTGGTCGTGATGCCGAAGCTCTCGAAGTTCTCGGCCATTTAATCAAAGAAGGCGAGCCAGAGCCTCTTTTGCCGATTCAGCTTTACGAGATGGGCCTTGAAAGATACGATGCCGGCAAAAAACAGATTGCAACGCTCTATTTCATGGCCCTTGCCAGAAGTTTTCCGGGTCACTATCGCGCCGATGATGCTCTGGGATACGGTATTTTTTCTCTGGGAACCCGGAGCAATGATGGTAAAACTCTGCTGAAACTGCTTCAGGCAAAATATTCCAACTCATTCTTTCTAACCTGGGTAGCTCCTGAACTTAAAGTTAAACCTGTTATTTCAGGTAAGGCAAAAGCTCAGGCGCTTTCAGATAAAACCAGACAGCGGGTGGCCGCCTGGAAAAAGCTGTGGAATACGGATTTTGCAAGCTTTTCCCGCGAAGAAGCCCGAAAGTTGACCGATAAATACCCGGCTCATCTGAGTCTCTATGAGCAAATCATCAAGATTTGCAGGGAAGCAGAAGATTACAATCAACTCATCGCCTATGGTGAAAGGCTTGCCCGGCAGTTGCTTGAAACTGGAAAATCCATGTCCGATATGCCGCTGTGGGGTTGGCAGGCTCTTTATCCTGAGGCATACTTTAATCTGGTGAAAAACGAGGCTAAGAAAAACTCGATTGATCCTTATTGGGTTCTTTCGATTATGCGCGAAGAAAGTCATTTTAATCCTGAGACCCTTTCTCGAAGCAACGCTCATGGTCTGATGCAGATTCTGCCCTCTACCGGAAAATGGATAGCCGGAAAATTGGGCATTAAGGGCTTTACTAAAAATCAGCTCTGGAAGCCGGAAATCAACATCAGGTTCGGCTGCTGGTATTTAAAGTATCTTTATGACCTTTTCAATGCCGAATTGCATCTTGCCTCTGCAGCTTATAATGGCGGCCAGGGAAATATTCAGCGAAAAGTTGAAGCTGGCCCTTTCAAAGACCTTGCTGTATTAGAAAGACTCGATCGGGTTCCCTTGCCCGAAACCCGCGACTATTACAAAAAAGTCATGGGAAGCTACTGGAATTACACCAGGCTGTATTCAGGGCAAAAATAAATCAGAAGCCGGGACAGCCTCTGTCCCGGCTTCTGATTCGTATCACAGAAAGCCTGGTTCAAAATTTTATTTAAGGTTTGTATCTTCTGCTTTTCCCCTTTTCCAACCATTCGTCATTCTGCCAGATTTTTACCAGCGAAAAAACCGTTCTGCTGAACAGAAAGCCTGAGCCCAGCGAAAAACTCAACAGGTAAAAAATTTCTTTTGCCGTTTCACTCATTATTACAGCAGATGGGTGTTGTCTGACAGGTACCCTTTAACTTCAGCACTGGCGCATTCTTCCAGGTCGCTGAGCCATTTTACGACACTGTCAGCCCGAAACCTGACGGAACGTCCTATCTTTACGGTGGGCAAGCCCATCTTTCGCAGGGTGTAGATGGTATTTCGTTTAACTTTCAGGAAATCCATCAATTCTGGTATGGTCATGAGGCTTTCTTTTTTCATGCAGTTTACCTCCGCTGTTATGCTCGATTATGTGGTAATTTTCCTATCGTCATTACCCTGCCTTGCCTTAAGCACAAAAAAAATAAAAAAGATTAAAAAAAAGCTAAAGTCTTCAACAAATAGCTCCGATTAATATGTTGAAGTTCATGTAAGGTTTCACTTTAAGTTCAAGTGAGCCTTAGGTGAATGGACAACCAAATCCCTAACTCCCTTTCAATGTGTCGCTAAAAACGGCACATTTTTTATTTTAAATTGATTCTCGGCCTTCACTTCAGGTAGTATTGAGACGATTGAATCTGGAGGTTTTATGTATCAACCGTTTGCATTTACTGCAGAAACTCGCGGCAAAATAGAGTTTTTGCATTTAAAAGGATATCTCGAAGATACCGGAGGTAGCTCTCTCAAGGCACATGTAGATAAAACCCTGGCCCAGGGCAGATGCGACTTCGCCTTTGATTTTACAAGAATAGAGCTTATCAGTAGTCCGGGCGTGGCGGCCCTTCTTGATGTCAGCACGGTTATCGTTGATGATTATGCCGGTCAGGTAGCCTGCTGGGGGCTTGATAATCACCATTCCACCGTGCTCGAAATGTCCGGCTTTTTCTTCCTGGCCACTCAGGTGGCCGACGAAAATGAAGCTCGGGCAATGCTCAACGGAGACTAATCAGGAGCTGATATGAGAATGATCAAAACCATTACGATCTTTTTGATTTTCTTTCTGGCAGGTTCTTCTTTACCCGCCCAAAACCTTATTCCTGAACTGGTAAATCAGGGCTTGAAGCTTTACACTGCAAAAGATTACAGTGGCGCTGCCGATTATCTTGGTCAGGTAATAGATATGGACCCCAACCAGGATCAGGCTCGTTATTATCTGGTTTTCAGCCTTTCGATGTCGGGGCAGCTTGAAAAATCTCTGTTGCATGCCCGAAAACTTGCAGAAAAATTTCCCCGGCAGAAGCAGTATACCGATTTGGTTGTTCAGCTGGAAAAGGCAATTGCCGGCGATCAAAAGAAAAAAGAGCAACAGCGCACCTCTCAGGCCATACCCAAAGAAGTCATTCTGGGCGGCTATGAGACAAAAGATGTGATGCGTGAAGCAAAAATGTCTGAAACACCGCGTGAAATCGCCCAGCCAAAAGAATTGACCAGACTTGACAAGGCAATTTTGCTCATCGATGAAGAGCTTTATGCTTCTGCTTCAGCAGAGCTCGATGAAATTCTCAAGGCAGAACCAAAAAATGCAAAGGCTGTCCACTATAAGGGTGTGATGAAGTTTAATTCAGGGCTTTTTAATGAAGCAAAACCCTGGTTTGAGAAAGCGATAAATATTGATCCGAAAAGTTTTCAATCCTTCTTTCTTCTTGGTGACTGTTATCGCGCTGAAGATAATTATGAAAAAGCCGCCGAGCAGTTTAAAAAAGCGATTGAAATCAAGAACGATGTATTCGCTCAGATCAATCTCGCCGACTGCTACATCAAACAGAACAAGCTCAAAGAGTCCGAGAAAATTCTAACAGAAGTTTTTAGCAAGGACCCGAATATCGCCGATGCTGCCCTGGGATTGGCTCAGATTAAATTGTTCGGTGGTTTTACCAACGATGCTGTGGAAATCGTGAACAAAGTGCTCGCCAGAGAACCGGAAAACGCAGAGGCGCATTTTGTTAAAGCCCAGATTCTGCTCGATGGTGAATTGTTTGAAGATGCCGCTGATGAAGCCCGACGAGCCCTTGAAAGCTTTCCCAACAATCTGAAATACAAAGCCCTTTACGCACTTACTCTGGTAAGGGCATACAAGGTTCCTCAGGGGCTCGAAGAAGCTGGTAAAATTATCGGGCAGTTCCCGGATAACATTGATGCCAGACTGACTCTGGCCGAAGGCCTGATTCTCAGCGGAGCTTATTCAGATGCCGAAGAACATATGCAGGTCGTTCAAAAGGCCGGTCCTCACCCGGGTATTGCCAGACTTCGCGCGTTGAAAGCCACAAGAAATGGCGAAAATGATAAAGCCGGGGAGCATTTTAAATCTTTTATGGAACTCAGCGCTGGCAGACCGAAGCCATATATGGAATATGCCGCCTGGCTTGAATCGGTTAACAACAATTCTGATGCACTGGTGGCATACCAGGAAATAGCCGAATTGTTCAAGGAAACTGCTTATGCCGAAATTGCAAAGACAAGAATTGAGCAGCTGGAACAGAAAATCGCCGACGAAAAAGGCGTGAAGAAAGACGGCAACAGCCAGAATTATCGTAAAGGTAAAGTAAAATTTTAAAATTTTGTTTGAAAAGGAAACTTCTGTATGTGCGGAATCATCGGATACATTGGCAATAAACCCGCTAACGATGTAATTTTTGATGGATTGACCAGGCTTGAATACCGGGGCTATGACTCAGCCGGAATTGCAGTAATTGACGAAGGCGCAATCCACGTTCGCAAAGATATTGGAAAGCTGCGGAATATAAGAAGATTGCTGGTTGATGATTTTGCTTCTTCCTCTTCAATCGGCATCGGGCATACCCGTTGGGCGACCCATGGTCGTCCGTCAGCTTTTAATGCTCACCCTCATGGCGATTGCATTTCATCGATCATGGTGGCCCATAATGGCATTATCGAAAATTTCATGAAGCTTAAAAAGCGCCTTTCCGATGAGGGCCATGAATTCAAATCAGAAACCGACTCCGAAGTGCTGGCTCATCTCATTGAGTCCAACTATCGCGGAGATTTTCGCCAGGCGGTTCTCGATGCCCTGAAACACGTTGAGGGGGCTTACGCGATCGCTGTTATTCATCAAAAACATCCTGATGAAATTGTGTGTATTCGCAAAGAGAGTCCATTGATTGTGGGTCTTGGTATCGAAGAAAACTTTGTTGCCAGCGACGTCACTGCAATTCTTCAATATACCCGTCAGGTTGTCTATCTCGACAATTTCGAGGGAGCGGTAGTCAGGCGCGATGGAATAAGTTTCTTCAATATAACTGGTGCTTCGGTGGAAAAGAAAGCGGTGCAGGTAGACTGGAACCCGGTAGCTGCTGAAAAAGGCGGCTTTTCTCATTTCATGCTCAAAGAAATTTTTGAACAGCCCCAGGTCATTAGAAATACCATTGGTGGTAGAACTTCTGAAGAAGAAGGCAAAATTTACCTCGAAGAGCTCAAACTTACCGGCCCGGATATTTATCGAACTCAGAGAATTGTTATCGTCGCCTGTGGAACAGCCTATTACGCAGGATGCGTTGGCAAATATCTCATTGAAAAACTGGTTCAGATTCCTGTTGAATGTGATCTTGCCAGTGAATTTCGCTATCGGTCGCCGCTGGTCGACGCCAACACCCTGGTTATTGCGATCAGTCAGTCCGGTGAAACGGCCGACACTCTTGCCGCCGTAAAAGAGGCCAAAAGCCGTAAAGCAAAAGTTCTGGGTATCGTTAATGCAAAAGAATCATCGCTTACCCGTGAAGTCGATGGCCTGGTTTACATTCATGCCGGACCCGAAATCGGGGTTGCGTCAACCAAGGCATACATTGCCATGTTGACTGCCCTGACTCTCCTGGCTCTGATGCTTGGTAAAATCCGTTCCGTTCTTAACTCAGAATTTGTTAAGGAAAAGATCAAAGAACTCAAGATACTGCCCCAACAGATCGAAAGGGTTCTTGAAAAACATGACCAGATTCGCGAGCTGGCATCTATTTACAAGCATGCCAGAAGTTTTCTTTATCTTGGCAGAGGCTTCAATTATCCTACCGCCCTTGAAGGTGCCCTTAAGCTCAAGGAAATCAGCTATATTCACGCTGAAGCCTATGCTGCCGGCGAGATGAAACATGGTCCGATCGCTCTTATTGATGATCAAATGCCGGTCATGGCTATTGTTACCCAATCTGACGTCTATGACAAAACTCTTTCGAATCTGAAAGAAGTTCAGGCAAGGTCTGGGTGTCTGATCGCCATTGTCACAGAAGGCGACAGTGAAATCAGGCACATGACCGATCATGTGATCGAATTGCCCGCCGTTTCAGATATTCTTTCGCCGATTATCAATGTCATTCCACTTCAGCTTTTTGCCTATTTCGTCGCCGATTTGCGTGGTCTCGACGTAGATCAGCCACGAAATCTGGCAAAATCAGTAACCGTAGAATGACCAGATGGAACAAAAATCACTACTAAATCTTGAATTTGATAAAATTCTTAAAATCATTGCCGGATACGCAGGATCTGTTGCAGCCAAAGAGACTATTCTCGCTTTGCACCCAACCACCGATCGCCGGAAAATTATGGCTGATCTTGCTGAAGTCGATGAATTTCTCGATTATTCCCAGGCCGGGGTTAAGATTAACCTGGGCGGAGTCCGTGACCTTCGCGAAATTTTCGACCTGCTTGATACTGGCAGCTGTATTCTGGGTTCGGATGATTTTCTTAAAGTTAAAGCTGATATTGAAGTTGCAGTTAATCTTAAAAAGGTTTTTGAATCTTCCGATTCTGCTTATGAGGTCAAGGGCGGCAACCGCATCTCCGAAAGAATCAGGCGAATACCGTCGCTAAAGCATGTCTGGCAGAGAATCGATGATTGCCTCGACGATCGTGGAACTTTAAGAAATGATGCTTCTCCAGCTCTGGCTTCGATTCGCCGCGATTATTCCCAGACGGTAAGCAATATCGAAAAACAGCTTAATGCATTCATTCAACAGCATATCGATGATGTGCAGGATAAATTTTTCACTATGCGTAATGACCGATATGTGGTTCCAGTGCAGGCTTCGGCACAAAACCGCATTCAGGGCATAGTTCACGACCAGTCATCTACCGGCCAGACCGTTTTTATCGAGCCATTGAGCTTTCTGCCCATGAATAACCGGCTGGCACAGCTGCGCCTTTCCGAAAAGGAAGAAATAAAAAGAATTTTTCAGGCCCTTACCAGTCTTATGTATCAGTCTCTAGGCCCGATCCGCGAAACTTTCGCCGTTCTGACCTGGCTCGATACGGTGCGGGCCCGTTCTGAATTTGCGGTTCATTATCAGGCAAGTCGCCCCGAACTTGTTGATAAATCAGAACTTAAGCTGGTATCTGCCCGTCACCCCCTGATTCACCCCGGTTGTGTTCCTCTCGATATAAGTCTGAGCAAAGATCAGGGCTGTGTAATCATCACCGGACCAAATGGCGGTGGAAAAACAGTTGCATTGAAAACTGTCGGAATCAGCGCTCTGTTGATGCAGACCGGCAATTTCGTTCTCGCTTCACCAGGCGCAACTTTGCCGGTTTTCGATGAAATTTTTGCCGATATTGGTGAAAACCAGAGCATTGAAGACCATTTATCCACCTTTACGTCTCATTTGAAGCGACTCAAAGAAATTCTCGACGCCGATGCGGGCCGCTGGCTGGTGCTGATCGATGAAATCTGCGTTGGAACCGATCCGGCAGAGGGTGGGGCGCTTGCCTCGGGTTTTCTCAAAGAACTGAACCACCGCGGCGCTTTCTCCATCGTTACTTCACATTATGATTCATTGAAGCATTTTGCCTTTGTAACTCCTGGTTTCATCAACGCGGCAATGGAATTCGACTACGAAACATTCAGACCCACTTTCCGTTTTCAGATGGGGCTCCCCGGGCGCAGCAACGCTCTGGCCATGGCTCGCGCTTTTTCAATGCCTGAAACGGTTTTACAGGATCTGGTGCGGTTGAACGATGGTGAAAAAAAAGAAGAAAAAGGGCTTATCGAGGCGATCGAGCGCGAAAGATTCCGTGCCGAAGCACTGCGACGAACCTATGTAAAAAAAATCAATGAGCTGCGCTCCCGCGAAACTGAAGTTGAAGAATCGCTTAAACAACTGCGAGAATTCAGAAAAACAAAACGTGACAAGCTTACCGAAGAATTTACTGTCGAATACCGTCAGAAGCTTAGAGAGCTGGAAAAATTGATCTGTCAGCTCAAGGGAAATGTGGTGAAAAATGAAGAAAGCGCATTGAATGCGGCTCGTTCAGCCCTTTCCGATGTGAAAAAGTCAATTGAAAATTTGAATGCCGGTCAAATTCAGGCACTGGATTTCGAAGATGAAGATTCAGGCGAATTCAACGTTAACGATCAGGTGGTCTGGAAGAGAAACATGTCGATCGGTAGAGTCGTTCGATTGAAAGCCGGCAGGGGCTTGATCGAAGTTGATTTTGAGGGGAAACTTCTGGTTGTTCCCCAACGGGAGCTTGGCAGTAAGCTGAAAAATATCAAGCCTGAACCTGCCGATCTATCGCCTGGTGGCAGTGTCTATGCTACTGGAAAGCCGGTAAACAGCAGTGTCGATCTTCGCGGTATGCGGGTTGAAGAAGCTCTCGAAGCCGTTGAGTCATATCTGAAAACTGTTTGCGATTCAGGCTTGCCAAAGGTTTACCTGATTCACGGCAAAGGCACCGGAGTTTTGCATAAAGCTGTTCTCGAATATCTCAGGGCAAGCCCCTATCGAAAGAAATTTCGACCGGGAAAATATGGCGAAGGTGATCTGGGCGTGACTGTCGTAGTATTCAACGAACAGGCCGACGAACAGGAACAAAGAGAAAAACTCGAATCCGAACGCAACCCCCGCCATCGACCAAAAACTCCCCCTCCCCGCAAATCCGGAAAACACCTCAAACTCTAACGGTCGCTGAGCCCCGCTAAACTGGGTCGAAGCGACCAATAAGACGCAGCTAAAACGCTCAACTATTTTCCTATATGCCTCACAGGTTTGACTAATCCCTCTACTAGGGGTATAGTATACAAAAAGATATAAGGCAATTTATTCTGACAATCAGATAGGGTTAATTATGGACAACTCAATCAGACTCGGGCTCTCGCAGAAGCTGACGCAGACCCTGAAAATGACTCCGGAAATGCAGCTGGCGATCAAAATTCTCCAGCTCAACAGCCTTGAACTGAAAAACCAGATTATTGAAGTTCTTGAAACCAATCCGGTAGTGGAACTTGATGAAACCAAGGTAAAAGAAAACGAAGTTCCTCTTGAAAAATTTGCTGAGGGTGCTGGTTCCGAACAGATGCTGGTTTCGAAAGAATTTAAAGAGCCCAGCCGCGATGATTACGGGGTTGACTGGCAAAAGTATATCGAAGACAGCGAGAGCACTGAATTCAAGGTTTCTTCTGGCAGCTACAATGCCGAAGAAGAAACTTCTTTTGAAAATTTTGTTTCGAAAAAAACGAATCTGCGCGAATACCTGACCACCCAGTTGCACGAGGTCAACCTTTCGACCACCCAGAAAAAGATCGGCGAATATCTTATAGGCCTTCTAGACCGAAACGGTTATCTGCGCCATTCTGCCGAGCAGATCGCCGACCTGTTGAAAATCGATGTGCCGGTGGTAAAGCAGTTGATCGAAATCATTCAGCGCATGGACCCCCCTGGTGTCGGCGCTTTCGACCTGAAGGAATGCCTTTTGATTCAGGCTCATGAAGAAGGTTATGAAGATGATTCAGTCACCGCTATCATCAAAAACCACCTTGAAGAGCTAGGTCAGAACAAGATAGTCAATATCTCCAAAGCAACTGGTTACGACATTGAAGAAATACAGGCTGCGGCAGAAGTCATTCGCGGCTTTAACCCGCGCCCGGGGGCAAGTTTCCCGTCAACTGGCGATGAAATTTACGTTTCTCCCGATGTCTTTGTTGAGAAAGTTGGCGATGAGTATGTCGTGGCAATGAACGAACGCGATTTGCCCAGATTGCGTATCAATACTCTTTATCGCGACGCCATGATGCACAAAGATAAGACCGAAAAAGAGACTTATGAATTTATCAGAGGCAAGCTTGAAGCGGCGAGGTCGTTTCTCAAATATGTTGATAAACGCAAAGAAACGATTATGAACGTTACCAAAGCAATCTGTGAAGTTCAGAAAGATTTTCTCGACTTTGGCATACTGCACCTCAAGCCTCTGACTTTACAGGATGTGGCCAACATGGCCGGGGTGCACGAATCAACCGTCAGTCGTGCGACCAGCGGAAAATATGCACAGACACCGCGGGGGCTTTTTGAGCTGAAATTCTTCTTTTCTGGTGCTGCGCGCACTCAGAGCGGTGAAGATGTTTCGACCATGGCGGTTAAAAAGCGCATTGACGACCTGGTCAGGCGGGAAAACCATAGAAAACCCTTATCAGATAGCGATATAGTCGATACTCTCAAAAAAGAAGGGATTGTTATTGCCCGCCGAACTGTGGCAAAATACAGAACTGAACTGAATATTCCCAGCTCTTCGGCACGCCGGCAACATTAAATAAAAAAAACTTAATGAATTGTTAGTATGAGCCGATAGATAATGCAGCCTAAACTAACTTCATGGGATTATATGAAAAGAAAACAGTGGTATTTGATTTTTTTAATCAGCCTGTTCACGGCTTCGATGCTGAACGCGGCGCCGGAAGTGATTAACAGCGGCGACATAATCAGTGTCTGGGTCAAAGGAGAGCCGGAACTGACTGTTGAAAGACAGGTCGGCACCGATGGCAGCATAGATTATCCCCTTATCGGGAATATCGGTCTTAACAACCTCAAGACCAGCGACGCAGCCAGGTTGATTGCCGAGCTTCTCGAAGATGGTTACCTGAGAGAACCACTGGTTCAGGTTTCCATTAAATCGGGCAAAGGCCGCTCTAAGGCCCAAAAAGGCGTTGCCGCTCCCCTTAACGAAGAGAAGTTTAAGGCAGAATCTGCAGACCCGGTAAAACCCGTTTTGATTGAAGTGATTGATAGCTCAAGCCGAAAAGGAATTGGCGGAGTTGCGATGATGCTGGGAAACCGCATCTATCAGTCGAATAAGCTCGGTCAGATTCTTATCGAAGGCCAGGAAGGCCGAATTGTGGTTATCGCAGACGGTTATGAGCTTCTGAATGGTGATATTTCTCAGCATCTCAAGCCGGGAAATCCGCAGAAAATCATACTCGAAAAAGTTCGACTGCCTCAGGAAATCGTTTTTCATGTTCTCGATGCTTTCACCCGCCAGCCAATTGCAGGCGTTGATGTGGTGCTCGATAGCATGAAAATCAGCACCAGCAAAAATGGTACTTTTAAAATCAGGAAACTGCAGAAAGAATTCGGCGAGGTTTCCCTGAACAAGAGGGGTTACAAACAGCATCGAATGGTGGTAGACTTCAAAGGTCCGCAGGAACAACTTATCTTGATGGTGAGAAATGAATAAACCAGGATCGGGTTACACCCTGATCGAAATGCTTATCGTTGTCGCAATAATAGCCGTCCTTGCCGGGGTCGGCTTTAGTTATTACAGCGACTCTATCGAAGAAGCCAGAATCAATACCGTCAAAATGAATATGAGAACGGTTAAAGATGCGGTTGCCCGCTATTTTAAAGATCGAATGGCTTACCCGACCAGTCTCGATGAATTACGTGGGCCATATTTGCAGCAGTCGGTTCAGGAACTGATTCTTAACCCGATTTTGCCCGGTGACGGCAATGCGCAGATTGAATTGAAAATTTCCAATGTTGCCGAAAATAATGTTTACCATGTTGCTGAGGAAGATACAACTTGGACCAGCAACCTTTCGAGCGGCAAGCAGTTTAAAGATATCAGAGTGAAG
This sequence comes from Candidatus Methylomirabilis sp., assembly GCA_020722725.1. GTDB lineage: Bacteria > Muiribacteriota > Ozemobacteria > Ozemobacterales > Ozemobacteraceae > DYKG01. Next base: position 60,270 of record DYKG01000013.1, read on the forward strand.
TATCAGGGTGCATACCTTTACTGACCCGAGGGAGTAAATATGGCAGAAGATAAGCAAAAAAAAGATGCGGCAAAAAAAGAAGGCGGTCATTCATTAGAAGGCCCGGGCGATGAAAATCGTTCGATTGCTTCATATTTAAATCCATTCCATGGCCATATTGGTCTTGGCGAGCGACTTCTTTTCACCAAATATTTTTCTACTCTGACCAAAGCCGGTATTTCGGTGCTGCGCTCTCTTGGCACTCTTTCGCGCCAGATGAAAACCTGGCGTTTTAAAAAAATGATCTGGGATATGAAAGATGATGTCGAGGGTGGGATGCCTTTAAACGTTTGTTTTAAACGAAACGAAGATACCTTCGGCATGCTTTACGCCAACCTGATCAAGGTAGGCGAAGAATCTGGCCGCCTGTATATGGTTCTCGAACGCCTCAGTTCTTTGCTTGGAAGACAGATCGTTCTTCGCCGCCGGGTGCTTTCAGCGCTCGCTTATCCGGCTATCATTTCACTGGTTGCCGGCGGTGTTGTATTGTTTCTCATGTTGTTTGTAATTCCGCAGTTTGCCAACCTGTTCCAGCAGTTCAACCAGGAACTTCCCTGGCTGACGCAGACGGTAATTGATATTTCCAATTTCCTTGGTAGAAATGTTTTGAATCTGCTTGCTGCTGCTGTTGCTTTTTCCATTATCATTTATCAGATTAACCAAACGATGTCGGGGCGCAGGTTTTTTGACTGGTTCAAACTGAAAATACCAGTTTTTGGCGGTCTGCTGCAAAAATATCTGATCGCCATGTATGCGCGCAATCTTTCAACTCTTTTTGAATCAGGTATCAACGTTATTTCTGCGATGAAAATCAGTAATGAAGCCGTAGAAAATGTCATTATTCAAGAAGCTCTTAACAGCGTAGTCAACGAGGTCGAAGGTGGTATTCCGATTGCCAGGGCATTAGCTAAAATCGAATTAATGCCCGAGTTGTCCACCCAGATGATCGAAGTCGGTGAAGAATCCGGTAACCTTGATGAAATGCTGGAAAAAGTAGCCGAATTCTACGAAGACGAAATCAACTTCCTGATCGACCAGATCACCGCCCTTGTCGAACCCGTGTTTATTGTTATCATCGGAACAATTGTCGGCTTCATCGTTCTTGCCATGTATCTGCCAATCTTCCGTATGGCCAAAGTCGTAACCGGCGGCGGCAGTGGCGGCCCCGGAGCCCCCGGCGGCCTATAAGAAGATTCCAAACCACCAGACGACGAACGCATATTGTAGAGACGCCATATACGGCGTCTCTACGTATGCCTGTTGCACACCTATTTTTGTAGGTTCCCGTTGCACACCTATATTGTAAAGACGCCATATATGGCGTCTCAAAAAAAACACCTAAATTATTCTTTAACAATGCCGATGAATAAATAGGGCTATTTGTCCTTAACAGTTAGTCGTATAAGGAGCGGTTTATGAAAATCCTCAAGGCTCACAGGGCAGAGAGATATTGCAGAATACTGGCTGCAGTCTTTTTCTCTCTATTACTGGTCTGCCCGACCTTTGCAGAAAATCTCACCGACACCTCGCTGGGAACTTATGGAATGAACGGAATCGTCCTGTTCCCCAACCATGAAGCGGGTGAATTCAAGGTTAGCACGGATGCACCAGATATTGTCAGCGCCGAGTTCTTCAGCTGGTCTTTTGCCGGTGCAGCAACTCTTATTCCTGCTCCTCATGCCCTTGTTAAGTTCATGCGCATCAGCCAGGTCAACAAAGATCCTGATGTTGTCAGGGTTATCCTTGTTCTTAACGAACCGGTGAAGCTTATACCCAGAAGAATCGGCAAGAATCTTGTTCTTGAAACCGCCAGCCCGGTAAACAAGAATTCTTCAAACCAGTATGCCAGAGGTATGAATGCTCCTGTTGATTACGATTTTGCTTCAAATTTCAGAAATTCTCCAACTGTTCTCGATCAGAAGGTCAGCCTGAACTTCGAACAGGAAGATCTGATGACCATCCTCAACGCCCTGGCGGTAAAATTCAACCTCAGAGTTTTTGCCGATTCCGGTGTTAAGGGAAAATACAGTGTTAACGCCCAGGATGTCGCCTTGCGTGATATCCTGAAAAATCTTCTTTTGCAGAAAAATTTCCAATATACTCTCAAAGGTCGTGATCTAACGGTTATCTCGCTTGGAAATGAATCGGGCAGAATGGCCCGCGAATTGCTTTTCCGCGATCTAAGCCTAAAAGATGCATTGCAGACCCTTTCCAAAATGATGAATGTGAATTTGATCATTCATGAAAGTGTCGAAGATAAAACGGTAAATTTTTATGTCGAAAACCTCAATCTTGATGAACTGCTTGATTTGCTGATTGAGACCAACGGATTGGTCAAGAAACCGCACAATGACAACACTTTTGTCATTCTCGCCAGGGATCGCGCCGCAGATTTCGGGCAAAAGGAATATCGAACCTACAAGCTCATCAATGCCAAGCCTCAGGAAGTGGTCGATCTGGTTACGAAGAGCAAAGGCCTTGCCGAGAAGATCAATACCGAAAATTTCGCTATCAACGAAAGAATCAACACCCTGTCTGCTTATGACACGGTTGAAAACCTGAATCTGCTGAGTAAAATCATCGAAAGCATCGATGAAAAAGTCAAGCAGGCGGTTATTGAAGTAAAGCTGGTCGAAATCAATCGCCAGAGCCTGAAAAATCTGGGAATCAGCCTTGACAGCTACAAGATCAACGTTGCCGATATCGGCAGATTGCCGACCAATTATGCGTTGCCGGCTACCCTTGATTTTCTTGAACAGGAAGAAAAGGCAAAAGTTCTTGCCAGCCCGAAAATCCGTGCGCTGCATGGCAAGAAAGCTTCGATTAATATAGGCGAAGTTATTCCGGTGCCTTATTATCGTTATGAAAATGCCAGCAACAGTATTCTTGGCTACACCCCACAGGTTTACAAAGAATACCGTGACGTTCAGGTTGGTATCAGGCTTGAAGTAACTCCCGAAATTACCCGTGACAACGAAATCAGCATGCAGCTGAACACCACGGTTGATTCTGTGCTGAGCATCAATGCCGATGGCCAGATTCATCGGGCTGAAAGAAAAACTGATACCTATGTTCGAATCAAGAATGGCGAAACTGTTGTGCTGGGTGGTCTGATCAATCATCAGAACTCCGACCAGGTTAAATCGCCTTCGATTATTAACAAAGTTCCGCTGTTGAAGGGGCTCTTGTCCAATACCCACTATTCACAGAGCAACTCAGAAATGATTATGCTGGTCACGCCGCGCCTGGTAAATCTTGACTATTACGAAGATCAGCCCGAACAGGCACAACCCGGCCTGACAATTGCGAAAGAAGATTTCAACCACAGCTCGATGTGATTCTCTCTAACAAAAAGAATGCCTCAGTGGCTGGAAAAAACGGTCTTTGAGTCCATGGAATGTCGAAATGACCGATTTGAAACCGCTCTTGAATGATTCTCCGAACAGTTTGTGGCTCGCAAAACTTGGCAAAATAACCCCTTGCCAAAGCATAAAATATTGATAACTTATTTTAACTGTGTTTTTTCAAAACATATTTCACAGAAAATATATTTGTTGGGGTCGGCCCCCGCGCCGACCCGGCCCAAATTTGAAAATTTTGAATGTGTCGAATAAAATAGATGCTAAATTGCCCGATAAAGGAAAAAAATGACCGGTAGAATTAACAGAAAAGGCTTTTCGCTAATAGAACTCATGGTAGTTCTTCTGGTTATTTCCACCATTATGATCTTTGCGGTCGAAGAATACATCAGACACATCGAAGGTGCAAAAATTGCCAGGGCCAAAGCCGACCTTGACGAGCTGGTTAAATCGGTAAGGCTTTACAACATCCGTGAAGGCCGAAATTTCAGGGTTGCAACATTTACCAAAACCGATCTTGGTAACTTTGTTGGTACCTATCTCGAAAAAGAGCCATCAAAAGACCCCTGGGGCAACTTTTATCAGCATTCCCCTGATTTAGGTGTGATTTTTTCACCCGGCCCCAATGGTAAGGCCGATATTTTGTCTGAAACCGCCACCGGTACAATAGATGATGTCATTGTGCGTTATATGCCCGAAGGTTTTTTTATCACACAGGCCAATTATGTCGATGCAAATCTCAATAACCTGATCGACTTTGGCGACCATATCGAACTGCGGTTTTCTCGCCCCGCCAAGCTGATTAACCCGGTTTTCAATGATTTTGTTACGGCTAATCCAGAGCGGGCACTGGGGTCCGCGATGGTTACCACAACCGAAGAAGCTTCGGTGGCAAAAATTGTTTTTCTGCCTCCCGAGCCGCCGGCAGTTAATTTGGGTGTAACTACGATCAATCCCAGAGAATTTATCGATTCTGTCGTTGATTTCTCACCGGTTCCCCGCAAACTTGAAAGGTTAAACGGCGTTGTTATCAACAAAAAAAGAAAATAATAAATATTTCTCTATTTTGGTGAGTAATTTTTCCCCTTCGTGGCAAATTTGCCTCGTTAGATGAATGTGATCAACATGAACAAATTTAAAACCAACATTTTTAAAATCTTTATATCCGTTAAGGTTCTAACCGTAGGGGCAGAACATGTTCTGCCCCCGGTCTGCCCCTACGATTCGGAATTATTTGGGGCTCTGGCCTTATATGATCGCGATTGACGAAACCAATAATGACGGGTAAAATAAAACAAAGAAAATAAAGAAATATTTATTTATGAAAAATAAAAATACTATGCTAAAGTGAATATACAATGGTCGAAGAATACAAAAAAACATTTGAATCAGACAGCCGAAGAGCCTTCACCCTGCTGGAGCTTCTGGTGGTAATCACCATCCTGGCCATTCTGGCCGGCGCCGCGCTGCCCTACGTTCAGAACTACGTTAAAGAAAGCCGCATCGCCAAAGCAAAATCAGATCTTGAAGAAATCAAAAAAGCTCTGGCCATCTACGAAACCCGCGAGGGAACCTATAAATCAGCCACTGTTGACCAGCTCACCGGCCGATATCTCAATAGTTCACCCATCGACCCCTGGGGCAAGGCTTATGTTGTGGCCACCGCTTCAGGGCTTGTTTACTCAAGCGGTGCCGACCGCATCAATAACAACTACGATGATATCGCAGCGAATTACCAGCCCCCTCTGGCTCTGGTTCAGGTTAATTGGATTGATGCCAATAAAAGTGGTGGCGTTGATACTCAGAACACGCCAGATTTTCTGCAGATGGTTTTTTCTCGTTCGATTTCTACTAACAGCCCGGCTTTAACAACGGCTGATCCGAGCGTGTATTTTAAATGGACGGCGACTAATTTGATTGGAGCATTTGATTGGAGCGGCATAAGGCTTGAAAATTCCGGTAACGTTTTGACCGTTAGATTGGCTGACAATACAAAAGATACTTTTGTTCCCGGCAGCGATTCCATGATTGTGTCAGATGGTTCTGGAATCCTTGATTTGGCTCCACAACCAAACCGTTGCATTGCCAGCCAGGATGTAATTATTCAGGCTCAATGATTTATTCTCTGAAGGAGATTGGGAAGTTATGATTAGAAAAGGTTTTACATTAATTGAGCTGCTGGTGGTAATAACCATTTTGGCAATTCTTGCCGGTGCAGCTTTGCCTTATGTGCAGAATTATGTTGCTGAATCACGCATAGCCAAAGCAAAATCAGATCTTGAAGAAATTGCCAGGGCTCTGGCGGTTTATGAAACCAGAGAGGGCGATTATCCAGACACGGGATCTGTTGGTAATGACGGTCTTTCTGATGTAAGTCAGCTGACTGGCCGGTATTTGAACAAGGCTCCGATTGACCCATGGGGTTCTCAGTACGTAATTGATGTGAATGGTGGCATTGTTTATTCCAAGGGCCCGGATCGCTCAGACACTTCAGACCATAAGTTTGATAACATTAATGTTGCATATCAGCCCCCGCTTTCTCTTGTAAGCGTTAAATGGGTAGACAAAAACCAGTCGGGAGCGGTTGACTTTCAGAACGTCAACGATGAAATTCAGCTGAACTTCAGCAGAAAGTTATCTACTCCCCTCACAACTGCAAATATGGCTGATTATTCAGCGTCGATCACTGTAGATAAAGTTTCTTCGACTGCCCTTTTGAAAACGATAGTATCAACTGCGGACGCAACGCTTGTGGGTGATAAGACGGTTGTGTATAAAATTGTCACTAACGATGCATTCACCGCCGGGCAGGATTCTCTATTTGTGCAGGAAAATCATTCGCTGATCAAGGATCGTGCAACTCCAGATGCAAATTATTGCATTTCATCACAGAAAGTGTTGATTTTGCCACAGTAAGTAAAAAGGGGGTAATTTATGAAAAAAGGCTTTACATTAATTGAGTTGCTGGTAGTAATTACCATACTCGCTGTTCTGGCTGGCGCTGCACTGCCCTATGTTCAGAACTACGTAGAAGAATCACGCATAGCCAAGGCAAAGACAGATCTTGAAGAAATTGCCAGGGCTCTGGCGGTTTATGAAACCAGAGAGGGCGATTATCCAGACACGGGATCTGTTGGTAATGACGGTCTTTCTGATGTAAGTCAGCTGACTGGCCGGTATTTGAACAAGGCTCCGATTGACCCATGGGGTTCTCAGTACGTAATTGATGTGAATGGTGGCATTGTTTATTCCAAGGGCCCGGATCGCTCAGACACTTCAGACCATAAGTTTGATAACATTAATGTTGCATATCAGCCCCCGCTTTCTCTTGTAAGCGTTAAATGGGTAGACAAAAACCAGTCGGGAGCGGTTGACTTTCAGAACGTCAACGATGAAATTCAGCTGAACTTCAGCAGAAAGTTATCTACTCCCCTCACAACTGCAAATATGGCTGATTATTCAGCGTCGATCACTGTAGATAAAGTTTCTTCGACTGCCCTTTTGAAAACGATAGTATCAACTGCGGACGCAACGCTTGTGGGTGATAAGACGGTTGTGTATAAAATTGTCACTAACGATGCATTCACCGCCGGGCAGGATTCTCTATTGGTGCAGGAAAATCATTTGCTGATCAAGGATCGTGCAACTCCAGATGTGAATTATTGTTTGTCTGGTCAGTCGGTAAAAATTCTTCCTCAATGAATTTGTGGCACGTTTTTTGCGACTCACTTTCAAGGATGAATCTTTATTTATCTAACGGTGGTGATTACCGGGCAGGCGGTTAATCCTGCCAGATGGCTCGAATTTAGGTTGGTTTCTCTAAGTTGGGCTAAAAATTTTTTCAGGAGGGCATGTATATGCTAAAAAAAGGTTTTACTCTCATTGAACTGTTGATCGTTATCACGATCATCGCGATCCTGGCCGGTGCCGCGATCCCCTACGTTCAGGACTACGTCGAAGACGCCAGAATAAGCAAGGCAAAAGACGACCTTAACGTTATCAAACAGGCATTGATCAGATTTGAGCTTGACAGAGGTGTTTCATATAATGACACAGACATCAGTACTCTTGTCGGGCCCTACATGGACAAGGCAATCGCTGACCCTTGGGGAACTCCTTACGAAGTCGATGAACCTAGTTCCAAGGTCATATCCTGGGGGCCTAACAGAATAGATGAAGGTGCCCTCGGCGACGATATCACTGTCGATTTTCGACCGCCCCTTGCCCTTTCAAAGGCTTATTGGATCGATACTGACAAGTCTGGTAGCGTTACTAATAATGACCAGATTAAGTTGAAATTTACACGCCCGTTTAACGCTTCTGAATTGGATGCCTTGGATGGAGCTAATGACTGGGACGTTATTGTAAATGGCACTTCTCATAACTTTACTACAATCAATACAAGTTCTTTGGCCGGGGCTAAAGACGCTGTTATTTTGTTAAGCGATGTTACCGGTGGAACCTTTATAGCCGGCAGAGATACACTCAACTACCACGGAGGAACAAATAACCTCCATGATCGGGCCGTAGCTCCGCTTACACCAGAGACCTGCAGCCAGAACCTGGTTGTAATCCAGCCTCTGTAAACAATTCCTGTCCCCTCTGGTTTTACCAGAGGGGATTTTTTTTAGATTGGAAAATGTTATGAAGAAAAAAGCTTTTACCCTGATTGAATTGCTGATTGTTATAACGATCATTGCAATTCTTGCAGGTGCAGTGCTGCCGTATGTCCAGCAATATGTCGAAGATTCGAGGATCAGCAAGGCCCGACAGGATTTGACTGAAATTCGCAATGCTCTGGTTCGTTTTGAAACCGATCAATTGATGTCATATAATGACACAACCATTTCAAGACTTGTGGGGCCATACTTGAACAAGGGGATGTCCGATCCATGGGGCAGCCCGTATGTTGTTGCCCCGGCTTCCTCGAAATGTTATTCGGTGGGCCCGGATCGTACCGATGCGACCGGTGACGAAGTCGTAATGGATTTTCGTCCACCGCTGGCCATTTCAAAAGTCTATTGGGAAGACACCAACAAAACCGTTCAGGTGGATACCGGTGACAAGATAATCGTCAAGTTTACCAGACCATTGAGAAAACTGGCGGGTGATGGCCCGCAACTGTCTGTGGCTTCTCCTGATGATTTCGTATATTCAGAGGGTCAGCCGGCCAACGATTACACTGGCGTTGTGGAGTTTCTCGATAACGATATGACAGTGAAGATGACCATCGACTTCGGCGCATCTGTTCCATTCAGGGCTGGCCTGGCTACAATCGAGGCCCGAAATCCAAATACAATTGTCGATGGAGATGGAAATCAGTGCAAGGCAGGTCAGGCTACGGTTATTAAGGCGCTGTGATGCGGGTCTTTTTGTGGTGGGGCTGATGTGCCACCATTCTGTGGCAAACAGCGGCTTTTGTATTGTAAGTCACGCGAGTTTTGTGTTAGTGTTTTTTCCTGGAGCTGACAGGCGACCGCGGATTAGTCGATTTTAACTGTGAAAGGAAATTTTGGTGAATTTGTTGTTCTCGGGAGAAGGCTGGCGAGAAAGATTTCCTTTGCTGTTGGCTGGTTTTATTGCTGGTTTTGTGCCTCTTATCGTTTACCTTCGGATAGAAACTTTTCAAGAGTGCTTTACCGAGCTGTATTCTCGCAAAGACGCTCCCAATTTTTTTACTGTTTACAAGGCACTTTGGCTTTGTCTGGTGACTTATGCGCTTGCATTCTGGTTTGTCGTAAATGGCAGGTTGCGGCGGTGCTACGTTAACTTTCCTCTTGCTGTTTATTTTTTTCTGGTATTATGCTCGACAGTTTTTTCGAAACATCCTCTTGTTTGTCTAACCGGGGCACCGGATCATCACGAGGGCATTTTTGTAGTTCTGGCATACGTTTTAATTCTTTTTTTGATTCCGCAAATAGTTTCAAGCGAAAAACAAGCTGAGTTTATTCTGAAATTTGTTTTGTTTGGAGCTATTTGTCAGGCAATTCTCGGGTTTCTGGAAGTTTTTTTTGGATTCAACATCTTATATGACGAGTTTACCCGAGAATATCTTGCTGCCGGCATTTACAATGGTGTGTTCAGTTTGCAATGGCTGCCGAAGCCTTCATACGGAGTCCCGGCGTTTACGACCATTGGCAATGGAAATTTTTACGGATCATATCTTTCGCTTCTTTATCCTCTGACGTTTGTTTTAGGCATGTTTGAGACAAAAACAAGGGGGTGGTTTTTTTTATATTTGAATTCTCTGCTGTTTATTGGCTTATTGGGATCAAAATCCCGCGCTGCTTTTTATGCTTCGTTGATTTCCATTTTTTTGGTTCTGGTTCTTGGTTATTTAAAAAAGAATTTAAACACAAGAAAAATTGCATTCTACGTTTTGAGCAGTTTGTTTGTATTTTTTCTGGTGAATTATCGGGAATTTGGACAAGGATCGGATTTTTTCAAGTCATCAATTGGAAGGCCCATGATCAGTGAGCAGCAGAATTTCGGAAATATCGTGGATCTGAAGTTGAAAGGCGATTCTGCACATGTTGAGATCGATAATGTTGTATTTGAAATTCTTTGGGATAAAAATGGCGAAATAAAAATACTGGTTGACGGCAAAGTTGCGGATTATGCACTTCAACCAATGAAAAGGGGCGCATTGAAGGAACTTGACAGCTGGGAGAAGCTATTGAAATATCTTGCAGAGGCAGCAGACAGGAAGAATGCAGGCTTAAGAGAGGGGCAAAAGGTATCAGACCAGGCTTATGTGGTTATTGTAAAGAACAATTTGCTCAAAGGGTGTAACATTATTGCGTGGCCGGATTTCAGCTTGCTTCGCATTGATCGAACGGGTGCCGGGGTTTTTCTGGTTCACACTGATGCGGGCTTTAAATTGCTTAACCATTCTCTGAAACCGGTCGATTTGAAACCGATTGAAAAGCTTGATATTCCAGGATTTGAGCAATTTGCCTCGAGGCGTGGCTATATCTGGATGAGATCGATTCCATTGCTGAAGAGGGTGTTGCTCATCGGATTCGGGCCGGACAATTTTCCACTGGAGTTTCCAAACCATGATTATCTAGGCAAGTTAAAGGAATGGAAAACTCTTCAGGTGGCGATTGAAAAGCCGCACAATTTATATCTTCAAACTGCTATGAATTCAGGAGTTCTTTCTTTAATTATCATTCTTTGGATAATTTTTAAATATATTCGCGATTCGATTCGTCTTTACTTCAAAATAACCAGTCCTGATGTTGAGGTTTATGGTTCCGGTATTTTTTTCTCGATCACGGGGTATCTGATTGTATCATTTTTTAATGACAGCATGGTAACGGTTGCGCCGGTCTTCTGGGTGCTTCTGGGTCTTGGTGTTGCAGTTAACAGAATAAATCAGCTTCGATTGGATGAAGCCGAAGGCAAATTTCAAGCCAATGATTAAAATTTTTAAAAAAATATTTGACTGGTTTGATGACAATCTTTTGTTTTTGTTTCTTGCCGGGCTTATTGGTGCTGTTCCATTTGTGGTTTTCATGAAGATCGTCGATTATGAAAGCGTCTCTGCTTCTGTTTATGGCAGAGGCATTACTGTGGATTTTTTTACCTATTATCGTGCCTTGTGGATATACATTTTTGCCGGATTTGGCATGTTTTTATTTTTTTGGAAAAAGGTTCCGATAGAAAACGGATTAAATGGTTTTTTGTTTCTGTATTGTTTTTTTAACATTATTTCCACGGTATTCGCCCAGCACCGACAGATTGCAATCTGGGGCGATCCCACCCGGCATGAAGGATTGCTTGTTCACCTTTGCTACATGGCCTGTATTTTTTTGTTTTATAATTTTGTGAAAGATGAAATCAGCCTGAAAAAAGTGGCGCTGGTTTTGGCTATTTCTTCGACTTTGCTTTCCATTGTGGGTTTGCTACAGTTTTTGGGGGTTGATTATTTTTTTGGATCTTTTGCTCGTCAGCATCTGATTCCTGACTCTCTTGCAGGCACTGGGGTGGACAAAGTGTTAACCACGGGTACTAACCCGTGGAACTCGATTTTTCTGACTTTTGGCAATGGGAATTTTACCGGCAGTTATATGACGATGCTTTTTTCGCTGAGTCTGGTTGTTGTTTTTTTGGCCAGAGGCCGTTGGTGCTACCCGGCAGTAATCTGGAACTGTCTTTTGCTAATGAACCTTGTTGGCAGTAAGTCGAGAGCAGGAATTGCCGGTGGGATCTTTGCTTTTCTGGTAATGATGTTTTTTTTTCGCACTGGGTTTAAGCGACTTTATAAAGCTTTCCTGATGCTGGTGGGGCTTTATTTAATTCTGATCGCGGGAATGGAGATTTACACTGTTGGTGGTGGAAAGCCAGGCTTGATTCAGACTTCGGTCGGGAGATCAGCATCTTCGCCAACTGCATTCTGGGGAAATTTTGACGGAGTGGAATTGGGTAAAGAAAAAGCCAGCGTAACTTTTGACGGTATTAAAATGACCCTGCATTACAAAGATAAAAAAGTCTATTTTCTTGATCAAAACGGTGAGGTTGTTCCATACAAGCTCTTGCCAAAATCTATTGTTGCATCGAGAACCGCTGAGCTGAAAAAGGAATCTGGGGCAAGAGTTGCATCGGGCAGTGGTGAATTAAAAGTTGAAGTCCGCGAATTTGCCGCTGATTTAGTTGATCAGGCATTAGACAAGGAGATTGTGCCAGCACTCGGCAACAACCCAAGCGGAACGCTGGAATTGAGGGAAAGCGAACAATATCTCGTGGTTTTTCCCAGGGATAAGTTCAAGGGGTTTGCTGTTTTGGTTCAGCCATCGATAAATCTGTTTAACATTGGCAGAGGTGGCGGAACGATATATCTGGTATTGGGCGAAAGCGGGTTTAAGATACTCAACCACAATGGGCAGACAGCGGATGTTGTGAACGCGGAAGCAATCGGTTTCAAGGGTTGGGAAAGGTTTGCCAGCGGCCGGGGATATATTTGGTCAAGAACTCTACCCATGCTGAAGAAGGCGCTTCTGACCGGTTATGGCCCTGACACTTTTGTTGCCCATTTTCCTCATTTTGACTGTGTTGAAAGAATGAAGCACTGGGGAACCATGCAAATCATCATGGAAAAGCCTCATAACATGTTTTTGCAGATAGGCATAAATTCAGGAGTAGCTTCTTTATTAATAGTAATTCTTTTTTTCCTCGGTTACATTCGGAATTGTTTTTTGCTCTACTGGAATTGCAGCTTCAACAGTTTTTCCCAAATATGCGGATTTGCAATTTTTATAGGCTTTCTGGCCTACTGTGCGGCTGGATTGTTCAACGACAGCCTAAATTCAATTGCTCCGGTTTTCTGGAGTCTGCTTGGAACTGGGCTTGCCTGCAACCGTTTAAATTCAGATAATATAAAGTAATTGGAATGTCGGTTAGACTGAAATTTTTTTGTTTATGTCTTGTATTAATCGGGGAATGCACAATTGAATTGTATCCCAAACCATTTCAGGATCTACAATGTCATAGCCATGGGCAATGATGTTTCGGAATCCAATTATCTTTTCGACTTCAGGAATGTCGGCAGCAATTTCAGGAAAATGCTTTCTTAAGCGGTTTAGAGCCTCGCCAATAATCTCAAACTTTCTTTCGCAGGCGCTTTGAATCAATTCGTTAGAGGCAAAAGATTGTTTGTTTAGATTTGACGAAAACTTCTGAATCGATTTTGCTGCTGATAAAACATCAAAAAGAAGTTTTTCAATTGTATGAAGCGAAGACATTTTTTCTGGTTCTTTCGATTGATGCCTTGAGATAAGGATTTCTGATGGATTTTTCTGTAATAAGATCAATTTTGCGGCTCAAAAGTCTTTGAAGCTGGTTCTGTAAATTTAGAAACTTATCAAGAAGATGTGTTTGGTCGGGTTGAAAATCCACAATAAAATCAAGGTCGCTATTATCGTTGAACTCGTCTGTGGTTGCCGAACCAAAAAGGTCTAGTCGGGCCACTGCCAATTGCTTGCACAGGGCTTTAATTTCATCCTGGAATTTTTCAATTTTGAATCTCATATAAGAATTATACCATGTGCACAGATCATTTTCTTTTTCATTTTATTGCCCTAAATCATAAATTTCCTGTATCTCTTTCAGCGGTGGTCCGATTTGTTGGTCAAGATTTTGTGATTTATAAGTGATATTCATGCTGCCAGTTTGACCTCAGGCTTCCCGTAGTAAACCATGTCTGGTGTTTGATAGTCAAGGTTTTGATGAAACCGGGTCTGGTTGTAAAAAGTGAAATAGGAAATCAGGTTTTGCCTTGCTTCTTTCATTGTTTGGTATGCCTTTAAATAAACCTCCTCATATTTTACGCTACGCCATAGGCGTTCGATAAATGATGATCTGGAAAGCCCAAGGAGCTGGCATTGGCGCAAAACTGGTATTGTC
>DYKG01000089.1 GCA_020722725.1 Candidatus Methylomirabilis sp.
GAAGATCGGCCTTTTCCGGTACTGGGTTATGCTAAAAAGTGCGAAAGTCCACTTCCCAGAATACTGCGCCTGATCTTCTGAACCGCTTCGTCAGAAAGACCTCCCTTTTTAGCCACCTTTTCGACTTCTTTGGCTGCATTGATTGTTTTCTGTTTCACTTCGGCGGCGTATTTCTTGATGTCGATCGAGGTTTTGTTTACGGCGCTGACCATTTTCCCGATGTCGGTAAGCTTAACCTTTTTGGGGTCAACTTCCATTCTGGTCAGCACTTCAAAGCTTTTCTGCTGAACCAGGCGAGTCAGCGCTTCGCCGAAGTTGTTGGCATCATCAGGGCAGGCATCGACCACGGCCTTGGCCATTTCAGTCGACATCTTGATGGCCTGCAGCGATTCCTCAAACTCAGAGCCGTAGCGGTGCAGGCTGCTTTTGCTGATCTGATAGCCCTTTTCATGCAGGGCGGCAGAAAGCGCCTCATATCCAGAGAAGTCTGATTCGACCAGGGCTTTGTCGAGCCATTCTTTCACTTCAAAAGGCAGGGTGGTTACGGCACTGCGTTTGGGCATGATCAGCACCTCGATATGCCGGGAGGTGCCTTGATCGTTCCTTCGATCACGTCGATACCGTCGGCAGTGATGAACGCATGCCAGATTTCCGCATCGCGATCTTCGATTCTGGCCAGACCCTTTTGCTCAAGATAATCAAGATAGGGTCGAACTTCGCCTGGCAGGGTCGGGTAACGCTGCATCTGCAGTGCTTTGAAAACAAGATCTTCGTTGGTGCCGACCGTAGATGACGCATAAAGCACGCGAAGAACGAACCGGCGTTCGGCTTCGATTCTCGATCTTTCGATGTTATTCAGCCCTGGCATATCTGACCTCTTTTCTTAATTCATCAAGCTTTTCGACCATGAAGTTTTTCAGGTCATCGAGCTTTTTTTCGATGCTTGCGGGATTGACGTGGCATTGATCCTGGCAGCGCTGAAAATCATTTCTCCTTACGTAAGAAATTGGCAATTCGCGCTGCAGGCCGGCCAGGTCTTCCTTGAAGTCTTGCATTTCGCTTTCGAGCTTTTCAATTTTGCGGTTGTAGCTTTCCAGATTGCGGTCAAGCAGCCATTTTATTACCCCGATTAAAAAGCCCGACCAGGTCACCACCAGGCCGAGTGCGAAAATAATAGTTTGTGCGGTCATAGGGTTTCTCCCGGTTAAAATTTAAAATTGAAGCTGGCGCCTACCTTGAATTCAGGCTTTTGCCCCTGGCCGGCCTTCAGCTCGGCGAAGATTCGCCGGGCTTTCAGGCCGAGGCTGACGCTTTTTCGGTCAGCCAGAACGGTCACTTCGCCGCGTCCTGGCTGGATGTAGGGTTGCCGATGGGAATTGAGGCGGGCTCTTCTTTCGCCAGCTTGTCGGCTGCGCTCAGGCCCTGAGCCATAAGCTGGGCATCCACTTCAAGAGCTTTTGGCATATCCCGCCCGTAAGCTTGTTTAAAAGCATCGCGCAGCAGGGTGATGTATTCACCGTATTTGCCGTTTTTCAGGATTTTGCCCTGTTTCTGCAGCTGCTCGACCAGAGACCATACCGGGAAAGCGAAATCGCGCACCCAGGGGCGGGCGCGTTCAACAAAGGCCACGATGTCGTCATCGATGGTCGTTTTCGTTTTCGGAGCAATGGTTTTGAGCACCGCATAAAGCGATGCGAGAAGAGAAATGGCTATGGCCACATTGGCCGGGGTAAGGTATTCAGACATGCTGGTTCTCCTTAATCGATATAGAAATGGGGTTTATCGACAAACCTTTTCCAGTTGCCGCCCCACTTGAGACCAATTCTTTCAGCTACTTCGCCCATCAACTCCCAGAGTTTAGGGTCATTCCAGACCGCACGGTTTTTACCGTCAATCACGCGCAACGGCACAGCATCAAAAGCTTTTGACGCTGGTTTGCCGTCGATGGTGAAGTTGTGATCGCTCTGGCCGCCTTTAGCGTAGGTGATTTTGGGGCCGGGTGCGGTTCGACCCTTGGCGTAAAGCTCATTCTGTTCTTCATTTGATCTGTGGGTCATATAGATCAGAACATCAACGCCCTCTTTGCGACACTCAGCCTTAAATTTTTCAGCCAGCGGCTGCAGATCAGGGTGCAGATCTTTAACACTTCTGCTCGCCATACGCCACCTCCTTGCGCGGTATTTAACCCAGAAATACCAGTTTCAAGCCGCATCAAACAGGTGAAGCCCTTCACAGAAAACCGCACAATGCCGATAAGTCTCATAGTCAAACCATGTGTCCACAATTCCGGTTGACTAACAACACCGCCAAGTTTATCCTTGGGTTAGGAGAAGATTATGCCAAAAAGTCCAACCGCCGTTTTTTTGCCAAATATTGGTTTTAAGGCTGGAGCTGCAAGCTGTTTTGACATTTGGGGGAAAACCATGGAAATCAGGTTCCCCGAAAATCCCCAGGAAGCGGATTATATAGCGATGGCCTCAGATTGGGAGGCTGTCAAGCAAGACTTTGAAGCCGCCGTCAAACAGTTTCGCAAAGATTTTAATATTACCACGCCTGAATTTAGATGAATCAGGCCAGAAAAAGCAGAAGGGCCAATCAGTTAAAGGCAAGTAAATCACCGGTTGTTAACGTGCCGCAACAAAACAACCCTCCGGCATCAGTTACTTCAAAGGCCATATTTGCCTCATATTCCGGCCCGATTCCTCCGCCACAGGCAATGGCGTTTTACGAACAAATTTGTCCGGGCGCAGCCAACAGAATTCTTAAGATGGCAGAGGAACAGCACACTCACCGAATAAAAATAGAAAACAAAGTTTTTCCAGAGACAATGGAGGTTACTAGGCGTGGCCAGATTTTTGCGTTTATAATCGCTCTTCTTACGCTGGCAGCAATTGTTTTTCTTGGCTATATCGGCATGTCTCTGGTTGCCTTTTCGCTTTCGCTTGCCCTCGGCTACGGAATGGTAAAAACATTTCTTACCGGGCAAAACGAGCAAGAGCCAAAAAGCAAAGCCAAAGAAATTATTAACGCAAAGAAACAAATTCAAGGCGCATCAAATACTAAAAAAGCCGGCGATTAAGCCGGCTTTTTTAATGAGCAAATTGTGTGATTTTGATATTATACAAAAGCTCATTGAATATTTCTCATAATAAGTTTGGTTTCATGAGGTTTCT
>DYKG01000002.1 GCA_020722725.1 Candidatus Methylomirabilis sp.
TAAAAGTGTTCATGCCCCGTCCTCCCAGTTTTTCAAACTTTCACGAGTTGATTCAAAATCATTTTTGAATTCATTCATATCCTTGAGAAATTTTTCTTTGATCTCGTCTTTGTCTTTGTCTATCAAAAGAGCTTCCCGTTTGATGATTTCATCGACAATTTCATCAACCTTCTCCGGATTCTGAATCGCTTCGACAAATCTTTTTCTCGATTCATACAGAGGCCAGCCCGAAGATTTTTTATCCATGCCGAAAATCTCAAGATTGCCCTCTTCAATCATCTGTGCCTGCTGCTTAAGAACTTCGAGATAAAGACTATAATCTTTTACCATTTTTGAAGTGGCCTGAATCTGCATCAGGCACGAAAATTTCGTTTCGGCATTAGCATCGGGATCTTTGATGCCATTCAGGTATTCTTTGATCGCTTCTGCATAATCGCCTTTGTTGAAGGCATCATTACCTTTTCTATAACCTTCGATCAATTTCAAACGATATTGATATCTCGATTTTTGCGAAAGCTTCTCGTTATTAGCCTGGTCAGCCACCCATTTTAATTTCTTTTCGTAAATTTCTTTTCGCCTCTCTTCGCGCTTTTTTCTTAATTCCTGCATTTCCTGTTCGGAATAGGTTCGCCGTGGTACCAGCCTGGCATTATCAGTTGAACCGGAAAACCCGTGTGCGGAATTTCCAGAACTGAAGCCGGAACCACTTCTCGAACTAGATGAAAACCCGGAATAGCCAGACCCGGAGCCTCCAGTCCGATAATTGGAAGAAGAGATTTTTTCAGAGGATTGTTTTGAACCCTGCAAGTCTTTGTGCGAAATGCCGGCAGAATATTTGCCATCGGTTTTCTTACCCGGCATCAGCAGAATGCCAAGCAAAAAAAGCAAAACAGCGGCAATGCCAAGTATCGTCATCA
Source organism: Candidatus Methylomirabilis sp. (assembly GCA_020722725.1). Taxonomy (GTDB): domain Bacteria; phylum Muiribacteriota; class Ozemobacteria; order Ozemobacterales; family Ozemobacteraceae; genus DYKG01. The sequence continues at coordinate 918 of DYKG01000002.1, forward strand.
ATTTGCGGCTATCCAAAATTATTCCTCCGCATTCGTATTTAGTATTAATACGTATGATAGGTGTTTTATGTTTCAGTATACCAGAGACATTTATTTTTTTCAGTCGAATAGTTTTACAAAGTAAAAATTCACAAGTATCATTTAATTGCAAATTTTTTTTAAACGGGGTCGTCATGTTGCCATATTGCCGATTGATTCTCAGCATCTTTTTTGTTTTTTCATGCTTAAGCCTTCAAGCCGCCATAGATTTTTCACCCCCCGCCTTCGCTCTTTCAAACGTTAAAACTGATATGGAATTGTCTGGACTTGACATGAATGATGAGACTCCCGCGATGTACAAAATTGAGATCAATGGAATAGTTGCGTCTTCTGGAGTAGCGTTGCAGAAGGATCTTCAGAAAATTTCGGTCCAGTGTCCTGACAGCGGCATCAACAAAGTAAAGATTCAAATAAATGAAAATTTTTCTGAAAAGAAAGTTCGGGTTATCAACGGCTGGCTTTCGATTCTGCCGCCGATTATCGCCATTATTATTGCTCTGCTGACCCGCGAAGTAATCAGCTCTCTTTTCATTGGTATCTGGTTTGGCGCCACTTTGATTTTTGACTACAACCCGCTGCTTGGCTTTTTGCGGGCTCTCGATAAATTCCTTCTCAGCGCTATGGCCGACTCAGCACATGCGGCAATCATCATTTTCTCATGCTCTCTCGGCGGAATGGTAGGCATCATCAACAAAACCGGCGGCATGCAGGGCATTGTAAACATCATATCGAGAATGGTGCGAGGCCCGCGTTCAGCACAGTTTGCCACCTGGATGATGGGAATTCTGATTTTCTTCGATGATTATACAAATACTCTGATCGTCGGCAATTCCATGCGCCCGGTCACCGACACCAACAAAATCTCGCGGGAGAAACTCAGCTATCTGGTTGACTCTACCGCCGCCCCGGTAGCCGGCATTGCTGTTCTTTCAACCTGGATCGGTTACGAAATCGGCCTGATCAGACAGGCTTATGTTGACCTCGGCATTGCAGAAACCAACTTCTACGGGGTTTTCCTGCAAACCATCCCATACAGATTTTATTGTCTTCTGACTCTGTTTTTTGTATTCGTGGTCTGTGTAAGTCGGCGCGACTTCGGCCCGATGCTTACCGCAGAAAGAAGAGCAACCAATGAAGGAAAAGTTCTGGCTGATGGTGCAAACCCAATAAGTTCACCTGAAGCCTGCACTCCAGTGCTGCCCGAAGAAATGCCAAAGCGCTGGTACAATGCCGCGATTCCAATAGCCATCGTTTTGTGCGGAACATTCATTGGTCTTCTCGCTGACGGCGGAATGTTCTCGCCCCACTACGATGCTGTCGCAGTGTTTCAGACCGGGCAAAGCCAGGAAGGCATGCAAACCATAAAAATCAGCTCGATTTCTGGAGACACCAGGGTTATCAACGGCTTCACTTCTGACAATGGCCATTGCAAAATCAGATTTTCTGAATCAACAACCATTAAGAACTCTGATGGTCAACCCGGAACTGCTGCGGATATCGAATCAATTGCCGAAGGCAGCCAGATTCAATTTCAACTTGCACCAACAACAATGGAAACCGGCGAACGAATCAGAATAGCTTTCAGCGGGGCTGATTCAACCAGAGTTCTAATCTGGGTAAGCATTATTGGCTCTATTGTTGCATTATTGCTCGGACTTATTCAGGGCCTGATCAAATTTGAAGAAGGTGCCAAAGCCTGGGTCGATGGGGTAAGAACCCTGAGCATGGCGGTGTGCATCATGATTCTTGCCTGGACAATAAATTCTATCTGCACAGAGCTCGGCACTGCCAGGTTCGTCGTCGCCATGGTAACCGATGTCATGCCATACTGGATGTTGCCCTCAGCGATCTTTGTCATCGCCTGCTTCATTTCTTTCTCGACGGGCACCAGCTGGGGAACAATGGCCATTCTTCTGCCGATTTCCATTCCACTGGCATATCACCTGAATATGCAGCATTACAAAGATGTGATCGCAGCCACCCCCAACGCCCCGGAAATGATGGTTTACCTGAAAAGCATGATTCTTGTTTCGATCGGCGCGGTTCTTGAAGGTTCAATCTTCGGCGACCACTGCAGCCCGATTTCAGACACCACGATCATGTCCTCGATGGCTTCCGGTTCCGATCACATCGACCACGTTAAGACCCAGGCCCCCTATGCGGTCATTGTCGCGATTGCCTCGATTTTTTTCTGCTACATTCCAGCAGGGATGGGTTTTTCACCTTACCTTCTGATAGTTTTTTCGGCCCTGATTCTCTCTACAGTTTTGATGATTCATGGCAAAACTGCGGAAGCACAAAACAAAATTTGACTTTTTTCTTGACTAACAATTAAAAGGCTGATAGTATCGAAAAACAGCAAGCAGGATTCAATCCTCACCTTCAGCAACAGCAAAAAGGTTTCACTCCCCAAGGAGTGTACATGAAGTTTATTCATGGAGTAGCATCTTGCTGCTCCATTTTTTATTTTTTCGGAGGTATGAGTATCAAAGGTAATGTTCGTGTTAACAGAAGGATAAGGGTTCCGCAGGTTCGTCTGGTCGATGAAGCAGGAGCAATGGTTGGTGTCATTGCAACCAATGAAGCGATTCAGATGGCCGAAGAAAGAGGCTACGATCTCGTTGAGGTTGCCCCTAATGCAAACCCACCGGTCTGTAGGCTGATGGACTTTGGCCAGTACAAGTATGAACTGGCAAAAAAGGCCAAAGAGGCTAAAAAGAAACAGAAAGTCATCAAGCTGAAAGAGGTTAAGGTTCGACCGAAAACCGATGAAGGCGATCTCCAGACCAAGTGCAATAGCATCAGGAAATTCCTCGGTGAGGGCGACAAGGTCAAGGTTTCTGTATTCTTCAGAGGACGCGAAAGAGCTCATCTTGAAATTGGCTTTAAAGTAATCGAAAGAATGAAGGAAATTCTTGGTGAAGAAGCCGACATCGAGAAAGATGCCGCTCAAGAAGGCAACACCATATCCATGATTCTCTACCGTATCAGGAAAACCGTTAAATAAACAGGAGGAGATAGTTTATGCCGAAAATGAAAACTCACCGTGGTGCCGCAAAACGCATCAAAAGAACAGGTTCTGGTGCTTTTCGCCGCTACAAAGCATATGGCAGCCATATTCTGACCAAGAAATCAAGCAAACGCAAAAGAAACTACCGCAAATCTCAGAACTGTGAAAAAGCAAACGAAAACGCCTTGAAAGTGATGCTCCCCTACACCTGACCCGTGGTCATGAGTATTTACGGGTTAGCAATATCAGGAGGAATTTAAAATGCCAAGATCAAAAAGTGCCAGTAACGCCAGACGTAAGGAACAGAAACTTTTTAAACGCGCCAAAGGTTTTTGGGGCAAACATAAAAATGTTAAAAAGGTTGCCAAAGAAGCGGTAAATCATGCTCTTGATTGCTCGTTTCATGATCGCAGAACTCGCACCAGAGAATTCAGAACTCTCTGGATCGCCAGAATCAATGCTGCATGCCGCCTGAACGATATTTCATATAGCGTGTTCATGCACGGCCTCAAAAAGGCCGGAATCGAACTCAACCGCAAAGCTCTTGCCGACATCGCCGTTAGAGACCCACAGGGCTTCACCGGAGTCGTCGATATGGCCAGGAAACACGTTGCCTGACGAAATCACGAGAACACCCGGGGCTCTCCCGGGTGTTTTTGTTTTTCAGGGAAACAGCAGATGAAGATTATTGAATCGAAGCAGAACCCGATTTTCAAAAAAGCACTTAAAATTATTCACGACCGGAACAAGTTTCCTGATCTGATAGTAGTAGAAGGTGCCAAGCTGATTCGCGAAGCACTCCAGGCGGGGCTTAAACCGCATACTTTTTTTTGTTCAAAAAAGAAAGACAATTCACTAAAAGAGCTTGAAAATCTGGGATTTGAAGTAACACCGGCACTGTTTCGCGAGCTTACCACGGTTACCAGCCCTGATGAAGGTATTTGCGTTTTTGCACGTCCTGCTTTTAAAGCGCTTGATAAAGTTCTGATATCTGCGAAACTCCTGGTAATAATCGATCGCCTTCAGGACCCTGGAAACATCGGAACCATTCTTCGAACCTGCGAAGCCATGGGGGCCAATGCTGCCATTATATTGAAAGGCAGCTGCAGTCATCTCAACCACAAAGCAATAAGAGCCGCCATGGGCTCAACTTTCAGACTGCCAGCCTATGACCAGATAGACATTGAGAATCTTTTCGAACTTTTGCAAAAGTTTGAATTCACCACAATTTGTGCCGACATGAGCGGGCAGAAGCTTACCCAATTCAGTTTTCCCGACAGAACCGCACTTTTTCTAGGCAACGAAGGGCAGGGAGTTGCTGAAAAAATAAAAAAAGTCTGTTCGATGAAACTTGCTATTCCCATGTGTGGACAGGTAGAATCATTGAACGTTGCAACCTCGGCAGCGATTTGTCTCTATGAATGGGCAAAACAGCATCAAAAGGTGCTTAAAGCCTAACTTGCTAATTTTTAAAGGAGATCCAATGTCAGAATCTCATTCCAATCTTTTGCAGCAATATTCATCTGAACGAGAATCTGCACAGAATACCGCAGAACTTGAAGCTCTCAGAGTAAAATACCTCGGCAAAAAAGGCGAGATCACCGAGCAACTAAAAGGCCTCGGCAAACTGCCGCCAGACGAAAGAAAAGCTGTTGGCGCCGAAATAAACCGAATCAAGAATGAAATTAGCGAATCGCTCGAAAAAGCGATGCGTGAAATGGCTCTAAAAGAGCAAGAAACCAAACTTCAGGCCGAACGCCCCGACCACTCTCTTCCCGGCCTGTTTAATCGCCCCGGCACTTTGCACCCGGTAGATCAGGTTGCCCGTGAAATCGCCGATATTTTCCTCGCCATGGGTTTTTTCATGGCCGAAGGACCTGAAATAGAAGACGAATACTATAATTTCGAAGCACTTAACGTGCCCAGCCATCATCCCGCAAGAGAAATGCAGGATACATTCTTTCTCGAATCGGGTCAGGTGTTGCGCACCCAGACCTCACCCGTACAGATACGCACCATGGAAACTCTTCAGCCACCGCTGAAAATGATCGGACTCGGCAAAGTTTTTCGCCGTGACAGCGATATTACCCATTCGCCCATGTTCCATCAGATGGAAGGCCTGGTAGTCGGTGAAAACATCAGCATGAGCGATCTGAAGGGCACTTTGATCATGTTTGTTGAAAACATGTTCGGTAAAAGAGCCTATCGTTTCAGACCCAGCTATTTCCCATTTACTGAACCATCTGCAGAAATGGATATTCAGTGTATTTTCTGCGAAGGCAAAGGTTGCAAAGTTTGCAAAAGCACCGGCTGGATGGAAGTTCTTGGCTGTGGCATGGTTAACCCCAGGGTTTTTGAGGCAGTTAAATACGACACCGAAAAATATACCGGGTTTGCCTTTGGCATGGGCATCGAACGCATGGCCATGCTGCGCTATGGAATCAACGACATCAGGCTTCTTTTCAACTCCGACATCCGCTTCCTGAGACAATTCTGAGGTAATAACCGTGAAAATATTGTTAAGCTGGCTAAAAGATTATATCGATATAAAAGAAACTCCCGAAAGAATCGCTGACGCCCTGAACATGGCTGGCCTTGAAGTCGAAGCCATCATTCAGCCCGGCAAGCATCTTAAAAACGTGGTTGTCGGCAAAATTATCAGCCGCGACCCACACCCCGATGCAGACAAGCTTTCTCTCTGCCGCGTTGATGTAAATCGTGGCGAACCCTTGCAGATTGTCTGCGGAGCGAGCAACATGAAAGCCGGCGACAAGGTGCCGGTCGCAATGCTGGGAGCAAAACTGCCATCGGGATTTGAAATCAGCAAAGCCAAAATTCGCGGCGTCGAATCTTCGGGCATGATGTGCAGCAAAAAAGAACTGGGTATTTCTGAAGAGCATGGCGGCCTGTATATTCTTCCCGAAGCTACTCCACTTGGCGAAGATATCGTAAAAGCGCTGGGAATGGATGAAGTCATTTTTGAAATCAGCATTACGCCCAACCGCGGCGATGCTCTTTCGCATCTTGGCATTGCCCGCGAACTGTCGGCCATTTTCAATCTGCCTCTGCATCGCGAGCCGCTTGGCGATGATGATGGAAACGGCAAAGTATCTGATGAAATAAAAGTGGAAATAGCCAACGAAACACTGTGCCAACGCTACGGAGCCAGGGTCGTAAAAGGTGTTAACGTGGGCCCCTCACCCGATTGGCTTAAAGACCGCCTGGAAAAAGTCGGCATCAGATCGATCAACAACGTTGTTGACGTTACCAATTATATAATGATGGATATCGGGCATCCGATGCATGCCTTTGACCTGAACCTGATTAGCGGCAAAAAAATCATAGTTCGGCCTGCCCACAGCGATGAAAAACTGAAAACCCTCGACGACCAGGTGCGCACACTCGACTCTTCGATGCTGGTAATCGCAGATGCAGAGCACCCCATCGCCCTTGCAGGCGTAATGGGTGGAGCAGAATCATCAGTCAGCGACAAAACAACCGACATTCTTCTTGAAGCAGCCAGCTTTCAGCCGGTTTCCATCAGAAAAACCGCGAAAAGGCTGGCAATGATGTCTGAGTCATCATATCGCTTCGAGCGCGGCACCAACATTGACAATATTCCCATTGCCCTTAATGAAGCAGCCAGATTGCTTAAAGAAATAGCTTGCGGCAACCCGGTTAAAGGCATTTTCGATGCTTACCCGAAACAGGAAATTCTTAAGCAGATAAGGGTCAGAACCCGCCGAGTAAACAAGCTTATCGGCATAAATCTCACTCCGGCGCAGATTGAGACTTATCTCCTGCGCCTCAAACTCGAAGCGCGACGAGAAGGCGAAGACCTCATCGTAAGCGTTCCGCCTTACCGTCACGACATCGAACTTGAAGCCGACCTGATCGAAGAAGTTGCCAGAATGTATGGCTACAACAATATTCCCGAAACCCTGCCGGCAATAACTTCTGTCCTGAAACTCCCCACTCCCCTTCAGAAGCTTGAAAACAGAGTTAAGCAACACATGGTATCACTGGGTTTCAACCAGATTATCAGCTACAGCTTTATTCCTTCAAACATCGACGAGGCTTTCCGCGAAAAGAAACCTCTGCTTCTAAAAAATCCTCTGTCTGAAGATCAATCAGCAATGCGAACCAGCCTCAAATGGGGAATGTATGATGCACTTCGCCGTAACATTTTAAACGATGAATTTAATTTGAAGTTTTTTGAAATGGGCCGGGTTTTTCATCCTGCCACAGGCGAGATGAGTGAAGAGCATTCACGGATATGTCTTGGCTTTTCTGGCTCTTTCAACAATTTCGACTGGCGCCGCAGCGCTGAACCATTCGATCTTTTCACGGTTAAGGGCATTATTCAGAACATCGGCGAATTGTTTGGCTTTCGCTTCAAATTCGCCCAGGGCGTCTGCAGCGTTCTGCATCCAGCAATGCAAATGGAGGTCAGCTGCGAGAAAACTGTGGTTGGTCAGTTTGGCCAGTTGCACCCCAATTTCCTCGATAACCGGAAAATGCCGAAAAACATTTTCATTGCCGAGCTTGATCTGGGATTGCTGGCCAAAAAAACCGTCGCAATTAACCGAATGGTTCCGATTCCAGAATTGCCTGCAATTAGAAGAGATTTGGCACTCATGGTTCCTGCCACCGCCAATCATCGCGATATAAGCAAAATTATTGCCGATGAAGCCAAAACCCTGCTCGAAGGACATTATCTCTTCGACATCTACCAGGGAAAAGGCATCGCTGAAGGCTGCAGGTCGATGGCATACTCTTTGACTTTCAGAGATCCGCAAAAAACACTGACCGACGAGCAGATTCAGCCAATCATCGACAAAATTGTTAATCGGCTTGATAAAGACCTGGGTGTGAAGTTAAGATAAATAATGAGGTAGTTAATGAATTCTCTTTACGCGTTGATTGCTGACCCCGAATGGGCAGAAATTCTTACGCTGCTGACTCTCGGGGGCATTGCTCTGGCATGGCTTTCATTTATTTGGGGCAATGCCAGGCAGCAGAACATAAGGCTCACAACCTTCGACTGGGGCTGCATTTATGCCCTGGGTTTCGTAATCTTCATGAGTGGAGTGATCATTCTGGGGAACTTTATTGTGCCCGCCAACGCCAAAAGTCTTCTCGAAACACTCCACCTCGATGGCATTCTCACGTATCTTACCGTTCGATTTCAAACCCTTCTTTTAAGCCTGCTAAGACCCCTGCTGTAAAATTAAAGAACCGTTTTTTTTGAAAAAGCAGACCAGATTTTCTTCTGGTTTGTTTTTTTAAATCCACTTCTTTTTATTTTCGTTTAGAATGCAAATACCATGGGAGGAATTTTATGAATAAATGTCTGTTGATGTTTCTGCTTGTTTTTTCATATTTGTTTATGACCGCCGGCGAAATACTGGCCGATGGCATGATATTCCCAATTGCCCCTGAAGAAAGAATGAGACCTGTTATTATTTTTTCTCCACCGGTCAGACCCACCGAAAATTTCACTGTACCCCTTTCGGTAACCAAGCATCATGTAAAGATCTCAATCAGCAATCTTGCCGCATCAACAGAAGTTGACCAGGTTTTTTACAATCAGGAAAACCGAACGATTGAAGGTTTATATATTTTTCCACTGCCGACAGAAGCATCAATCAGCGGTTTCGCAATGGATATTGAGGGAAAAATGACAAAAGGCGAGCTTCTCGATGCAGACAAGGCAAAAAAAATATATGAAGACATCGTTCGCCAGATGCGCGACCCCGGCCTGCTCGAATACATGGGAAAAGGCCTGTTCAAAACCAGAATTTACCCCATCAATTCCCTCAGTGAAAAACAGGTAAAACTATCTTATCAACAGGCCCTGAAAATGGAAGGAAACCTGGTCAGATACGTGTATCCTCTCGACATCGACCGCTATGCTACCGGCCCGATGAAGGACGTTGCCATTCAAGGCACGATCAAATCAGATGTGCCGATAACTTCGATCTATTCTCCATCCCATAAGATTTCAATCGACCGAAAAAGCGACAAAGAAGTGGTGATCGGCTTTGAAACCGACAGCCTGAAACCTGAAAAAGACTTTGTACTTTATTATGCCGTTTCCAAAAAAGATCTATCGGTTTCGGTTATCAGTCATCGCCCTGATATGAGCGAAGACGGAACCTTCATGCTGATGCTTGCCCCGACCATTAAAACTCAGGCAAAAAAAACTCCTGCCATCGATGTCGCTCTAGTCATGGATACTTCAGGAAGCATGGCCGGTCAGAAATTCGAACAGGCAAAAAAAGCTCTGGAATTCTGTATAAACTCTCTTTCTGAGGGCAGCCGTTTCTTTCTCTGCAATTTTTCAACCGAAGCAAACGCCTACAAACCCGAGCTGACAGAAATAAACAAAGACACACGTTCAGGAGCATTGAATTTCATAAAAAACCTCGATGCAATCGGCGGAACCAACATAGCAGAAGCCATCGAACTTTCAATCAAAGCTTTGAATAAAAATGATTCAAAAAATCCACGGTTCATCGTTTTTGTTACTGATGGCAAGCCTACCGCGGGTATAACAGAAGCTGACGACATTTTAAAAGAAGTTAGAAAGCTCAACGAAAGTGGCATCAGAATATTCTCCTTCGGGGTTGGAAGCAATCTTAATGCGACCCTTATCGACAGTCTCGCCGAAGAAAACGGCGGAGTTTCAGATTACGTTGCAGAAGGAGAAGACATGGAAATCAAGATTTCATCCCTGTTTTCCAAACTCACGTACCCGGTTCTTTCTGATGTCGATCTGCAATTTGCCAATGTTGAAGTAACCCAGATCTATCCGCGAAAGGTTCACGACCTGTTCAAAGACAGCAATATTCTTATTCTCGGCCGCTTCAGCAAACCAGGCTCAGCGTTGATTACCCTTACCGGCCGGGTCAAGGATGAAAGAGTAAAATTGGATTTTGAAGCAGATTTTCCGGCACAGGAAAGCGAAAATGCCTTTGTTGCCAAAATCTGGGCCACCAGAAAAATCGGTTTTCTTCTCGACCAGATAAGAAAAAACGGTGCTGATGAAGAATTAAAAAACGAAATTATCACCCTGGCAAAGCGCTTCGGCATTTTGACCCCATACACTTCCTTCCTGGTACTTGAAGACCAGAGTCCTGAGCGCATAAACCTAAGGCAGTCCATGGCTCCCACCGGCGGCTTCAGAGACGAAGAATTCAAAGCCGAAAGCCAGAAATACTCGGTTGATCGTCTGCAGTCTCTTAACGAAGGAGCCGATGCCATCGGAGCATCTCGCGAAATGAATTCGCTTAAATTTGCTGTTGAGCCAAGTGCGCCTTCATTTGCTCCCCACTACCCGACTCAGTCGCGACGTAGCATCAAAATGCCTGATTTCAAGGAAATCAATGGCAAAACCTTCTATCTGATCGATGATATTTGGGTTGACAGTGAAGTAAAAGACCAGAAAGCCAACAAGACCTACAGAACCTGGTCTGATGCTTATTTTGCCATGATCCAGAACTTTCCGCAACTTGGTAAATACTTTGCCCTTGGCGAAAAAGTTATTGTCAAATTTGGCAAGATGATTATTGAAATCAATCCAGAGCGAGGAATAGAAAATCCCTGAGCTGAGAATTCTTTCATGAAAAACCCTGCATAATGTGATATTATTCCTGCATTAACTACAGCAGGAGCAGGGAAATGGAAAAATTTGTCAGCCTGATCGGCATTCCAATTCAGATCGGCATTTGTTATCTCTTATCAACGAATAGAAGAAAAATTGACTGGAAGCTGGTCGGCTGGGGCTTGGGCCTTCAGTTTGTCTTTGCGTTCCTGATATTAAAAACCTCAGTTGGCGAAATCTTTTTTAACTACCTCAACGATGCGGTTGTGCGTCTGTTGAGTTTTACCAAAGATGGCGCCAGCTTTGTTTTTGGCGGCCTGATCAATTTTACTGTACCCGTAACTATCGAGGGTACCTTGCCCCCTGATGCGCCGGCAGCTCTGGCAAATCTAAAGATGGTTGCCCACACCGGCGCATTCTTCGCATTTCAGGTTCTGCCTACCATTATCTTCTTTTCTGCTTTCATGGCGATTCTTTATCACCTTGGCATCATGCAGCGCCTGGTTTACTTTGTTGCGGTGATCATGCAGAAAACCATGAAGACATCCGGAGCAGAATCTCTCAGTGCTGCCGCCAATATTTTCGTTGGCCAGACCGAAGCCCCCCTAGTTATCAAGCCATTCATCGAAAAAATGACATATTCTGAACTTGCCTGCGTAATGTCAGGCGGCATGGCAACAGTTGCCGGTGGTGTAATGGCCAGTTACGTCGGCATGCTTTCAGGCAAATTTCCTGAAATAGCCGGGCACCTCATCGCAGCATCGGTTATGTCAGCCCCCGCTGCAATGGTTTTTTCAAAAATTCTGGTGCCTGAAACCGAAATTCCTGAAACCAGTGGCTCAATCAACTTAAGCATAGAAAAAGTTGACCAGAACGTCATTGACGCCGCAGCCCGCGGCTGTTCTGAAGGAATGACCCTGGCAATCAACGTTGCCGCAATGTTGATTGGCTTTCTGGCCCTGATTGCAATGGGCGACCATATCTGGGGAATGTTTGCCAGACTCGTGGGTTTAACACAGTATGCCACCCTCGATTCGGTATTTGGATTGATAGCCGGCCCCTTCGCCTGGCTACTTGGAGTTCCTTCGCAGGATCTTACGATCGCAGGAATTTTGATTGGGAAAAAAACCGTTTTAAATGAATTTGTAGCTTATGCTGACCTTGGTAAAATTGTTAATGGCCAGTTCATGCTCGATGGCAAAGTGGTTGAAATTACCGACCGAACCAAAATCATCATGAGTTACGCCCTTTGTGGCTTTGCAAATTTCGGCTCGATCGGCATTCAGCTCGGCGGAATTGGTGGTATTGCCCCCAATCGTCGCGGCGATCTGGCTAAACTTGGCCTTAGAGCGCTCATCGGAGGAACCTTCGCCTCATTCATTACTGCTAACATTGCAGGCATGTTCATCTAATTAAAATATTTATTTAAATCAGGAGCGAATTATGAAAATCGGACTTGCAGGACTGCCAATGTCGGGCAAAACCAGCATTTTCAATATGGCCACCAGAGGTAAAGCCCAAACCCGCGATTATCTGGTGCAGACAGATGAAATCAACAACGGTGTGATCAAAGTGCCAGATGATCGCATCGACTTTCTCACCGGGGTATTCAAACCCAAAAAAACCGTTTACGCTACGGTAGAATTCACCGATATTCCCGGAATCAGCCATGACGAAAATAAAACGGCAACCAAAATACTGGCCAACATCCGCACCTGCGATGCCATTATGCTGGTTATCAGACTTTTCGGTGGCACCGACGTTCCCCATATTCATAACCACATTGACCCCGCTGCCGATGTAGAAGAATTGTACCTTGAATTCATCTTTAGCGATCTTGAGATGGTTATGAATAAAATTGAACGAATAAACAAAGAAATGAAAGCCGGCAAAAAGCCCGAACTGCTTAGAGAGCTTGAATTAATGCAGGTGCTTCAAAAGACCCTTGAAGACAGTAAGTTCATTTCCGCCTTATCAATGACCGAAGAACAGGAACATCTGCTAAAAGGCTTCAGATTTCTAACGCAAAAACCGCTTCTTCTGGTGGGTAACTGCTCAGACCAGCAGTTTTCTGACCAGGAAAACGACCCCACCGTTACCAATTTTCGCAAGGTTTGCCGTGAAAAAGGCTGGGAGCCCACACTGATCGCTGCTAAAACCGAAATGGAAATTTCGGATCTATCCCCGGAAGAAGAAGCCGCCTTTCTGGAGGAATACGGCATAAAAGAATCAGGGCGCAACCGCCTGATTACTCAGGCTTACCGCATTCTCAACTACATAAGTTTTCTAACGGTTGGCGAAGACGAAGTCAGGGCATGGCCTATCCAAAAAGGGCTAAATGCACAGAAGGCCGCCGGAAAAATTCACTCTGACATTGAGAGAGGCTTCATCAGAGCCGAAGTGGTTGCCTATAACGATTTCGTCACCAGGGGCACAATGGCAGCAGTTAAGGCTGCCGGCCTTGCGCGGCTTGAAGGAAAAGATTACACCGTTAATGATGGAGATATCATCAACTTCAGGTTCAATGTTTGAAAATTTGCGGGAGGCGGAATGAGTCTGCAAAGCCGCCTGGTCAGAGGAATAGCTGTAATTCTGGCCATCATTGGCTTTTTCATTGCATTGACCTGGTGGTCTTACCATGGCATCGACGGTCTTATTAGAATAACCCTGCCCCGCCAGGTCAGCGCCGCCAGAACATATGAACGTTTTGCTGATCTCTGGAGCATTTCTTATCAAAAGGCACATGACCAGCTTCAGGTTTATGATGATGCCAGTGATACCGAAATTCTGGCCCTGACCGACAAACTCAACAACGTCAGTGAGAAACTCGACAACCTGATTGATGACAAAAAGCACCGGGAAAACTTCCAACAGATAAATCATCTCTGCGCCAGCTTCACTGGCCAGCTCAACGTCTTTTTCAGGCAAACGCAGAATCGCAACAGAATACACCGAAAAAAGGTGGTAAGTCGCCTAAACGCCACAAAGGGGCTTAACGAAGAAGTCGTTAATCTTTTAGACCGTTTCAAGCGAATGCTTGGCGACTTTAATACTGCCCTCAAAAATCCAGATTTTCAGGCATCTCTTGGTAAGACTTCCCAGCTTCTCGAAAAGATTTCGCGGGTTGAAAAAGATCTTTTCCTTGCTGAAACCGAAATCGCTCTTTATATCAGCCTCAATGGAAATAAGGCAGGCCCGAACACCGACCCCAAATCGGCCAGGAAAGCAGCAGAGCGTGTAGAAAATAGAATTAGGGCCATTCTTTTTCTGCTTGAAAATTCTGCTGAACAAAACACCACGGTTCTTCAAAAAAGAGTTTTAAACAACATTAAAGATAAAATCAAATCATTTTTTGAATCATTCCAACGCCTGCGCAATATTCTTGAAGCTCCTGAAAGTGACCTCATCGAAATCGAAGATCAGCTAACCAAAATGGCCACCGACCTTAACTCGCTCACCAGAACCGGAACCCAGCTGTGCACACAGGAAGCGGAGTATTTCTGGACCGAAATTTTTGCCATTTCAGATGAAATGGAAAGTCATGCAACGGGCAATTACTATGTCAGTCTGGCATTTCTTCTGCTGTTTCTGGCTGCCGGAATAAGGCTTTTGATAACCTTGCCGGGCCAAATTGCCGGTCCATTGAAATTGCTCAATCTACAGATAGAAAACTTCAAACTAGGCTCAGATATCTGTCCACTGCCATCTACCAGCACTGAAGAAATCGACAACCTGGCCAGATCTTTTCTGCAAATGGGCCACAAGCTGAAAGAGCAGGCCAGCATAAACCAGAACTATCTAGAATCAATTCATTACCTGAACCGGGTTTATCGCGAACTTCACCAGACCCAGCAGCGAATCGACCTGCCCAATGAAAGACGCGAAAAGGCCATTAACACTATTCTTGACCAACTTTTCATGCAATGTCCCAAAATTGACATGCTGAAAGTAATGGAAAGAACCGGGGATGGAAAAAATTTCAAGCAACTTGGCCGAATGTATTTCAGTGAAAAATTCCCCCGAAGCCCTGAATACCCTGAATATTGTAAATCAGTTGAACTCAACCCTGACGACTATTCTTCAGAAAAACTTCTGCCTGAAAACGACAGTCTCACCGGGTATTTTTTCGAAAGTGATGGGCTGCGCCTTGCAGCCGATGAAAACCGCTTTTTTCTTGCTGAATACCCGATGCCTCAACTCAGAGATCTGCCAACCCTTGCTAATCGCACAACCGAAAAGGGTCTTCAGGGCAGCATCTTAACCGAACCACTTGTAATACCTCAGGATGATCCTGATGAAGACAGCAGAAAACTCGGGTTACTTTTTATTTACATAATTGAACCAAACACCAGACTTTCCTGGCAAGATATGTATTTCATTCAGATTATTGCCAGTCAGCTCGCATCTGTGATTGAAATCGATCATCTGCTACAGAATCGCGATGAAAAGAAAATCCTCGACGAGCAGATGAATATGGCGAAAGAGATTCAGGAAAACCTTCTGCCGGCCGTTGAACCTAAAAACCCCAATCTCAATATCAGCAAACTCTGGAAATCGGCAGCCGAAGTTGGCGGCGATTTTTATGACTTTTTCATTCTGGGAAAAAACCGCCTCGGAATTGTTATTGCAGACGCTTCAGGCAAGAACGTTCCTGCCGCTATCATCATGACCGTTTTTAAAACTGCGCTTTCCACCATGGAACTGGATAAAATTTCTCCTGGGGAAGTTCTTACCAGAGCCAATAAGGTTATCGCAAAAAACATAACAGCAGATCGCTTTATTACCGCAATGTACGTTATAATTAATGCAGAGACAGGTGAAGTTCAATTGTCCAGTGCCGGCCACAACCCCGCTGTGGTAGTCTCTGGCCGAGGCCATGAAACTGCACTGCACGAGAAAAACGTCAGATGCATGCCTCTTGGTATTATTGACAGCTTTGAATACGAGTCTATTACGTTCAGACTGAAGAAAAATGACCTGCTGCTGCTTTACACTGATGGTGTAACTGAAGCAAGAAACGCTGACGGAGAAGAATTTGGCCAGAGTGGATTGAGCAGATATCTGCGAAAACCAAGGTCGAGTAAACCGGCCAGAGATCTCGAACAAGAACTGATCGAGTTTTCGATTAATGCCGGGCAGCATGACGATATAACCGCTGTGTTTGTAGAATTTAAAGGAAGCGCAAGTGATGGAAAATCTAACTGAGCACCATACCCGCACCTACTGGGATAAAACCTGGGCACGCTTTTTAAAATTTCACGGCATGATCGCCCCCTCTGCCAAGCTAGTTCAGCATCTTTTCACCCATGTTCCGAGAAATGGCTTCATTCTTGATCTGGGGTGCGGCGAAGGAAGAAACAGTCTGTATTTAAGTCAGGTCGGCTATAATATCATCGGCATCGACCTTTCATTCAAAGCAGCCAGTGTAATGAAAAACAATTTCTTCGAAGAAAGCCTTAAGGGTCTGGTTCTCACCGGTGATGCCCGCCTGCTTCCTTTCAAAAGCAATTCTCTCGATGGAATTCTGGCTCATCATCTTTTCGACCATCTCGACAAAAACGGCTTTGACCAAGCGATATCCGAATGCTTGAGAATTCTCAAGCCCGGCGGGGTGCTGTTGCTCACCATGGATTCTTTTTCCGAAGCAGCTTCAGACCAATCAGTAATCAGCAAAGATGACGGTTCGCTCTTTTTCATCAAAGGATCAAGTAAAGGTCTTCTAGTCAGGCCTTATGACAGTTGTGAATTATCAGCCCTGACCGATCTTGGCTGGCAAATTTTAAAAGATGAGTTGACCCCGAGTCAAAGCAAAATAATGCTGCTCAGAAAAAGCGTTGAAAAGGCAATCGTTTGATCCTTTTCATTTCACTGAGTATTGATAGCTATGAGATTACCTGAAAAACGCCCGGGTCTTTAGTTAAGCTATGATTAAAAAGAAAAGGCAAAATCAGACGTCAACTTCTCTGGAAAATTTTGTCGGAGCTGCAGTCACCTGGTTCCGCCCATGTTCCTTGGACCAGTAAAGAGCGACATCTGCTGCCTTAATCAGCGAATCCATGTCATCGGCACAATCAGGGAATATGGATACACCGAAGCTTGCGGTAACCTTCAAGACAACTCCGCTAACTTCAAGGTAATCATTTTCTATCGATTTTCTAATGCGCTCTGCTACTGCAACCGCGCCACCAAATTCCGTTTCTGGAAGAACGAGAGCAAATTCCTCGCCGCCATATCGCACTGGCAGGTCGTGGGTTCTCACAGCACGCCGTAAAATCGCGGCCACGTGTTTAAGCACTTCATCGCCTGTCTGATGCCCATAATTATCGTTTAGACACTTGAAATGATCAATATCAATCATTATCAATGCAAGATTTCTTTTAAACCTGGCAGCCCTTTTCATTTCATCATAAAGACGCTGTTTGAAGTAGCGATGCAGATAAAGCTTGGTCATGCCATCGGTAATCGCCTGTTCATAAAGTTGAGCATTTTTAACTGCTGCACCAAGCTGAACCGCAAAAACCTTGATCAAACGTACATCTCGTTCGGTAAAACCCGCTCCTTCTGGGCTTCCGCAAAGATGAACCAGCCCAAGAAACTCACCCTGATGAACGATTGGAACAATGAGGAACGATTTCCCAAATAACTTTTCATCGGCACGCAATAAAGGAAATTGCTCATCAACACCCTGCCGATAAGCAAAATAATCTTTTCTCTCGTAAGAAAAGGTAAGAGCCTTTGATTCTTCCATGTTCATTCTGTCAGGCAAATCGATGGCATTGCCAAGATGGCTCATCAGACTGAAACTTTTATGCTCTTCGTCGAAAAGCCATGTTGAACCACGCTCAACATCAGTGATCTCAGAGATGGCACTCATGGCCATATCAAGCAGAGCCTGAAGTTGCAGCTCTGAAGAGATCATCTGCGAGGCCTGGTAAAGAATGCTGACTTCCTGAATTTTTTCGTCAAGCCTTGCATTGGCTTCTCGAAGCTCTGATAAAAGCAGAAAATTATTAATTGCGACCGAAATATTTCTCGACAGGGTTTTCAAAAATGCCATTTCCTTGTCGAGTAGCGGCACATCTTTTAGCTTGTGACCTATGACAAGAAACCCGATCAATTTTTCCCTTACCTTCAAAACACTTATACAATCAAGGTTATCTTCTTCAAACAGGTCTAAAACAGCTCTTATGAACTTGAATTCCTTAACTCGGTAGGTAATATCATCAGAATTGAGCTCAAGCGCCTGAATTTCTTCAGTGCCGACTTCGTATTCACCTGATTTCTGAACCAGTTTCCAGGAGCAGCGCAATGAAACCTGATTTTTAAACTTATCAAAAAGAAAAATTCCTCCCTTGCGTACGCCCAGCGTTCCAAGGAGGAGGTGAAGGAGTGATTTCAGCTGAGCATCAAAGCTGGCTACCCGGCACAATTCATCGCCAATGTCGCTTAACGCTTCCAGTACATACTCATAACGCAGCACCTGCTGCTGCATTTTCTGTTCTAGAGCAGTTAATTGTTCGGACATAAAAGCGGTTAACCCTTAAATTTGTTGACTGCTTCCTGTTCAGTATCAAAAGGCTCGGCAAACTGTAAAAGTCCCATCATTTCAAACGTCTTGCGGTTGGTCGGAGTAAGGTTGGTGAACGCCAAAGCGCCCTCTGATTCTTCAATAGCTTCGATAACCCCAATTAGAATTGAAATCCCGATACTGTTGATCAAAGGAGACTGTTCAAGATTAATTACGATCTTGTTAATTCCCTTTTCCAGATTATCTGAGCAGATTTCATCAACCTGTTCGGCACCGAGATCATTCAAGTATCCGTTGGTTCTTATTATCAGAACTGAACCATCGACCTGATGTGTTAGAGAGAATTCTTCTGACATAACTGGTATTTAAGCTCCCTGGAGACTCATAATTCTTCCTGAATATTTCTGGGTTCCTCAGGAATGATATGCCCGACAACAAAGTAGCACAAATAATTTAGATTAACAACAGGCAAATTTTTGCTTTTTTCAGTACACAAACTCCTTGATAATCCTTCTTTTTTTTTTACATTTCTTTCTCATGTGGAATTTCAATGCACAGATCAAATTACGCTGGTTTTTCTTTTTTCTGGCGATGGCCGCGCTGGTCGCGGGATATCTCTTTTTAAAAATGCCAGATTCAGGGTCGTTTTCACGAATTGACCTATTAGAACTACAAATCAGACTTTCTGTTTACAGTGAATTCATCAACCCCTTATTTATTCTGCCGATCTTTTTGCTGATTCTGCTTTTTCTTCTCGCCGGTTGCCCTTCAGTTATAATTTTCTCAATCATATATCTGGCAAACGGTTTCGCTATCGCATTTTTCTCGGTTACGACAGCCCAGATGCTGGCCAGTCTGATAACCATTTATTGGAGTCGGAAAAAGGGCAAAGCAGTTTTACTTCCAGCAGGACTGGCACAGTCAATTAAAGTCGCGGGAATATCGCCAGCTTCAATGACCTTATGGCCAAGACTTTATCTCTCCTACCCCCTCAGAACCACAGACCTTATAGTTGCAGCCGTAATTCCTGAAGATGAACCGTCCCAAAGAATCTATTTACCCGGCTTTCTGGCCATCATCATAAGAAACATTCTGCCATTCATCTGGGCAACTTATTTTCTTGGCCTGTTTTTCACAATTAATTTAAATCCAGAACAGGCCTCAGCAGATTTTCTGGTCTGGTCATCGCTTTTATTGATTTACATTGCCGTGCCGAAAGTGCCTGAACTTCTGCCTTGCAAAGCATCAATAAAACCGATATTACAGGACATAGAGAACTGGTCGTGTTCAAATGCCGCCGCAGGTGAGCCTTCCAAACGCTCCCGAAACCGAATAAAGCTGGGAATGCAGGCCAGACCGAGCCAGCAAACTTAGACACGACATTTTTAAAAACCCTGCAACTTTAGATTGACTAGAACCCCGATTTTGTTTAAAGCTATACTGAGTTATTAAACAATAATTCAGGAGGGAATATGTCCTACGATTTGTCGCTAGTTAAAGAATTGAAGCATCGAGCTGCCAGAATCCGGTGGCTTTCTCTTAAAGCCACCGCCCAGGCAGGCTCGGGGCATCCCACTTCCTGCTGTTCAATAGCCGAAATTTTGTCTGTCATGTTTTTCAAAGTAATGCGCTATGACCCGGCCAACCCCGGCTCCCATGGAAATGACCGACTGGTATTGTCAAAAGGGCATGCCGCACCGGCTCTTTATGCCGCCTGGTGCGAAGCTGGCTATCTCAAAGAAGAAGAAGTTTTTACCCTGCGAAAAATGGGTTCAAGAATAGAAGGGCACCCGATGCCGATTCTGCCTTTCGTTGACGTTGCCACCGGTTCTCTCGGCCAGGGCCTTTCAGTCGGCCTTGGTATCGCCCAGCAACAGCAGAGCGTAGTTAAAAATGGCGCTCGCACCTTCGTCATTCTCGGAGATGGAGAAGTAGCCGAAGGATCAGTATGGGAAGCCTTTGCTCTCGCAGCCTCGATCAAACGCGACAACCTGATTGCGGTCATCGATGTGAACCGCCTCGGTCAGAGTCGTGAAACTATGCACGGCCACGACATGCGCACTTATGCCCGCAAGGTTGAAGCATTTGGCTGGGAAGCCATTGTCATCGAAGATGGCCACGACATTGAACAGGTGCTACAGGCTTTTGAAAGAGCCCTTAATGTTCATGGCAAGCCAGTCTGCCTTATCGCCCACACATTCAAGGGCGGTGGACTAAGCAAAATCGCCGACCAGGACAACTGGCACGGAAAACCGATCATGCCGGGGCAGGGCCTTGAAGAAGCGGTTGCCGAAGTCGAACAGAATCTTATGAAAACTCCACCGGCTCCCGCTATTGCCAAACCGGAACCGGTTAAGAGTAAAATAATCGAAGGCGCTTTCAGCGCTGAAGTCGAACCTGCTCCATATAAAAAAGGCGAAAAAGTTGCAACCCGTCAGGCAGTTGGAACTGCCCTGGTCGCCCTGGGAAAAGCCGACGAACGCGTCTGGGTAATCGATGGCGACACACAGAATTCAACTTATGCCCAGAAATTTGGCGATAAATACCCGGAACGCTTTATCGAATGCTTCATCGCCGAGCAGAACATGGCCGGCGTTGCAGCCGGACTTGCTTCTCGCGGCCTTATTCCATTCGCAGCCACCTTTGGCGCCTTCCTGGCCCGCGCATTTGACCAGATTCGCATGGCCGCCCTTTCCGGCCTCAAAGTAAAATTCATCGGAACCCATGCCGGAATCTCAATCGGCGAAGACGGCCCATCACAAATGGCTCTCGAAGACCTGGCCGCCTTTTCAACTCTGCCCAACGGTGCCGTTTTTTATCCATCCGACGGCGTTTCGGCTTATAACTGTATCGTTAATCTTGCCAAACACCAGGGCCCTGGCTATGTGAGGCTTTCACGACCAGCCAATGCGGTTCTTTATGATGCAACTGAAAAGTTTCCAATTGGTGGGCTTAAACTGCTCAAGAAAGCTGCTAAACCTTCCCTGACCGTTGTTTCTTCAGGCGTTATCGTTCACGAAGTCCTTGAAGCGGTGAAAAAAATCGACACCAAAGATCAGATTCAGATCGTTGATCTTTACTGCATCAAGCCATTCCCAACCAATGAACTGAAAGAAATTATCAAAGCCAGCGCCGGCAAAGTTGCCGTGTTTGAGGAACATGCTCGCGAAGGCGGTGTTGGTGCAGCGGTTGCCCTGTATTTGGCCGGCAGCATTTCTTCTTTTGAACATGTGGCAGTCACTTCCGTTCCCAGATCCGGAACCCCTGAAGAACTGCTGGCATCTTTCGGCCTGTCTGCAAAAAAAATTGCTGAAACCCTGACAAAACTTCTCGCCTGACAAGTAACCCCAAACTGCCTGTCTGGCCCAGCCATTCAGGCAGTTTTTGTTTTAGTAGATTTTCGACAGTAACTGTGATAAAGTGGTCGCATGTACATAATCGGCATATGTGGCTTATCAGGATCAGGGAAAAGCAGCGTTTCTAGAGCTGTTGTTGAGCGGTTCCCCGGTAAAATAGCCGTTCTTGAGCATGACATGTATTATTATGCCAGGAAAGACAAACCGAAAATTCTAAACTATGACCATCCTGACGCCCTTGAAACCGGGTTGATGATAAATCACATCAATGAACTGCGCAATGGCCGTGCAATTCAGCGACCCGTTTATGATTTCAAAACCTCTGATCGGATGGCTGAAACCGTTGAAATAGAGCCACACCCAATTCTTATCGTCGAGGGGCTGCTGTTGTTCAATATTGCTGAAATAATGCCGATTCTCGATTTGAGAATTTATGTTGATGTGCCCCTCGATATCGCAATCATCAGAAGAATCAAGCGCGACCATATCGACCGCGGCAGAACGGTTAAAAGCATTATCACCCAGTATGAAAGTTCAGTAAGAGACGCGGCAATCAATATGGTACAACCTTCGCGCTACCTTGCCGACCTGATTATTCCGCAGGGCGCAACCAACCTTGCCGGTCTCGAGGTTCTATACGGCAAAATCCGCGATCTTCTTTCAAAAAGCAATCACCCTCACGGTTTCATCGAAGGCCAGGAAAAAGACTAGATCAGGCCGTTTTCCCGAAAACTGAAATACCCCTTCCCTTCACGCCCGACGATTATGTGATCGAGAAATCTCAAATCAAGTGATTCTGCTGCATTTGCCAGGGCTTTCGTAATATTGCGGTCGGCATTTGATGGGGTTAACTGCCCGGTTGGGTGGTTGTGAACCACAATAATTCCGGTTGCATTGAGCATCAGAGCACGCTTAACCACTTTTCTCGGGTAAACCGCCGTCTGGTCTTCAACCCCCTCAGAAAGAACTTCATCTTTCAAAATTCTATTTGAATTATCGAGAAAAACCACTCTGAACTGTTCTTCAGGAAGATTAGCCATTGCAGCCCCCAGATAATCGGTCAGCGAAGAAGCGGAAGAGATCACCGGCTGATCGGCAAATGCCTTTCTTTTTGAAATTCTCTGCGACACATCTCGGAAAAATCTTATCAGTCGCGCTGAACTTTCGCCGACCCCGGCAACCTTTTTCAAATGATCAACCGGCGCCGAAAAAACTCCTTCGAGAGACCCAAATTCAGTCAGCAGATTTTTCGCAGCAACTTTTGTGTCTTTCTGGGCAATTACAAAAAAAAGAAGAAATTCCAGAATTTCGTGGTCAGCAAAACTGTCGAGACCAGAAGCATCAAACCGCTGACGCAAACGATTTCGGTGTCCCTGGTTATCTTCCATGTTCCTATACATTTATTCATTATGAAGTTATCTGGCATTTTTTTCAAGAAAACCTTTAATTTTCTTGATCAACCCAACTTAAAGCGTTAAAATTGCCAGACAAAGAGCATATTCAGTAAAGCAAGGAGATTCAATATGTCTGACCACGGCTGTTTAAGCTATCTGAAACTCAACACCACCGGCAAAGTTTTTCGCAACCTGCCCATACCCGAACTGATGGAAACAGCAATTTTTCGTCAGGAAGGTCGCCTGGCTGCCAATGGCGCTTTGCTGATCGACCGCAATAACGGTACCAGATTCGGCCGCTCACCCAACGACAGATTTATTGTAAAAACCCCCGGAACTGAAGATGTATGGTGGGGAGAAATCAACAAGCCAATTTCTGAAGAGAACTGGAACAAAGTTTTTTCTGCCACAAAAAATTATTTGAAAAACAAAGATGTTTTCGTTTTTGACGGATTCTCCGGCGCCGACAAAAAAAACCGGCTACAGGTAAGAGTTATTGCTGAAAAAGCATGGCACGCACTTTTTTCTGTAACCCTGTTTATCAGACCCTCTGAAAAAGATACCCTTGCCGATCAGCCAGGTTTTACCGTATTGAACGTCTGTGATTTTTACCCACAAAACTGGAAAGAAATGGGGTTGAATTCAGATGTTTTCGTTCTGGTAAATTTCCAGGAAAAGATCATTTTAATCGGTGGAACTCATTACGGTGGCGAAATTAAAAAGAGCATTTTCTCAGTCATGAATTATCTAATGCCCAAACAGAGCGTTTTCCCCATGCATTGTTCCGCCAACATCGGACAGAATAATGAAACCGCTCTTTTCTTCGGGCTGAGCGGCACCGGTAAAACTACCCTTTCGGCCGACCCTGATCGACGTCTTATCGGTGACGATGAACACGGCTGGACTGAAAGTGGAGTCTTCAATTTTGAAGGCGGCTGCTACGCAAAATGTATAAAGCTTTCGCGTGAAGCCGAACCCCAGATCTTTGACGCAATCAGATTCGGTTCAATTCTTGAGAATGTGGTAGTCGATGAAAACCGGGTGCCCAATTACGATGATGACAGCATCACTGAAAATTCGCGTGCCACCTACCCAACCAGTCACATTGACAATTGCGTTCAGGAAGGCCTTGGCAGCCACCCAAAGAACATTTTCTTTCTGGCAGCTGATGCGTTTGGCGTTCTGCCACCGATTGCCCGCCTTTCTCCAGAGCAGGCCATGTACCATTTCCTGTCAGGCTATACTGCGAAATTGGCGGGAACCGAGTCTGGAATCAATGAGCCCACTGCAACATTTTCGGCCTGTTTCGGCGCACCGTTCATGGTTCATCACCCATTTACCTACGCAAAGATGTTGGGTGAATGCATGAAAAAACACAACACCAGAATCTGGCTGGTAAACACAGGCTGGAGTGGCGGAGCTTACGGCACCGGTTCCAGAATGAAGATCAAATATACCCGCGCCCTTTTAAAAGCAGCTCTTGATGGCAGTCTTAATCAGGCTAAATTTATTAAAGACCCGATTTTCGGTGTTGAAATTCCGTCAAGCTGTCCTGGTGTTCCTGAAGAGATCCTAACCCCGATTAACACCTGGAAGGATCGCGAGGCTTTCAACAAAACCGCCGCCGATCTGGCAAATCGGTTCAATAAGAACTTTGCCAAATTTGAATCACAAGTTGATCCCGCAGTTAAAAAAGCCGGACCTTGCCTTCAGGGAAGTGCCTGTTAAACAAATGTTCGTTTAATTTAAAGCTTCTAAAACAAAAAACCAGATCACATTAAGGTGTGATCTGGTTTTTTTATTTTCAGGCAATGAGTTCGTCAGACCGTTCTTCTGAAAGGTTTCTTTTGGCAAGCTCTTCAAGCTCACGTTTGAAATCTTCTTCCTGATAATGCAACTGGCTGTCAACGTAATCAGCATTGACCAGAATCTGCTTTTTATGGTTTTCGCGCAGCATGAACATGTCATTGCGAAGTATTCTTTCAAATACAGCTCTCAGCCCACGGGCGCCGGTTTTTCTTTCCATTGCGACTTCAACGACCCTGACAATGCCGTCATCGGTGAATTTAAGTTCGCAGCCATCTATTTCGCAAAGCTTTGCATACTGCCTTACAATCGCATTTTTAGGTTCTCTGAGAATGCGAATGAATTCTTCTTTGCCAAGGCCGTTCAAAGCAACCTTGACTGGCAATCTGCCGACAAACTCTGGTATAAATCCGTATTCCATGAGATCTTCCGCTTCTACATGATGAAACAATGAAGAATCGGACTTGTCTTTGGGCTGTGGATCCTTGTTGAAGCCGATTCCGGTATCCTGGCGCAGGCGTTTTTCGATAATCTTTTCGAGACCGACAAACGCACCACCGCAGATAAACAAAATGTGGCGGGTATCTATTTTAACCACCTGCTGTGACATCGGGTTCTTTCGGCCTGCGGTCAGCGGCACATTGGCTTCGGTGCCTTCGATAAGCTTTAGAAAAGCCTGCTGCACCCCTTCCCCTGAAACATCACGCGAAATTGAAACGTTATTCGATGTTTTGGTTTTCTTGTCGATTTCATCAAGATAAACAATGCCTTTCTGTGCTTCTTCAGCTTCATAATTGGCATCGATCAACAGCGACAAAAGAACGTTTTCAACATCGTCACCAACGTAACCGGCTTCAGTAAAGCTTGTACAATCGCCGATTGCGAATGGAACCTTCAAAATTTTCGACAAGGTGCGGGCAATCAGAGTTTTTCCGCTGCCGGTCGGGCCCAGCAACAGAATATTTGATTTTTCAAATTCGACATCAGTGTCATTGATCATTGAAAGAATCTTATAATGATTGTAAACCGCAAGAGATATTACTTTTTTAGCTGTTTCCTGGCCAATTACATAGTCAGACAGGGCATTATAAATTTTTCTCGGCGAATATTCGCGTACAATATGGTGCAGATTTACCTTGCCCTCTGCGGAGCCTGAGCGACCCACGTTCTTGATGCTGGCATCCTTGCGAACAAAAATTTCACTGGCGGTTGAAACACATGTTTTGCAGAGAAACACCCCGTCTGTATTCTTGACAAAATCACCACCACGACGCAGATCTTTTCCACAAAAAACGCAGTAACTCATTGATTATTCTCCTGTGGCTTCAGGCCAATTATTAATCATGTATTGTAGCTCTTTTTCCTTAGAACATAAAGCCATTTGCAGATTTATTTCCACAGACAAAAAAAATCTGCATAAAAAAAAGCCGCCATAAAGGCGGCTCTTTTTAAAAATTCAATTAAAAATCGTGGTGAACTTCGAGGAATTTTTTAGCCTGATCAAGATCATCTTCGGTAAGAACGGCACCATTGTAACTCTGGGCAACAATTCCGCGTTTTACGAAAACTTCTTCTAGCTGGGCCAGGTGAGCGCCTTCAAAGAGGGTTTTATCGGCGCTGACCAGAGCATTGTAGCCATCGATGAATTTCGGGTGGCTGCCATTGAGGAAATAATGGCTCTTATAAATCAAAGGATCAGCTACTTCTTTTCCAAGGGTTTCTCTGATATCCCACAGGACTGCACCCCAGATTTTTCCATCGGCATGAACTTCGCCGTGAACATCTTCGGGATAATGCAGATCGTTATCAAGGTTTCTCAGGAAAGGCTTGCCCATTTTGGCGCAAACGTATTCACCAAGCTTGGAATCATTGGTTACGCTACAGGCAAAATAGTCGGCCTGACCTTCGTTGATGGCTCCTGATTCGGCGCTATACGCCAGATAAGTGATCGAATTAAGAACGGCATGAGAATATTCGTGATATGCAACAGCCGCTTCTTTTGCAAGATCGTTAAATTTGCTTCCGTCACCGAACGAGAAAGACTGCTGCCAGGGGCTGAAATAAGCGTTGTCGTAATTATCACCAAGGTGAACGATAACCTTCATCGGCTTATCCAGTTTATCGTGTCCAAGAGTGTTTTTGTAGAAATCATGAATTGTGGTAATGTAATTATACATGTTGACTTCGTCGAAATGGGTGTGGTCAGGTGCATAAACGTGTACATCTTCTTCGCTGACCGATTCTTCGCCATCTTCGTTGTCAACCGCTGCATAAAGGCCAGTCAGAGTGTGGGTGGTAAGATGGTTGAGCGGTTCTTCAGTTAATTCACAGATCATCGGATTGGTAACATAAACCGCACCACGGCCTGTAGCAAAAGTCATTTCGTTATTAGATCTGATGATTTCACCGGTTTCTGCATCTACGACTACTTCCCAGTCACCAAGGGGTTTTTCTACCGCTAGTCTGGTAACATATGCCATTTTGCCGGTATCGTTATCTGAGGCAACGATCTGTAGCTCAGCCTGGGGAACGGCACGGAATTTTTCGGCCTTTACCGCTTCTTTGGCTTTGCCAATTGCCTGATATTTGGCCAGAGTAATCTGGTTGGAAATTTCATTAATGGTTGGAAGTGAGCCATTAGCCTGAATTACTACGCCATCTTTGTCGAGGTGCAGTTCGATTTTAGCTTCGTTAACCCAGACACCGTCGATGATCATCTGGAAAGCAACATGGCTGGCGTTTCCTCGGGTTTCATTCCTCACTGGTCGAAGAACTTCAACGTCGCGATTGGCCGGCAGGTTAAAAATTTCACTGTTTTCATGAATATAATTCAGTGCTGCTTCAATTTTATCGCCGGAAAGCGGAGAAGACAAATCGCCGCAAATGCTCGATACTCTTTTGCCATCTTCAGTTACCACGAGGATATCGATATTGTTGGCCACTGCCTTGTTCTTGAAAAGCTTTTTCATCAGTTCAGGGCTAATCTGAACCTGTTTATTCAATTTTTTACCAGTATTAATCTGGGTAGGAGAAACATCAAACGCGTAAGCATTGGAACAACAAAGCAAAGCGCCCAAAGCTGCATAAAAAACTTTTTTCATGTACACCCTCCGTGTCTTTTAAACTTATCTTTTCAGTATAATCATAAAATCAGCAGCCCGCAAGAAGGTTCAACGAAAAAGAAAATAAAAAGCGAGATCTTAGAGATCTCGCTTTTTATTCAGCGCCCCTTAGGGGATTCGAACCCCTGTCGCAGCCTTGAAAGGGCTGTGTCCTGGGCCACTAGACGAAAGGGGCTGAAGGACAAACAGAACAATTTATAAATGAACGCCCCTTAGGGGATTCGAACCCCTGTCGCAGCCTTGAAAGGGCTGTGTCCTGGGCCACTAGACGAAAGGGGCAGGACATTCATTTTCACGCGGTTGGGCCCAGCTGGACTTGAACCAGCGACCATCCGGTTATGAGCCGGAAGCTCTAACCAACTGAGCTATAGGCCCGCGACGTGACAAAGATCATAACATAGACATAAAAGGAATGCAAGCACTTTTTTATTCCATGTAAAATTCTTTAAGCTTCTTTGAACGACTGGGGTGCCGCAATTTTCGCAGCGCTTTCGCTTCGATCTGGCGAATTCGTTCTCTGGTAACTCCGAATTTCTGACCAACTTCTTCAAGGGTTCTTTGCCAACCGTCTTCAAGACCAAATCGATACTTGATGACCCTTGATTCTCTTTCAGTAAGGGTAGCCAGTACCTTGTTGATCTGTTCTTTAAGAATAAGGTTGAACGCGGTTTCAGCCGGTGGAAGAGCCGACTTGTCTTCAACGAAATCGCCAAGATGCGAATCTTCTTCACCATTAATTGGGGTTTCGAGAGAAATCGGATCCATTGCCGTCTTCATTATGTTTTTCACTTTTTCGACCGGCAGGCCAACTTCAACTGCAAGTTCTTCAACCACAGGATCCCGACCAAGTTTCTGCACCAGCTTGCGCGATGCTTTTCTCAGCTTGTTAATGGTTTCAACCATATGAACCGGAATGCGTATAGTTCTGGCCTGATCGGCAATAGCACGGGTAATCGCCTGTCTGATCCACCATATGGCATAGGTTGAGAATTTATATCCCTTGCGGTATTTGAATTTTTCAACCGCTCTGATCAAACCCTGGTTCCCCTCCTGGATCAGGTCGAGAAAAAGAAGACCACGCTTGGTATACTTTTTAGCGACCGAGACAACCAGTCTGAGGTTAGCTTCGATCAGCTTGCGCTGAGCTTCGGCATCACCATGTTCGATGCGCTTGGCAAGAGTAACTTCTTCCTGCATGGTAAGTAGCCTGATTTTGCCTATTTCGCGAAGATAGACCCGCACAGAATCATCGATATCATCGAAATCCTGTTGTGCCTTGTCTTCTTCTTCTTCCTCTTTTTTATCTTCGGTTGCAACTGGCAGTTTCTTATCGAGCCGCACTTCATCGTCGTCAACCAGTTCGACATTGCGTTCCATCAGCTCGTTAATGATTTCTTCAAATGCTTCGGTCGGCAAACCATCTGGCAGAGCCTTATTTATCTCCTGATAAGATAAATAGCCCTGCCGGGTTCCCAGATCGAGCAATTCATTCCGGATTTCCTCAAGGGTACGGCTTTCTTTCTTTTTTGGTGCCTTTGCCTTGGCCTGAGTTGCCTGCTCTGAATTCATAAATGTTTTCCTCAACTAGGTAATCAATAAAGCAAGTCAATCTTGCGTTTAATTTCAATCTGCTCCATGCTGAGCAGAGCCAGCTGCCTGTCATCGCCCTTCTTTTCGACTTCTCTGATCTGACTTTGCAGAGACTTCATTTCATTTTCAAGTCGAGTTTTCAGCAATCCCCTGACACATTCCATAAATGGCTCAGGAGGTCGATCTTCAAGGGTGGTGATCAACTCGCTCAATCGTGAAATAAGCTCAGGTTCATCGAGTGCCGCCAGAATCTCGGCCGGTTTCAGAGCACCGCTTGCAGCCTGTTGTTGAAAGCTTATTGCTTCAAATAGCTTTTTCAGGCGCGGGTCAGTAAAATCGTCGGGAGACAGCAGGGCGCGAACTCTTTCAAGTTCATCAGGATATTCAAGCAGATGCTTGATAACCCATTCCTGTCTTTGAACCGCTGCATTCAAAACCGGAGAAACCAGGTTTCTCTTTTTCTGAATTTCGTTTACCCGTGGCGCTTCGCGACCGGCAAATTCCTTTTCCAGGGTCAGGGGTTCCACGTCCAGCAGTTTCGAGATGTTTTTGATAACTTCGCTTCTCGCAATTGAACTGTGGATGGCCGGGATCAGTTCCTTGAATTCCTGGATCAGTTTTTCCTTCACCTGAATTTCGAACGGAGGTTTCAAACCACGGGTGTTACTTTCTATCAGAAAAGTATATATATCGACTGCCTTATCAAGCAGTTTTTTAAAATTGTCTGCGCCCTCGCGACAAACAAAGCTGTCGGGGTCGTCTTTCGGGTCGGCGAAGCAAATAACTCTTGCATTGATAGAGGTGTCTTTCTGCAGAGAAATTGCCCGCAGAGTTGCGCGCTGCCCGGCTGCATCAGCATCGTAGCAGAAATAAACCGTTTCGCAGTTGCGTGCCAGCATATGAATCTGATCTGAGGTTATCGCGGTTCCAAGTGTTGCAACCACATTGGCGATTCCGTGCTGCACCAGACTGATGGTGTCGAGATATCCTTCCACGACAATGGCAGAATTAAGCCGGCGAATTGTGGGCAAAGCCTCGCGAAAGTTAAACAACAGCTTGCGCTTGTTAAATGCCTCACTCTCAGGTGAATTCAGGTATTTTGGCTCTTCATCGGCAACCATGACTCGACCGCCAAAACCCGCAACCCGACCATGGTTATCAATAATCGGAATCATCAGGCGATTGCGAAAAACATCATAGAAGCCCGAACCAGTGTTTCTCGGCTTGATCAGGCCGGCACGTTCAAGCAGACGCAACTCATCCTGATTCCGACCCATCTTTAACACCAGGGCATCCCAGGCCTCCAGCGCAAGGCCCATACGAAATTTCTTAACCGTTTCACTCGAAAGCTTGCGGCGGCGAAGGTAAGCACGGGCCGATTCGCCGGCAGAGGCATCGAGCAGATTTTTTTCATAAAACCGGGCAGCTCGTTCGAGCACGTCATAAACTTCAGATTTTTTCTCGAAATCTGGATCTCTCTCGGTGGGCAACTCGATTCCGGCACGGGCGGCGAGATATTTCACCGCTTCAGGAAAAGACATGTGTTCGAGTTCCATCAGGAACGAAAAAACATCGCCACCTTTTCCACAGCCGAAACAATGATAAATCTGTTTGTCGGCAACTACGTTGAAACTCGGGGTCTTTTCCTTGTGGAGAGGACATAAGGCTTTGTAGTTATGACCAGAAGGAATCAGGCGTACATGTTCACCGATAATCTGAACGATATCGGTTCTTTCCCGGATCTCTGCTATTATTTCGTTTGAAATAATGCCCAAGCGGTACTCCTGTTAAAACATATCGCAAACCACGAGTTGAATTGTTAATTGTAGTCTATTTTCAAACAGGAGTCAATCAATTTTATTTAAATTTTCTTATGAAAAACTTTTACTATTGCCAGCGAACTGATCAGAAAAGCTGCCAAAATGGCTGCGAGAGCCTGAAAATCCGCCTCGTTTTCGTCTATGGACTTCATGGCAAAAAGAATAAAACCGGGAATCTTCTTCATTGGTGAAGCAACCACCATAAATCTCCCGCCATCCTTATCCACAATTCGGCTTTGAAGGTTTTCGGTAGCCAGAACTTTTTCGAACATTTCTCCGGAAAACGAGTACTTGGCCATTTCGCCTGGAAATGGCATTCTGTCTGCCAGTCGCGATTTCATCGCCAGCTGCACGCCATCTTTGTTAAAACGACCGCCACGATGGATATGTTGCAATACCTGTTGCTTCAAAAATGCCTCAGAATGCCCCAGGGCTTCATTCCAGAATACCAGTAACAAGGGCTCTTTTTTCTCGCCAGACTCAACAAAGGTGCTATAAAGATAAAATTTCTGATTTGCAAGTGGTAGCTCAATAATCTGGTCGTTTCTTTCAAAAATTTTCAAGAAACTGGCACGACTTTCTGCGTCACCAATGAATTCATCAAGGTTTTCAGACATGGCATCGAACATCATATCATTGATGCGACTTTTCCAGCCGCCGGGCCGGGCGAATCTCATAGAAAACAAACGCCGACTCATTGCCGGCAACAATTTTCCCAGAATGCCCCCAGACTTTCCCGAGTCTGGGTAACTGAACCTGACCGCGCCTTCTTTGTTAATGACAAAAACCTTTTTCAATTCATGCTTTTCACAAGCATCTTCAAGCCTTTTGATTGCGCCCTCAGCGCCAAAGCAACAAATTTCCGCCGCAAGATCAGAATATTTCTTTTCGAGAGCCACGACAGCTGCGCCATAATGCTCATCAACCGCCCTGATCGTTCCCAACAAGTTCTGCGATGACTCCTGCTGACCAGCGCGGGCGTTAAGGAAAACCGCATAAGAACCAAGGAAAATCAAGCCCACCAGCGGCATCAATGAACCAATAAGCAAATATTGCCCCGGGTTAAGTCTGCCACCAATAATTTTTTCGGCAAAGCCGGGCGAATGAAAGGCTTTTCCCACCAGCATCATTAGCATCGTCAGCCAGAAAATTTTCAGGAAAAAGTGATAAAAAAACGAACCAAAACCAGAAAACGGGCGAAACGCCAGAATAAAGCGACCAGATTCTATGGGTAAAGCGCTTAAGATACCATGAGTCAGAGTTTTTTCATAAACATAGTCAGTTTCAAATTCCTGAAGAACTTTTTTCAGTCCGGCAAAATCAAGACCTGACCCGGAAAAAAAACGTGACAGATTAAAATTTCCGGCAACATTGCCCTGATCGACCACGGCAAAAACAGTCTTTTCCTCAGCCTGAACAGAGGAATCAATTATCAATCTCCGCAGAGCGAAATCTCTGGGAATCTGATGATTTTCAAAAAAAACGATCATGCCGCCCTTGAATTTCCCGGATTCGAGATGAGAAAAGAATGAATTCCAGTAGAACCAGCCCGGCGAACCACCCAATTGAACATTGACCAGGCTTGATTTTTCGTTAGCCAGAAATACGGGATTGATTTTTCCAAGAAATGACTGAAATAACGGTCGATATGAAGCCAGAAGATCGGTTTTCCCCTCTAATTCTGGCTGCACCAGTGCCTTGAAAACTTTTCCAATCAACGTATGATATAAATCAGATTCACCTTTTAACTGAATATGCTGAGCGTTCTCGTTAAAAAAGCGAAAGCTGGCAAAATTTAGCCCTTCTGCCTTAACCCGGTCAAGAAAAGCCTGGATCGTTTCAGGTTTTATCAGTTCCTCACTGAGTTTTCCATAGACAAAGTTAAGGCGTTTCTGAATAAAATTGCTGTCATTGCTTTCGCGCCGAATCATTTCAAGATCCTGTCGAATATCTTCAAAATACTCACGCTGCAAGGTTTCTCTGTAGCTATGCAAAATGTGAAAACTGCCTGCAACAGCCGCAAGTATTGACAGGATAACGACCAGAATTGTGGGCCAGATTACATTTTTCATGCAACTTCTGCTTCCTCAATTGCAATATCTTCCCAATGAAATATTAATGCATTATTGTTCTGATGACAACTCAACAATCATCTGATATATTGAAAAAAATAAATCTTCTAGTTTTAGAGGAAACCATGAAAAAAACTTTGGTAACCATAGCACTGACCGGTGCCTTAATGATAAATCTGAGCGCTTTTGCATCGGCACTCAATCCTGAAGCTGAAGCACTCTATAAGAAAGCCGAATCTGCTTTTGTCGGCAAAGATTTGTCCGCCGCCGAAACCAGCCTCGTTGAAGCTCTTAAGCTTGAGCCTGACAACGCATTTTTTCGTTACATTCTTGGTCAGGTTCAATTTAAAGCTTCAAACTTTCTCGAAGCCAAAAGCAATCTTGAGATCGTAGGTCGCTCAAGACCTTCACCAGACAAGGGCGATGATTACAATAAAAAGCTGAAAGGGTCGAAAAAGAAAATTAAAGACCTGCAGGAGGCCTTTAACAAAGCTGGTTCCGAAAAATTTGACATCTATCAAAAAAATAAAGACAACCCGAACAAGCTTAAACTTGCTGTAACTATTTACCAGGCTTTCAGGCTTAATCCGCCGCTGCGATACAAGAATTTCAAGCTTCTGGAATCAATTATTCAAACTTATGAAGAAGCACTGAAAAAATCTTTTGATGGCAGCGAATGGCAGAAAGAACCCATGCTGCAACTGGCATTTCTTTATGAAATTGCCAATAAAAAAGACAAGGCCGCAGAGGTTTACATGCGGGCTCTCGACTATGTTGAAGATCCAAATGAAGAGTTCGTTATAACCCATAAATTTGACTATCTTAACCGCTCAAATAAAGAAAAATTGCTTGATACCATCGAAGCAGGCGAATTTACCCGCCAGGATCTCGAAGAACTTATCGGCAGCGGTAGCCAGAAGATTTCAGAAGATGACAAAAAGAAAATTGAAGACATCATTGCCGATGCCCGGGCCAAACTTGAAGATTCTACAACTGACGAAGAGCGCGAGTCGGTGCTTGAAGAAATCAAGGCAACCATCATAGAAAAACAGAAACGCGGTGAATTGCCTGGCCAGGAAGAACTTAAAAAGAAACTTGAAAAAGAGGGTAAGACCATGGAGGAATACCTGAAAGAAAAAGGAATCTGATCTGGTTCAGCCACAGGATTTATCCCGAGGAGAAATTTCAACATGAACTTTAGAAAGTATTGTATCTTGGCATGCCTTCTGACGTTGATCTTTTCGTGCATATCCACAGCGTCATCCAATGTTGCCGACACACTGAACCAGGTGAAAGAGCACCTGGAACAAAAAGATTTTGCTTCAGCACGAACCCTTCTTATTGATGCTTTGAAAACAAATAAAGAAGAGTATCGCCTCTGGCTTGGCCTGGGTTACGTTTATGAAGAAGAGCAAGACTACCCTAAGGCTCTGCAGGCATTTACCTTTGCGAGCGAACTCAAAACCAACATTCCAGGATTATCTGAAAGGATTAGTCGAATTCAGGAGCTGATAAAAATCAACTGGAAAGAAATCTCCAGGGATTCGAATGAAAAGTCAAATGAAAATGCCAATCACTCGCTTCTGGAAAAGGCCAGATGCCTTTTGGCATTCGGCAAAGAGCTTGAGGGCTACAAGACCTTCTATGAAGCGGTTGAGTCTGATAGAAGCATTCTGGCCAACGATTTTGGGCTGGTTGAAAAAGGCTTGAACTTTTTTAATAAAAACAGCGGCCAAGACCCTGAATTTGAGTTCTTCATCGGAGCCTATCAATATTTCTCAGGTCAATACGACAAGGCTTCATCTCAGTTAAAAAAATATATCAGTAAAAACGAGGAATCTCCCCGATCGCAGGATGCAAAAAAGCTTCTGGATGAAACCATGGAAATCATCAGAATGGCCAATGCAAAGCAAGATGCGGTTGAAACTGAAAAAAAACCTGACAAAATGCCGGCCTCTGCAACGATTGATGTTTCCAAACAGCCTTCAAATTCAGAACCGATAAAGGAATATGCCTCGATTGAAGAGACTCCCTCTACCGAGCCTGTTTCCGGCGAATCTTTTTCCATCACCCTTGCAAGAGAACGTGCTTTGAAATTGCTTTCAGACTATGATCAAGAGCCAGATTCGCGCAAAAAACTGGAAATAATCTGGAGGGTTGGAATGATTAGACTGCCTGACCCCGAAATAATGGCAAAGATGGCTGAGTTTTTAGGCGACAGTGATATTCAAACCGTTGTTGCAACCCTTGAAGCCCTGACAAAAATTGGCATAAACGGAGCCCGGATTTGTGGCTCGCATGTGTTGAAACTTCTCGACAGCGATGAATTCATTATCAAATGGTCAACTATACGTACCCTTGAAGTTTTACCTCTGCTTCCCGGCAAAGCAATCCCCCGTCTGTTCAGGATTTATCAGAAAGAAGACCGTCCTGCCCGCCAGGGAATGATTTTAACTACCATAAATTCCTATGGGGAACCGGGTCGAAACGTCCTTAGGCAAATGCTGCAGGATGCAACCGGCCCAAATAAGAGACCAATAGCTCAAATTCTCAGCATTCTTACTGGCGAAAGCGTGGAAAATCTAATTCGTGACAGCTGATAAGCAGGTACAATCTTCGCTGTTCTCTGTTATAATCTAGTTGTGGATAATAAAAACATAAGAAAAAGTGGATTTACTCTGGTTGAAATTCTTGTTGCTGCCGCGGTTCTATCGATTTTTACGCTGGCTGGTTACAAGGTTTTCATAGCCATGTCGCGTTCTTTTCAAAAAGGCAGTTGGTCTCTGGCGACCCAGAATAAGCTGAGAAATGGCTTGAATTTCATTCGCGAAGAAATGCAGAAGGCCACATATAGAACCGATGTTATGGTTAATGGAACTACCATTACCGATGCTGGTTTCGAATTGAATCTCAACAACAGCGACAAGATTACCGATGGAAAAGTTGCCGAGTGGTACATCTGCCTTCCTTTCGTAAGCGGGGATATCAACAGCCCAGGAGCAATTTTCAAATGCGAATTGAAAATTTCCGGCGGCAAATTATTATATTCCAAAGGCCTCGAAGAAGGTTCAGACCCGCTCAATAAAGAGAAAATATTTTCTAATTACAAAGTCCTTGAAGACGTATCAGAACTTGAAATAATCCAGGAAGACTTCGACCCGGACAACAAAAAAATGGGAAGTCTGATAACTTTTGTGATTACTGTTAAGCATTATGACCAGAATCAGTATCCTGAAGCCCATGTAATCAACCGAACCGGTGCGAAAGTTGAAGTAGGAGTTTTGCGGACCCTATGAAAAAAAGAAGAGGCTTAACTCTGGTAGAAATAATGATGGCCATTGGAATTCTTGGAGCCATCATTATTCCAGTTCTTGGTCTTCTTGACTACTCAAATCGCGGAACCCGTGAACAGGATGCTGAAGGCATTGCTGCAAACCTGGCAAAAGAAAAAATGAATCAGCTGATGTTCGTGATCAGTCGCGACAATCTGCTTGCCAATGCCGGCACAACCAGCACTGAAAACATCAAAGGCAACGACATCGCATGGAAATACCAGGTTTACACCTTCAGCAATGCAGAATTAGGCTTCAGCGTCCCCCAATTTAAGTTTCACGATCCCCAGATTTGTGCCAGCGGCTACGAATCAAGCCCAGGAACAGTCCTTGATGCGCCCAAAACCATGACTTTAGAAGAAGTTTACCCTGATGCAACTGCCGAAATCAGAATGGTCGACATCAACATGACAGTTAAATGGAAACTGCCTAACCAGGGAGCTTACGATGATAGAAACCAGTTTCAACTGGTTGCAAGGAGGACCTTCCTTGTTACCGAATAGAAAAAAGATTGTTGGTTTGAGAAAAGGCATGGCGATTCCGCTGGTGCTGGTTTTTTGCGTTTGCGTGATGGTCTTCGCATCATCGCTTGCGCTTTTCCGCAAAGAATCAAAACAGCAGAATCTTGGCAATGTTCATTTCCTTCAGGCAAATTTCATGGCTCAAAGTGCAGTTCAGATGATGCTGCTCAAATTGAGCGCCTTTCCCCAGGAAGCCTGCGACGCAGGAGTTCTATCTCTTGGTTACTGCCCTTTCCGTGGCATCATAGCAGGAAGTGAGGTTTCTCCTAACCCTGCGAGTTCTAATTCTGATGGTCTTGCCCAGTTTTTTGCCGACTGCAATTCGACAGCATTTCCAATCAAAGTGCCCGGGCTCTCCGCTGACTGGAAATTTGCAGTCACCGATTTCAAAGTCATCAGCGCCTACACCAATCCTGCAGAGAGACAACTTATAATTTCTGCTCAAATTACCTCAGAAGGTGAAACCAGGCTTGCAAAAGGCGGTATGGATGTTCGCAAAGAAGAAATGATCAAAACGGTAAAACTAACAAGAGAAAATTAGTTCTGTCAGGAGGACCATTATGTTTTACATGAAGAGGCTCTGGATTTTATTACTGATCTCGACATTATGTTCCGTTTCAATTTATGCCTGCTCTCTTCCTGCAGAACCCTGCGCAGCTGTTGTTCCCATCAACTCCAGCGGTGCCGGGATGGAAATGATAACCGAAGGAAACACCTTCTTTTATCTTGTTCCCCAGGGAACAACCGCCAGCTTCAGAACTGTCTGGGACCCCGCATCCCACAACACTGGCGGCGGATTGCTGAAAGGCAAGTATGACTGGTGCATCAAAGCAGGCATCGCTTTTGAGCCAGGCGCAGACATGCCAAACGGTTATGGTTATTTTCCAGCGTCAGCGATGGCTGATTTCTTTGAAATTCAGGGAAAAGGCAACGTTGTTGAAGCTTTTACCAGAACCACCGGGGTTCCAACCGAAGACGCCTTTATTTCCGGCGATCTTGGCCCATATCTTACCCTGTCAGCATTTGCGAAACCCGGGCAGGAAAGTGAAGTTTCAACGATCGGTGGAACAGCGACTGAATACCCCGACGAAGGACTGTTTCCTCTTGCGGGACTTTCAAATGAACCGGTTGAGCCTGCCATCGACAGCGTTTTTCCGAACCAACTGAAGAGCAACTCCACCGTTCCCATAACTTTTGAAGGCAGCACAATCAACGTTTATAAAGTTTCAGACAACAAAGCTATTCAGATTATGAATGAAGGTCTGCTTATCGAAGACATTCAGATTGACTTGACCGACATCGAAGTCAGCGATTATAAAGCCTTCGTCAGGTCTGGGAATGAAGCCGCAAATGTTGAAATTGAAAGCTCACCCCAGATTCCGCTCAGCATCACCGGTGAGGACGGGGCTCCTGGTCCAGATTACACCATTACTTTTAACATTCCCACCTTTAACGGGGATAAAGAAGCCTCAAAAGTGAAGTTCAAAGTATGGGCTCCCGGCGCAGGTTTTGAAATTACTCATGTTTATTGGGCCTGGGAAGAAAAGGTATTTAACAAAGATTCTGAAACAAGAGTTACCACTCCAGCAGTTTATGATGCCAGCGGTAGCCTGGTTACCCCAGAAGTCAAAACCACCAAAGAAGTCTGGAAGCAGGAACCTGGAATCAAGAAATGCAGTGAACAACTTAAGCTGAAGGTCATAAAACCAGCCAGGGAAGCTGGTTCTACCGATTTTATCGTTTATGACACAAAAGGCCCGATCGCAGCCAGGTTCACCACTAATCCAGCCGAACAGAGCTTCGCCGAAACTGGCCAGACTACCATGCCATTCGTTCTTGAAGTTCTTGATACTAACCCCTATTTCAAAGAAGCGTTTAACACAACAATCGGCAGCTTCAATTTCAACCAGAGCGTAGATAACCTTAAGCTGAATATTTACTACACCTACCCATGTTATCAATTCAGCTCTGAGGGCGGCCTTTCAATGGATGCTCTGAAAACGGGTGGCTACGGCCTTGCTGATCTGGAAGACCTGTCAAACAAAACCGCATCCTTCAAAAGTTATAAATATGAACCCAAATGGGTATGGAAAAGAGCAAAGGTCACTGGCCTTTCAATTTCGGCAAGCACAAAAAAACCAGGCAGTACTGGCCGACACGCTGGCTCTCTCAATACCATTAACGGAACTGTAACCATTCAACAGCCAAGACCATGGCATCAGTGCAATGACTCAACTTCAGCCGATGGTAAAAGCTCGCCTGAGCCGAAATTCAAACTTTTCGCCATTTCCAACGACAGTCAGGGACTGCCCTGCATGCAATATGCCTCGGTCTTTGGAATCGGTGAAAGTCTGGTAAGCGATACCGCCAAGCCTGATGCAGGTTCAGATTCTGAAGCATTTTCACCGTCTGATGGATCGGTTATTCCGGTTGGCGAACTGCTTGATAAAATCCCCAGCCCGGGCATTCCGACCAGCAACTGGAGCAATCTGGCTTTCATGAAAGCAAAAGATGAGATTGCCCCGGAAATTCAAGTTGTGGTCTTCGATACAAGAACCAACAAATATCACATGTTCGGAACCAAAGAGAACGTTGATGCCAACTTCAGCAATTTTGGCAGCAACGGATTCGATGACGACTACTCTTCAGGCGATCTGCCGTATCTTGGCAAAAAAGATGCAATCGACGGCGAACATAAATTTACTGACATAACAGATCTGAATGGGCTTTTCGACACCTACCTGTCAGGAGCCAATGCAATTTCAACAGTTGCCGATGACACCAATGTCGGCTATGTCTGCCAGAAAAACAACCGTCTGGTTTTCTACATCAGAGCATTCGACAACATCAATACCTGCGACGCATCGAAAAAATTTGGCGTGTCATCAATAGACTATACAATTCAGGACAAAGACGGAGCCGTATCTGATTCAATTTCAACCTCTGACATGATGAAAGCAATAGAACATGTTTTCAGGTTCGAAAACATCGATGCGGGTGGAGCAGTCAGCCCCGAATATAGTCTGACGGTTAACGCCTCTGATTTCAATGGCAACAGCCGCGAATTCAAACTTGCTATCGCAGTAATGGGGCGCAAGCTCGACATCCGCACCCTTGAAGAAAGAAGAAAAAGAATCGACGATTAAAACTGTTTATCAACCGCTTTTAAAAAAGCCCCCGCTTTTCCAGCGGGGGCTTTTTTAAATGATCTTTTTAAATTTTACCTGATTCTTTTTTTGGCATACCATCGAAAAATCGGCTTCGCATGGGCCTGGCATTTCTGAATCAGCCGCCCCTGCCGCGAGCCCCCATAGGGCAGATTCGAGAATATCTAGTCCTTGACTTCTCCCATAAAGCAAACCCGCCAGCGTTGCATCACCGCAACCAACCGCGCTTACCTGCCTGGCTTCAGCGGGATAAATTTCAAAAACATTCTCACCATCCCATAAAAGAACCGGGTTTTTACCATCGGTTATCATTGCACCCCAGATTTTCCTGCATGCAAGATGGCTGAAGAATTTTTTCGGATCACTCATCGGGTCGATTTTGAAGGTTTCGATTGCCTCATCCCGGTTGTGTTTAAGAAAAAATCTACCAGCTTCACAGGCTCTTTGCAGAGGAATGCCTCTGGCATCGAGGTAAACCTCGGGTCTAAATTTAAAACAAACACTTAAAACTTTCAGATAAAAATCATCGTTCATACGACCAGGGATAGTTCCGGACATTGCTACAAACTTAACTTCGGGCATTCTTTTTTCAAGGCAATCAAGGAAATTAAAAACTTCAGAATTACTGAGCTCCGGACCATTCTCGATCCACCAGGTATGATATGAGGGTTGCTCAACGACCAGATTTATACCCATTCTGGTTTCACCAGAAGTTTCAACCAGATTCGCTGAAATTCCCTGTTGAATTAATCCCTTCCGGATTTTTTTGCCGTTTTCTCCGCCGGCAAAGCTCATAGCCAGGGCTGGTCTGCCAAGCGTCTTGAGCATACGCGCCACATTGATTCCCTTGCCACCGACAGTAAAGGGAATTTGATCGGTTCTTCTGCCACCGGGGTCAGGAATGTTTTTGCTA
The DNA here is from genome assembly GCA_020722725.1 of Candidatus Methylomirabilis sp. Taxonomy (GTDB): domain Bacteria; phylum Muiribacteriota; class Ozemobacteria; order Ozemobacterales; family Ozemobacteraceae; genus DYKG01. The sequence goes on from DYKG01000002.1 coordinate 42,194, forward strand.
TGGAGAACATAATCGAGAAGAGGGTTTGGAGTAACTGTTACAATCATAATCTTTGCCGACCGGTTTACTTGAAATCTGATTTAAAGTATCATTTTGCCATGAAAAATAAAACCATTTATTTATTGCTGTTTCATGGTTCGGCGCGTACCGGAGCACTTCAGTCGGCTTCGGCCTTTACAGACATGCTGGCAAAACATTCCGGCAAAAGTGTCAAGGCCTGCTTTTTAAGGGGTCAATCTCCTGATCTTGAAGGCGCGATCAATCAATCGATTGTCGAAGGTTACACCAGAATAAGAGTCATTCAACTGTTTCTGCTGCCAGGTGCGCATGTCAATGAAGACATTCCGGACATCATTGAAAAGTTCAGACACTCTGACCTCGACCTCGAGGTTCTGCCGTGTCTGGTTGAATTGGAAGAATTTGCCCAAATGCTGCAGATTCTTATGAATCGGCATGAATAGATCAGTTAGAAAAAAAGCGCTATTTTCAATTATTGTCGCGGTTTTTTTAATAGTATCCGGTATTTTTGGCTTCTACCTTGGCTGGAAACAGGTAAAAATGCCGATCATGCTGGTATTGACCTTTCACGGGGTTACCGACTCTCCGACATTGCCATGGGAAATTAAATATGAAGAGCTTAAATCAATTATTGAAAATTTTCTCCGCCATGACTACAAGGCAATCACTCCTAAAGAATTTGAGCAGCAGGCCAGGTTAAGGCAATTTGAAGGCCGAAAGCTCTTAATTTCTTTCGATGACGGATTAAAAACATCGGCAGAGGCAATAAAAAAATTGTTTCAGGAAAAAGGAATTTCATCGGCCTTTTTTATTATCACCGGCGAAATCGGCAAAGAAAACTATGTTTCAAATGAAACGCTGGTTGACCTTCAGAAAAATTTCAATTGCCGAATTGGGCTGCATGGCAAACGCCATTATGAAGTTACCAAAATTCTTGCCGAAGGAACAGACTTAGCTTCAGAACTTGAGCTTGCAAGAAAGAGCTTATCAGCTGCTGTTTCGGCACCAGTTACCTGGTATGCCTACCCCTTTGGCGACTACAATGCATCTGCTGCTGCCGCTCTTGCTTCAACCGGTCTGGAACTGGCATTTACTGTTGATGGATACGAAGTTGATCACGAAGCAGACCTGAAAGTGCTGCCAAGGTTGATGTATTTGCGTGGAGCCTCGTCAGCAGGGGCCCCAGACCCGCTTGACTGGGCACCACCGCAGACCGCAAGATATGGTTCTTTAACCATCACACTTTCCTGCATGGTAATTTTTATCAGCCTGAGCTGGATAATCAGAGCAAAAAATCTGCTGAATGCTTCAAGTCAGAATAAAAATCAGGCGTAAGGGAAAAAGCAGAGTAGCCTGTAAGCCGGGTTCTGTACCTTCGTGAGAAGGCGTCGGTCATCTATCTTGGATCAGGGTCTCCCCTGACCTCTAGCGATCTACCCGGAGTTAAAGCGAGACGGGCCATCTCTACTCCTGTTCGATCTTGCTCCGGCGGGGTTTACCATGTTGCACTGTTGCCAGCACAACAGGTGCGCTCTTACCGCACCATTTCAACCTTACCTGTGTCTTTCGACCATTGGCGGTATGTTTTCTGTTGCACTTTCCGTCCCCGGCAGATTTCTCTGTCGAAGCCTGGGCGTTACCCAGCGCCTTTGCCCTGTGGAGCCCGGACTTTCCTCATCTTTTTAAAGACGCGACCGACCGGCTACTCTGCTAATTTTCCTGACTGTCAATCTTAACATTACGGCGGGCACCGGTCAATCTCATAATCAGGCCCGCTTTGCCTGATGGATAAACAGGCTCTTTCTTGCGCCTTGAGAAGCCACAGCGTTCACAGGCAAAAATTCGCCGACGCAGACCCAGGCTATTTTCGCCAGGCTCTTTCAATGTTTCAATGCTGGTTTTCAAAGCACCGTTACACCTGGGACAACGTTCAACAAAGAAAATAACATATATCAGGAACATTGCAACCAGCAATGCAAGCATGATTTCCTTGGATGTCCAGAGAAAATTGCGAAGGTTAAAAGTACTTGAATGGGTTCCCTTTCTGGTGCCATCACGCTTCAATTCATCAAGCAGCATGCGCTTCACCGTGGAAACGCCTTCAAGAAAGCCATGACCGTCATTATTTGTGGCGTTGTTCGGCAAAATCACCTGGTTAAGAATCTTTTCACCCATTTCCCTGGTGATAAGGTATTTCAGGCCAATTCCGACACGCAGATGAACTTTTCCATGTTCTGAGCCCTCTGGCAGAAGTGCGTAAATCAGAACCCCGCGCTTATCAAGATTGATCGATCTTATCCATTCGGCAAAAAAGGCTTCGACTCTGGACTGGCTGTCAATCAAGTTTTCTACTTTTTCAGTGCGAATCAAAATTCTGATACGCATTTTTTCTTCAATTTCTCTGCAGATTTCGATAATCTGTTGCCTGACCTCGGCCTTGATCAATCCTGCGGAGTCTTCAATAAAGCTGACCGAAGATGCTGATGAAGAGGAAACTTCGGTATGGGTGGCAACCTGGGCCCATATCTGTGAAGAAAAAAAGCAAAAGACCAGCAGAACCAGACCAAATATTTTTTTTAATTTTACATTTGAATAAATCAATTACGATCACCTGTCCAATAAAGAAGCCTGCCGCAGTTAGTGCATTTTTCAGCACCATCGTGGGCACTAGCTGCGCTGACAAATCCGCCCGGCAATGCCATACCGCAGCCCGGGCAGGCAGGAGTTTCAATCGGGAAAATAACTCTGCCTTTGAGCTGTTGCCGCAGGTCTTCATAAAGCTCGAGGCTATCTGACTCAATATTTAAAGAAGCCTGCGAGCGCTCTGTTTTAAACAGTTCAATTTCTTTTTTAAGACCAAGAATTTCGTCAGTAACCCGGGCTTTAACTTCTTCAAGATGAATTTTTCTGCCTGCGACCACTTTTTCTTCTTTTGGAATGTCGTGCTCGAGCTTTTCGATCTTTTCCATATCTTCAAGAACGGCAGTCTCCAGTTCTGAATATTTGGAGCGCAGAAGCTTGATCTCTTTTTCCAGTGCAGCGTAAGAAGCCGGCGAAAGACCGGCGCTTTTCATTTTGATATCAGAGGCTTTAATACTGTCATTAACCTCGTTCAACGAGGTTTCGGCCGTGCGGCGACGTAATTGAATTTTTTTCAGCAGCGCCTTTTTCTTTTCTGCCAGTTCAGCCGCAGCATCAATTTCCTTCTGCATTTTGAGGATTTTCTGCTTTTTTTCTTCAATAGCAGCATTGGCTGCGTCAATTTTAAGGTCAAGATTCTGAAGGGGAACCAGTTTTTTGACGGGAATCACGGCCTACCTCAACATTAATTTTTCAGGCCTCCAGCTTAACAGATGAGCGAGCCGGTGTCAAATTGACGATACCTGACAGAACTCTCTTTTGCTAATGAACGGTATTCCCATCGTTCGATGAACATAAGAAAACCGGCAAACCACTGAGTTGTCCTTGACTTTGAGGGCTGGCTGGTGTTAGCATTGGGTTCCTTGATCTGGAGGTAAGTCATGCACACAATTCCCACAATCGCCATTGTTGGTCGTCCCAACGTTGGCAAATCATCACTGATGAATCGCATCGTTGGCTACCGACACGCGATTGTTGACCCTACCCCAGGTGTTACGCGTGACCGCAACTACGCTGAAACCGTCTGGAACGGCAGAAAATTCAATGTTGTCGATACCGGCGGCCTTGACCCTGACGACACAAAACCTTTGATGCAGGCCATTAAAAACCAGGTTGATTTTGCCCTTAAAGAAGCCGAATCGATAATTTTCCTATGTGACGGACATGCTGGCCTGGTGCCGGATGACAAACAGATTTTGAATTTTCTTAGACGCAACTGGCCAGACCGACCACTATTTGTGGCAATAAACAAACTTGATCATGCGGCAAATGATGATATGAACCTGGCGGAATTTTACGAACTGGGTCTTGATGTTATATACCCGATTTCTGCAGTGCACGGGCATGGTGTTGCCGACCTTCTCGACGTTGCGGTAGAATCGTTTCCCCGCAACTGGGAAGGCGAAGAGGAAGATAAGAGAACCAATCTTGAACAGATAGCCATTGTCGGCAAACCCAATGTTGGCAAATCTTCTCTTTTCAATTGTCTCATCGGCGAAGACCGATCAATAGTCGACAATGCTCCCGGCACCACCAGAGATACCATTCTCAAGCGCTTCGTTCGCGATGGCAAAATTTACAATTTCATTGACACCGCAGGCCTTCGCCGACCAGACCGGGAAAAGGATGATGTTGAACAGTTTTCAGTTTACCGAACTCTTGGCGCAATCAAGAATACTGATTTGGCAATTCTGGTAATGGATGCTGCGGAAGGAAAAATTACCAATCAGGACAAACGCATTGCCGGCAGAGTTATAGATAGTGGCGCTGGATGCATTATCGTATGGAACAAATGGGATATTTCAAAGCACAGCGAAAAGGACTGGGATGACCTTACCAGACACACCCGAGATGAGTTTCCGCAGCTTACCTTCGCCCCGATGCTGGCAACTTCGGCAAAAACAGGCATGCGTGTTAACAAACTGTTTTCTCTGATAAACCAGGTTCAGGTAAATGGCCGCAAGATAGTTTCAAATGATAAATTGAAATCTATTCTTTATGATGCGGTAACCATGCAGCCCCCAGCATCATTTAATGGCCATGAAGTCAAGCTTTTTTCCCTGAACCAGTTTCCTGGCCCGCCGATCATTTTCAAGCTTAAAGCCTCAGAACCGAAAGCGGTTCACTTTTCCTACCAACGCTACATTCTTAACCATATCCGCCAGGAAGAAACATTCGATGGCTGGCCGGTTAAGCTGGTGGTAAGAAAATAATGGCAAGTGATTATCTATACGCTCTTGTTATTGGATATTTCTGCGGATCTATTCCAACCGCATATCTTATCGGTAGAGTGGTTTATCGCCTGAACATCTTCGAGCATGGCAGCAAAAATATGGGTGCCACCAATGTTTACCGGGTTCTGGGCAAAACCCCATTTGCTTTTACCCTGGCTATCGATGTTTTGAAAGGCATGATGGCGATTATAATTACAGCCAGCGTTCTCCAGAGAAATCCACTCGCGCTTTTCGTGGCTGGCGGTGCAGCTCTGGTCGGGCACACCCTTTCTTTCTGGGTCTCTTTCAAAGGAGGAAAGGGAGTTGCATCTGGGCTTGGGGTTTTTATTGCCCTTGCTCCGAAGGCCAGTCTTATAACCCTTACAATTTTTCTGTTTATTCTGATTATCAGCCGCATGGTTTCACTTGGATCGATAAGCGCTGCCGCATCTTTGCCATTTCTGATTTTTTATTTTCGGGAAGGCGGACCGTTGTATTACCATTATTTAACAGGTTTCTCGGCCATTATCGCCGCCTTTATCATTTTCAAACACAAAGAAAACATTAAAAGAATACTAAAAGGTGAAGAGCTTGCGCTTGGCCAAACGGCAAGAGAAAAATCTGCCACCGGCGATTCTTCTTCCACAATTACAGAATTTGGAGAAAAGCAATGAATTTTGCGGTTCTTGGAGCCGGGTCATGGGGCACCACGCTTGCCAACCTGCTGTGCGAAAACGGGCATCGGGTCAAAATCTGGGCCCGTGAGCCCGAAGTAGTAGATGGAATCAACCGGCACCGGAAAAACCCTTATTTCGTATCGCACCTGAATCTTAGCAATACACTGGTAGCAGTATCTTCAATCGACCAGGCTCTTGACCAGGTTGAATTTGCATTGACTTCCATCCCTTCAGGCTTCATCAGAGATACTTTAGCCCCTTACTCCCGCAAATTGAGAAACCTGAGAGGAATTCTAAACGTAGCCAAGGGATTTGAGCGGGGAACAGGAAAAAGACTTTCACAGCTGATCTGCGACATTATCGGCTCAGAACCAGAGTCTGCCGCCGACATTGTAGCCAGTCTTTCAGGGCCGAATCTGGCAGATGAGGTTGCGATGAAAAAACTGGGAGCTTCGGTAGTTGCATGCCATAACGATGAGCTGGCCAGGCTTTTTCAGGAAAGTTTTTCTAACCATTATTTCAGGATTTACCGACAATCGGACCGAACCGGAGTAGAGCTGGGCGGTACCTTGAAAAACATTTTTGCTATTGGTGCTGGCATTGTTGACGGCCTTGACCTTGGCGACAACGCCAAGGCAGCCTATCTTACCCGCAGTCTGCATGAGCTGGTTCGCCTTGGCACCGCGCTTGGCGGCGAAACAAAAACCTTTTACGGCCTGGCTGGTCTTGGCGACCTTATGGCGACCACATCTTCGCCACTTTCACGCAATCATAAGCTTGGGCAACAGATTGCTCGCGGCAAAACTCTGGAAGAAGTCATGGGCTCTTCCAAGATGGTTGTTGAAGGGGTTGAAACCGCTAAAATTGCAAGCGAATGGGGCAAAAAACTAAGGCTTCCGCTTCCAATTACCGAAGAATTATGCAGGGTTTTGTTTGAACAATGCCCTCCAGAGATTGCGGCCAGAAATCTTATGAGTCGCTCCCTCAAAGCAGAAACTGATTGACAGGAGCTTGATTTAATGAAAAGCGCTTTGATAAAAGCCGTTGCGATTTTTGCTCTACTGCTGGTGCTGCTGGGCATTTACGTTGGAATTCGCCACTTTCAGAAGCAACTCCCACCGCCACCAGGCCTTAACCCGGTAAAAATTTCTTCCACCCCAATCGAGCAACAGGAAAAAACGACCCGAAAAATTGATTTTAAATTCGTCGACGGTGAGCTCGAAATAAAATTCAATCAGGTTCCGCTGGTGGTAAAAAAAGAAGGAATCGAGGGAGACATTCTTAAATCTCTGGTTGAAAAAATTCCTGAACTGGCAACGGCCAGTGTTCCCGCTCAACATTTGAAAGCGGCTCCCGGCGATTTTGAACGCCTGGTTCGCGGCGATGAAATTGAACAGGTTGATCGAGAAAAAACGCTCATAGCATTGGAAGTCGCGATTAAACAGGCTCAAGATGCCGCAACCATAACCGTTCCGCTGGCAAAAAAACCGGGCGATGGCCCCGAAAGCTTCAATAACAAGAGAAAAGAAATGGGATTCAACACTTTAATTGCTTCTTTCACCACATTTCATGAAGGTCATGTCGATGATGAAAACCGCAACGTCAATTTAAAAATTGCCGTTGAAAAAATCGATGGCCTTATCGTCCAGCCTGGCAAAAAATTCAGCTTCAACAAAGTTGTCGGCCCTCGAACTGAAAAGTGCGGCTTTAAAAAAGCCGGGGTAATTTCTCAGGGAAAAGTTATTCCCGGCCTGGGCGGTGGAATCTGCCAGGTCAGCACGACACTTTATCGTGGTGTGCTGTTGGCAGGCATGAAAATAGATGAACGCCACAATCATTCGATTTATGAAGGCATTGAGTATGCAGACCGCGGCCTTGACGCGGCAGTAGCCTGGGGCTACAAAGACTTTCGCTTCACCAACACTCTCGATCGGCCTGTTCTTATTTCGGCAAAATCTGAACCCGGTAAAGTTTTTATCGAACTTTATGCCGAAAAATTACCCTATGAATCAGTGCAGCTGGTTACCAGAAATGAGCAGAAGCACCCATTTAGAATCGAAAAGAAAAAAAATACAAGACTTAAAAAAGGTGAAAATCGGGTCGTTCATCCTGGAGTTCACGGCTACACCATAGAATCCTACCGATTAATCACAAATAATGGTGAAACCCGCGAAGAAAAACTCAGCAAAGACCGCTACCTGACTTTCAATCGAATAGAGGAGATCAATAATTGAAGAGGCTTATTCCAGTTATTGTTCTGTTAAATTCAGCTCTGGCAGCTTTTGCCCTTGATCTTTCGGAATTTACCGTTAAAGGTTTCGAAGGCAAAGGCCAGCTTGAATTCAACACACCAGAAGACCTGATTTTGTCAGAAGACGGCCGAATCATTGTTGCTGACCAGAAAAACAATCGCCTGCAAATATTGACCCGTGAAGGCGATTTTATACGATTCATCCCTCAGATGCAGACAGTGCAAGAGAATGCAGACCCCGCAGTAAAAGAAGCGGCAAAAGTTAATTTCGACAAACTTGTTTCCCTGATGAAAAAGCCAACCGGACTGGCTTTCGACAAAGCTAAACGTCTATATGTGAGCTGCATGGACAGCGATATTATTCTGATTCTCGATTTCGAATCGGGAACCCTGCTGGGAACCATCGGAAAATCAGGTAAAAGCCAGGGCGACCTGAAAAGTCCGATGGATATCGATATAGCTGCTGACGGAAGAATCGCAGTTGCCGAATGGCAGAACCAGCGCGTTCAGATCCTTGATCAACAGGGAAAATGTATAAAAGAGATCGTTTACAATGAACAAACCAAAAAAGGTGGTTTCAAAGCCATTCAGCCCAGAGGTGTATTCTGGACCGCTGAAGGAAAACTCCTGGTAAGCTACCCGCTTTTCAATCAGGTGGTCTGCTGGAACGTTGAAAGCGGAGAACTTGAATGGCGTTATGGAGTTAAGGGGCGTGACCGGGGCATGCTAAATAATCCTTCTTTCATTAACTATACTCCCGAAGGGCGTGTTCTCATTTCTGACAGCCAGAATAACCGAATCGTCGAAATCACCAGAGATGGAAAATACTATTTAAATTATCCGATCAGAAAAGGCTCTGCCCCTGGACGCCTCATCTCTCCGCGCGGATTGATGGTAAACAATGATGAGACACTGGTAGTTGCCGATCAGGGCAATAACCGCGTTCATTTTTTCCAACCCGGGCAAGCAACGCTGATGTTGCGAGAAGTTAAAGAACTGGCCCTGAAAGACGACTGGGGTTCGGCCATGCCGAAGATAGAAAGAATTCTTTACCTTAAACCAAACGATGAACAGGCCAGAGAACTAATGGTCAATGCGTTATATTATTTTGGCGACCGGTCTTTCAGTGAAGGTGATTTTCTTAAATCAGAAGAGTATTTTCGCCGCATACTTCGCTACCGCCCCGACGATCCCAATGTTCCCCAGAAGCTCGATGCGATTTTCTGGGCTTCAAATCAGGGCTTGATTGCCAGCGTGGTTTTTGGCATTATAGCTGTCATCATCGCTTTGATTATGATCTGGATATTTAAAAACATTTTATCCAGATTCGTTTTCAGAAGAACTTAAGAGGTCAACAATTGTCACAGAAACGAATCCGCAACTTCTGCATCATCGCCCACATCGATCATGGCAAATCAACTCTGGCTGACCGTCTTATCGAAAGCACTTCAACGGTCAGCAAGAGAGAAATGAAAGAACAGCTTCTCGATTCAATGGATCTTGAACGGGAGCGTGGCATTACCATCAAAGCCCAGGCCGTTAGAATGTTCTATACAGCAAAAGATGGGATCGAATATACATTGAACCTCATCGACACCCCGGGGCACGTAGATTTTTCCTATGAGGTCTCTCGGTCTATCGCTGCCTGTGAGGGAGCGCTTCTTGTAGTTGATGCAAGCCAGGGCGTCGAAGCCCAGACCATGGCCAACGCTACCCTTGCTCTGGCTCAGGATCTTGAAATTATTCCGGTTATCAACAAGATTGATTTGCCCGCCGCCGACCCCGATAAAGTTAAAGAAGAAATTGAATCGCTGATCGGTGTCGATTGTTCAGATGCAATTCTAGTATCTGCCAAAGAGGGAATAGGCATAGATGCACTTCTTGAGAGAGTCGTTGAGCGTGTTCCTGCACCCAGAGGGGATGCAAGCGCACCCCTTCGCGCCCTGGTGTTCGACGCAAAATATGATTCATATAAGGGAGTCGTTGTTTATTGCCGAGTTGTTGACGGTGAGTTCAAGAACGGCGACATGATCAAATTCCTTTCAACCGATGCTCCTTTTGAAATTCTTGAAACTGGGGTTTTCATTCCCAAACCGGTTCTCCAGGAAAAAATAACCACCGGAAACGTTGGCTTTTTCTGTGCGTCGATCAAAGAAATGGGCCATGTAAAAATTGGTGACACGGTTGTTCACACCAAAAAAGCTGATGTACAGCCGATCCCTGGTTTTCAGCAGGCAAAACAGATGGTTTTCTGTGGCCTTTACCCGGTTGAAGCCAACGAGTTCAATGAATTGCGAAATGCGCTTGAAAAGTTAACTCTCAATGATTCAAGCCTTTCATACATTCCAGAAAATTCACTTGCACTTGGTTTTGGCTTCAGATGTGGTTTTCTTGGCTTACTGCATATGGAAATTATTCAGGAGCGACTCGAACGGGAATATAACCTTGATCTTGTAACCACCGCCCCAAACGTTGTTTATGAAGTTGCGAAAATTGATGGAACCTCATTTGAAATCGATTCTCCGTCCAAACTTCCGGAATACAATGAAATCGAAGAAATTCGTGAGCCTTTCGTACATTGCACGATATTTATGCCGAAAGAATACATCGGCACCATCATGGAACTTGGTCAGGAAAGACGCGGGGTAATGAAACACATGGAATTCATTTCGGAAAACCGGGTTTCAATTTCATTCGATCTTCCGCTCTCAGAAATTGTCGTAGATTTCTACGACAAGCTCAAAGGCCGAACCCGCGGCTACGCATCGATGGATTATGAGCACATCGGCAACCGTGCCGCCGATATTTCGAGAATCGACATCCTGGTTAATGGCGAAAAAGTTGATGCATTGTCATTCATGTGTCATCGAGAAAGGGCGGAATATCGTGGCAGACTGGTAATCGCCAAACTCCGCAAGCTTATTCCGCGCCACCAGTTCCAGATCCCTCTCCAGGCCGCGATTGGGGCAAAAATTATAGCCCGTGAAAACATTCCCGCTTACCGCAAAGATGTTACGGCAAAATGTTATGGCGGCGATATTTCACGCAAGCGCAAGCTTCTTGAAAAGCAGAAAGAGGGAAAAAAGCGAATGAAGATGGTTGGCCGTGTCGAGATCCCTCAGAAAGCGTTTATGTCAGTTCTGCGCCCAGAAGAGGATTAATTCTCGACTGGATGGTAATAAGCATATTTCTCGCTGTCATCGCAAACCAGGCGTGGTCTTGGAATGGTTAGAGCCGCCAGGCCGCGCAATTTTTAAATATATAATTAATTGAAAGAAAACAAAATATTTATCTTCGGTCCAGGGCTGCTCTGGCGGCACGGCGCACCTGTGACGACTGATCAGATTTCGCCATTTTTTTCAGACATAAAACGGCGCTTTCATTGGAAAATCTTGCCAAAGCCTTCACCAAAGCGTATCTTACTTCTTCTGAATAATCGCCCGCTTTTTCCAGAAGGGGCTTCAAAGACGTTTCTGCGCCGATTCTTCCCAGAGAGCTTATTACAGAAGCCCTGACAAATTCGTTCTCATCTTCAACAGCAGTCAGCAGAATTTCTACTGCCATTGCCTCGCGACAGTCGCCCAAAGCATTGGCGGCGCTACCACGGATATTGGGATTTTTGTCCTGCAACCCGTCACGCAGCTTCATCAGGTTTTCAGAGACATGCAGAAATCTTTCATCCTTACCTTCAGTTCGCTGAAATGAATTAGGCGGCACCTCTGCTTTTTCGTATTTTTTTGCCTCGGGCTGAACGATGTCATTTTTTATGATAAGCCCAACCAGCTCGCTATCAAGACGTTTAGAGGCTTCGATCAGCTCATCGAGAATATCCAGATTTTCCTGACCCATTAAAGCCATCGAGGCTTTATAACTAACTTCCGAATCGTCTGATTTTAGAAAATCCCTGAGTATTCGTACTGATTCGTCACTTTTAATCTGGCCCAGCACTTCCATGAGTGCGATTCGGCTTTTACGATTGGCAAATTCAAGTCTTTTTTTGACTTCACTGATTATTTCATCACTGTTGTAAGCTGCAATAGCTTTGGCAGCCGAAAAGCTTACAACTTCACTATCATCGGAAACACAGTCAAAAAGAACGTTCAAAGCACTCGGATGGCCGGAAGCACCAAGTGCATAAGCAACTGAAGAGCGCACATACTTGTCGGGGTCTGAAATTGCGCCGATCAATGCCATTACAACCCCTTCCTCGCGACGACCGCTCAATGCCGCTGCTGCTGAATAACGAACTGCGACATTCTCATCTTTCAAAGCCCGCAAAAGCGATTCGGTTGATTTTTCATTTCCCATGCCCCCAAGAGCTTCGGCCGCCATGAAGCGAACCGATTCAACTTCGTAGGGATTTTCAAGGGCTTCGATCAAAGGATCGACAACCTCTTCATTTTCCAGGCCAATTGCCGCTTTTGCTGCCATCTGACGCAACTGCTGACTGTTGTCTTTTAAACCTCTGATGACCAAATCTTTTCTAGGAATCGGTGTTCCATCTGACTGAAAATATTCTTTGGGTAACTGATCAATTTTAAAAACAACCAGTTCTTTGAAATTATATGGGCTTTCGGCTGTGGAATCAGTTTTGCCTTCATTCTTGTCAGCCACATCTTCCGAAGTCTCAGCTCTTATGTTCTCATTCATTTCCTTCATCAGTTGCACATCATTACGCCGGGAAATTTCAAGCAGAGGCTCAATTGCCCTTGGATCGCCGATTTTACCCAGTGCAATAGCGGCGGCAGCAGAAATTGCTGAATCTGGCTCGTATAGGGCCTCAATTAGAGCTGGAACTGCTTCAATCAAACCCTGGTCACCGGCCTGATAAATTGCCGGAATGCGTTTTTCCGGTGCTGCAGAAAAGGTTTTAATCAAGACCAGAGGATCGGCCGGTGCTATTTTTTCTTTGGCTTCACTCTTTGTCTGAGTATGATCTATTGCTTGAGCTTCTTTTTCACGGCCTTCGGTTTCCTGCAAGTGTTCATCAACAAATTTTTCTTTTGCTATGGGCGCAGGCGACGGGTCTATTTTCCTTTCAGCTCTTGGTTCTGGTTGTCGAACTTCCCGGGAAGGCTGACTATCAACCGCCTTTCTGCGGCTGGCCATAACTCTCATGGCGACCACCACCACGAGAAAAACAAGACCGATTAGCAATATTTGATCAACCGTTGTCATTGCCCACAGTATCGACCATTATACGTAAAAATTTTACTTTTTTATCAAAATAAAATCTGGTAGAATCCGGGCAATGCAGATTATCGACAACGTAATAATTTCTGATGAAGTCTGGAACACGCGCTTTGCCTGTGACCTCTCGCAATGCCGTGGCAAATGCTGCCAGATTGGCGATCTTGGCGCACCAATCAGCGACGAAGAAGCTCAAACAATCAAAGCCACCTTTCCAAAACTGACCGGTTATCTCAAGCCTTCACAGATTAATTTTCTGCAGGCCGGTGTGGTTGAGGTTTACAAAGGGAGCCTTCATATTAGAGAAGTCGCGGAAAACACACCCTGCCCACTTGCCTTTATTTCACCAGAGAATGTGATTTTGTGCTCTCTTCATGCCTACGCACTTGATGAAAAGAAGCCTTTGCTCGATTGCAAGCCATTATGGTGCTCGCTTTTTCCGCTGATGCTGAAAAAAAGCGGTGAAAGCTGGATGATCAACCTGCATATTCCGGATTTCTGCCGTTCCCAGCCCAATCCACCGCCGATTCTTTTAAGTTTCGGGGAACTGCTGACAACTTTTTTCGGTAACCAATGGCTGGAAAAAGTTAAATCGGCTTATCAGTAAAAATACTCTTTCCAGGCTCCGGCCCTGGGGTGTGAAAGAGTTTTTACCGGTTCGGCTCCCACCCTTTCGCCATATTTGAGCTCATCGAAACGGGCAAAGTATTCTTTTGCTGCGTCTCTTTTATCCATCTTGACCAGCAGTTCACCGGCGCGATCATATAACGCTGGTATTCTTCGGTGCTTTTCAATCAACTCGCGAACCAGCCAGAAAGCTTCTTCGTAATAACCCTTGCTTTCAAGAACCTTGCTCAGAAACCACTGAGCGAACTCGTGGTCAGGCTTCAATTCAAGGGTGCGTCGATATTCTTTAATAGCTTCGTCTTCCATTTCAAGACTATAATAAAGATTGGCGATCTGATAGCTGAGTTCAGGATTCTTCGGATCTTTGGTGCGCATATCCTTGAGACGATGATAATAGCGTTCGCGATCCTTAACGTTTATACCGGTAGTACCCGGGTCACCGCCATAGGTGTTGGGCAGGGTAAAAAACAGAAGCATCGCTGCTGTTATTACTGCAAACAGGCTTAAAAATTTCTTTTTCATAGCCGGTCTAATCGGTAAATTTCAAAAAAAAAGTAATAAAAAAAGGGCAGAAAATTCTGCCCTTTTTTTATGAATTCAAGATTTAGATGTCAGAAGTGCCTTCCTGATCAGCATCTTCTACGGTATCAGAACCTTCGCCATCATCTGTTTCAGTTTCAGATGTCGAACCACCCATATCTTCAGAAGTATCTGATTCTTCTGAATCGAGGCTCTGTTCGTAAGCTTCAGCTTCTGACCAGCCCTGTTTCCAACCATCTTTACCAGCCTGGAAAATCTGGCCAAGCATATCGCCGAAGCCCTTGTCAGCATTGGCGGCAGTCTGACCTATCTGTTCAATTACCTTACCAATGTTGTCGAGCATTGTGCCTACTGAATACAAAACTTTACCCACGTTCATTAGAGCCTGACCAATAGCTGCGGTCCAGGGAATGGCCGACAAGGCTTTACCGATTAACTGTAGAGACTGACCCACAGTTTTCAGCAATTGACCAATTTTCTGCAGAAGCTGACCAGTTTTGATCAATGCGCCCTGAATGCCTGCTTTTACTTTTGCAAGTTTGTCAAGCGCATCGCCATCACCACTGATAGCATCGCCAATCGATTTTACTTCGCCGGCAGCATCTTTAGCTGTATCTTTAACGTCTTTAACTTCAGTTTTGGCACTGTCGAGCTTAGAGTTTGCTTCTCTGATTTTTCTCTTCGTACTCTTACTCATGTACCATTTAGTTTTTGCCTTTTTGGTAGTGCTAAGCTTTTCATAGGCCTCATCAGTTTTTTCACTGCCCTCTTCGGCTTTTTCAGCAGAGGTAGCCATTGCTTTATCATCATCTACTTCTGGTGCTGCAGCAGCATCTTCAGAGCCAGCATCACTAGACCCATCCACCGAAATATCCGCAGCATAGACAGCCACCTGTAAAATCAGCGGATTAAAAATCAAGGCGAAGCACAGCACCATCGACAACCAGAAATTACATTTTTTCATATTAAACTCCTCCTGAACATTTTTATCTTCTGCAAAACTTACGTAACAAATTTATTTTTCGTTGCTGTAGGCTTACAATTTTTTGTGGCCAGTTTCAAAACGCCAGTATGGATTATTCGTACTGCTGTTTAGAAAAGGGCTTGAGATTGAAGTAGTAAGCTCCAGGGCACTACCAATTTTTTCAGAACCGTATAGATTCTCTCCTTCATGAATTTTTAATCTTACCCACAGAAGAGGAACAGCCTCTTCGAGCTGATGAACGTAAACCTTGAATTCGACATCTTCGATGCCCGTGAACTTCTGGGTTTTACCGCCTTCACCACTACGAATTAAGGTTTTTGCCGAGCTGTCAAATTCATACCGAACCTGCTCAACCGTAGGTTTTTCACTGGTTGGCAAAAAAGCAAATTTGTAAAACAGAAGACCGTTTGGCAAGACCTGAATCAAATCGCCAGCATTGCCTCCAACGCCTGAAACTGTTGCAAAAATCTGCTTTCGGGTTCTCTGAAAGTCAGAGTAACTTACATCGTCAGGATCCTCAAGTCTTGGGCAGGCACATGAGAAATCGCGTCTCAGATAATTTATCGCCAGACGACCCTCTTTAAGATTCTGCAAATTAACGGTTCCATAAAGAAAATGATGCCGGGTACTTGATAAAAACTGAAAAATCAGAAGAAAAGCCACCAAAGCAACTGCTACGCTAATAGTCATTTCCACCAGCGTAAAAGCGTTTCTATTTTTGTTTAAAATTTTCATTTTATTCTAACAGACTCTCATCATTTAAAATCAGCACCGATAGCTGTACCTGACGACTTCTGTCGTCTGACACATTGGGATTAGCAGGTCGATACCCCTCGCTCCATTTAACCGTCACCGTAACTTTCTTTAAAAGATCAGCATGAACATATGAATCGGTAACATCTTCGATTTTGATTTCTCGAAAGAAAAAAGCATTGTTATACTGTTCTGAATAAGCAATTGAGTCTGCGGTCAATCCGTCGCCAGACCAGACAGTATTTTTGGGATTCCCAACCGCAATGCTTGCGGGTTTCATGTTGCTGCCATCATCGATAGAAATCGGCTCAGAAAAGGCTGAAAAAATTTCCGGGGTAACCTTGCTGTATGGAACTACTGATGCCCATTCAATTGCCTCATTGGCCAACTCCATCGCCCTCAGATAATTAATCGCCCTGGAAGTATCAGTTCTGGTCGAAGTTACCATATAAACTATTGGCACAGCGCAGGCCGAAACCACAGCAATGGCGATCAGAACTTCAATGAAGCTGATCCCCTTGTTTGCCATCTGCCGGCCTGGGCTTATCATTTGATTATTTTCCCTTTATCTTTAATCAATTCATTTTCTTTGGTGAACTCAGTTCTGGTTTCAACCGAAAATACATGAGAAGGAGGCTTTGAATATCTGATTTTCCGAATTGGTCGTGCAACACCTGGAACTTTCGAATCAAGATAAGGCTCAGAGCTTTTTTGCGTGGAAATTTTCGCCGGATTATCAATATTAACGATGGTTTTCGGACTTTTTTCGGAAAAATGGTGCAGCAAAGAAAGTACGGTAGACATGACTACTACGACCGAAAGAACAATTAACCATCTTGCCTGATCCATCAGAAAGTTTTGCCTCCAGCATTGACGCTATACATGGTTTTTACTGGCCCGATGCTTACGTGGTAAGGATCAAGTTTTTCACCATCTACCTCGGCAGCCGGGTCATAGATCAATGGGTCGTGTTGAATAATCAGCCAGCCGCCATCGGCCAGACCATTTCCTGATGAATCGTGAGTATAGAGATAATCGACCAGAAGATTACCCAAGATTTTCACCTTTGACTGCCCGGTTAAAATCAAGGTTCCCATCCTGGTTGGGTCGGTGGTTCCAAATGGGTAAGAGAATGCTGCCAGTGAAGCGTGAATTTCTGCGGTATCGTATTCAGACCTGATTATGAACTTGCCGTCACGCAGATATATTCTGAGAGTATCATTGCGACCGTCAAGCCTTTTGAGGTCACTGACGAAACAATTTCCACGACCAAGATAAATCATGCCCTTGCCGTAAAATTGATTCACTTTACTCAAATCAAGATCGCCTTCTTCGATATAAATACAACCATCGACAAACATTGTGTCTTTGCCGTCATATTCTCTAATTCTATGTTCTACGAATATTTCGGTATTGGGGTAATTCCAGCTGACGGTTTTGAAGTCAATCAACCTTCCGAAATTGACTGCACTTATGTTTGAACCGCCTGGTTGTAATGGTTCGGTAGTGTTGGGATGGCCAAGAATTGTGGTGCTGGTGGTAATTTCATTGCCATCACCATCAAAAATAGAAATGCTGTCACCCATAAGCGCATTTATCGAAACATTATCGACTGCGCGACTCATCAGAAATTCTTCTTTATGTAGTCCGGAAAAAGGAACCGGAGCGCCGAGCTTTGTGTTCAAAAAATTATTGGTATCTTTATCATAGCGATAAAATCGCAACGGCACTGTTTCTGGCTCTATGTTAGCATTACCCCTGAAAAATTCAATTGTTTGACTGAAAGTATCAAGAAAGCCAATTTTAAAAAATCTTAAAAAGACCGGGCCTTCAACAAACAGCTTATTCTTACAGTCGCTGCCATACAGCATCGGCATTTTTCCGACTCTGACCCGCTCAGGGTTATAATCATCACCATCTTTTTTTTCAAGGTATTCGGCAAAATAAGCACCCTTGTCATTAAGTTCGGCGGTTGGAGAAGCCAGACCTCCGAATGCGAGAGCGGTAGCCCAGGCTCTGGGGGCCGGCAGGTCGGGCAGGCTCAAATTTTCAAGATTCCAGATTGAATTTGCGTCGGTGAAACCATAGGTGTAGGGCCACTTCGAAATGCATGTATTAAGTATTTTTTTGAATCCGGCGCAATCTTTATAAATTCCAACATTACCAGACATCTTGAAATTATCGTGAAAATCCTGGCAGATTTCATAGGCGGCAGCATTGCTGTTAGACGCATCCATAGCCTTCTTGCACAACTCTTTAAGTTTCTGCTTTGTTTCTTTTGAAGGTTTTGAATTGCCAAGACACCCGTCAGCGGCCTGATTCACGAACTTTTCATACAGTGCAATTACTGCCCTGACCTGATAAAACTGGCTAACTGAGATTCCAGTAAGGCTTGCAAAAGGATAGGAATTTGAAAAGAAAAGACACTCAGGCATATCGCCACCGGCAAATGCCTTCAGACCAGAATATCCGGTTATCCTGGCAAAATTAGGGAGTTTTGAAGATTCTTCAAAAAACAGGTCAAACAATAAATGTTTTTGAACCTCAGCACATTTGGGATAATTATGGTTCCCTAGAAAGGCGTGAGACATAAAAGGGCCATCTGCAGGGATTCCCTCTATCAATATACGACGTTTCGGATGGTTATAGCTGGGGCCAAAATTCTTGACAAAAAGAGCATAACGGTCGAAGCGGTGACGCAGGTCAACCAGTCTTACATCGCGACGCTCGCGAACCTCGATCATATTTTCTTCCGCGCCATCCAGGTAAGCCTGAGAAATCACATCCAGATAGGCATTGAATGCAAGAACCGACTTCGCCGGAGCCTCACGATAAGCAGTCAAGGTTGCCCGGCTTTTAATCACCAGATTATAACCAGCATTGTTGGCAATTTCCAAAGTCTGCTGTGGCGCGAAGTTCGACAGCAGAACGATTTCGGTATTTAAGCCAGGCGCTGTGCCGCCTGAATCAGGGAAAACGGAACGAAGCCTGGCAAAAATCCGGGAGTCGAGAGCATAATTGGCATTGCTGCGAATAATTGCAACAACCTCAGCATTTGCGGACTGGGCCAATAAAGTGAGGCGGTTCTGGTCGACATTTTTGGCCAACTGGGTAACCGTTCCGCTTTTCAGGCTGTTCAGGGCAAAGGCAAGAATTGCCAACGCAAGTAGCACTGTGATGACAATGTATAGAATAAAACCACTTCTATGCTGTGTACTCAAGAATCTGCCCATAACTTTGATTTTAAAACAATTCACCGGCAAAGTAAAAGCATTTTACCAACGCCTTAAGATCTCCGGCAATCTTATGCAGTCAAAAACACAAATCATTTGCAGACAATCCGGGATATGCTAGAATATGCCGGATAACAAATTTGGGGGACGACATGAACAAAACTTTGCGAATTGGAAGCCTTGCAATTATTCTATTGATTTTTTCCGGTGCACTGGTTTTTGCTGAAAAGGCAAGCGTTACCAACACTCAAGATGCTCAGACAAATTCTGCCGGACGAGTTCTGATCGCCTTCAAGGCTGAGCGCATCGGCAAATTTCTGGCTGAGCCGGGCAATGTTCCAATAGAATTCCTTCGAAGAGCAGGCAGGGAAATTAACAAAAACTGGCCTGCAGACGAAAAATACATAGAAGCCGCATCGGTTTTTGAACAAGAAAATTTTGGCGAGAAAAACTTTCTTAAGGCAAAAAAATTTATTGAGCTGAGCTCCGGGCAACAAAAAGACGCCAAAGCCATTATCGACCGCTATTCTTCTGAAGCAGACGAACTGTTACAGGAAATCAAACCCGACGAAAGTTGTATTCTGATGAAAATGGCGGCAGAAACAGACCCGATAATCGATCTTTTGAAGAGTCTTATCGAAAGGAAACAAAATATCGGAAGCTTGAAAGAAGACCAGATTTATAAAATCCAGCATCAGATTTTGCCGATGCTTGAATGCTCTGATTATTTGATTGGAGCTGCGATCCTTTCCAATCAGGGGTTTGAAGCAAGACTCAGAATAAAAAGCCTGAGTGGGCGCCTCGCTGACCCAAGAATCAGCCATTCGATAAGTATTGGCAAGTTTATTAATAATGACGCGCTGATGGTTTTTGCCCAAACCCATCCAATTGAAGACCCCTCCGAGATTATGAAAGGCATGCTGGAAATTCCCCAGACGTTGACGGTTATTTCGATGGTAGCCTCAGCCGGCCTTGATTTTGAAAAAGATCTGCTCGCCAACAGCGCCCGCGAAAGCATTTTTTACGTTAATCTTGAACCGGCAGAAGATTCCGGGGTACCCGACCTTCGTTTTGTAGCTCCCGTTCCAGACATCAAGAAGCTTGAAAACAATCTTGAAAAGCTCAAAACTCTTTGCGTTCAGAGCGGAATTTTTGTAAAAAATCTTGAAGGAAAGACCCCTGGAGTAAGGCTCAGCCATTTTATGTTTCCCCAATATGGCATTTTTGCAGCTATTTTCGATGAATTTATTGTTCTGGCATCAGCTGAAGAGAATCTATATGATGAAATTGATTTTCTACGATCCGTAAAGGCAGGCAAAACCGCCTCAGATTTTTCCACCGAAAATCTGCAGAGATTCTGGCGCATCAACTTCAGCAATTTCAATTTACAGCTGCAAAAACTGCTGCAGTCGCCACTCATGGCAGACAAAGGAGTGCCACCCATACCCAATCTGGCATTTCTTGACGATCTTGATGATATGAAAATTCTTACAAGGCTTGAGCCTGATCGATTAGACCTTTCTGTGTTGTTACCGATTAGAGAAAACAAAGAAAAGTAGATTAAAAAAAAGATTTTATGGTATACATAACATTACAGTTCTAATATGGGAGACATACCATCGATGAGGAAAACAAAGCTGCCAGTTATTTTAATGGTTCTGGCCATTGTCGCAATCTTTACCGGATGCGGCAGCGAACCAAAGAAACCAGATCAGCAGGCGCAACAACCTGCCACAGCAGAAGCCTTACCCAACAAGATTGCTGAAGGCGTCTCTCCATATTCCAATCAAGTGCTGAAACTTGGCCGCATCCCCTTCACCAATCCCACCGCAATGGTGCAGAAACATAACAAATTTCTTGAGTATCTAACTCGAAAACTCGGGGTCAAGCAGGTAAGACTACAGACCGCACCTGATTATAACGGCATTCTGAACCTACTGGTTAAAGGCGAAATAGATATTGCCTGGCTTGCCAGCAACATTTCAGCAGAAGCAAGAAACAACCCTGATATACAGTTTCTGGTGAAGCCTATCAGATTTGGCACAGACTCTTACCGCGGCATCATTATAGCTCGCCAGGACAGTGGAATTCGCACTTTAACCGATCTCAAAGGCAAAAAATTCGCCTGGGTGGAAAAAGAGTCCGCATCTGGTTACACATTTCCCAAATCTCTGCTGCTTGAAGCCGGCGTTGATCCAGAAAAAGACTTTGCTGAAGCAGATTTTCTTGGAAAACACGACGTTGTCGTTCTTAACGTCCTGCTTGGAAAATATGATGCCGGCGCCTGTTATGATGACGCAAGAAAAACTTTGCGCGACAAAGCCAAGGCCGATGAACTGACAATTCTTGCCACAACTCAGGATATTTCAAATGAACCAATTGTATGCAGAAAAAACCTGCCCCCGGATCTTATCGAGAAAATCAAGCAGGCGCTTCTGGAGCTGAATAACAAAACCCCCGAAGGTCGCGAAATTACCGATGACCTGACCGATGTTCAGGGTTTTGTTCCAGCAAACTTCAAAGATTACGATTACATCGAAAAAGTCCAGAAACTTCTGGAAGAATATAGCAAGCGAAAGTAGCAGCAATACAGTAATTGGAGAAGTCGGTACCACGAACAAGGTTTTCACTGAAAATTAAGTTTACCATTGGCATTGCACTGCTGGTAGGCCTGATTATTCTTCTGACCTCGCTCAACACTTCAATGCGAGAAGAAACCCTGCTTTCTACAAGCATGGATCAGTCAGGCATTCTACTTTCTTCAACGCTTGCAATTGCCTGCCAGGATCCTATTATCAGCCAATCTTACGATGCCCTGATTCCCTATACCGAACGATTGATCTCTGGCGGTGAAGACGTTCACGAAATTTCAATTCTCGACATTGATGGCAAATATCTCGCTCATCGAATACGCGGCGATGCCGAAAGTCGACTGGGTCAGAATATCAGTGAAGCTTTGCGACTGAAAATAGAAGAAATACAAAGCCCCACCAGAATTCCCGCTGAAGATCAACATTACGTAGATTACGTGGCACCCATCAAGGTAGGAACATCAAAATTTGGGACAGTCATTCTGCGATTCAGTTTTGACCGTCTGATTGAGTCCAAGTCAACCAGTCGCAAACGCATTATTCTCATCGGTATGGTTGCGTTACTTGCCGGTATTATTCTGTCAATTGTATTGGCTCAGTTCATTACCAAAGGTCTTGACTACCTGATTCAGGGCACTCAGGCCATCGAAAAGGGTGATCTGGCTTACCGAATAAAAACTTCGTCAAATGACGAAATTGGAACCCTTGCCTTCAGATTCAATGAAATGCTCGACGCCCTCGAATCGAACAATAAAGCTCTTGACCGCAAGATTTTTGAAATTGAAACTCTATTCAAAGCCAGTCAGGCCATGAATTTTCAAAGTGATACCGACAAACTGATCAAACAAATTTTGGAGATGGCAGGCAGAGCCATTAGAGCCGAGCGCTGCTCGATAATGCTGCAAACCAGTGCGGGAGCAGAAGAACTTGAAACCAAAATAGTTTTTGGCTTAGGAAATGGCCAGAGCATAGAAAACGTAAAATCTGCGATCAGAATCAAATCCGGTGAAGGGATTGCCGGAACCGTTCTTAAAACAGGAAGCAGTCTGATCGTAAATGATGGCCATCGCGATCCCCTTTTCAAAAGCTTTGACAGCACATCTGATCATGAAAAAACAATCAGGAATCTGATTTCGGTTCCACTTAAGATTAAAGATCGGGTAACCGGGGTAATTAACGGAACCAACAAGCTTAACAACGAATCTTTCACAGAAGAAGATCAGAGACTTCTTGAAGCATTGGCACAACAGGCCGCAATGGCAGTTGAGCATGCCCGCTTGTATGAACTGGCAATTACCGATGGTTTAACCAAGCTGTTCATCCATCGTTATTTCCAGGCACGCCTTGAAGAAGAGATGGCTCGCGCAAAGCGATACCATACCGCATGCTCACTGGTTCTTTTCGACATCGACCACTTCAAGAAATTCAACGATACTTACGGACATCAGCAGGGTGACATCGTTTTGATCGAGGTTGCCAAACTGATTAAACTTGCGGTTCGCGATACTGTAGATATTCCTGCCCGATACGGCGGCGAAGAATTTGCGATTATTCTTCCCGAAACTGATGCAAAGGGTGCTCTGCTGGTCGCCGAAAGACTTCGCAAAACCGTCGAGTCCTTTGACTTCCCTGGCCAGGAACAGGCTTTGAAAGTCACTATTTCACTCGGTGTTGCCACTTTCCCAGACCACGCCAGTGTTAAGAGTGTTCTGATCAAAAAGGCCGATATGGCACTTTACGAGTGCAAAAGTCGAGGCAGAAACTGCTCTTTCATCTTTGATGACAGCATCTCAGGTATCGGCGAACACTGAGTTGAATGAAAACCGACCAACAGCAGCAAAGCCTTGATTGGCTTGATTCACCGTCTTTGCCGTTTAAACCAGTTCTTCAGACTGCTGCAAGCGACAATGAACTCGCTCAATTCATTCACCCGGTAAAAATCGGGTCGGTTACCCTGCCAAACAATCTAATCCTGGCTCCGATGGCTGGAGTTACTGATGGTTCTTTCAGACTGCTCTGTGCCAGACTTGGTGTCGGATTCACCGTCTCTGAACTGGCCAGCGCCAAAGCCATTTCCATGCGTAGCCGACAGAGCATAAACCTGGTAAGATTTCAGGCTCAGGCTCGACCTTACGCAGCACAGCTATTTGGAGCCGATATCGATAATATGGTAACTGCAGCTCAGATAATTGAAGAATTGCAGGTTTGCGACATCATCGACATCAATATGGGATGTCCTGTTCCAAAAGTTGTAAAAACCGGCGCAGGTTCAGCGCTGATGAATACGCCTGAACTGGCAGGACTCATAGTATCAGCAGTCAAGGCTGCAGTTAAGGTTCCTGTTACGGTTAAATGCCGAATCGGCTGGAGTAAAAACAGCATCTATGTCAAAGATTTTGTAAAAAGGATGGTTGACTCAGGAGCTGATGCAGTTACCGTCCATGCTCGAACCAGGCAAGCCGGGTACACCGGCCCCGCAGAATGGCAGTATCTTGAGGGCATCAGCGAAATCTGCGGCAATGTTCCTTTTTTTGCCAACGGTGATATCAGCCAGCCCAACCACATTCGCGAATTGCATCAGCTTACCGGTTGCAGCGGTTATATGATTGGCAGAGGCTGCCTGGGGCAACCATGGCTGTTTGCCGAACTGCTTGGGCACCACCTATTCTCTGACCCTCACACCAGATATTTGATTTTTCGCCACCATCTTCTCGACATGTTGATGGAAATTGGGCCAAAAGCTGTTCCTCTATTCAGGGTACACCTGTTTAACTATCTGAAAGGGCATGCAAACGCTGCACGTGCAAGGCATCTGCTCAGTGAAGAGCGAGACCCGCATCGAATTTTTGCCACCGGAAAAGCTCTTTTTTATAATGAAACTCTTCCGGGAATCGTTTAAAAAATTCATTGATCTGCCGATTGATTGACTCACCGAAGCTACAATGCTAGTATGTAAGATACTTTTCAGCCGTTGCAGGAGAAATAATGTCGTCGGAAATTGATAAAATTCAGTTTCTCAGGCAGGTTGCCCTATTCAGAAGCCTAACTGACAAGACCTTGCTTGACCTTTCCGCAATTACCATTGAGCAGACCATTCCTGCGAAAACCACGGTGTTTAAAGAAGGCGACAAAGGCGATGCCCTTTTTATAATTAAAGCAGGCAAGGTAAATGTTCTTAAACGCAACAGTGCGGGCATCGACTCTGTTCTGGTATCACTTGGAAAAGGCGCGGTTATTGGTGACATGGCAATCATCGATGAGCAGCCAAGATCGGCTTCGATTGCCACAATTCAGGAAACGACCTTTCTCATTATAACCAAAGATGATTTTCGTAATCTCCTGGGTGAAATACCGGAAATTTCTTTTCAGATTCTAAAACTGACCACCGAACGTCTGCGTGCGACAAACAATCATTTAAAAGAGCTCGAAGCCTCGACCAACCAGATGGAAGACGTCATCCGGGTTATTACCAAGATTGCCCGTAAAAGCAACCTTCTTTCACTCAACGCTTCAATTGAAGCCGCGCGGGTTGGAGAAGCAGGCCGCGCCTTTTCAGTTGTTGCATCTGAAATGAAAAAACTGGCTGAAGACTCGGCTCAGGAAGCCAAAAAAATCGACACGCTGCTACAGGAACTTCAGACTAAAACAAAAGCAATCGCAGGAATGAAATAGCAGGTTGTTTTTTCCGGCAAAAAAGGTTAAGATACAGAGACTAGACCCTGACAGGGAGCATTCAATGTCTCAATATAAATCACAAGTTCAGAATCAGTTCCTTTCAGTTGCCAGAAAAAAGCATCTCAAAGTTGAAGTAATCCTTGAGACCGGCACAGTTATCCGCGGCAAGGTTCAGGCTTATGACCAGTTTTCAATTTCTATTTCATTTAAAGACAAAGTTGAAGTAGTTTACAAATCTTCAATTATTTATATTTCAGCATTGCCACAACGGCCGATGCCGGCAAGGCGCCCCTCTGGGCCTAGAACCTCTTCGGGCGGTTATCGACCATCTTCAGATTCTCATAGAACCGATGCTCCCAGGCCAGACTCTTTAATACCTGATACATCGAGACCTGATTCACCAAGGCTCAAAAGAGACTATGCTCCGCCACCACCCAAGAGATCGTTTCCGGATTTTGATGAAGATGCTGATCTCAATGATCCACCACCACCGAAAAAGCCGGTTCGCCGCAAGGTTTAATTAGACACCCCTCGCTCTTTGGCGCCAAAGTCGAACCGACACAACCACTGAGAAAATTTCCAGATTCTGCCGATAGTAATAGAAAATAGACTAAAGCAGAAACCAGATGTTTTTAAACTGTCCAAGATGTGATTCAAACTGCATCGATTCAGCAGGAAACTGTGGAAGTTGCGGTTACACGCTTCGCATAACCTGCAACAAATGCGGCAACAAAAGCATACCTACCGCCCGTTTCTGCGGAAAATGCGGTTCGGCTCTGAACCTGAATACATGGCTGAAGCAAAAATTTCGCGAGAATTCAACCCTGGCGAGCCGCCTCAAGTTTAGAAAGTTTGCAGCTGGAATTGCATTTGGCACTTTTCTCGGAATCTTTGCCTTTGGCTCAATGGGAATGCACTCAGAATCTGCATCGTTCAACCGCCCAACTTCATCACTCACTCCGGTCAGCAGTTTACGTATTGCCAAAGCATCTATTTTTGAGCAACTGAACGAATTCAGAAATTCCCGAGATCCCAGAGGATTTGTCAGCCTCGGAGATTTGAGAAACTTTTCAGAAGTCATAACCCGGAATCTTTCATCGGTCAACGAAGCAGAAACGACGAGGCTATGGCAACCGTGCACTTCTGACGAACAGATTGCCAAAATACGGGCATTTTGCCATAAAAATCGCCCCAGCCGCAGTGGAGTAGCAATGTTGCTTTTCAATATTGCCACTGAATATCTTGGCATCAATCATCGCGATTTCACCGAAAACTGCCATTTTTCAGACATACCACGGTTTCATTTTTTAAGCATACCAACCCAGGCTTTATATAGCATGGGTATTAATCTGGAAAAGAACAGCAAAGAATTTGGGTGCAATGATTCCGTAACCGTGGAAGAACTGTATTGCGCCGGCATAGCCTTATGCGAAGCCAATGAAATCAGACTGAAACAAAAGGTATTTTGCAACCTTCAGCCCAATTAAAACAAACACTTAATTAAAAGCAAAAAACATTCAAAAATTGACCCACGCCCAGTCATCAAGGCTAAAAAAAAGGCACTAAAAATACTTCATCAGGCTTCATTTTTAAAATTTGGTTTTTCTATTGATAGTCTTCTCTGAAATCAATTTTGGGCGGGGGTTGTATCAGAACTCCCGGCTCACGCGGCTTGTATTCATCTTCGTCAACCGCAGGCGCATCGGCCATATCATCGTCAAGAAAAGCATCTCGAGGAATTGTCTGATCGGCCCCCCATTTTTTCAGAATATCAGAGCTCGGCTTGTTCTCACGATTTATCCAGCCATTCTGCGGGGATGTGGTTACGACGCCTGGTACGCTGGTGCGGTTTCCTGAACTGTAATCTCCACGAAAGAAATCCGGGTCGGGCATATTGGAATAAGAAGCTGGAGCCTGGGCCATCTCATCATCTTCTCCGGGAACAAATTTAGCCAGAGTTGAATAATGCTTACATTCTGTTAAAGGCTGAGATTCAATTGGGAAAGACTGCGAAACCACATCACCGGGAGGACAGCCTTTTGATGCCAGTTTGCCGGTTGCCATGCAGACGCGACAACGCACCATTCCATCAGGCACCGGAAAATCCTTTTTGGGATAATGTTTCAATGCTTTTTCCATAAAAGCTTTCCATACCGGGCCGGCAACCGAACCCCCGGCCTTCTTCGGCCCCAAAGTTCTAGGCATATCAAAGCCAAATTGCACAACTGTCACCAGATCAGGAGACATGCCATTAAACCATGCATCAACGTAATCATTAGTAGTGCCGGTTTTGCCGGCAACAATATGATCGGGCACTCTGGCGCGAACACCTGTTCCTCGCTCTACCGCAGTTCTGAGCATATCGCAGATCATCGCTGCGTTTTTGGCTTTCATAACCTCTCTGGCCTTTGGCAGATTCTCTTCAAGAATGTTTCCATCGCGGTCAACTACCTTGAGAATCGATAAAGGTCGACAATAGATTCCCATGTTGGCAAAAACACCATAGCTGGATGCCATTTCAAGTGGAGTAAACTGTCCCGAACCAAGAGCAAGCGATAGGTTTGGTTCCATTTGTGCAGTTATGCCCAGTTGCTTTGCAAACTTGATAACCTTGGCAGGAGTCAGTCGATCTATCAGTTTTACCGCCGGAACGTTATAGCTCTTGCAAAGTGCTTTGATCAGGGTTATCGTGCCATGGTATTTTAAATCATAATTTTTTGGTGACCAGACAACACGCGTCCATGGATTTGTGTAGGCAATGTATTCATCGACGACCGTATCGCTGGGCAGCATGCCTTCCTCAAGAGCGCAGGCATAAACAAAAGGCTTAAAAGAAGAGCCCGGCTGCCTATAGGCCTGAGTAACCCGGTTGAATTGGGATTGCTCAAAGCTGCGTCCTCCATACATTGCTTTTATATAACCATTTTTGGGATCGAGGCAAATCAGCGAACCATTCAGATCCGGGTACTTTTCGATCGGGTATTCTTTAAATATCGCAGCAGAAGCCATTGCTGCTTCTGCATATTGCTGAAAATCAATATCAAGGGTTGTGTATATTTTCAAGCCACCGTTATAAAGCAGATTTGAACCATATTTTTCAAGAAGCTGGTCGCGAACGTAAGTAACGAAATATGGTGCAATAACCTCCTGGGTCTTTAATGGCTGCAAAGCCGGCGTTTCAGCTTTGGCAGCTTCATATTGTGCCGGTGTAATAAAGCCAAGCTCTGCCATTTTACCAAGAACCAGTTCGCGCCTCATTTTATTGTTTTTTGGGCTCTTAATTGGCGAAAAAGCCTCCGGACTTTTAGGAATTCCGGCAAGCATGGCACATTCGGCAATCGTAAGTTCCTTAGGCTGTTTATTGAAATAAATTTCTGCCGCCGCAGCAAGGCCGTAAGCACCATGCCCAAAATAGATTTCATTCAGATAAAGGGTAAGAATCTCGTCTTTGGAATATTTTCGCTCAATCTGAAAAGCCATCATTGCCTCGATAGCCTTGCGCTTAAAAGTTTTTTCACTGGAAAGAAAGGCATTTTTTACCAGCTGTTGCGTAAGCGTAGAAGCCCCCTGCACCACCCTTCCCGCTTTCAGGTTTTTAATCATGGCACGCATAATACCCACCAGGTCGATGCCATAATGCCGATAGAAGCGCTCATCTTCAATTGCCACAACAGCATGTTTCATAACAACAGGGATTTCCTGTGAGGAAAGAATTACCGTGCGATTTTCTTCTGCATGCAATCGGGCCAGCAATCTGCCCTTACAATCATAGACCAGAGAAGTCATATTTGGTCGATAAGAATTGTCAGCAATAATTGGAATTCTTTCTGAAAAACCTTTAAGAACGCCTAAAATAGCTCCAGTTGCGATGATAACCGTTAAAATACTCAGAACAAAACCCAGCTTGAAGAAAAACCAAAGCCACCCCAATACTTTCTGGGTTACCGTCTCAGATTCTTCTGATTCTTCATCTTCGGCCGGATCTAAATCTTCTTCCGGGTCTTGATCATTAGCGAAAAACATATTGGCACCGTCCTGTTCTTGACAGAGTACAATAAAGCATTCGACAATTTCAATGCCCTACGTAACAAAAACAATAATTTCTTTTTTTGTAATAGGGATTCTGCTATATTTATGCGGTATCAAGCACAATTTTTTACCCTGGAATTAGTCATGAATTTACACGAAGCAAAAACTTGGATTCTCGACCGCGGATCAAGGAAAGGCCGTTTCGGTCTTGAAAAAATTCACTACCTTCTCAACGAACTTGAAAATCCGCAGCATGAATTTGCCTGCGTTGTTATCGGGGGAACAAATGGAAAAGGCTCAGTAACCGCGATTGCCGAAAGCATACTGATCAACACCGATGATTATCAGATCGGTAGCCTTACTTCGCCCCATCTGCTCGACATGGACGAACGAATCAGGATTCAGGGCGAAAAGCTTGCTGACAAATACTGGATAAGCGGAGTTAGAGAGCTTCAGAGAATCATAAAGGTCATGGACAAAGAGGCTTCAATTGGTTCGCCCAGTTTCTTTGAGACTATTACCGCGCTGGCTTTTACTGCTTTCAGAGAGACTGACCGCGATATTGCGCTACTTGAAGTGGGACTGGGCGGGCGCTTTGACTCTACCAATTCCTGCGAACCAGAAATTTCAGTTATTACCAATATCGGAACTGATCACGAAGAGTATCTGGGCAAAGGAAAAGCCAGTATTGCCCGCGAAAAGCTTGGAATAATCAGGAAAAAAAGACCACTGCTTACCACCGAGCGCGATCCCGAAATTCTGGAAATTTTTGCCAAAACCTGCAGCCATAATCATACAGAATTGGTTCAGGTCAAAGATTTTAACTACTTCGAATTGTGCGAAAGCACGCCTGAAGGCCATAAAATCAAGTTCACTTTCCATGACGAGCCAGTCTTTATGCCTTTGCCAGGCGAGCATCAATTAACCAATCTTGCGCTTGCCCTTGAAGTGATAATGAAATTGAGATCACACGGGTTTGAAATTTCCGATCAGGCAATTATTGAAGGAACTGGAAAAGTCCGCTGGCCTGGTCGGCTACAGTGGTTGCCAGGTGATCCGCCTGTTCTTCTTGACGGTGCCCACAATTCAGAAGGCCTGGCCACTCTGGTTCGATATCTCGAAGCTTTTCCACCAGCTCAGCCGGTCAACATTATTTTCGGCACGCTTAAAGACAAGCCGATGCTTGAAATGGCCAACAAACTTTCCAAGTTTGGAGTTAGGCTCTGCTTTGTTCCACCAGAAAGCAGCAGAGCCTTCTCAAAAGAAGATTTCAATCATGCTTTTGAAAACTCGCCTGGTGTCTGGAACTGGTATTCAAATTTTGACGAAGCCTTTTCTGCCTGCAAAGAAACTGGAAAAACAATCATTGTTACCGGATCTCTGTATCTTGTCTCCGAGGCATTGAGAAAGTTAAAGAAACATGTTTAAGCCAGGAATTGAAGTTTTCTTTGATCAACTTTCCACACAAAAATTCCGCGTAGCAGCCGTAACTAATTTTACCGGAAGAAACCGTCAAGGCAGGCATCTGGTTAACCTTATTGCTGCGCACCCATCACTACAACTTGTCAGAATTTTCACCCCCGAGCACGGCTTCACCTCAGACGCCCCTGATGGAGAACATGTAGCGGATTCTCATCATGCAGAACTTGAAGTTCCAGTCGTAAGTCTTTACGGCGACTTAAAGAAACCCAACCCTGAAATGCTGACCGACCTTGATCTTTTAATTTATGACATTCAGGATGTGGGCGTCAGATTTTATACTTACATCAGCACTTTGAGAAACATCATGGAGGCGGCTGGGGAATCGAAAAAGCCGTTATGGATTCTCGACAGACCCGATATTCTTGGAGGCATCGAAGTCGAAGGGCCGATGCTTGCCCCTGAATTCACCTCATTTGTAGGACATCTTCCAATACCGGTAAGATATGGCATGACCCCAGGAGAGCTGGCTCAATGGTGGAATGAAACGGCATCTTTAAATGTTGATTTGAAAATATGGAAATGCCATGAATATGTTTGTTCAAATTCATCTCCAGTTCCTGATTTTCCATGGTTCAAGCCCTCTCCCGGCATGCCCGATACTGCGACTGCGCAATTTTATCCCGGCACCTGCCTGTTTGAAGGCACCCAGCTTTCTGAAGGCCGTGGAACCGACGCCCCTTTCAGGACATTGGGGGCACCATGGGTTGATGCCAGGACCTGGGCCGAGGAACTTCGACAGCACCTTCCCGAAGAAATCGAAATTTCCACCTGCACTTTTGTTCCAACCTTCTCCAAGTTTGCTAATGAAACCTGCCACGGAATAAAACTTGCGACGAAACTTCCGATTGTAAAGAACGCCTTTCTTACCGGAATCGCGGCAATTTACAGCTTTATTAAAACCCACCCTGGAAAGATTGAATTCAGCGGCCGGCCCAATTTAAAATATCCATTTATTGATTACCTTGCCGGAACCGATGGCATAAGAAAAGGGCTTGTCAACCTTGACAAGCCTGAGTTAATCGTTCGAAAAAACCGTGACGGCGTAGATGATTTCAATAACAGCAGGCAAAATTTCCTGCTTTACCCGAGGGATTAGCTGGTCAACCCTGAGGGGTCGCAAATTTCCAACGGGAAAGAACAATGTCGTTACCGCTCTTTTCCAGAACCAGCAGATTACCAGTGCTGTCAAAGCCAAGATCACGTTGACAGACTTTTTCAGGGCCATCAATTTTCCAGATCATGTGGCCGTTTTGCCCGATCAATGCGATCTTTCTTCGGTTGTTTTCGTAAGATGAAAGAAGAGCTTCGCCTTCAACACCGAGAGGCCCCAGTTCCAGGCCTGAGGGATCGAATTCCGGAGAAAACCTGTAGATTTCTTTCATTCGGTTGCCAAAGCAATCATACAGATTAATCACCCAAGGCCCAGGCTTCTGGCTTAAACTGACTGACCAGACAAAACCTTCGGTAAACGGCAGAGCAAAATGGACATTTGAAATCTCGACAGCTTCGGTTGCATTTGCGGCGAGAAAGACCATTTTTTCGCCACCAGTAATTACAAGGCCCTGATCGCAATGTTCTATTCTGCATCCATTCCAGCCATTTTTCGGCCAGTTTTGATCGACAAGGCCTCTGAGTTTGCCTTCTTCATTTAAAATCAGTGGCTGACCAAGAACCAGATCAAAATCAAGCACTCGCTCACCTTTAATTCGGTTATTAAAAGACTCTCCGGTTGAAAGATCGATACTGACCATGCGGCCAAGGTTGTTCATAATCACAACTTTGTCGAGGCTAACCCGCATGCCAAGCAGACCATAGCTCAATTCTGGAGGCAATTTCAGCAGGACTTCACGGTCAATGTTAATCTGAGCCCAGCCTGCTGCACAAATCAAACAAAATATTGAAAACGCGATTGAAATTCTTCTAAAAGCCTTCATTTTCTCTCACCCCAACTCATGCTTTTTACTGCAAACTGACCGGCAGGTGCCTTTTCGAAATCAGCCTCAGCAAGCCATACAATTCCCTCTGTTCCGGCGAGATAGCGGTTCATAACCGCAGGAGGCTCAAACTCCATACTTCTGGCAACGCGACCAAACGGGGTAATCTCCATCAGTTTCAAGGTTCCCTTAAAACCGCCGGCCGGCACAAATGAAACAACAATATTCCCATTCCCGGCAACTGCCCAGACTCTTGGGTTGGTTAATTCCGCCATGCCGAGATGCAAGCTCTTTTCAAGCTGCCCTTTGCTGGAAAAAACCTTAATAAAATACCCTGCGTTTTCTTCGTATTGAAGTGTATGCATACGATTCGATGGGTCAAAAGCAAAGCCACAGCGCTGCCAGGAAATTTCTCTTACCAGCTCGCCGTAGGGGGTAAAAACGGCAATCACTGAGCGACCGATATCACCAACGTAAACCCGGCCGGTTCGATCAACTTCAATCTGGTTGATCTGCAGAAATTTTCCCGGCTCGTTGCCATTGCCACCGACTTTCACCAGCTCTTTTCCATTGGCCAGAGAAATCTTTTTAACCTCGCACGTCGCTGCTTCAGCGACCCATACAGATTCTGGGTCGCCGGTTGAGCCTGAATTCAGAGCAAAATCCTCCAGCACCAAATTTTCAGGCATTCCTGAAAGCATAAAGCTTTTTTTCAGCTTGTTTTGCCCGTCAAACTGATGGATTTTGCCGCCAATTGAGTCGAGCACCCAAAGATCGTTTTTGCAAATACGAAATGACATGGGCCCAAAAGGCTGGTCTTCTTTAAAAGTTTTATCAGTATTTGAATTGAAAACGGCAACCTGACCATTTTCACGACCATAGCTGATGCTCCATGAATCTGCCGCCTGAACTCCACAACCGGTAATAAGCATCAGCATTAAAGCAGGTTTAAGTTTCATATTCTATCATGCAACCTTTCTTAGAACTCTGGTAATCGGTCCAATTGCAGTTGGAGTGATAAGTCGGGGCATTCGCAAACGTGAAGAGTTGTTCATCGCCATAAAACTATTGCCTTCCTTGACGATAATTCCAACATGGGTGTCAGGATCTTTAACGCCATCTCCGGTATAGTCGTAGGTTTTCCAGGTAATTACATCGCCTTCCTGATAAGGGGGAACGGAAACTTCCTTCCAGCCCCTGGATTTCAAATCTGAAACAGTTGAACGAACATTCAAATGAACTTTTGAAAGAACTCCGGCGTTTTTCAATGCAGTTGTAACGACCTGGGCGCAGGCCAGGTTTCCATAATCAACTTCTCGGCCTCGAAATGAGTGGGAACCAACCAGCTTTCTCGCTTCCCGGGCAATGCGCTGTTGCAGATTACCTGGGGTTAAAGGATTGGTCGTAACTGGCGGGGCGCTGCTTCCTCCCCGTTCTTTGGAAATGTAATCCGCGTGAACATATCTTACTTTGCCATTGAAGTCGATACGATACCAGTCGTCAACCTTTCCGGTTACCTTTACTGCAATACCGTTTGGAATGGTGGTTTCGATTGCACCCCACGGGGATTTTCTAACGTTCAGAGCTGAAGCGGTTACATAACCGATAAAGTTGTCCAGATTGCTTATTTCTGCGGGGGCAGATGGCATTTTTGTATCGATAAATTTTTTGGCAACAAAAGCTTCATTATTGTCACCCCATTTGATTTTGTAAAAATCACCGGCAACTCCCAGAATTTCAACGGCTTTCTGGTCAGACAATTTACCGATAATATCACCATGGGGCACTCTTCTGACATTGAGACCCAGTGGCGCATTTACCCAACCCTGAGTCGGGAAAGGCTTGGCTTTCTCACCTTTTCGTTTAATATAAGCAGTATGAACGTAAGCAGTTTTGCCCCCCACGGTAATTTTGTACCAATCCCCGCTTTGGCCAATGATAGTTACTTTGTCTCCGCCTTTTAGCGAACCGGTTATATCGCCCCATGGGGAAGTTCGAATGTTCAGTGTAGATTCAACATCAACCGTACCGACTTCGGATTTACCCTCAACGACAGGTGGCAATTCAGGGTCTATATTTGGAGTGTAAGCTTCCTGGCTGATGCTGACTTCCTTGCCAGAAAACGGGTTTTCACCAGCATAAATCAGGCTGCCGAATAAAAAAACGGTTAGCAGCAGCAAAAAAATTCTCTTTTGCATAATATCTCCCCCTGTGACTTGTATAATAATTCTACTGCAAAATGAACAAAAAGTTTACAATTCTTGCAAAATTGATGGGTAACGGATATTTTCATATAAAATCAGAAATTTGCGGGGTTTTGAATAAAACATGATCGATTTAAAAGCATTTTCCTTTTTTAATACGCTCCCTTCACGCGAATTAGATAAAATCAAGCAGATCAGCCGGTTTAAAAAATATGCTTCCGGCACCGTAATTCTTAAAGAGAAAGAAGACGTTTCCGACCTGATAATGGTAGTTGAGGGTCAGGTATCAGTTATCAAGACTTACGGACAAAAGAAAAGCACCCTCTTCACTCTTGACCCTGGCGAAATTTATGGCGAAGTAGAAATTCTCAATGGCACCAAGTGCCTTACAACCCTGATAGGCTACCAGGAATTTCAGCTTATTTACATACCCAAAGACTTTTTTCTTCGCCTGATTGGTCTATATCCAGGGTTTGCCAAAGAAACCAGAGATCTTTATTCCCGGCGCGGTCAGATTCTTCTTGAAGAAGGGATGAGCAAAAGCCAGCTTGGTAAGGTGGTTACCTTCTTCAACGTTAAAGGTGGCGCAGGCAAATCGGTAATTTCATCAAACGTGGCTGTAATGCTGGCAAAATACTGGCAAAAGAAAACCGTTCTGCTTGATATGAACCTTGCATTCGGAGACCAGGCAATTCTTCTGAGTCTTAGCCAGGAAAAAAACATTCATCTGCTCACCAAAGCCAAGCAACCGTTGAATATAAAGCGAATCGAAGAGCAGCTTACCGACCACTCTTCAGGCCTTAAAGTGCTGCTTCCACCTGCCGTGCCTGAACTGGCAGAATTGATTAAACCTGAATTCGTCGAAAGCATTATTGAAATTCTAAAAAACCACTACGATTTTATCATCATCGACACCCACAACCAGTTGAGCGACCTCGAGCTGAAAGTTCTTGAGAACTCTGATCTGATAATGCTGATGATGACGATGGAGCTTACCTTCATTAAAAACACCAAGATTCTTCTTGATCTTCTCGGGCGACTTAAAATTCCTAAAGAGAAAATAAAGGTAGTTCTTAATCGTGCATTTAAATCCATGGGACTCGAACCCTCAAAAGTTGAGAAATCACTGCGCTATGCAATCAGCCATTTTATTCCAAGTGAGGGAAACATCGTAGTGCCATCAGTCAACCATGGAATCCCTTTCGTGCTGTCAAAAGGAAGCGATGGGTCTGCGATTCTTCTTTCAGTTAGAAAGCTATGTGCCAGACTCACTGGAGAGGAAATCGAAAAGGGAACCTGGAATATGTTTTCTCTGTTAAAGGAAGTATTTGGGCTTTAAAAATACCCAATTGTTTTACCAATTAAACAATTTTTTGAAAAAGCCCGGCCTCTTTTTTTCAACCCTTACCACAATGGCAGTAATATTATCGCTGCCACCATTTTCCAGAGCCTGCTGAATCAATGAATTAACCTGGGTTTCCGGTTCATTTGAAGATTGAAGAATTTTTTCAATCTGCGAATCTTCGACTTCACCAGTGAGACCATCTGAACAAAGAAGAAAAACATCATCATTAGATACTGGTCCGGATGAGATATCAACCTCAATATTGTCAGCATGCCCCACATATCGGGTAATCGAATTTTTGTATGGGTGGTCCTTTTTTTCTTCTTCGGTTATCAAACCACGCAAAAACAGCTCTTCAACATAAGAATGGTCTCTGGTCAACTGTTTCAGCTTTCCTGAACGAAAAAGATATATTCTGCTGTCGCCGACATATCCGATGTAAAAATCATTTTCTTTGAATGCAAGCGCAACGCAGGTACAGCCCATGCCTTTCTTCTCTGATCTTTCAGCAAGAGCTTGCCTGACAGCGCGATTCGCCCGGGCAAAGGATTCTTTCATCAAAGGTTCAATGGCTGATGCGGTTGTAAAAGACTCTTCGAAGCATTTAACAATGCTCTCGCGCGTTGCAGCTGAAGCTATTTCGCCGGCCGACAACCCCCCCATGCCGTCAGAAACAATGAAATAGCCTTTTTCAGAGGAAACAAAAAAAGCGTCTTCGTTATGGTCTCTTACTTT
Source organism: Candidatus Methylomirabilis sp. (assembly GCA_020722725.1). Taxonomy (GTDB): domain Bacteria; phylum Muiribacteriota; class Ozemobacteria; order Ozemobacterales; family Ozemobacteraceae; genus DYKG01. Next base: position 79,316 of record DYKG01000002.1, read on the forward strand.
ACCCACGTTTGTAGCGCCAAATGCAGAGAAACGCACGAACCATCCTCCTCGGTTATTTCAAAGCTCCTAATTTCTCCTGAATATTGTATTGCTCAGGATACAGAAAAAGAGACATCTCAAGATATTGTTTGGCTTTGCCGGGCTTATTTTCTTCCATAAAAAAGTCTCCGAGAGTGTTTAAAAGAAATCGATCGTTAGGGTTACGAGTCCAGGCTTCCATGAAAAGCCTCAGAGCTTCTTTCCGTTTTTTTTGCCGAAGTTTAACCAATCCGGCAAAAGTAAAAAGATCAGAAGATGCTCGCAGTTTTATCAGTCTTAAATAAAACTCTTCGAGTTTTTCCAGCTTTCCATACTTATCACAGATATCAATCAGTCTGAGATTTGGATCAAGATATTCTACCTGCTTCTCCAGCAACTCAAAAGTTGATTTCCAGGCTTGAGCAAGTTCACCTATGGCCTTTTCGTATCTTTCCTGTTCCTTCTTGGTTTTATAGCTGGCTGAAGGCAGTGTTCTCAATTCATTTTCAAGATTACCGATGGCCGAATTAACAGCTGAAAGGTCAGGGGTAAGCAGTTGCAATTTCGGCTCCAGGACAAGACGCTGTCTTGCATCAACATCAAAGTAATGCGTCGATGTTGCATATCCTTCTTTTGCAAAACTGATAAGATAACCCATGGGGGGCAGGCTTAGTTCAACCGGACTGCTGCCAACCAGATTTTTGTTTACATAAATAGTGGCGCCAGATGGGTAGGATTTTAAAACCAGTTGCGCCTGAGTGAACAAATAATAACCCTTAAAAACACCGAGAAATAGACCGGTAAAAGCAATAACAATCAGTAAAACTCTGATTCCGTTTATTAATTCAACCGGAGGCTTAACCGAAAATTTCCTGGTCGGATGGGTGGCGGCACTGTGGTCATAATCTCCATTGTAGGCATCGTCTTCTTCGCCAGGAACCGCCTGGGTCAAATCTACCGCAGAAATATCATGGGAAGAATTGACCGGTTCTTCGTCATCCTGATCAATGTTCTTAAGAGCTTCGAGCATTTCTTTGCATGACTGGTATCGATGCTGGCGATCTTTTTCCATCGCACGCAAGATAATGTCATTCAGCTTAAGCGGCACCGCTTCGTTAATTTTCACAGGGGGAACCGGGGGTTCTTGAATGTGTTTCAGAGCTACAGCATTGGGACTGTCGCCTTCAAAGGGAAGACGGTCACAAACCATCTGATAAAGGGTAACCCCAATTGAATATATGTCCGAGCGGTAATCAAGGTCTCTTTTACCCAAGGCCTGCTCTGGTGACATATAGTCTGTAGAGCCCAGGGTAAGCCCTTCGCCGGTTTTACTGGTGTTCTTTCTTGCTTTTGCGATGCCAAAATCTGTCAGCTTCACATCACCATTTGCGGTTATAAGAATGTTGCTGGGTTTGATGTCGCGGTGCACGACACCCAGATCATGGCAATGCTGAAGGGCAGAAAGAGCGCATGAAATGATCTTGATAACGTCAGCGAGGGTAAATCCCTGATCTGATTTCATCAACCCTTCAAGAGAACTGCCATCAATGAATTCCATGATGAAGTAAGGCGGCAGGCCTTCCTGGGCACATTTTTCATGGGTTGCAATGTCAATAATCTTAACGATGTTGGGATGCTCGTTAAGACGTTCCATGGTTCTGGCCTCGTCGAAGAAGCGAGAAACCACATCAGGCTCGTCAACCCAGTCTTCAAGCAGAAATTTAACCGCGGCTTTTTTCTCAAGAACCGAGTGTTGGGCAAGATAAACGGTCGCAAAACCACCATCCCCCAATTTCTGGAGGATGGTGTAATTGCCTGCTTTTTTGCTGGTGTAATCTGCCAAAAACTAGAACCCCAGTGCTGCCCTCAATTTTGAGAAAATGCCGCCTTCAGCTGCAATGACTTCTTCACCAACGATGGTTTTCTGTAGGTTGGCAATAGCGTTAGTCAGGGCTGAAGATGGTTTTTCATCAATCAGCAACTTACCGTTGTTCGAAGTAAGAACCGCATCATCAGGAGAATAGGGCAAGGTAAAAATTTCGCGTTTAATGAAATTTTTTACTTCTTCTACGCCAATGCATCCCTCGCGGCCAACCTTATTCATCAACAATTTAACTTTTGAATCAGGGAATTTAAAGGTGTTCATAATCTCAAGAACTTTTCTGGCGGCAAGAAGTTGCCCAATTTCTGGAACAGCAGTCACATATATAAGGTTGGATACTTCCCAGGCGGTAATTGAAATATCGTCGACTTCGGTCTTGAGATCAACGAGAACAAAATCATATTTGTTCTGAAGGCTCCAGAGAATTGCCTTAACCTGATGAGCATTCACCAGTTCTGCCAGTTCTACTTTTTTGGGAGCAGGAAGATAATCATAACCGGAGCCCTTGTGAAGATATTTCTGGATATTTTCCGGTGTAATTTCGTGCTCATTAATAAGCTCAATAATACTTTGCCCGGGCTTGCCCTGCGAATAGGTAAGCACATCACCGAAGCGCAGATCAAGATCAACAATCGCGACCTTTTTATTGCCATGATCGCCCAGAGCTTTGGCAAGATTTACCAAAATAGTGCTGATGCCAGTGCCGCCTTTAGGGCTGTAGAACGAAATAATCTGCGAACCTTCGCGAGAAAGAGGTTTCAAAGTCTGCCAGAGATCACCTTCCGCCGTATCAACGAAAATAAATTCAAAGGTATCAAATTTAATTACATCGCGATGACTCAGCACCATTGGCTCGTTTGCCGGAAGCTGATTGCTGTTGAGAAAGGTACCGTTGGCACTTCCTTTGTCGGTGAGTATTACTTTACCGTCTCTTAAGACAATGGTGGCGTGTAGGCGAGAAACCATATCACTAGCCAGCTGGAGGGTTCTACCTTCTTCTCGACCGACAGTAAATTCTTCAGCAGAAGAAAGTTCGAAAGGCTTACCAAGATAAGGTGGCGTATTTCCAACCAGAAATTTCTTCTTAACCTCGTCTGGAACAACAACCTTTCTGAAGACAGTTTTTTTGGATTCATCAGACATTTAATCTATCCCCCCTGAGGTAGCTTGCTTTGGCGAAGTATACCATACCAGTGCCGCCAATTCAATTTAAAACTCAAGACAAGCTGAAATCTATTAAATTGACAGGTTCAGGCAAAGATAATAATATTTAAACTTCAAAGTGATATATATGGAATCCTTTTCTGGCAAAAAATTTCAGCTGCTGGGAATAATTTTTCTATTCCTGGCATTGTTTGCATTTCTGTTAAACTGGTTTCTGGCAAACCGACAGGTCATTGTGCCGCCTGACGATATAGGACCTGATGCAGTAGCAATTCCTGATGTGGTTGGTCAGCCAATCAGCGAGGAAAACATCCTTGACAAGATCAAATTCAAGGAAATGCACGAAAAATATCAGGCTTCTTATCTGGAAACCATAAACAAAATAAGCAAAACAGACACTACCAACATCGACATTAAAAGATACAGATATTTCTTCAGCGATTATGAAAAAGCCCGAAAAGAATACCGGCAAACCTTGAAAAAAGTCGAAGATTATCAGAAAGATTTTAAGCTGCGCTGCTTTGCTAAAATGCGATCATTGATTCTCGCGGTTCTTTTTCATGACAGAAAAATGCAAAAGCGCATGACCAGATTCAATCCTGATTTACTGCTCGAAATAGGCGCATTGACTGAAATTCCTCAGTGTCCGAGTGGTGGAAAATATTCAATCATCTATAAAGACGGGCGCCGATTTTTTCATTGCTCTATTCATGGCACCCTGAAGAATTGATTATTTAGCCTGTCTGTCTCGCGCCGCAACCGGCTCTTTGCTTTCAATTTCCCCGTTAAAGAACATTTCAATCATTTCGATTATTGTTCTGACGAACAATACACCTACCCCTACAGAAAATAGAATTGTTAACACTACCGCGATTGAAAGTTCTTTTAACATTTAAATATCTCCGCTTTTGAGTTCACGGCTTATATCGGCAAAAGCGAAAATAATCATGAGAGAAAAGAAAAAGCGACGCCGCCCGCCAATTAACCAGCAAGCCAGCGTCGCTATTCAGTTTAAGAATTACTTTTCAGATTCTGCTTTTGCAGAATTTTTGCCAACAACTAAAAACAACGGCGACCCGCCACGATTAACCACAAATACCGAACTGTCTTTTCTTGCGCCCTCCTTGATTGCCGCCAGCAAGTCCTTTTCATTTTTCACTTCACGGCCGTTAACCTGGGTTATCACATCACCTGTCATCAGACCGCCCCGGTCAGCAGGAGATCCTGATCTGACCGAACTCACCACCAGACCTTCGCTGGATTCGATGCCGAGTTTTTTGGCTGTTTCCGGGTTTAGTTCTTGAACCCTGAAACCAAGCTTTTCAACGTCATCGGCTTCAACTGGCGAAATCGGGGCTGGTGCCATTTCACCCGCTGCCAGTCCATAACTGTCGGGCATCCTTTCAAGCTTGATTTTTAAACTTTTAGGTTGACCGTTGCGCAGGATTTCAAGCGATATCTCTTTGTTGATATCCTGAGAAAGCACATATTTCTGAACATCGTTGGTACTTTTCATGCGGCGGCCGTCAATTGATCTAATAATATCCATAGGCTTCAGCCCGGCTTTCATAGCTGGAGAATTCTCTGCAAGCTGCACCACCACGGCACCATCTCGGTCGTTAAGATCGTAATGGCCGGAAAGTTCTTTTGTCAGAGGCTGCATCGTAATGCCAAGATAAGGCCTCTGAACTCGGCCGCTCTCTACAATCTGCTTGGATATTCTTGAAGCCATGTTAGAAGGTATGGCGAAGCCGATTCCCGAACCTGGTGCGTTGAAAATAAGGGTGTTGATTCCAATTACCCTTCCATTCAAATCAACAAGCGGCCCACCGGAATTACCCGGATTGATGCTTGCATCAGTCTGAATAAAATCTTCGATCGCAGTAGCGCCAATTCCTGAACGGCCAAGAGCACTGACAACTCCAACGGTTACTGTCTGCTCCAATCCAAGCGGGTTACCGACTGCAATACTCCACTGACCAACTTCAACCCGGTCTGAATCAGCAAACTCTGCTGCCTTAAGAGTGATGGGTGGTTCTATTTTAATTACTGCCAGATCTGTCTGAGGGTCTTGGCCGATGATTTTTGCCGGAACTTCAGTTTCATCGTGCAGCTTAACCGTAATTGAGCTTGAATCCTTAATTACGTGGTTGTTTGTAAGAATTGTTCCATCTGAATTAATGATAACGCCTGATCCTGCAGCCTGGGTTTTGAAACTGTCCGGTTCAGGCATCTTGAACCCGGGAGTTTTGAAAAATCGGCGAAAGAATTCTTCAACCCCATCGTCTCCCTCTTCGCCGGGGGTTGACCACCTGATAGAATTCTGAGATTTTTTTTCAACACGAATATTGACTACTGAGGGTTTCAGCTTGCTCGCAACATTTACGAATGCCCGCTGCATCGACAAAGCAGCCCCCAGCCCAGGACTGTCAGATGCAAAAACCGGCTGGGCAATCATAGCCGCAAACAGCATAAAAACAAGAAAAACCATTGATTTAGTTAAAAATTTCATTATTTATCCTCCTTATCGCAATTCGATATTATTGACCGGCGGGCTTACAAAAAGTTCCAAATTTCGCCTTGACCTTTTACTTGCCAGATGATTAACTGTTTTCACCTCAAGGTCGGGAGAAATCAATGAGAATAGTTGTCACTGGCGGTGCGGGATTCATCGGTTCACACCTTACCGACGCCCTGATTGGTCAGGGCCATAAAGTGGTGGTAATAGACAATTTCATTACTGGCTCAAGAAAAAATCTGGAGCACCATGAAGGTTCTGACCAGCTCATGATTGTCGAGCATGATATAACCAAACCAGTCTATTTGGCAGAGAAGATAGATCGCATTTATCACCTGGCTTCTCCCGCCAGCCCGATTGATTATCAAAAGCTGCCGATTCAAACGCTCAAAGTTGGAGCACTGGGTACTCACAACGTTCTTGGCATGGCCAAGCATCATAACGCGAGAATTCTTCTGGCATCGACTTCAGAGGTTTACGGAGACCCCGAAATTCATCCACAAAAAGAAGATTATTGGGGCCATGTTAATCCGGTCGGCCCGCGTGGTTGCTACGATGAATCAAAAAGATTTGCCGAAGCTATTGTCGTGGCATATCGTGATTACCACAAAGTCGACACCCGCATAATCAGAATCTTCAACACATATGGCCCACGCATGCGATTAAACGACGGTCGGGTCGTTCCAGCCTTCGTTTCTCAGATATTAAAAAACGAAGACATAACCATTTTTGGCGAAGGCCTGCAAACAAGAAGTTTCTGCTACGTATCAGATCTTGTCAGGGGAATAATGGGCGTCATGGAATGCAACTACAAAAATCCGATCAACCTTGGGAATCCGTCTGAAATCACGATTAAAGAATTTGCCGATAAGATTATTTCTATTTCCGGCGCACAACGTAAAATGGTATATTGCCCACTGCCGGTCGATGACCCGCAAAGACGTAAACCCGACATTTCCCTGGCGATGTCTATTCTAAACTGGCAGCCGGTCGTTTCTCTGGAAGAAGGATTGAAGCTAACAATTGAGTGGGCAGGAAAAAATGTCTGAATCAATTAGACTTACCCCGCAGATTGAGCGGATTCTCATTTCTCCCGAACAGATCGCCGTCCGAATAAAAGAACTGGGCGCTGAGATAACCCGAGACTATGCAGGAAAAGAGATCGTCATCCTATGTATTCTCAAGGGTGCATTTCTCTTTACAAGTGATCTTTGCCGCTCTATCGGGGTGCCGCAAAAACTTGATTTCATGGCGGTCAGCAGTTATGGAGATTCCACCCGAAGCTCAGGCATTGTAAAAATCGATAAAGATCTTTCTGAAAGCATTCAAAATCAGCACGTTTTAATTGTCGAAGACATTATCGATACTGGTTTAACTCTTTCTTACATTGAAAAAATTCTGCTCGATCGCAAACCGGCAAGCATAAAAATCTGCGTTTTGTGTAATAAACCATCCAATCTGCAGCAGCATGTTAAAGTAGACTATTGCGGATTCACTATTGAAAACGAATTCGTTGTGGGGTATGGCCTTGATTTTAAGGGTTACCTCAGAAATCTGCCTTATATTGGCGTGGTCAAAAAAGAATATCGTTAGGAAGATATTCGATGGTTACTTTCAAATTTGGAAATTTAATCTGTGAACGCTGGATTCTTGGGCCATTGGAAGTTAACACCTATCTGGTTTACGACAAAAATGTTGAAAACGCCTTACTTATTGACCCTGCCGATGAATCTCCAGAACTTCTCAGCCACATTCGCGAGCTAAATTTAAATAAAATTTTGATTTTTTTAACCCATGGTCATGCAGACCATATTTTAGGGGTGAACTTTTTTCGCAAGAAGATTCCCGCCCGGGTCATGATTTCAGCTGAAGATGCTCCAATGCTGGCAGACCCGCACCTGAACCTTTCAAGCTATCTTGGTGAAGATCTCGCGGTTGAACCCGCTGAAAATATTGCCACAGAGGGTCAGAAAATTGAAATAGGCTCGTTTTCGGGTGAATTGATTAAAATCCCCGGGCACACCCCCGGCGGAATGATACTGGTTTTTCCAGGAGCGATATTCAGTGGCGACACACTTTTTGCAGGTTCAGTGGGGCGATCAGATTTCCCGGGCGGCGATGGGCGTGCCTTGGTCGATGGCATAAAGACAAGAATCTTAAGTTTGTCGGATCGCCAGGTTTTCCCGGGCCACGGTCCAGAAACTACAATTTCTGAAGAAAAGCAGAATAACCCCTTTTTCAGGACTTTTTTCAGTTTCTGATTTTATTCAATCAGCTTTCCCAAGCCTTATTTGTCTCGTTGACAGTTCAACTTTCGAATGATAAGATGCAAAGAAAAAACCGGGAAAGGATTGAAACATGGCCGACATTTTCAGAATACTTGTCATTAATCCAGGATCAACGACAACCAAAGTAGGGCTTTTTGAAAATGAGAACCTGATCAAGGAAAAGAAAATTTCACATTCTTCGGAAGAAATCGGGAGATTTGCATCAATTATCGAGCAGGTCGACTTTAGAAGAGGGCTAATCGATGAGTTTCTCAAAGAAAACAAACTCTCTCCCAGAGATCTATCGGCAGTCGTTGGCCGCGGCGGACTTCTCAAGCCATTGCCAAGCGGCACATACAGGGTAAATCACGACATTGTTGAAGACCTTAAATCATGTCGCTATGGAGAACATGCCAGTAACATCGGTGCATTGCTCGGGGACAGTTTCCAAAAAGACTTTGGAATTCCCGCATTTGTCGTTGACCCTCCGATAGTTGATGAGATGCAGGATATTGCAAGATTTTCAGGAGTCAGGGATATCTCAAGAAGGCCGATCTGGCATGCACTCAATGTTATGGCGGTAGTCAGACAAACCTGCAAATCGGAAGGATTTGCGCCAGACAAAGAAAATTTTGTTGTAGCGCACATTGGCGGTGGCATTTCGGTTTCTGCAATTGAGAAAGGCCGGTGCATCGACGTTAGCAACGGCCTTGAAGAAGGCCCGTTTACTCCCGAACGCGCCGGGGCTCTGCCGACTCTTGAGCTGGTAAAGCTTTGTTTTTCCGGCAAACACACCCAATCCGAAATAAAAAAACTTCTGGTTGGTCGCGGTGGCCTGGTAGATTATCTGGGTACCAGCAGCATGGTCGAAGTAGCCGAAAAAGTTAAAGCGGGCGATCAGTTTTTTGACGAAGTTTTCAGCGCAATGGGTTACCAGATCGCCAAAACCATCGGCTCCTATGTTGCGGTGCTCAAAGGCAAAGTCACCAGAATTATTTTAACTGGCGGCGGTGCTCATAATCAGGTTCTTTTAAGCAAAATTACTGATTACATCAAATGCTTTGCGCCCATTCACATAGTTCCAGGCGAAGACGAACTTGCTGCTCTTGCCCTTGGCGGCTTGAGAGTTCTGCGCAAAGAAGTCGAAGCCAGAACTTATGTGGCTTGATAAATACAGGAGTAAATTATGAGTCAGAATTTTTTTGGTAAACTGGTTGAAAATCTTGTACCTGAAAAAGTCTGTCGGGTTGCGATTCCAATCGCCAATGATGAGGCTTGTGCCTATGCTGTATGTCAGGCAGTTAAAATGGGAATTTTAAAAGCTGTTTTGATTGGCGACCCAAATGAGATGGCAAGCATGTATGGCGAAATTGCCAGCCATGAAAATGTCAGAATTCTTAAGGAAACCGAAGAGAAAGCTGCCTGCTCGACTGCGGTAAAAGAAGTCAGGGAAAATCGTGCCGATATTTTAATGAAAGGCAATGTTAACACATCCACACTTCTAAAGGCTGTTCTTCACAACCAGGAGGGTATAAAGAAAAACCCGATTCTTTCACATCTCACTTTTTTCGAGCTCCCTGGAAAAGAAGGGCTTAAAATTCTTACAGACGCGGCAATGTGCATTGCCCCAGATGAAGACACCATGCAGAAAGAAATTGAAAATGCCTGTGAAGCATTTAGAACTTTCTGCAAATACCCACCCAAAGTTGCTATTCTGGCTGCGAACGAGAAAGTTTCAGAAAAGGTTCCCAGTACGGTTCTTGCAGATAACATTGCCCGGGCAATGAAAAGCAGATCAGATATTATTGTCGAGGGTCCGGTTTCTTTTGATCTTGCAGTCAGCCCTGAATCAGCAAAAATAAAAAAATATCACGGCGAAATTCAAGGTGATGCCGACATTTTTGTTGTTCCGCGCATTGAAACGGGCAATGCACTGTACAAATCTTTGCAATATTACATTCACGCTGTAATGGGTGGTCTGGTTTACGGTGCCAGATGCCCGGTAGTTCTAACTTCTCGGGCTGACGACAATATCACCAAATTCAACTCACTGCTGCTGGGAATGGCCCTTTGGCAGCATGGAAACGATAATCGGGAGATTTCTCACCAGTAAAGTAATTTCTGGCCGAAAGGAAATTTTGCGGATGGTAGATCAAAACTTGCCAAATATCAACAGCAAGGTATCTTTTGCCTCAGGGCACATACCCGAGATCCTTAAAAAGCTTGAAAAGTTCCTTGGTGTCGCCCTTTCACTTCGCTCTACCACCGGTGAGGTTGTCTGCAAAACGGATTATTTCAATGGCCCCTGCTCAATCATCAGGGGCACTGAACGCGGCAGAGCGAGATGCAGAAAAACCTACAAAAATATTGAAGATCGCCTGCTCAGACGTAAAAAAACCTTTGTAAATGTTTGCTATGCGGGCTTTCTTGTTTTTGCCGTACCTTTGGAGTTCCGTGGAGAAATGGTCGGAACCTTACTCGGCTCACAGATTCTTCCGCTTGAGAGAGACCGGATTTTCAGCCTTGAATCTCTATTCGGGCACACCGCTGCAGCTGTCGGTATTACCCGCACCGAAGAATTTTATAAAACATTTGAAAAAGTCAGAACCTTAAGACCTGACCTGCAAAGAATCACTTTTCTTCAATATCTCGAGGAAATTGGCCGGAATTTTATCAACATGGCATTTGCTGACAAAAACTGGGACATCTTCCTCAAGGAAATGCAGTCTGAAACTCCTCAGTTCGGCAGGTTTTAAATGCTTAAGTTGTTCAGAAACGGCAAGGTGCTTCAACCTGATTTTACCTTCAAGGAAGTCAGCATCCTGATTCAGGACGACATCATCTACGATATTCTTGAGCCATCAGAGTTACCGCGCAAACCAATAGATGCCGACATAGACCTGTATGGCCAATATGTTTTACCTGGCATGATCAATGGCCATGACCATCTCGTAGATACTTGCTGGAAAGGCCTCGGCAAAACTCCCGTTGAAAACTGGTATGAATGGGATGAATCAGTTAAAGCCAGTGATGATTACAAATCAATGCAGAGACTTTCTGTTACAGATCTTTACATCCTGGGAATGTACAAGAATGCTCTTTCCGGGGCAACCACAGTGGTTGATCATTTCCCCGATGAAATTTCCAAAACCTTTTACCAGCATCAGTTGACATCACTTCTCGAACACCAATACCTTGCCCATTCTGTTTCTGAGAAGCAGCTGCATTGGGGTAGAAACATTGTTGACGAATTCAGGCAATCGCGAGGGGTTATTCCATTTATCGTTCATATGGGTCAGGGTACCGCCAAAGAAATTCGCGAAGAACTCGAAGCACTTAACCGCCTTGGAGCTCTTGAATCAAATACGGTACTGGTCGATTGCTGCCACCTGAACAAAACCGACCTTCAGCTCATTGCTGCCAAAGGAGCTTCAATTATATGGCTGCCACAGGCAAGTGAAATTGTTTTTGGCCGGCAACCAGATATGGCCACGATTCTCGAGCTTGGCATTCCTTTCTGCATCGGAACTGAAAGCTCCAACACCGGCTCAAAAGGAATTCTTTGCAGCCTAAAAAAGGCACTGAAGCACTCACGCGAATTTCTTGACAATAGAATTTCGGCCAGGGATCTCTTTAAAGCAGTTACAGCTTCTGCCGCAAGAATTTTTGGTATTGAAAAAACAGTTGGAACGATTCAGGCTGGCAAAAAAGCTGATTTAATCGTTTTTCGCACCGATGATGAAGAAGACCCCTTTGAAACATTTTTTCGTTTGAATGCCGAGCAGTTTTCAATGGTAGTCCACAATGGTTCTATGATTATCGGAAACGATGAATTCCGCAAAGTTTCGGCCATTGATTTCAGTCTTTATTCAGAAGTAAGGGTCAACAATTCGTCCAAGATTCTTTATGGTAGGCCAGTTCAGTTGATTGAAAGAATCAATCACAAACTTGGACGTCAGGTGAATTTCCCGTTTTTTCCGATTCAAGCTGAAGACTGAATTATAAACTTTGCTTGAATTTAGCTGTTGCAGCTGTTATCATTGGCTAAATCTTTGTGAAAGCTGACTTTCTATGAATATCGATTTTCTCAAACCCAGTCTGCGGTTTTACTTCAGCTTCCAGTGCCCCTATTCATACATCGCCTGGGAGATCCTGAAAAAGCTTTTAAAAAAATCAACCATTGCGGTTTGCCCAATTGAAGTTGGCATTTGCCCTACCGGCAACACAAAATTTCATTTTCGCGAAGTCTGGGGTGAAGATCGCTGGCAAAGACTCATTGAGGATGGAGCAAAACTGGGAATAAGAATCACTCGCATTACCAGATACGTTTCAGGAATAAATGCCGCAAGAGCTCTGGAATCGTATGGAAAATCAAATGCCGAAGATTATATTACCAGTGTCTTTCGCGCGGTTTTTCTTACTGGCATCGACATTTCGCTTCCCACAACGTTAAGAATGCACCTGCAATCAGAAGGGCTTGACTCTTCAATTTTTGCACAGGCAGTTGAAGATCCGAGAACGGAACGAATGGCTCTTGAACAACAGCTACTCTGGGGAATCAGAAGACTTCGTGAAGTTCCTGTTGTAGAACTGGAAGATGAGCGCTACTCTGGCTATATTGAACAATCAGGCCTGGAGCGCTTTCTCAGGACAATCTTAGACTAATGACATTTACTTACGAATACCCAAGACCTTCAGTCACATTAGATGCGGCAATTCTTCGAACCCCAGAGCTCAAGTTTCCTGAAATCCTGCTGATACGTCGCGGCAGACCACCATTTGCAGGCTGCTGGGCACTCCCCGGCGGGTTTCTTGAGATGCATGAGAAACCGATTGTTGGTGCCGCTCGTGAGCTTCAGGAAGAAACGACGTTGAAAGAACTGCCGCTCAAGCCATTGTTTGCGTGCGGCGAACCCGAACGCGACCCTCGCGGACGAACGATCACCATGATTTATGCATGCCTGGTTCGTGATGTTGATGCCAATCCGGTTGGTTCAGATGATGCCGCTGAAGCACGCTGGTTTTCACTGAACGGCTTGCCAGAACTGGCATTTGACCATAAAAGAGTGATCAGTCAGATAGAGAGTCACCTGCAGTGGCAGGCACTGACTTCAATAGTCGGTCGAGACGTTTTTCACGAAGTGGCTTCACAGAAAGACATCATTCGTCTGCACCGGAGTATTTGTGAAGAAGCGGCTACAGATATAATTTCCAGGGCAGAAAGAATGGGTCTGCTGAAATGTAGAGATGGCATTTGCGAATATTCACCCGCCGTACCCATGGGGCCTGATTGGCAGCCAATGGTCTGGTAATGAATTCAATTCAACTTTTAAAACCCGCATTTAAAAAGATAAGACGGGTTTTTTCTCTGAGAAGTCGTTTAATTTTATTTATTCTTACTTCCGGGTCGTTGATAGTTACCGGAGTTATTTATTACGGACTTTATCGCTTTCTTGACTACGTTGGCCGTGCTCCGATGCTGGGGGAAACATTCGGCCCTCTGGTTGGTGGACTGCTGGTTTCAAAATTGCTTGAAATGCTTCTTTTAACCCTTTTTTTTATGGTGTTATTCAGCAGTATAATTTCAGCTCTATCAGCTTTTTTTCTTAATGAAGAGCTGCCTGTTTTAATGGCATCTCCACAGCCGGTAAGCAGGATCTTTCGCTCTCGCTTTTTAATGATGTCGCTTGAAAGTTCCTGGATGGTTATTGCCTTTTTTCTACCTGCGCTATTAGCTTTTGCGACCGCAATGAAGGCCAATCCCGTGGCATATTTCATTTACCCTTTTTACATTGGTTTTTTCCTTCTGCTGCCGAATATTTGCGGCGGTTTTTTCGCCCTGATGCTGGGAAGTTTCTTTCCAATTCGTCAAATGCGCAAGGTATTCCAGTTTCTTTCGATAATAGTTCTTACGGGAATGATATTCTTTCTTAGATCACTTGAAGCAGAGAAACTGCTGAATCCCAGTTATTTCAAAGACGTTTCCCATTACATTCTCAGCCTGCAGATTCCCCTTCTTGAATATTCTCCCTCGTCCTGGCTTCACAAGGCCACCATGACCCTTTTTCGCAACGAACTTTCAACCTCTTTCACACAAATTCTTCCGATGATTCTTCTGATTGCCGGAGGACTTTTCGTTTTGAATCTTTTTTCTGTTAAGTTTTACCGTGAGAGTTGGCAGAAATCAATGGAGGCAGTAGAAAATCAGGTTCTCGGTCTTGAATGGATTAGGAAAGCCCTGATTTTTCCCCTTCGATTTTTTGATAAAACATTCAGAGTTATCGCCACAAAAGAAATTACAACTTTTCTTCGCGACCCGGCAATTTTTTCGCAGATTTTCATGATGGGGGCCATTGTTTTCGTCTACGGCTACAATTTATCTATTTTGCCGCTAAAGGATATTCCGACCCTTTATAGTGGTGAAATTAACGACTCACTGGTCTTCCTCAATGGGCCTTTTATCGGATTTATTCTTGCTTCAATCGGCATGCGTTTTGTTTATCCATCCATAAGCATGGAAGGGCGAGCTTTCTGGGCAGTAAAATCTTCCCCGGTAAGACCAGAAAGAATCCTCTTAATTAAGTTTCTCATCTATGTTATCCCGATGTTTTTGCTCGGAATAACCCTTTGCGCAGTAACTAATTTGATTTTTCGAGTTTCCTCGCCCGTACTTTTCTGGATGAGTTTTATCAATGTCGGCTTGATTTCCATGGTGGTAACCGCCCTTGCAATAGGGGTCGGCACGGTTTATGCCGATTTCGATGCGGATTCACCACTCAAGATCGCTGGCTCATATGGTGGTTTCATTTACATGATTTCAAGCGGTCTTTTTATAATTAATCTTCTATCTCTCGAAGCCTACCCGATGTACCGCTTTTTCTTCCAGCGTTTTGTGCCGGTCAGCAGGTTTTCAGCCTACTATCTGACAATTGTCTGTGTGGTTCTTCTTTTTTTCTGCTCAGCCGCATGGGTTTACATTCCCTTCAGAAAGGGGCTTGAAGTTATAGATAACTATGAACCAGAATAATCCAATCATTGAATTTTCTCAGATAAAAAAACACTATGGCGAATTTGCTGCAGTGAAAGGTATCGATCTCACAATAAATTCCGGGGAACTTTTCGGTTTTCTTGGTCCAAACGGTGCAGGGAAAACCACAATGATAAGAATTCTCACCGGAATTATAAAACCGACTTCAGGTAAAGTACTAATCGGCGGTTACGACCTTTTTGTCGAACCTGAAAGAGCAAAAGCCCAGATCGGATTTGTGCCCGATCGCCCTTACCTGTATGAGAAACTCACTCCAATTGAGTATTTCGATTTTATGGGCGGTTTGTATAATGTTAACAAAGATCAGGTTATTTCCAAAGGCGAAGAAATGCTCAAGCTTTTCAGCCTATGGGATCGAAGAAATGAACTGATCGAAAGCTTTTCGCATGGCATGAAACAAAAAGTGGCAATGAGTGCGGCGATTCTTCACGATCCCAACATTTTTGTCCTGGACGAACCAACGGTCGGTCTTGATCCGCGCAGCGTTAAGCTGGCAAAAGATTTTTTTAAGTCTTTGATTAAAAAAGGCAAAACCGTTTTTCTTACAACCCACACACTTTCGGTTGCCCAGGATCTCTGTGACCGCATTGCTATCATCAGAAACGGTGAAATAGCCGCCCTTGGAACCATGGCTGAATTACAAAAAAGAGCCAGTCTTCCAGGTAACGATCTTGAAACTGTATTTTTGAAAATAACCGAAGAAGAACAGGAAACATTCAGTCATAAACCAGATGAACCAGTCAAAAAATGATGAGCATTCCATCAGACCCTCGACCGTATTTATCGTTTTGTTATCGATAAATCTCTGCTGGGGTGCTTCTTATGCTGCTACCAAATATGCCCTAGAGGTTTTTCCGCCAACCACTTTGGCATTTATCCGATTTGTAATCGGTGGATTTTTTCTGACCCTCATTCCCGCAGGATCTCACCCTAATCTAACCAGAAAAGACTGGAAAGACCTTTTTCTAATTGGAGCTTTCGGGGTAGCCATTGCGTATTCTCTGCTTAACCTTGGGCTACAAATGACCACATCAACCAGAACTGCTATTGCAGCGGCATTAGAACCTATCTTCACCATAGTTTTGGCTGCAATATTTTTAAAAGAAAGTTTAAAATTTCGCACCTTTATGGCCATGGCAGTTTCCATTTCCGGGGCGCTTTTATTGATGCTTGGCGACAAGTCTCCCCAACAGCTTTTCACTGAAATTTCTTCGGGAGGTGAATTCATGGGAGACCTGATTGTTATTGTTTCGATCCTGCTTGCAGCTCTTTACTCTATTCTGATGAAACCTGTGGCGACTAGAATTGGGGCTCTTCGAGCAACTTCAATCAGTTTTTTTATTGGGTCAATTCTGCTTCTTCCCGTAGTTTATCTTGAGATGTCTCAGTTATGGCCGGTAAATTTTTCTAATCGCGCTCTTGCAGCGGTAATTTTTCTTGGGCTAATCTGCAATGCATTTGCTTTTGGGGTCTGGAACCGGATTCTGAAACACACAGATGCAGGTACGATGGCGGTTACACTAAATGCCCAGCCACTGGGCGGGGTAGCAATCGGCTGGATCTGGTTGAATGAAGTATTGACGGTCAATGATCTGATCGGAGCCTTTCTTATTCTTGCAGGAATCTGGACTTTACCGAGAGAGTGAATGATTAAAATAAATGTATTGTTTTGAAGCTCAAAAATGCCAGAAATTTGACTGCCCGGTACAGCGGCTGCAGATCAAAAGATGCTGGGAATATCTAAAAAAGCTTCATAACAAAGAAGTAACAGAAAACGAGTGTCCCTACGCCCCTTGTGAACGCTGTAATTACAGACTGGGCTGGGAAATTGGTCTGATAGGCGAAAGCCTTTTCCCCGATCTTCCCGATCCTACTCCAGAAAGCCTGATTCCTTCACCAGAGGAAGAGGAAGCAATTGCTGTTTTAGAAACCAAAAAGAGTTCTCATCAGGTCGAGATTTTGGATGAAAAAGATTCTTCTGGCAACACTTCTGAATCCGAATTAAATAATTATCCAGAAAAACCAGATGATTCAATCAGTCCTGAAGAACTGTTAGCAGAACAGCCGGAAATTGAAAAAGAAAAAATTGGGCAGCCTGGGATGCGATTTTGTCATGAAATAGTAGAGTGCCCCAACCTCAATTGCGTTGTTCGTCGAAGACAGATAGTCGAATGCTTCAAATTTTTTTCACGCCGCACTCCAGAAGAAAAAGAAGAACTCACCTGCACAAAAAGAAAGTGTGCTGATTGTTTTTACAAAAAGGGCTGGGATATGGGAATGCTGAGTGAAAAGATGTTTGCTGACATTATTGAAGCACGAAAACTCAAGACAGCCCGCGCTGATCGAATCAAGAAAAATACTCTGGTAGATATTTATCTTGCCGAACTTTCAAAAAAGCCTCTTTCGCGCGAAGAAGAAATTGCTCTGGCCAAAAAGATAGTCGGTGACCGCGAGGCCTCAGAGCTTTTTCTAATGGCAAATTTGAAACTGGTTACCCGAATTGCCGGGCAATTTTCCAACCGTGGCCTAGGACTGATGGACTTGATACAGGAAGGGAACATTGGTCTGATCAAAGCAATTTCAAAATTTGACTTTACTCTTGGCTACAGATTTTCAACCTACGCCGCTTACTGGATACGCTATTATATGCAAAAAGCCGTTGCCAATCAGGGAAGCAGCATCAGGATTCCTTACCATCTTTTGACCGTAGCCCACAAAATACGCCGGAAAATCCAGGAATACGAATACGCCAATTACTGTGCACCATCGTTGTCAGAGTTGGCAAAACTGGTCGGACTCGAAGAAGAAAAAATTCTCAGTGTTATAAAAATAACCCAGGCTCCAATTTCTATTCACGCAAAAGTTGGCGACGATGATGAAGACACGATGGAATATTTTCTTTCAGACCGCAAAGCCCTTACCCCAGAAGAAACTGCGATAGAACGGCTGAAGAATGAGGCGATAAACAAAGCTATTGAAGATTTGCCTGAACGTTTGAAATATTTAATCAAACATTTTTATGGATTCAGTGAAGATGAATTGAATCTTGCCGAAATTGGCCGACGTCTTAATATCTCAAGAGAAAGGGCCCGGCAACTTTTACACCAGGCACTGCAGATTCTTCAGGAAAACGAGTTTATTAAAAACCTCGAATAATTTTACTTTAATCGGAAACGCGCAAGTAAATCACGCAAAGCCCTTGCCTGATAAGCCAGTTCCTGAGCAGCAGATGCAGTTTCTTCTGCGCTTGCAGTATTGTTCTGATTAACCGCATCGATCTGCTTCAAACCGGAATTAACCTGTGCAATACCATCTGCCTGATCAGAAGAATTTCGGGCCACTTCCTTAATCAGAATCACTACCCGGTCAATACCGTCGATGACTTTTCTCAATGCCTGATCGGTATCATGAACGATGCGCATACCATCGTCAACGGTTGATTTTGATTCTTCGATGAGATTGGAGAGAAGTCTGCCGGGCATTTCTTACAAGCTCAGTCAGGCTTTTAATCACTTTCTGGGCAACCGGAGCAATCTGGTCATTTTCAGACCACTTGAAAACTTCAACTGCAAGATTGCCATCGGCAATCTGTTCAAGTGTGTTAATGAAGCCATTCATGCTGTCAATGAAAAGATTCAAATTGGCAGACATCAATATGAGTAACATTCAGCAGGAGTGAATTTTACAACAGGGATTTCGACTTTAGTCACGCAAAAAAAGTTAAAAGTCACCTTGTGTACCCCGATTAAAGAATGTATAATTTTCTTATCTTAATTGTTTGTATTTAGAATGGAGGAAAGATGATTAAAGATTACCGCCGATATTTATCAGGATTACTGATCGCCGGCCTGGCTTCAGCTTCCGCACTTGTAGCAGCCCCAGCCGCCTCTGAAATTAGTCGAATCAAACTGGTTAACAATAACCACGTTCCACAGAAAATTCTTGTATGTTCAGCATACAACACCCAAAGATTCGTCAAAGACCTTTTCAATGTCATCAAGCACATTAACGAATCAGAAAATCTCAGCGGCAATGATTTAATTAAACTCCACATTATTTCTGGCAGCGGTGATCCACTGAGTAATCTCGGGGTTCCCCTGGATGTAGCTAAGAAATACGCTGAAGTTAACCCCAATTTTTCATCTAGTGACATCTGGCTGCAGGATTGCATGGAAATCTGTTCTGTAGTGCTAAAAGATGGCAGTAAAGCTCCGGCAGTTTTCGACTCAAACAGAGGCAGAGGTCTGGCAAGACTTCCAAGAATTCTTGCTGATTTGTGGAACATTGCTTATTTCAAGAATCCTTCAAATTACCAGGAGCACGGCGACTACGGCGGAAACCTTGAAGTGACACCGTTTGACGACATTATGGTTGCCGGCACCACAATTACTGGTCCGTGCAAGAAGTTTTTCGAAGATAACGGTTACAAAAACCGAATGTTTCTGTGCGATACCGATTGGCTACAGGTCGGACATATCGATGAGTATTTAAGTTTCATTCCGACTCCATTTGCTCCCGGTGGCTACACCATCGTCAGAGCCGACACCGGCCTTGCTCTTGACCTTATCAAAAATGCCCCCGATTCTGAATTCGATAAAATCAGCAGCTATGACAAAAGTTTCCTGCTGAAGGTAAAACGTCTGCTCAATGAACAGATGAAAGACCCCGCTGCCGGCAAAGGCACCGAAGAAGGTAATTTCATTGAATTGAACCAGAATATCAATGAAATTATCGAAGAAAATGTTGGCAAACTGAAAGAATATATCAAAAACACCACCAAAGACTACAACCGCGACATCGAAGAAGTATTCTGGCCTTCACTTTATGAAGGAAGAGGCACAAACCCTGGCGGATGTCACGCTTATCTGCCTGGCGTGGTAAATCTGTTGGTGATAAGAGATCACCTTATCGTACCCGCAACTCATATCCCTGCATTTGACGTTGCAATCGAAGCAAGACTCAAGGCCCAGGGGAACAATGTTCACTTCATCGATGACTCACCATATCATAGCTCGATGGGTGAAATTCATTGTGGCACCAATGCTCTTAGAGACCCTGAAAGATCTATTATATCTGCCAGGCAGGTCAAGGCTGTCCAGGAAGTAAGAAATCGCTTCCAGCAGATTCATCTTGACAAATAATCCAGACTGCTGATTTATTTAAAAATTGCAGGGGCTGTTTCGAGTAAATCGAAGCGGCCCTTTTTCATTTACCATTTTCACAAGCAGAATAAAAGAACAAGAGTATTTCTTGACAGCATTAACGGGTCTTGCTAATCTAGCTTGATTTGAAAAGATTATTCCAGGGAAAGCAACTGATGCTAAACTTCGGAAAGGTCAATGCATAAACCATCATCAGGAGTAAGACAATGAAAATTCTGGTTCTTAACTGTGGCTCATCTTCAATCAAGTATCAGCTCTTTGATATGCAGAGCAATTCAGTATTAGCAAAGGGCCTGGCGCAAAGAGTCGGGCAGACTGGCTCCACCATTGATTTTAGAAAAGGGAATGACGGCAAAAAAGACGTTTACACTATGGATATTCCTGATCACAAGGTGGGAATTCAGAAAATATTTGACCTTCTGACCGACAAACAGACCGGAGTTGTAAAATCCCTCTCAGAATTAGATGCAGTTGGACACCGCATTGTACACGGCGGCGACAAATTCGCTCACAGCGTGTTGATTACCGAAGAAGTAAAAAATGCGATCAAAGATTGTATTCATTTTGCCCCTCTTCATAATCCACCCAACCTCAAGGGCGTCGAAGCAATCGAAGCCATCATGCCCGATATACGGCAGGTAGCTGTTTTCGACACATCATTTCACCAGACAATGGCTCCTGAAGCATATATATATGGCATTCCCTACAGATTTTATCGCGATAAAAAGATACGCCGCTACGGTTTTCATGGCACCAGCCATCGCTACGTTGCCAGAAGAGCAGCAGAATTGCTGGGAAAAGCCCTTGAAGAATGCAAACTGATTACCGTTCATCTCGGCAATGGTTGTTCAGTATGCGCGGTTGACAAAGGCAAATCAGTCGATACTTCGATGGGGCACACCCCACTTGAAGGTCTGGTAATGGGCACTCGCTGTGGCGACATGGATCCGGCGCTTATTCTTCATCTCATGAAAGATGAGAATCTCTCAGTGGCAGAAATGGACAATCTGCTGAATAAATCCTCAGGCGTACTTGGAATAAGTGAGATTTCCAGCGATCTGCGCGATCTTGAAGAAGGCTGGCCAAACAAAAGTGAGAAAGCCAATCTGGCTCTCGATGTTTATTCTCATCGTATAAAAAAGTACATTGGTGCCTACATGGCGGTTTTGAATGGCTGTGATGCCATAATCTGGACAGCCGGTGTCGGGGAAAACAGTCCAATCGTCAGAAGTATCGTTCACAAAAATATGGACTGGTTTGGAATCAAACTGGATCTTGATAAAAACGAAGTGACCTGGCGTGGTGCAGAAGGCGATATTACTACCCCGGACTCGAAGGTAAAAGTTCTGGTTATTCCCACAAACGAAGAACTTATCATTGCCCAGGACACCATGGAAATAATTTCAAATTAATATTTAAAAAAAGCCCGAACCTTCAGGGTTCGGGCTTTTTTTTCTAAATCATTGCTGGCCGGGCTGCAACATTGCCGGGGGGTGGTCAGAAACACATCTAAAACCGACGGTAGTACTGCGATAAACAGGAGAGCGTCTGACGTCCCTTGCCGAAGAACGACAGGCTTTTGAAGTGTCGTCCCATGATCCTCCGCGAATGATTGGCTGGCCGAATTTTCCTTCGAAAATCACGCTTTCGCGCGGATTTGGGTCATAGGTAGTCATTGTCCATTCGGAAACGTTTCCAGCCATATCGTAAGCGCCCCATGGAGAGGCACCTTCAGGATAAAGGCCAACGGTTATAGGCTGATCGCCGACATTACAGCGGTCTGCAGAAAAAGTATTGCCCCATGGATAATCTCTGCCATCGCCGCCTTTTGCTGCGATTTCCCATTCATCTTCAGTTGGCAGTCGTTTTCCGGCCCACTTCGCATAGGCATAAGCATCATACCAGTCAACTAGAACCACCGGGGCATTTAGCATACCACGCGGTGGTTGCCCACCAACCCAACTGAAGCGCAATGCCCAGGCATAGGTATGATAGGGCGTATGATCCTTATGTTTCGGTTCAGTCGAATGGCACCATTTATGCCCATTTTTGCGAACATCTTCGAGAAATCGCTGATATTGAGCGCAGGTAACTTCGTATTTATCGATCCAGAATCCTTTGGTTTCTATTTTTCTTATCGGTCTTTCATCATGGTTACCTCTCTCGCTTCCGAGGAGATAGGTTCCCGCCTTGATTTCTACCATTTGCCGATCACGCTCATCCGCCTTGTTAGAATTAACATTGCTGGTCTGAGACTCTGAAACAATCTTATCCAGGCTGACAGCAACCTTAAGACTGCCACAACTTTCAGGGCTGACAGTTAAACTCTCGCTTTTGTAGCCTTCAGCAGAAATCTCAATCTGCCTGGAACGGCCAATTTGAATTTCAATATCTTTCGAATTATGGAGTTTGCCATCAATGTTGATCACTGCATCAGGGGGATTCACATTCAACTTGAGAGTTACGATTTCCCCAGCGGGCACAGCATCAAGCTTCTTGCCATCGAAAGGACAGAAATTAACCTCATCGTTGAAGGTTCTCTGGCATTCAGGGCATATTCGTAAAGCGAATGCCCCGCTGAGCACAGAAAGAAACAACACCAGAAAAAATGCCACCAGTTTTTTGCCAGTGTAACGCAATCACTTTCCCTCCACTCTGAATTTTGTATTATACTTATCATGTAAATTTGTTTCTGGCAAAAGAAATGTTAATTTGTTCCGGTGAAAAATCAGATGAAAAGAAGAACCTTTTTAAAATCTTCTGCTGCCTGCTTAAGTTGTTCGATGTTTAGGTTTTTTCCGCCCTTATCAGCGGAGGAAATCGAGCTTGAGCTTCACCCTGCGAGTTTCTGGTCAGCAGATGAAAACCTGATCGTGAACTGTGAACTCTGCCCTAACCGATGCCGAATCGCAGCAAATCATCGAGGTCGTTGCAAAGCCAGAATAAACAAGGATGGGCGGCTTTTCAGCCTTGTGTATG
This sequence comes from Candidatus Methylomirabilis sp., assembly GCA_020722725.1. Taxonomy (GTDB): domain Bacteria; phylum Muiribacteriota; class Ozemobacteria; order Ozemobacterales; family Ozemobacteraceae; genus DYKG01. The sequence continues at coordinate 102,354 of DYKG01000002.1, forward strand.
GTAATTTATCAACCATTGCGGTCGACCCCATCGAAAAAAAGCCGGTTTTTCATGTATTGCCAGGAAGTTTTTCTCTTTCAGTTTCTGCGGCGGGATGTGTTCTTTCATGCCGATACTGCCAGAACTGGCAGATTTCGCAGTCAACGCCTGAAGAAGTGTGCAACATTCAGATCACGCCAAAGCAGCTGGTCGAAAAAGCCATTGAACTTGATTGCAAAAGCATATCTTACACTTATAACGAACCAACGGTTTTTTACGAGTTCATGTATGACACGGCGGTTCTTGCCAGGGAAAAAGGTTTGCGCAACATCATGGTTTCATGCGGCTATATTAATGAAAAGCCATTGCAGAAGATTTTAGAAGTCATTGACGTTATCAAGGTGGATCTCAAAGGCTTCAGGGAAGAATTCTATCAAAACGTTACAAAAGGGCATCTTGAACCGGTTAAATCAACAATTTCAACACTGGCCAAAGCCGGAAAAATTATGGATATTGTATGCCTCATCGTTCCGGGTTTGAATGACGATGAAAATGTCTGCAATGAGATGTTCAAATGGCTTTTTGAAACTGCGGGACCAGACATTTCGCTCTTCCTATCGAGATTCCACCCGACTTACCAGATTCGAAACATTTCCCCCACCCCTGTTTCGGTGCTTGAAAAGCTGAGAAAACTGGCATTAAATGCTGGAATCAACTACGTCTATCCTGGTAATATTCCTGGCCATGAAGCAGAAAACACCTACTGCCCACAATGTGGCCAATTGCTGATTCAAAGATTCGGTTATCAGGTTCGAGAAAACCGGCTAAAAGACGGGCGTTGTTTCAAGTGCAACAAAGAAATCAGGGGGATCTGGATTTAAAAAACCGTTTAAAGCTTTGCTCCGCAATATTTACAATGGACGGCATCAAAATCATGCCCTTCAGCAGAGCATTGTGGGCATGCCTGTGTTGAAATGTTCTTATCAGACGAAATCAATTCAGAAGTCACAATACCCGTCGGAACAGCTATGATTCCATAGCCCAGGATCATAATGATTACTGAAAAGGCCTGCCCCAAAGGCGTTTTTGGAGAAATATCTCCGTAGCCGACGGTAGTCAATGTAACTACAGCCCAGTAAATGCTCAGAGGAATACTGGTAAATCCGTTTTCTTCGCCTTCTATCACGTATATAGTCGAACCAATAAAAATTACCAGCAACATAACTGCGAAAATGAAAACGGTAATCCGCTTACGACTTGCCTTGAGCGCTTCAACCAGCAATTGCCCTTCTTCAAGATACTGTGCAAGTTTTAGAATTCGCAGAATCCGCATGGTTCTGAAAATTCTTATTACTGAAAGATACCTGCTGCCCGGAAAAAACAGGCTGAGATAAGATGGCAAAATGGCAAAAAGGTCGATCATTCCGTAAGCGCTGAAAATATACTTTGTGGGTCGCCCGATGCAATAAATACGCAGAAGGTATTCTACCGTGAAAAGAATCGTGAAAAGCCAGTCAGCAAAATTCAGCGATACACCGTAAGCCTCTCGAATGCTTTTGACACTGTCGAGCATTACGACTGCGGCACTTAGCAGAATAGACAACACCAGAACCAGATTGAAAATCTTTCCGGTTCTGGTGTCAGATTCGTAAATTATTTCGTGAAGTTGCGCTTGGAATGGGGTCAAAGGCACCTGATCATTACTGGTCATTTAATGAAATGATTGTTTCTTTTCGCGTTCATCCTGAATTTTTTTGATATCTTTTTCTTTCTTTTCAAGATACTTGTTCAGATCCCCACTGCTTTCACGCAGAGCCTTCATGAGTTTTCTCGCATCTTTGGCGTAAGAGCTGTCAGGGTAATATTGAATAATTCGCTCATAGGCCTCGTATGCCGGCATAGGATATTGCCAGCGCATCATCAGATTGCCCTGAAAATAAAACAGATGGTCGCCAAAGAAGTAGCCAAGAATACCCAGGATAACAAAACCAATCATAATGTGCTTAAAAAACATCTTTCAGCCTCCGGTGCAAAGCTTAGCAATTCACAGACCTGGCTTCAATGCCCGGCATAGTTGATTTTACCACAGCTTTGGTCAATGTGACCGCTGAATTTTTTTTAACCTTACCCGGCGATGTTGCCACAGTAGGAATACATAAAATAACTGCATTGATCAAACTTACATTCACTCTTAAAGCGAACTTTTCTTTTAATTCTCGAACTTTGCGATTCCGTTCTTCTTCAAGATCATTGATAAGTTTGTCTATTTCTTCTTCTTTCTGGAAGAAATAGAGATGAAAGCACACATTTTCTTTCTTGCGCAGCAGCTCTTTTTTCTGCTCATTCAGGTAATTTTCAAATTTTTTCAGCTCTTCGTCGCATTGACCGACTCCCCAGTTCTTGAGTTCAGCAATATCTGGTGCCAGTTGATTCTCAAGTTCCTGACAGCTCTGTAGATACAAACGCAAAAGATCGAGGCCGGATTCTTCTATTTTTATTCCTGGCTGAGGTGCTTCAGAAAACTGCTGAGGATTGATTTCGATCAGCCCCCTTTGAACGTCAACCACCCTGCATTCAGGGTCGGATACGATAGAAAATAGTTTCTCGCGGCGCTGGTCGCATTCAAAATTTACTTTGAAGTTAAAAACAACTTTCTGGCGATAATAGATCGAGGCTGAGTTAACGACACGCAGCCCCTTTTCACCAGTATTGGGAACTTCAGGTTCCTGGAGGGAAAACAACCTGCTGGCTTTAGGAATTTCAGACAGACGTTCAATTATCTTTCTAAGCAGGAATGAGCCATCGCAGATCAGTTCGATATCTCTATGCTTTTCAGCAACGTCGCGACTGAAGGTGAATTTAAGGATTCCAAAACTGTTGAAGAAAAGCTGCTCTTTTTCGGGAATATTAGCAGCCCAGACATCGGTTGCAATTTCGTCACACTTTATGCCGACCATGGCCATGAAGGAAAACACCAGCTCTTTGATTTTATTCGTTGCCATTGAAAATTTCCTCCTGGGCCCTGTTAATTTCTTCGTGAGTTTTCAGAGCTTTTTCAAGTTTATTACCAAGCGTTTTAAATTTGCGTTTAATTGCTTCCTGGTTCGGTGAAAGAGTAACGATATCGATAATAATCTGTTCGAGAGTTCTCTTGGAGTGCATATTCCCCAGAATCATTTCAAGTTCGCCAATAATGAGCCTGAAAAGGTTTATCTTCTTGTCAAGAAGCTCAAGAACGTAAGATTCAATCGTATCTTTGGCGCTAAGATTGATAATATGCACATCTTCAGTCTGGCCAAGGCGGTGAATACGACCTATTCTCTGCTCTATTCTCATTGGGTTCCAGGGTAGATCGTAGTTTACCAGAACTTTACAGAACTGCAGGTTTCGACCTTCTCCGCCGGACTCTGTTGAAATCAGAATCTGCTTCCTGCAGCGAAAATCTTCAATGCATTTGTCCTTTTCTACCTGTGAAAGCTGGCCATTAAATACTGCAACAGAATATCCCTCTTTCCTTAACGAATCAGCAAGGTAATCCTGGGTGCCGCGAAACTGGGTGAAGATGATCATTTTGTCATCTTTAATGCTTCGAGTAATTTCCATCAGAACCTGCGTTTTTTTAGACATTCCAACATTCCGGGCCATGTCGAGCAGTTTCTGCAGAGACTGATCGAAGTCGTCTTTGTAAAAATTACTTGAAATCATTTTTTCAAGCGCTTTCGCCAGAGCCTGAGTAGAGCTTCCCATGAGTTTCTGAAGAAGAATAAGAGTAAGGCGGTTGATCCCGCGAGGATTCTTGTGGGTCGGCAAAGTAAAATATCTTTTTCTGATAAATTCAGTCAGTTCATGATAAAGCCTGGCCTCATCGTCGTTCAACTCAATTGAATGAGTATGAACAAAACGCTGGGGGAACTTGATCAGAGTATCGGCACGACGATGTCTGATCATAATTTCAGACAGCATCTGTCTGAGTTTTATGGAGTTCTTCGGTAATCTTTTATCGCGTTCAGCGAGAAATTCGTCTTTGAATTTCTGCATAGTTGAAAGATGCCCTGGCCTGAGAATTGAAATCAGGTTGAACAGTTCGATAAGATCATTTTGAATCGGCGTTGCAGTAAGCATCAACAGGTATTTTGCCTGAATCGAATTTACAAAGCGCCAATTTTTGGTTTTTTTGTTTTTTAATTTATGTGCTTCGTCAACGATCAGCAGGTCATACTTGATTCTCTGGACTGAAGACTGATTCTTTGTGCTTTTCGCTGTATCAAGAGATGCTATAACCAGGTCTGAATCTTCCCAGTCGTTGATTTCAAGATGGTTTTTAAACGAGAGGTCGAATTTAGTTTTCAGTTCCTGCTGCCACTGGGTTATCAGTGAAGCGGGCGTGAGAATCAAAACTTTTTTAACCATTCCACGAAGCAGATATTCTTTTAGAATCAGCCCAGCTTCGATAGTTTTACCAAGACCAACTTCATCTGCCAGCAAAGCCCTGCCGTTAAGATTTTCAATAACCATTTTGGCAGTCTGAATCTGATGGAAATAGGTGCTGACACCAAAAGTTGTTTTGAGCGAAAGAAGCTCTTCATTGCACATATCAGCACTGAGTTCTTCGCCTTTTTGGATCAGACTGGTTTCATGATAAGGTGAAAACTCGTTTTTTACGAGTTTGCGCAATACTTCGAGATTCTGACTGTTGTATGAAATAGAAGCATCAACGAATGATGAGAACTTGAATTCGACATTTTCCTCATCGTTAAAAACCGCCATATTAACATTTTTAAGAAGCTTGAGCCGATAGACTTTCTTTTCTGCATCAACGAGCTGAATTTCAACTTTGTCGCCTTCTGCAACCGAATTTTTTTCCCACCATTCGTTGAAAGTCAGGCAGACCATGTATCCGCGCATTTTGTGGTAAATGGCCGAATGGGTAACGTCTTCATCATCGATGAAAGTGATCGAGCAAAGATCTTCTTTAAAGGGGAAGATTTCTTTCATCTGAGGGTTGAGAAACAGGTATCCCTGCTGAAAAGCCTTGCCTTTGATTTGAAAAACGAAGCTTCTTTCGCTCTTGCTGGCCACCTGAATCAACGGGGCCTTTTCTGCTCTGGTTTTGGTTATTGAACTGGTCATCATCAGGCCTTATCTCCCCGAGTTTCTGGAATAACGATTACATCGCCGATTTTAAGATTGTTTGGATTCAGACTGGGATTAGCCTTGATTATCAATCCTGCATCTGAGGTTTTGCCAAGGAGTTGCCTGGCAATTTTAGCAATGGTATCACCCTTCTGAATAGTATAGGTTTTCTGGTTTCCGGTGAAAGCCTGGCCAATTTTATCTTTGGAAATGGCTTTCTTGATTTCTTCACTTTTGCCAAGGGGTTTTACATCGACGATAATTTCTTCGCCAACCTTTACCGATGAAGGATTTTCGATGAAATTCAGGTCAGCAATTACCCGCTCTTTGTTTTCTGAGCCATAATATTTTTCAGCAATTGACTTGAGCGAATCGCCGTCTTTTATTACATAAATTACCAGCTCTTCATCTATAGTTCTGAGCTTTTTGAATTCTGAGGGATCGATTTTGCGGGCAGGTGCTAAGATTTTAGCTTCAACTTTCACCGCATCAACCTTTGCTGGAACTGCTGCTGCCAATTCTTTGACAGGAATTGTCTTCGCCGGCAATTTCGGGTTATTAGAAACTTTCTGCACTTTCGATGTTTTTATCCGGGAAGAGGTTTTTATTTCGTTTTCAAATTGAATTTCTGCTGGTGGAGTAATTGATGATGGCTCAGGAGGAGCTTCTGTGTAGAGAGTGGTTATCTTGTTTTCGCCGACTGAATGAACACCCTGCAGGAAAGAAAACTTTTCAGACCAGGTCATTTTTCCATCGATTCTGCTGAAAATTCTGAAACTTCCACGGCTTTTTACGTCTTCGCTGATCGGAACAGCCATGCGAAAGGTTTTTATTGACCCGGCAACAATTGAATCATGTGGTTTCAAAGCAAATTTCGTGGTTTTGCCGGCGTTGTCGATTTCGATTCCAACCTCATATTTGCCGCCTTTAATTGCCTCATTGGTCGAATTAAACACGTGGGCAAGAACCAGACCTTTACCGGGTGCCAGTTTAGCAGTAGTTGCCTGTTTCGGAAGCTTTTCAACAAAAAAGCCGCGAAGAACCGGCTCTGCAGATAGATTAGACAGGTTCAGCAGAAACAAAGAAAGAATTCCTGCAGCTCTAACTGTTTGCCTCATTTTTTGAAATCTCCTTAGGTGTCTTTTTAGTCTCTGTGAACAATATCGGCATGCCGCGAGAAAGTTCTTACCAGCTTTCAAAATTTTCTGGATTTGTAGTCTGACACCTTGAAGACTACCATAATGATTTACTGAAATAAAAATTGCCTTAAAGAAACAGCTTTTTTCAGTTTCCGTGAAACTCCGATTCGGAATTTGCGCCGCTGATGAAAAAAGACAAGCGCGGATCGCATTTCAGGGACTTGGCAAAAGGAAAACCTGAATTTGTGGTTACCACTTTTACCGGATCTTCTTTTTTTCGAAAGGGAGCATAAGGGTTTTTAACCGGATTAAACGGATTTGGCCGAGGAGTAATAGCATTTTCGAGAAGTTCGGTTTTCAAATCTGGAAGGCTTTTGGAGAGCTCTTCTATGGAACCTCGGTAGGACACTGCGGGAGAAAATTCAGATGAAACAACACCGTTTTGCTGAATCTGCCTGAGTATGTTGCGCAATTCAGAATTAACTTTTTTTTCTTCTTCGAGTTGCTTTCGAAGATTTTGTATATCACCGCTCTGGGCTGTAGTTACACCCTCTGGGGTAGAAACTGCGAGCCTGGCCCGCGACGTCTGACCGAGATAGTTGAAAAGAATAATAATTGCAACCAGGCAGTAGCCGCCTGCAATTATAAGGTTGGAAGTCCTCTTGTCCGTTGTCTTTGCCATTGGTCTAAAATTACCATAAAATCAACCAGCAAAACAATAGCTGCGATATGATTAATTCTTAAAAAGAAGAACAACTGCCTGACAGCAGATAGAACGTTCCTGGCCCACTGAATCGAAGCCTTCATTTGTTCCAGCCTTAACTGAAACACGATCAGGGGCTATTTTCAGTAATTCAGCAATTTTTGCGGTAATTCGATAGCGATGGGGGCTGATTCTAGGCTTTTCACAATGAATAATGCAATCAACATTAGAAATTTTATATCCCGCGTTGTAAATCTTGTCGACCACAATAGAAGTCAGGTGAGCAGAAGAAATATCCTTGAATGCCGGATCAGAATCTGGAAAAAGGCGGCCGATATCGCCCAGAGCCAGAGCACCCAGCAATGCATCCATTATTGCATGTAAGAGAGCATCAGCGTCAGAATGTCCCAGTAAGCCCTTTTCAAATGGAATTTTTTCACCGCCCAGCCAAAGATCGCGTCCTTCTACCAGTGCATGAATGTCGTGGCCCATTCCAACCCTTATATCCATTATTTTGCCTCTTCAAGAATCTCTTTTGCATAGATTCTGGCCTGCCGGTCAGCATCAAGAAGTTGATCAAGTGAATAAACCTTTTCATTGGAAAAGCGCTCAACCGTATCAATAACAGTAGATGATATCTGGTTAAAACCTATTCGTTTTGCAAGAAAGCCATTGACAGCAACTTCATTGGCGGCATTTAGTATGCACGGCATGATTCCTCCACAACGACCGCAGGCATAGGCAAGCTCAAGCAATGGAAATCTTGCCAGATCCGGCTTTTCAAAAGTCATTGCGCCAACCTTGATCAGATCGAGCGATTTAACCGCCCGGCCCCAGCGCTCTGGCCAGCTGAGCGCGTATTGAATCGGCAGCTTCATATCAGGCCAGCCAAGCTGGGCAATAACCGAACCATCGCAGAACTCCACCAGGCTATGAATAATAGACTGAGGATGGACGACAACTTCAATTGCATCATAGCCAACAGAAAACAGCCAGTGAGCTTCGATTACCTCAAGGCCTTTATTCATAAGAGTTGCAGAATCAATGGTAATTTTCCCGCCCATGTTCCAGTTAGGATGCTTAAGAGCCTGATCGACGGTTATGCCCTGCATCTGGTCTTTTGAATAGGTGCGAAAAGGCCCACCTGAAGCAGTAATAATAAGTTTTTCAACGAATTCCGCCCCATCGCCGATTGCCTGAAAAATAGCTGAATGCTCGCTATCTACCGGAATCAACCGGAGTTTCCCTGCCGCAACTTCACGGGTAACCAGATCCCCAGCTACAACAAGGGTTTCTTTGTTTGCCAGACAAATGTGCTTGCCGGCTCTGATCGCGGCCATAACCGGTCGAAGCCCGGCGGCTCCAACAATTGCCGCAACAAGGGTGTCGGCCTGAGGCCATGATGCTGCAGCAGAAACCGCTTCTGAACCGGCCGCCACTTCAATTTTCAAATGAGAAAGAGCTCTTTTTACCTTGTCGAAATGCTCTTCAGCAGCAATTGCAACAAACTCGGGTCTGAATTCAACAGCCTGCTCAACCAGTTTCTGCCAGTTGTTTCCTGCAGAAAGAGAAACCAGGCTTAAATTTTCAGGGTTCTGACGAATAATTTCAAGGGTATTACACCCGATCGAACCGGTTGACCCGGCCAGCGCAATTTTTTTCATATCACTGATTTTTTCTTTTAATATGCTCGATGAAAACATCTACCTTCTGCCCGTGAAGATTCTTAACCGCACGCATCGCCGCTTTGCGATCGACAAAAAGACCAAAAACTGAAGGGCCGCTTCCTGACATTAAAACCACCCCTTCTCCGGTAGAATCAAGCAATTGTTTGATTTTTTCTACTTCCGGGTGCCGATGCAGAGTTACCGACTCAAGATCATTGAAAACATAGCGCCGCAGATTGTCCAGGTCGCGACGGCGATAAGCTTCAAGTATCTGAGCAAAAGCCTCACCTTTGGCGCTGTTGTTGCCGGGCACATAATTCTCGTAAGCCCAGCGGGTTGATACTTTTACTCCGACCGGAACCGCTACAACAACGCTTAAAGGCGGTCTTGGCGGTTCGAAAAACTTCAGATTTTCACCACGGCCCTCGGCAAGAGCCAGACCACCGTGCAAAACGAAAGGGATATCTGAACCATGAGTCAAAGCCATGTTCATCAGATCATTGACTGTGATCGCCTTATCATACATGCGCGCCAGGCCAGTAAAGACAGCTGCGGCATCGGTGCTTCCGCCGGCCAGACCGGCCGCAACCGGTATTTTTTTGTCAATATTGATTGCAAGATATGGTTCGATTGAAAATTTTTCAAGAAAAAGCGTCGCCGCGCGGTGAACCAGATTCGTTGAATCCAGGGGCACATCAGGATTGTTGCAGAAAATCTGAATTCCGGGCTCACTGACTTCTTTCAATGTGATAGTATCTGATAGCGAGATTGTCTGCATTATGCTTGCCAATTCGTGGTAGCCATCCTGTCGCTTGTGCTTGACCCATAAACCAATATTGATTTTTGCCGGTGCCGACAGCATTAGAGATTTCTTCATATTTTTCTGCTACAGCAGCGCCTCCAGAATGTTCAAATCTTCAGGGCGGGTAATTTTTGCATTAAGTTCAGACCCATCAACCAAAAAAATTTTTTCGCCGGTTTCTCTAACCAAACTGGCGTCATCAGTAGCCGTAATATTATTGCGCTCAGCATTTGCAAGAGCCTGCCGCATTTTTGAAAGACGAAAAATCTGCGGAGTCTGAACCCGGTAAACCTGGCTTCGATCAAGGGTTTCAGTCACTTTACCCTTTACCACCTTGACCAGTGTGTCGCATGATGGAATGGCGCATACGGCATTGCCGTTCTTTTTCGCACTTTCCATGGCATTTACCACCAGCTCTGGGCTTATTCCCGGCCTTGCACCATCATGAATGATAACCCATCCCTCTTCATTAGGAATAGCATCAATACCGGCCTTTACCGAATCCTGGCGGCGATCCCCTCCCGCCACGATTTTGAATGGCCTGGCAGGGTCAAAACTGATGAGCTTATCACGGCCTTCATCGACCCAGTCAGGAGGCAGAACCAGAATTATATTGTCTACCACATGGGTTTTATTGAAACATTCAAGACTCCATTGCACTACCGGCTTTCCCTTCAACGGCAGGAACTGCTTTGGAACGCTTGAATTCATGCGGGTTCCAAGCCCTCCGGCGACAATCAGAGCTGTGACTACAGAGCGATTTGGCATTTCAATTCTCCAGATTCAATTCTTTCGAGAATAAATAAAAACAGCCAATTGTGCAAGCAAACAAAAAACAGACTGCAAACTTTTCAATTAATCATTTAAACCATTATTTTTTTTAAAATTTCAATCTCGCCATGATTTTATTCATGAGACTGCAAATCAGATTATTTCAGCGGCCATCCTTTTCCGGGTCAAAGGGCTCTTCAGATGGATTTTCAACAGTACCAAGCAGCTGCATCATTTTCTCTTCAGTCTGATCAAGAATCTGACCACATTTTCTGGCCAGCATGGTTCCCAGTTCATAGAGGCGACCGCCCATCTGCAACGGTGTCCCATCCTGTTCAAGCGCTGCCACAACCCGCTCAAGCAATTCCATCGATTCTTCATAAGTCAAATTGGCTACATCATCTGGTTTAAGCTCAAGCAGCTCATTTATTTCATCTTTTTTGATTTTAGGCATCGAAAGCCTCCTTTGTTATCTGCTCAATTTTTACCTCAGCCCTTCCATCAACGAACTGTAGATGCAATTTTTGCTTAAGACGCAGCTGTTCAATCGAAGTGACCATTTTTCCATCTGAATCAGATGCCACCAGGTAGCCACGGCGAAGAAGCAGAAACGGGTTAAGGGCTGCAACTGCAGCAGCCAGAAGCGCATAGCGATGCCGGGCTTTGCCGATGAAAAGACGAGCCAGCGAATCAAGTTCCCGGCCGGTGTTCATTACTTTGATCCTGCGCTCTGCGACGAAGAGAGAGGGATTTATGAGAAACCGACAGTCGGCGGCTCGGCGAAATCGCTGGCGAGCCATAGCAAGCCGCATTTTCATGAGAGTGTTGAGCCTGGTTAACTGCCTTTTTGCATTCTGCAGAAGTTCTGTCTTAACCGGCACCACCAGTTCACCTGCTACCGATGGGGTCGCTGCCCGTCGATCAGCCACCAGGTCGGCAATTGTCGTGTCGGTTTCATGCCCGACCGCTGAAACGATTGGCTTGTTAGAAGCGCTGATCGCTCTGGCAACAATTTCTTCATTGAAACACCAGAGATCCTCGAGACTGCCACCACCTCGAGCAATGATAATTACATCTACCCGAGGATCATGGTTGAGGCGCTTGATTCCCGCCACGATTTCGGCAACGGCACCATCGCCCTGAACTCGCGCCGGCACAAGGTATATGGGCATGTTTGCAAATCTGCGTCTGATGACCCTGAAAATATCTTTAATAACTGCACCAGTTGGCGAAGAAACCACCCCAACGCCTTTTGGAATAAATGGCAAAGGCAATTTTCTCTCTGGTTCAAACAATCCCTCGGCCTGAAGCTTTTTCTTAAGTTTTTCAAAAGCCTCATAAAGGGCTCCAATACCGGCGGGTCGAAGGTCGGTAACCACTATCTGGTATTCTCCCCGGGGGGGGTAAACAGATATGTTGCCATAAATAATCACCAGATCGCCATTTTTGAAATCATGGGTGATCCGCCGACGATTGCCAGCCCAAAGCGCAGCTTTGATTATCGCTTTATCATCTTTGAGAGTGAAATAACAATGCCCCGATGAAGCCTTGACCAGATTCGAAATTTCTCCCTGTATCCAGGTAGAATTAAGCAGGGTATCCCTTTCGAGGATACCCTTGAGGTGCATGGTCAGGTCATTTACGCTCAGAACCCTTGCCGGGAAAGGTATTTCTGGCTTAAAAAGATTCATTTTATCAGATCGCCGCCAACTGTTCTTTTTCTTCAGTACTGCTTTCTTTCAATTCCCTGATGAATTGTTCATAATGCTTGTCAACAAAACTGGTTGAGAAATTTCCTGAACGAAAATCAGGGTGCTTCAAGACATGAAGATGGAAAGGAATTGTGGTTTCAATACCCTGAATATCATATTCCTTCAAAGCAGCTGTCATACGGTCAAGAGCTTCATTGCGGGTTCGACCCCAAGCAATGAGTTTGGCCACCATCGAATCATAATTCGAGCTTACCACATAATTTTCATAGGCTGCAGAGTCAACTCTTACCCATGGGCCGCCCGGGACAAGGTATTTGTGAATTTTTCCCGGGCATGGGATAAACGACATTGCCGGATCTTCAGCATTTATGCGGCATTCTACTGCCCAGCCACAAGGTTGAACAAGTTCTTCCTCGATCGGCAAAGGCTCACCAGATGACACTCTTAGCTGCAATTCAACCAGGTCAGAATTACAAACCATTTCGGTAACCGGGTGTTCAACCTGCAATCGAGTATTCATTTCCATAAAGAAGAAGTTGCCCTCGCTGTCGAGTAGAAATTCGATAGTTCCGGCATTGCGGTAATTGATCGCTTTTGCAGCCTTGATGGCAGTATCAGCCATTTTGCGACGTATTTCCGGAGTTACTGCCGGCGAAGGGGACTCTTCAATCAGCTTCTGATGCCGGCGCTGAATCGAACATTCTCTTTCACCAAGGGCGACGACTTTTCCGAAATTGTCAGCAATAATCTGAACTTCAACATGGCGTGGATTGCGCATGTATTTTTCAACATAAACCCGCTTGTCGCCGAACGATGCCAGGGCTTCTCCATGGGCCATTTCGCAGAGGAGAGCAAAGTCTTCTTCCTTTTCGACAAGACGCATGCCTTTGCCACCGCCACCTGATGTTGCCTTGATCAATACCGGGAAACCGATATCGCGGGCGATTTTCAAACCTTCTTCGACGGTTTCGATGCTGCTCTGAGAGCCAGGCATGACAGGCACGCCAGATTTGATCATTAATTCACGAGCAACTGATTTTTGCCCCATTCTTTCAATTGCACGATGCTCCGGGCCGATAAAGACAAAACCGCATTTTTCGGCAACTTCAGCGAAGTTGGGATTTTCCGAAAGAAATCCATAACCCGGGTGGATAGCCTCACAATTGGTCGCGTGAGCAACCGATAGAAGATTGGGAATATTGAGATAGGAAAGATCCGGTCTGGCTGGCCCGATGCAGTAAGCTTCATCAGCCATTTTCACATGAAGCGCATCCTGGTCGGCTTCTGAATAAACGGCCACGGTTGCAATTCCCATGCGCTTACATGTTCTTATTATTCTGACCGCGATTTCGCCGCGATTAGCAACTAGGATTTTTGAAAACATCTGTTTCTCCAGATTTGGATTTTTGCCCGCACTTATACTTTTTCTGATTCAATCAATCTCAACAAGCAGCAACAGCTTACCATAATCGACGACTTCGCCATTTTTAACCGGCACCGCCGAGATTTTTCCGCTGGCTGAACATTTGATTCGATCCTGAAAACTTATTCCTTTAACCGTTCCCAGGATTTCACCCTTATTAATCTGATCGCCTACTTTCAAAACTTTTTCAGCAAAAGAGAAAACCCCGACTTTATCGGATCTGATCTCGATCTGGGTAGATTTAATATTATCGCCTTCCTGGGATTCAATTTTCTCTTCAACAGTCTGGGAGCAAGAACTATCGAGTTTCAACTTTAAAGATTCGTTTTTTCCCATTTCTAGTTCGAGAGTTGTGTAGCCATTGGCTTCCATGGCTTCATAAAGCCTTTTAATCTGTTTAACTTCCATCGGTTACCCTCTGCTGTAAATTAGCGCCATGCTAGCATACTCTCAATGATGTTTCAAGCCATCGCCAGGCAAGCGATACGCATACTTTTTTATTGCCTTGACTTTTATGTTTACGAGGGGCTATATTGCCAGACAGATTTCCATCAAAGGAATCTGCAAACAAACAATTTGAGGAGTTTCTTCTATATGATCAGAAAGCTTTGGCTTGTAACCGCGTTATTAGTGGCTTTTGTCAGCACATCAGCATTCGCTGGCGACCTTTTAAAACTTATTCCACAGGAAGCAGATTTTGTCATTCAGGTTAATGTTAACAAAATTCTGACCAGCCCCGAAGCAAAAAAAGCTTTGCTGGAAAATCTTGAAAAATCACCCGAACAGAAAGCCGCTTTTGATGAATTCGTAAAAAATACCGGCTTTAATCCCATGGAAAACCTTAATCAGATAATGGTTTTCTCATCAGGCTCAATTGACCCTAAGAAGCCCAGTCAGATGGCCGGTGCTGTTCTGGATGGCAAATTTGAAGCAGCCAAAATTCTTGAAGCAATTACCAAAGACGAAAAAGCCAAAGCCGAAGTGGAAATTACTAAAATCGACGGCTTTGATGCGGTTGTGCCGAAGAACAAAAAAGATGGCTATGGCCTGTTCATTGATGACGCCACAGCGGTCGTAGGCGCCGAAGAAGGCGTTATGAAGGTTAAAGACGTCAAAGCTGGCAAAGGCAAAAGCGTCGAATCCAAAAAAGAATTTTTCGACATCCTGCAAAAAGTGGATCTTAAGACAACTGTAAGTGGCGCTGGTCTCATTCCAGCCGACCTGAAAGAAAAAGTCAAAGCCAACCCCCAGGCAGCCCCCCTGGCCGCCCTCAACTACTTTTTCTTCTCTTTCAATCATGGCGAAAACATTGATTTCAACTTCAATGGCGAAGTTGACAAAAAAGAAAACGTTGAAACCGTTATGACTTCACTCAACGGTTTCCTCGCAATGCTCAAGATGTTTGCCGGCCAGGCTCCCGAAGCAGCAGAAGTTCTCAACATGATCAAACTGACTGCCAACAATACAACTGTTGCCATCAACCTCAGCGTTCCTAAAGCCAAGCTTGATGAAATCAAAAAGAAAATAGAAGAAAGAATCAAGGAAATGAAGCAGAAAGGCGCAGCCGAAGAAGGCGAACGCAAATCTGAATAATTTTTAATCTCAAAAAGAGCCAGCCCAATGGGTTGGCTCTTTTTCTTTGTCAAAGTTTTGCTTGCCGAAGTCGATAAGAATTATGAATGCACCGGATAATCATTGCGGCAATATTCTTGATTTCATTGGGAACAGCGGCTTATGCCCAGCCGTTCGATCTCATCATTCCCGAAAAAGACAGCCCAAGTATGCTGAGTCGCGAACTTCGCGATCTACAGTCGATTGAGCGGGATCTGGCTATTGAAAAGCTGACCAGAGAGCCATCCAAGCTAGACGCGTATATTGAGCTGGCGGAATTAAGACTATCACAAGGGAAATTAATAGAAGCACAGCGTTTTTATGAAATGGCTCTAAAGATTGATCCTGGAAATCGAATTGCAAACCAGGGGCTGGTAATGACCCATTATCATAAAGGCGAATTTAACCAGGCGCACGAAGTTATCAAGAAAATTTACCCGCTGGAAACCATCTCAGAAAGCCTTGATTATCAACTTCGAGATCTTTATAACCCGTTAAAAAGCAATGCACAGCTGGGCTTGGCTGTTCGAGAAGACGACCGGGGGATATCAGAGACTATAGCATCTATTGACGGGTATTTCCCCTCATATACCTACCAAAAATTGATTGGAAAGTATCGCTACGAAAGCTGGGTACACGAAGACAACGGCGAACAAATCGACAGTCAGGTATTTTCATCAACATTTGAATACCATTCTGATGATAACACCATTGTTTCTCTTGGGTATGCCCCGGAAATGTTTTCAGGAAAAGACAGCATTGGTGGCTATCATGGACAGATTATCACCGGGACCAAAAACCTTCATATCAGCCTGAGAACCAGCCGACAGACCTTTAAAGAAAATCTTCAGACGGTTAAAAACCAGCTGGCAGAAACAGCCGGCAGCATAAGCCTTTATGGTGACCTTCATCCACGAACGAGAGTCACCCAGACTATAACCGCAACCGATCTTTCAGACGGCAATACCCGCCGCCAGTATGATGCAGAAATGATGCATTTCATCTACCGGCAGGGCGCACCTTTTCTTTCACTGAACCTTAAACTAACCCAGATGACATACAACGACCAGTTCGATGACGCAGGGAACCTGCTATATTACTGGGCTCCGTCGGATTACAAAGCCGGCGAACTGACGCTCGGCTGGGAAAGGTCAGTGGGAGCAAACTGGTGGTGGGGGTTCGATACCAGCCTGATTGGAAACACTTATAAATTTGGCCTTGATGATCAGGTTGAAGATATTGGCATGGGTGGTCTGCTTCATTTGAGCTACAATTTCACTGGCGGCAGAATTTATGCTTCGATTGGTGATCGAATAAACCAGTATTTTCGCGAACGCAAGCTTGAAGTCTATGGAAGTTTTCAGTTTTAAAAAAATATCCAGTCGATCAGAAAGCTGATCACATAGCCGGATATAAAGCCATCGGCAAATGCCCAGCTCGCACCAATCATGATGCCACGCGGAGTGAAATTGAATCCCTCATAAATGTAGGCGATGAGAAGCAACCATGGGCTGGGCTCTCCGCCGGTGATCTCCGCCAGGGTCCAGACCACCAGAGCAAACGCCCACATTATTCCCGCAAGAATGCCGATTTCAAAAGGAGTCATTCAGCTTCCTCGAAAATGATCGATGCATAACCAACCCCACGCTCATGGCGCATTATATCCATCGAAGTCGAGTAAGCAAGCCTGACTGCCTTAACCGATAAATCTTCGATCAGTAAAAGCAGCGCGGCTATTGGCATAAGACCGCAAACACTACGGTTCTCCAAATCGACCAGATCAAAAAATCCTTTGGCATCGAGCGCCAGAATTCGATCTATAACCTCACTGTCAAGCCGATAGGCCTCTTCACGTGGAGTGTCGTGAGAAAAATCAGAACTAACAATTATCAGGTTTTTTTCCAGGTCATCAACTTCATCGAAAAATTCTTTTGTTTTCTCAACCAGATTTTTCAAAATACCGAAAGATGTATAGCCCAATGCAACCGGCACAATCTTTAACGGCTTTTCCTGATAAATATGCTGCAGAAATGGCAACTGAACTTCGATTGAATGTTCAAACCGATGGGCAGCATCGTCTAAACGCAGATCAGGCACAGCATCAGCCAGATTACGGGCAAAATCCTGGTCAACCTTAACCAAACCGAGTGGAGTCTGCCAGCTTTCTGCGTTGCTGATTGAAAATCCTGCACCAAACTGAGTGTGTTTTGGTCCTAATAAAACGACCCTTTCTGGAAGAGGCTGCTCGAGTTTGAGCCTGGCAAATCCATGTGATGCCGGCGGACCACTGAACATGTAACCAGCGTGTGGCGATATCATAGCAATCAGCCTGCCATTAGCCTGCAAATCTTTGTTTCCTATACCCAGAGGGTGTTGAAAACATTGCTCAATCTGCTGTTTAAGCCCTTCTCGGTTGCTCTCATAAAACCGGCCGGCAACAAGTGGTTCTCTATACATTCCCATGCTCCTGCAGGATTGCCTGCGTATTTAGTTGAAGACACACGAATATTCTATTACAATAAAAGCATGATAAAAAGATTTTACCAGCTTTTTCCTGTTTTTATTTTTTTCCTGCTGATAACAGGAGCAAATTACTCTCAGGTTCAAGCCGCCGCACCGCTGGTGAAAATCGGGCTCGAAGTTCTTGCCCGCCAGCATCCTGAAATGGTTCGCGGGAAAAAAATCGCACTTTTAACCTCGAAATCTGCAGTAGATAACCAGCTTGAACATTGCATCGACCGTCTGGCCAGGGCTGCCGAGGTAAAATTAATTTTTACCGGCGAAACATATTTTCGCGAAAAGATTCCATCAAACGATGGTCAAACAAGCCTTGACGCCCTGACCAACGCCCGGGTAATCGAGCTCACCGATCCTCTAAACCGACCGGCAGCTGACAGTTTTCAAGACACCGAACTTCTGGTTGTAGATTTTCAGGACATAGGCATAAGATATTTCAACTATCTGACCCTGCTGGCTCAATTTCTAGACCTTGCCAGAGAAGCCTCTATTCCGGTAATAGTTCTTGACCGACCTAATCCAATCAATGCCAGCACCGTTGCTGGACCGGTTCTTGAAGTTCCATTCCGCAGCAGGTTTGGGGTTTATCCGATTCCCCTGATTTACGGCATGACTATTGGCGAGACGGCTTTGTTTTTCAACAAAGTTTTCGGGCTTGGCGCAAATCTTACGGTTGTCGGCATGGAAGGATATTCCCGCGGAATGTCATACCGCGACACCAACCTTCATTGGGTTCCACCTTCTGATCATATTCCAGAAGCAGATTCACCAATTTTTTATGCCACCACGGGTTTTTTAGGAGAAATGGGAGTCTTTTCAACCGGAGTGGGCACTACAAGGCCATTTCATTATGTATTGGCCCCATGGATAGATGGTGAAATGCTGGTTCAGAAATTGCAGAAACATAAGCTTCCTGGAGTCCGATTCCTGCAAGCTGCAACTCGTCCGTATTATGGCCTTTTTTCGCAAAAAGAGATCAATGGAATTGAGCTCGTTATAACCGACCGGATTACCTACGATCCGTTTCTCACTGGGTCTGCCATTTTAAAAGCACTATGGGAACTTTATCCCGAAAGGATTCCACTGCTGAATCCTTCTGCTGCAGAAGCCCTCGACACTCTGCTGGGCAGCAGCAAAGTGCGCAAAGCCATTATAAATGGGCAGCCGCTTATGGAGTTATATGCCTCGCTTCAGCCTGACCTGGCTGATTTTCTTAAAAAACGCCGTGAATTCATAATTTATCCGGATTAATATGAAAAAACAAATTGGCATGTCGATGATCGAAATAATTATCGGGGTTGTACTTCTGGCCTTGATCGTTGTTCCATCATTAAATGTAATAAATACCAAAACCAAATCGGTTACGGCAACCCGCGACCACTCTCAGGCCGCCTTTGTAGCTCAGAAAGTTCAGGAAATGGCGCGGGCTTTCAGATTCGACCTGATTGAGGCTGATCGCTATTCTTCTGATGCCGCAACTCAAAAAACCACCTTTGAATGGCGGGTAAAAAACCAGGATGAGTATAAAAAGCATGTCCTGAACGGAATTACATACCTGATCGAAGACCTTGAAATTGATCCGGTTCTCAACAAAGAAATTCCAGACACAGACCAGAGGCCAATCCTCTATTTGATGAAGTTCGCGATCAGATATACGGGAAAAGATGGTCGGGATCACGAACTTAGAATTAATACAGCAATTTCGAGGCGCGACTGAAATGAAAAGAGGATTTAATCTGATCGAGATGATGGTAGCAATGATTATACTTTCAATGCTGCTCACCGCCCTTTATCAGAGTTTCTCAGCTGGTCAAAGAAATGCCACAGAGATCATGGAAAGCCATCAAATCAACGAAGAAGTTGATCGAAACATACAAAAGCTGATCGAAGATGTCCGAGAATCAAACTACATTGACGAGCACTGCCCCCCCACCCTGAAAGCGGCAGAATTAGCCAATCACAAGACATCTTCGCCCGAAAACATTTTAATGTTCACCAAAATTAATTATGATTTTTCCAAAGAACCGGCTGATCTTCCTGATGGAACCTGCAATTATACTCAGACCAGGGTTAAATACTATGTGACGAAAGATGACGAAGACGACCCAAACAGCACTTATGTTCTCATGCGCCATCTGACCCCCTTTGATAACCGCCGAAAACAGATCGATTCGGAAATTCATGAATATGAAGTTCTCAAAGGTCTCAGTGAATGCATTTTTTATCGATTGGATGACCCCGATTCTTCCAGATCTGGCAATTTATACATTAGACTTAAGATAGCACGAAAAGATCGCAATGAAAAAACCTTCTCGAACTATGAAAATGATATTCTGATATCGGTGATGGAAAGAGGCTCACCCCCAGAATGAAAAGAACCATAAAAAATAAAAAAGGCTCTGCCATTATCACCGCCATCGGCATGGGAATTGTCTTCATGCTGGTAATTATGGGGCTTCAATCTTTTTCAAGCTTCAGAATTCAAACAACCATTCAAACAAGCCGCAAGGTCAAAGCTCTTGCAATAGCCGAAGCGGGAGTTGAAATCGCGCTTGCCGAGCTCAACTATAAATATGGTTTTTCCACTCATCAAACGAATAAAGAGCTTAAATGGCTGGCTGAAAAGAACTACAAGTCATTGCTGAAAAACGATTCGGGGCATGGATTCAGCGTTGATTCGGCCACATCTGGCACCTATTCGGGAAAACTGGGCGACGGATTCTTCAAGGTTAGGGTTGCCAACATTCCTTACAAAGACGATGATCGAACGCTGAACATCAATGAAGAGTTCGCCTACATTTTGATTGAATCGCTCGGTCGCTACGAAGATACGGTCAAAAGGATCAAAGTGGTGGCCAACCGCCGGTATCCATCCCGTGAATTTCTGATGTACGATGGCGACGTTCTTTCTCTCGTATATGGCGAACCAGGCGAGTCAAACACCAACAGTTTTTCCACCGGTCATCTTTATGGCCATAAGGGCGTTGAAATCGGCAGGATTCTAACCGATCAACACAACAGCACGTCTCCAGGCACGAACCAGGAACTCAGCGATATGAATGCAATCATTAGTGGCGCAGGAAGAATATTCTTCTTCAGCCCGATAAAAGTTAAATTCAGAGATAAACCCGGCCTGCCCGGACCCAATATTGTCCTGCCGAAAAACTTTACCTTTCCTTCGCATGGCTCGTATTCAAGCCCGCAGAAGGAGAAATACGGTGAATACCCACAGGAAATGAAGAACGCACGCCCGCAATTCGAACCTGAAATTGAAAAGCAGATAGCTCCATGGGTCAAAGACAAGGCCGATGGTATCTCAATAGAAATTCAGGGCGATTCCATTTATCAGTTCAGAGAAGACGCCAAACAGACCGGCAAGGGGTTATATTTTGCTGCAAACTATGCTGACAGCAAATTTGCCAAGAATTATCGGGTTCCCGACGGCTGGACAGGTAATGGCAACAAAACGGTAAAATCGATTCTGCTTGATTTTGGCGATAACATAAGACCTGGCAATGTTACCTTACCAGCAAACTTCAACGGGGTAATTTTTGCTGAAGACAATATAATTATCAAAGGCAACCCACCCAAAAGTGTCAATATTGTTACTCCACAAAATGTCTTTGTGGCCGGCGATTTTAATCAGGGTGGCGACAAAAACCAGATTGACGAATTCTATGGGATGCCCCAGGATTATGAATCAAACAAAAATGCTTTGACTGCGAACGATTATCGGCCAGAGGTTCGCGCAAAACTCCTCGATGACTGCAAATCAAATGGTTTCCAGAACCATGTTGCCGCAAAAGTTATTGCTGACAAAAGAATAATTTATGATTACCGAAGCCCGGTAGACTGCTTTGAAAACGAGTTATACCCATTCATGAAATACAAATTGGCCTCATATATCGATTCTGATAAAGATAATGCCAGAGACAACACTCTTGAACACAACAAATCAGGCAAGATTGTTGCTTCGGCAACTACTGAAGAGGAATTTGAAGCCGACCTTGACAAATTTTTCAACGATTACAAAATCGATGAAAGCTCTGAAAACGCCTTGAAGGAAGAATTAAAAGACCTTTTCAACGACAAGGACGGGAAGTTCAACTTCAATGATTTTGACGAAGCCTGCCGGAAAGTCTGGAAGGAATACGCTGAAAAATACGATCCAGAATCTGATGGAGAAATCAGTACCGCAGCCCAAAGTCATGATTACGGGGTTTATCGACTGCTCAATGATCTTCGAACCGAAATGAAGGTTCCCGATAACGACCCCAATGCCAAATTTCAGCCAAACGTTGTAAAAGATAAGGCCGGCGATTACGTTTATTACCCTGAAATGACAACCAATGGCATGTTTATTTCGCACGGAGCAAGAAATAATTTATTTTATGCCGGTCCCGATTATATAAAAATCTATAATGAAATCGGCCGCTCAGGCAAATGCGTTTCCAGTAAAGTTGGCTTGATTCATTCAGGAATGCTGCACATGGTGCACCGAGTCTTTGGTTCTGAAATTTATTTAAGAAAAACCAGCACCGGAGTTCAGTTACTTGATGGCGGATATTACGCCCCCCCTACCAGAAAAAAACTTTACGACGAAACCCTTCCCATTTTCGGCCTTTCGTCGAACAGCAAGCATGAAATTGCCAGCTACCGCATAATTTCATGGCAAGACACCATAGCATCAACTAAAGAATTCGAAGATTTTTAAAAACACATCTTTCTTTTTCCCTGCTTGAAATTGAAGTTCAGATTATGCTAAGATTTGGCCACCGGAGCCAATCATGGAAGATAAATGCCCACTTTGCCTCAAAAGTGTTGAATTTGAGCCTGAAAAAAATACCTATCTGAAATATCAAAACTCTGAGCGGCTTGTCTGCCCCAGATGCGCAGATGAAATCAGAGGGCACATGCGACCTACTTGGCAGATAATCTCCGGAAGAGTTTTCCCAAGAAGTACAAAATACGGTATTTAGAAAGAATTATGATGCATAAGCGCTTCAGCCCCAATGAGCTTGAAGAATTCTGCTGTTACCTGAAACAGGAATATGGCCTTAGTTTTTCACCAGAAAAATACCATCAGCTCGAGAATCGCATTTCTCCGATAATGCAGGAATTTTCGTGCCGACGACTCAGCGATATCATTATTCAGTCAAAAAGAGATATAAGATTACGCCAGGATCTGGTTAATTCGCTAACCACCAATGAGACCTGGTTTTTCCGACACCCGGCTCATTTTCGCATTCTCAGTCACCATATTCTTCCCCAGATAAAAAAAAGGGCAGCCCAGTCTCACGATAATCGCATCAAAATCTGGTCGGCCGGTTGTTCCATCGGGGCCGAAACCTTTTCAATTCTGATAACTCTGCTGGAAAATCTTGAAAAACCCCAGGATTGGAATATCTCGCTGATTGGCAGTGATCTAGCTTCTGATGCCATCTCGAGAGCAAGAACCGGAGTTTACAGCAAGCAGGAGCTCAAAGAAATTGATAAATCCATTTTTAAGCGATATTTTACCAGCTGTGGGTCAGATTGCTACCGGATAAAAGATGATCTGCAGAAAATGGTTTCCTTCGAGACTCTGAATCTGCTCGATACCTGGCCACCAAGAAAATTTGACATTATCTTCTGTCGTAATGTGATGATTTATTTCAGCGAAGAGCACAAGCAAAAGGTCACCGACAAATTTCTTGCTGCCCTTGAAGATAATGGATTTTATCTAACCAGCGCCAATGAATCGATTCACTGGAAAACCGAATCGGGGTTGAAAAAACTGTTTCTTGAAAATGAATATGTTTATCAGAAGGCAAATATTAAAGAAAGTTTTCGCCTTTATCAGTTTGCCACGCCGTCAGATTTGCTTCGGGCATTGAACATCCTTAACCAGACCGGAGTTACTTACGGTCTTGAAAAGATCACTGCGGCGCACAACCTTGCACCAAAGCGTGCAATTTTTATTTCACAACGCGATTCGAATCGTGCCGACGAGCTTTTTCTGCTGAGCGCCATAAAAGTTTCAAGCAACCATCCCTACAAAAAAAATTAAACATTCAGCTGACCTTTCACATCTGCCGATAACTTAAGGTGTGAAACAGGTTTCAGACAACCAGAAAACTCCGGAAATCCGGGTAAGAATTACCGTTATCCTCAAAAGGAACGACGGCAAAGTCTGCTTCGCGAGACATCGGAAAAAAGACAAGATTTACTGGTTGTTGCCCGGTGGCGGTCAGGACCCCATGGAATCAGCATTAGATGCGGCCCAAAGGGAGCTGATTGAAGAACTGAATCTGCCGGTAAAAATATTTCGCCTGGCTTTTGTTCGTGAAAGTTTCGATTCAAAAGCAGGCAGACATATACAATTTCTGGTTTTTGAAGGCCTCGAAGCCGATTTTTCCAGAATTGCAACTGGCATAGATAAACGGGTTGAGGGCTTTGACTTTTTTGATGCATCTGAAGTCGCTGAAAAGCCAATTTATCCGGCGATGAAAGACGACCTGATCAAATTTATGAAAAATGAGCAGGTTGAACTATTCAGAACACTGGAATGGATTCCCTGACCACAGGAGGCAGGCATGGTTGAAAAGAAATACGAACAAATAATTAAAGATTGCAAAAAAAGAATAGCAGCAAACCCTCGCGACTTCTTCGCATATTATCAGCTGGCCAGGGCGCTGGAAATGTCTGGTGAAACCGATCGGGCCATCAATGTATTCAAAGATGCAATAACGATCAATCCTAAAGATGCCTATGCCCACAATTTCATTGGTCTGGCATACCGCAATAAGGGCATGCTCAATGAAGCCATAACTGAATTCAAAAAAGCCATCATGTTTAATAACAGTTATGCATATCCATATGCAAACCTTGGTGTTATTTACAAACTCAAGGGAATGTATGATGAAGCTATTATCAGATTCAAGAAAGCAATTTCACTTAAGCCGGATTATGCCTTTGCACACCTTCAGCTGGGCCTGATTTACCGACTGAAAAAGCTTTATGATGAATCAATCGTTCGCTTGAAAAATGCCATTGATCTGAACCGCGATTACGCGTATGCCCATTTTTCGCTGGGTGCCGTTTATCTTGAAATTGGCAAAGCGAGAAAAGCCATAGTTGAATTCAAAAAAACCGTGCTGCTTAACCCGCAGGATGCCTATGCCCTTTGCCAGCTCGGGCGCAGCTTCATTCATCTTGAAAACTATGATGAGGCGATCAGGCATCTGCAGAATTCAATAAGAATTAACCCTGACAATGCCTTCTCTTTTCTTAATCTGGGAATTTCATATTTCTGCGGCGGCGACTTTAACGAAGCAATTGAAGCCTTCAAAAGGGTTATATCCATTAATCCGATGCTGACCGAAGCCCAGGTGTACCTTGGCCAGGCATTTCTGAAGAAAAACATGGATGATGCGGCGCTGCAAGAATTCAAAAAAGCAATTAAAAATGACCCGCGTTACCCACGTCTGCACTTCTTTATTGGCCAGGTTCTAAGAAAAAAAGGTGAAACCCAGAAAGCAATCGAGCAATTCAAACTGGAAAACAACCTGAACCCGAACGATGGCGAATTGCACTTCAATCTTGCTCTGGCCTATAAAGACCGGGGAATGCTCGACGATGCCACAGGAGAACTGAAGCGTGCACTGTTTCTTGACCAGAAACTAAGCCGTGCCCACGATGTGCTTGGCGAAATATACGACGTTAAAGGCCAGTGCGACCAGGCGGTTTATCACTGGCGAAAAGCCTCAGAACTTCGAAAAAAGCAGACTTCTGAAACAAAAGCACCAACTCCAGTGCTGAGAAGTCGGTCTGAAATGGATATGCTGATCGAGCGCTACAAAGCCGAGATCAATCAAAATCCCAACAACCCTGATGCCCATTACAAACTTGCTTCTGCCTACAAAAACAAAGAAATGTATGACGAAGCAATTATTGAATACCGCAAAGTAATCGCCTTAAACCCTTATGATACTTTTGCCAATTACAACCTCGAAGTAATCTATCGCATGAAGGGCATCGACGATCAGAACCTTACCAGGTGGAAACGTTCGGTTACCGTTAATCCTGAAAATGCCGGTGCCCATTACCGCCTCGGACTTGCATACCGGGAAAAAGGCATGCTCGACGAAGCAATTAGAGAGTGGGAAAAAGCCATTGCCCTGGACCCGGAATTTTCCCATGCTCATCTGCAGCTCGGCATTGCTTATAAAAGCGTTGGAAAAGCTGATCAGGCAATTCAATCATGGCATAAAACCATCGAGCTCGACCCCGATTTTCAGGAAGCATTTTTCCATCTTGGCAAAGCATATCTCAATCAGGGTCGTCTTGAAGAGGCAATCAGCGCAATCAAGCGAACAATCAGACTCAATCCGACCGATGTTGAAAGCCGATATCTGCTTGGCCTCATTTTCAAGAACAACGGCATGATGGAAGAAGCCAAAGAAGCCTTTGAAGACTTGCTCAAATACCAGGAAGATAATCCTGCCGTTCTTTCAATTCTCGGTGCTGTTTACAAAAGCCTGAACCAGCTCGAGAATGCGCTGAATTGCGTGATGATGGCAATTCGAATAGATGATCAGAAGTTTTACACCCATTACCTCCTCGGAACAATCTACCGCGCCATGGGTGAGGGAGAAAAAGCCGAAGATTCTTTCAAACGGGCAATTGAATTGAACCCTGATGACGCCTTCTCACAATACAGCCTCGGCGTTCTTTACAAGAATTCGGGTCGCCTGCCCCAGGCAATCAGAGCTTTTTCACATGCCATAGAACTCGATTCAGACGATGCTTATTCCCATTCTCATCTGGGAATTTCATTTTATGAGCAGGGGCAACTCGATGAAGCAATTTCATCACTGCAACGTGCTATCGAAATTAACCCGGAAGATACCTATGCCCTCTATAATCTTGGCGTGGCATATCTCGACAGCCATTTCTACGATCTGGCAATCGATGCGCTGGTTAGGGTGGTCAATCTGTCTCCCAATGATCCTTACGCCTGCTTTAACCTGGGTCAGGCTTATGAAGCCAAAAGGCTTCTCAAAGAAGCTAAAGCCTGTTATCAGAAAGCCCTTGACAATGCTCCCAAAAACACCCAGATTGCGAAATTTGCAAAAGAATCATTTTCAAGGTTATAAACATGAATAAACCCGCTGAAAGCCATTCTGCACCGTCTATCGATCTGCGAGTCGCCGTCATTATGGTCTTGGCGATCATTATTATGGCCACATTCACCGGATGTTCAGGGGCAAGCGTTACGCCCCGGGAAGGGTCAGTCAGCGGAAAAATTTTGAATATTTCCGGGAAACCGGTTGAAAGTGCTCTGGTAACATGGGCTTACGACAATACACGCTGGTGTCTCACCGACGAAAACGGCGCTTATTACATTGATGGCATAGGCTTTGGAGAGCAGGTTTTCCAGGTTGAAGCCTTCGGTTACCGAACCATGCAGTTTTCTGTGACCATATATTCAGGACAGACATCTACCGCAACCGATCAAAAGATTGAAGCCAAAAGCTTCGACTATTCTGAAATAAAAGTAGCCGAAACTTCTGCCACCCACGCCTTGATTACCTGGAAAACCACAGACTACACTAACGGCCTGATCGAATACGGTGAAACAGAAAGCCTTGGAAGAACAGTCAGAGAGCCATCTGGTGAATATGCCACCACCCATTCTTTAAAAATTACCGGTTTAAGCTCGCAAAAACAGTATTTTTTCAAAATTGTCTCATCCAGACAGGGTCGCGATGCAGAAACATCTGACCGAGGCACTTTTACCACAACCAATACTCTTGAAGATAAAACCGCTCCAGCAGCTCCGAACAACGTGCAGGCTGCCATTAACTCCAGTCCTAATCTGGCGACCATATTCTGGGCACCAGTTTCTGAAACCGACCTGAAAGGTTATCGGGTCTACCGGGCTGAGAATATCAACTCCGCTTTTACAGAGATCAGCAACATTCTCGTGGCCAAAGGTCAGGAGAGATATACTGACGTTTCGGTTGTACCCGGCAAAAAGTATTTCTATCGGGTTACCTCAGTAGATCAGGCCAATAATGAAAGCGGCTACAACAATATTACAGACATTGTTGTTCCAGGCGACATTTCAACGACCATCACCTGGACAAGGGTCAACAGTCCATATCTTATTACCGGCGACATAAATATTCTCGAAACAGGCAGATTGAACATCGACGCCGGAGTAGAGGTTCTGATGGCAGATTCCGATGCCTATCGCCGCAATGATCCGGACCGCATCGATTTCATAGTTTCCGGAGCCCTGGTAGCCTCGGCAGGAAATCAGCTGCCGGTTGTTTTTGCTGCTGCGGCAGTTAATCCTTCAAACAATGCCTGGAACGGGCTAAAATTTGAAAATACTGAAAATCCTGCAAACACATTGGTGAACGTCCAAATTTCTGATTCAATCAAGGCTTTGAGTTTTAAAAATTCGAACGGCATTTTCTCACAGATAAAAATAATGAACTCGCAACTGGCAGTTGAAGCAAGCGAGAGCGATTCTTTGACGATTGACGGAATAGAAGTCAGAAAATGCAGCAATGCTGTGGTATTAAACGGAAACAAGAATCTAACTCTCTCCAACAGCACTTTTTATCACCCTTCGATCTGTGTCAATTCAACTAACAATGATGGTCTGACCATTTCGGGCTGCAATTTTCTCGAATTTACCAGCGCTGGTCTTCTTTCCAATGAGGCCGGAGGTGTAATTATGATAACCAACAACCTTTTTGCGGCACCCAACGGCTGGGCAATGAAATTTTCGTCGCAAAGCCCGACAATTGAGTACAACACTTTCGATGTGCCCTATTGTATTCAGATGAATCAGGGAAACCCGATTATCAGAAAGAACCTTCTTATGGCTAAAAAGAGCGTTTTCTCGGTTGGAAAAGCTGGTATGGAACATCTCAGCGGACTTATTCCTCTGCCGATTTTTGGTCCAAACAATATTTATGGCTTTGAATCAGGCAAAGACTATATTGGCTGCGAACCGACCTCAGACAGCACCAGTGTCGAAGTGCTTCTGATGAAGGATTTGAATGGCGACGAATACGATTACCGACTGCGCCAGCCCTACCCAAACACCGAGGACAGCTGGGGCATAAATCGAACAGCTGTACCCTTTAAGCCATAAACGAGGTAAAATTACCTCTGTTTTGGGGCTTTTTTACCCGATCCGATTCCTTTCAAATATTCCTGATTATTGCAAAACCCTGATCAGCAAATAGCTTTGGCAAAACTAAAATTTTCAGCAGGAAATGTTTGCATTTTGGCACCGTATTTGCGACAATGTCAAAGTGGCGAAAGCCCAAATTACTCAGGAGGACTTTTATGGAACTCATTCGCAGATTTGTACGGGAAGAAGAAGGACAGGGCCTGGTAGAATACGCACTCATCATCGGCCTCATCGCTGTTGTAGCTATTGCTGCTCTTACCGCCTCAGGCACTCAGATCAGCTCAATCTTCGGCAACATCAGTGGTGAACTTTCTAAAGCCGCCGCAACTGGCAGCTGATTTTGTTCTAACTGCGTAAGTGAGAGCGAGCCTTACGGCTCGCCTCTTGCTTTAGCGGCATTTAAAAAGTTCAGTTCACAAGGAGTTACCAGATGAGAGTTTCTAACAGAAGAAAAGGGCAAGGCTTAGTTGAATACTCTTTGATTATCGCCCTTATAGCGCTGGTATGCATTGTAGCGATGGTTAACATATCAGGCACAATCGAAGATTCTTTTTATAAAAACATTTCTGGTGAAATACAGAAAGTCAGCGATAATATGAGCGGCTCCTGAGTCATCAAGGCTTAACCGCCATGAGAACTCAGTTATCTTTTTTTTTCCAGACTACAAGATCAGAGTGAGAGGCTATTTTTTCAAAGCCAAGAGGCTCACTGTTTGGTCTGTAACCGGGTCGACTGTCCTGTATGATCAGGCAACAATCATAGGTTTCAGCAATTTTTTCAGGCCTGAAAACAGTTTTTGCCGACCACATTACCCCCTTGAGGCCTGTTTCATGCAAAACTCTAATTGGATCATTTGAGACAACTTTTTCGTCTTTAAAATTTGTGAATAAGCTTTTCAATTCCCGGTATGGAGCATTGATTCCATTTTGAAAACGGCTGATATTAACGATGCTGTTGCAGGACAAAAACATCTGCCAGATAAGAACGATGAACGCGATAAAAAAAGCGCTTCGATTGCTTTTCAAAGTTTTTAAAACAAGCAATCCCAGCCCGTTGAGCATAGAAAATCCGGGAATGAAAAATGCGCTGATGTGCAGAGCAGTTCCTTTTTCGCACTGAAAAGGAATGATAAGCCCGCAAAATAGAACAAATATCCACAGCAGCAAGACAAAAAGCATTCCTTCCCGCTTCCATACGGTTACGAGAGCTCGGCGCCAATAGGGGTAAAAAACAATAAAAACGCCTGGAATGGCGATTAAATTTAAAAGAGCCAACCATAACCCTCTAACTCTCTGCAGGGTAATTTTTTGCCAACCCTGAGCCAGAAAGGTCTCAAGGTTGCCTGAAAATTCGGGGCAAAACAAATCAGAATAATCGGTCAGCATGAGAGCTCTTGAATTAGAAGTCCAGGGTTTTCCCAGAATGATCTGGTTGCGAATTACCCAGGGCAGCACCGTAAGAACAATCAACAAAACGGTCAAAATTATGGGTCTAACCCGGCGAAAGCGCCAGCCAGAATAAACAAGAGAAAAAACGGCGATAAGGATTCCTTCGATGCGTGTCAGCACCGCTAATCCAGCGATTACTGGATTCAACCAGAAAAATCTGTCTTCCCTGACAATCGAGGCAAAAAATAAGAAACCCAATGCTGCGTAAAAAGCGATGTTATCTGTAGTTAGAAGAAAAAAGGCGTTGCGCCCCGAAAAAACGAAGGTCAAGCCTGCAAAAAATGAAGACAAAAAGCAGTTGGTCAGAAGAAAAACCCGATAGAAAATCAACCCGGCAAGAAAAGACCAGATTGCAATGTTCAATGCAATTTCACCTTGAATGCCAAAGGTTTTTCTCGCAAGAGCATACATGATTATTCCTCCGGGCATCCAATAATCCATTGGATGATCGATGGTTTTGTAATCATTGAGGAAATTCCAGATTATTGGCTCGGTGAAGCCCTCGCCCTTTTCAATCTGATCAACCATGAGGTGATAGAAGGCAGAATCAAAAGTTGATTGTGGATCAATTTTTTCGGAACCCCAGAAAAGAAAAACTGCACTGACGATTACGATAGCCAGCGCCCCGAAAACCACTCTTGTTCTGGAATCCCTTATATGTTCAAAATTCATTTGCTGGTATTTTAACAGATTCTACTATTGACACCAGATTTTTATCGTACTACACTTGGAAAAAATAAATTGGGGGACAGGATTTGAAAAAGGCAAAAATAATCTCGATCTTAGTAATTATGCTCTCAGTAATCGCTCTGGGCGTTTTTATGGGCAAACAGATGTTTAAACTCATTGAATCTGGCACAGAAACAGCTGCCAACAGCAGCGCCACTGCCACATCCTCAGTGCAGATTCTTTATAGCTCAGACTCTGTCCAGGATTCGGCCAACGTTCCCGTTCCCGAGATTTCCCCCGTAACCAAAGATTCATTATTACAGCCGGAAGAGCAAAATAATGCGTCTTCAGATGCCGCCCTTACCCTTAAGTCCAAACCGGTTGAAGCTGACAAGAGCGGCTTTTCTCCCGATGGGCCCAAATGGTTTGCCTATGCTTCCGGCAATGGCATAAATGTCAGAATTGGCCCCGACATCTCAACAAAGTTGATGTTCAAAGTTGCCAGGGGAACCAGAGGAACAGTAGTTGAGAAAAAGAATGGATGGACAAAAATCAAATGGGATTTTAATCGTCAGCTGGGCTGGGTTCGCGACGATCTTTTGGTGCAAGGCCCGGCAGAGGTGGTCTCAACTCTGGTGGAAAAAACCGGTGATATTGAAAAATTAGATGCAAAGCAGATAAGCAAGACATCTGCAGAAGAAATTCTCAAGGCCGGCAAGGTTATGGTTGCGGTCGCCAAAGAAGCACCAGTTGCGGAAACAGTAAAATCATTCGCAGAGGGCGAAAAATTACCTGAGCAGGCAAAAATTTCTGCTGATCCCTTTGCCAATATCAGATCTGGTCCTGGGCCGAAACATAGCCGAGTAGCAAAACTTCCCAAGGGTGTGGTGGTTAAAATAAACAAAGTTCAGCGGGAAGAGAAATGGCTCTGGTTTGAAATAAGTTTTAATGAAGGCAAGAAAACCGGCTGGACCCGCGAAGACAATCTTTCATTCTAGACTTTGCCTGAAGCAAACCGCCCTGAAACAAAAGAATTTGCTTCAGGGCGGTTTTTTATCTTATCAGCGCTTTTGAAAAAATCATTTGTTATCGAAAACAAATTTAGCATAGGGCTGACGGGTTCTAAAGTCTTTCGAAACTGCATCTCCTGTATCCTGAACCAGTGATACCGATACCCGGCCGCTGCGAAATCTGAATTTATTAATATTAATCTGGCCATCTTTGCCTCTTTCAAGGAAAAATTTGCCGGAAAATTTTTCCTTATCATTTGATGAACAGGTAAGTTCAAAGCTTTTTCGCTTTTCTTTCATTTTAAGATTTATGCTTCTGCCTGCGACTGTTACATCACCATTGAGCTTTGTGGGGTCGGCCAGATTTCGACGCACCATATCCCAGAGACAAACCAGCTGTTTTACTTCTTCACGACGATCGTTTTCCACACCTTCATATTCATCGTATTGCTTTGCTTTTACAACCATATTGGTCGGATTATGGTCAATAGTAATGTTGGTTCTGAAAGCAAAAATATCTTTTTTCTTTTCAGGTGTTTCAACGCATACGTGGGCAATAACCTGACTTTGATTTGGGGCAATGTCTTTGAAATAAGCCAAAGAGCAGCCGATATTCGAAAAGCTTTTCTTAACCGTGCCTCGGTACTGAGCATTGATCCGGTAATATTGCCAGATTTCAGCTGCCCCGGCAATTCCGACAGAAAACAGGAAAAAGAACACCATAAGAACCAGGCCATTTTTTAAACATTTGTTTGAACTCATTTGCATTTCCTCTATTAATCAGCCAATTTGATGGTAAAATCACGACGACTTAAAACAATACGAGAACCACAAAAGTTACAAAATCTTGCTCTTCCAATAGAGAACGCTCCGCAGCCTGAGCAGATCATCAACCCTTCGCGGGGCTGGTTATCTATTTTCAGCACCGAAATCCATGATTCATGAATTCCAAGTATAAAAAGAGAAACAAAGGCAATAATAACTCCGCTGAGCATTTGAAGGTTCAATTTAAAAACCACAAAATCAAAAAGGCCATGAAAAACCGCTGCAGCAATTATTGCCAGCAGAATTCGCAAAGCTACCGTAGAATCTGATCGTGGTCGATTGATAGCATTTGCTGCCATCGCAGCACACATACAGCTGAAATAAAGGTGGGCGGCCGAGCTTATAATCATTCTTGGCAAAACTACATATGAGCCAAAAATAGCATAATATTGAATGTTTTCAAGAAGTGAAAAACTCAAGGCACAGCCGGAAAACGCCATGAAAACAATTGTCGGCCTTTTATTGAAACGGGTAAGATGAGCGACTATAATCCCACCAGAAGCCTTTATCGCTTCCTCGATCAGTCCGATGATGCAGACATTTGCCAAAAGAGTTATCCACCATTCACGCGGGGCAGTGATGAATGAACGAAGGTCTCCGCCAAGAAACCATTCGACCGGATAATAAACAATTCTAGTAAGTGTAATGCAGAATACTCCGCTTACCAGACCCCAGGTTGCCGCCTTTTTCAGCTCTTCATCGACCCAGTTTTTTTTGAAAACCTGGTAGAAAGCCACCAGTGGCATCAGCAGGAAAAACAACATCATGAGATCAACCTGACTCAATCCTGCTGCTCCTGTTCAAGAACGGCCACATAGATTTTCTTGCTGCGATTTACATTAGCGTGGAAAACAATGCCAGAGCTGTCAGGAAACCAGATCGGTCTGAAGCAGTCTGCATTGCCAAGAGGTCTGATTTCTTTTTCCGATTGATCTAAAAGGTTTTTAATTATCAAGGTATTTTTACTTCCATCGGTAGCCAGTGATCTTACAAAGGCAAGGCTGCGACCATCAGGCGACACGTCGGCCAGCCAGTTTCGGCCACCCGAATTTACCAGCTCAGTTGCTTCTCCAAGCGGTTCAAGCGTTATTTTCATGATATTGGACTTTTTCAGAGGTTCAAGGATTCTGGTAAAGACCAGACCTTTTCCGTCTGGAAGCCATCTGGGCTCACGATCATCATCGGGTGTTGAAGTTATCTGAAGCTTGCTGCTTCCATCGATTCCGATCAGCCAGATATCGTTATTGCCCTTTTCGTTAGAGACATAGGCCACCAGAGAACCGTCCGGTGAAACTGCCGGCATCATATTTTTACCGGTGCCAACAGTAAGAGCTTTAGACTCACGCGAAGCACGATCAAAAACAAAAATATGCTCTGAACTTCGACTATCGCTTGAAAAAACGATGGCCTTACCATCTTCAGTAGTTTCCGGGGTCCAGACATTTCCGGGCCATTCGAAGGCGCGTTCAGGAGTTTGATTTGCTCCCAGCTTAACGGTAAAGCACTGATAAAGATTTCTGTTGCCAACCTTGAAGCGGTCGGCAGCAAAAACCATTTCTTGAAGATTTCTCGCGATAAAAGCGTGATAGCTGTTGAATTCCTCTTTTACCAGCGGCTTTACGGTTGAATATTTCAATCTGGTGGAATCAACTTCCTGATCGGGATCTGGGTGGGTCTGATCGATCGCGACCTCGCTCTGCGAAGGGTTTTCAGAGCTGGTTGCGACAGACTGAGAGGTTGACGCGATGTCAATAGAAGCAGACTCAGAGGAAGAAATGGAACTTGCTGACTCGGAGGCAAAATTTGCAAGACTGTAAGAACCTATTTCGAGAGGCAAAGTCGAATCTGATGCGGTAAGCTCAATTGATACAGAGGCACTTTCCTGGATGGCATTTAAAACCAGGGGCTCAGATGCCAGAAAATTTTCCGGAGAGTCGTTTTTCACGGTCTTCGCACGATCAAGACCGAGAATGCCGGCAAAGCTGTGATCCCAGGCCGAACCTTTGAAAAAAATCGTATCAAACAAGCTGCCAGCAACCGCGCCGGCGAGAAAAATAAACAAACCGAGAATCATTCTGGTTCGGTATCGTTGTCTTCTTTTCTGGGGCGTGTCGCACTCAGGACAATTGACCACCCTGGGCGGCAGTTTCTTTCCACATCGGAAACAATACATAGTGTTCTCCTTGTAAAATTCGCAACAGAATTATACCCTATCGTATCGATGGTTTAAAGCAGAAGGTTTTTTTAATTTAAGCCTTTATTGATGTTGTTTCGGAAGGCAATGGAGATGCAGAATGAACAAAAAAGACATAGGCAATTTTTTCGTGATTGGTTATCAGGGTGTTAACCCTACGGATGAATTTCTAAAATTCGTTGAAGAATGGCAGATTGGCGGAGTCATCGTTTTTGCCAGAAACATAGATCGTCCTGAAAACATGACAAAAGCACTCAAGCGCATCGAAGAAGCTGCGGGCCGGAAAATTTTCACCGCCATTGATCAGGAAGGCGGGCTGGTTATGAGATTGTTGCAGGATTGCAGCCTTTTTCAGTCAGCGATGGGCCTTGCCGCAACCGGCGATGTTGAAATGGTTGAAGCTTCGCATCATGCAATGGCAAAAGAAATGCTTGCAATGGGATTGAACTGGAATCTCGCTCCGGTTCTCGACATTAACCATCCGGATAACCCGGGAATTGGAGCCCGATCTTTTGGAGATTGCGCTGAAGCAGTCAGCAAATACGGAATAGCGGCGATCAAAGGGCTGCAGAAAGCCGGTGTTCTTGCCTGTGCCAAGCATTTTCCCGGCAAAGGCAATGCCAGAGTGGATTCTCACCTGACCCTTCCAATCATCGAAAAAACGGCTGAGCATCTGAACCAGCACGAATTACTGCCGTTCAAGCGGGCAATTGCTGAAAAAGTTGCAGCCATCATGACCGCCCATGTTTTTTTCCCAGCGTTTGAAAGTGCACCCGACCTGCCGGCCACTTTATCTAAAAGCGTTTTAACCGGTCTGTTGCGTAACCAGCTTAAATTCGATGGTCTATTGATAACCGATGACCTTGAAATGGGAGCGATTACAGAAAAATATGGAATTGCAGAAGCCGCCCATCTTTCTTTCGCAGCAGGTGCCGACCTGCTGTTGATTTGCCATCAGCTTGAGCAGGAAAGAGCCGCAGCAGAAAAGCTTTTGAGCAAAATCAACAGCAGCACTGAAATGCAGAAACGGTTTTCTGAGAGTCTGGCAAGAATTGATAGAGCAAGGAAACGGCTGGATTCACCTTATAGAATGCCTGATTGCCAAAGCCTGATGCTCGACCATGAAAAACTTGTCAGAGAAACACATGAAAAATCATTGAGATTTCTCGCCTGGGAAAATGAAATGACCGGCCTTTCATCAGAAAGTGAGATCACTATTGTTTATCCTCAGATTTCTGCCCTGGTTCAGGTTGAAGAGACACACGCCGGACAGGGTCTGCATGGGCTTTTTAAAAATTCTTTCAAAAACGCCATGGCAGTTGAATACTGCCCCAAAGAGACTCAGGAAGAGATTATTCAGAAGGTTGAGAGACTTTCAAAAAAAACCGACAAACTGTTATTCTTTACTTACAATGGCCATTTGTTTAATCACCAGATAGAAGCAGCCAGAAAGCTTTCAGCAGGATATAAAAATGCAGCTGCAGTTGCCCTGAGAAATCCCTATGACCTGAAATTTCTGCCTGAATTCAAAACCAGAATTGCAACGTTCAGCTTTAGAACTCCGGCGATTCAGGCAGTCCTGAAATCACTTCAGGGCCAATTGAAGCCAGTCAGTAAGCCATGGCCGGTTGATATAGATGGCTGGTAATTTTTTTCTAATTCTTTACCATGTAAATGTCGATGGATTTCGAAGAAAAGTAGAAATCTGGAGGCATTAAACATGTGGGAACTGGAAATTAAAATTCTTGCACTAACCGCTGTTTACTTTATCGGTTGGTTTCTTTTTGAAAAGGTATTTTCACGGATCTGGAACCTTTTGACCGGTGAAAAATCTGAGCAGCCAAACGAAAGAAGACAGAAAATCGTGCCCCTGGCGACGGTTACGCCCATGGATCAAACCTGGCGTTACATTCGCGGCCTGAAAAGCCAGGACTGGAGAATCAGAAGAATCTCCTGCATTCAGCTCGGTGAACGTCGAGGAACTGCGGTTGTTGAGGCTCTTATAGAAGCTCTCGATGACAACCGTGAAGAAGTCAGTCTGGCAGCCGGAGAAGCACTGGCCAAAATAGGAGACCCGGCAGCAATAGAAGCGCTTTCAGCCCATTGTTCCAAACTGGAAAAGCATTCTGGCATGACCTACGAAAGCTATCGTGCCGCCTGAAATGATTGGGAAATGTTGAGACTGATCCAGAAGTCTTAAATTATTCAATGCCATCGCCCGACTTGATCGGGCGATCTTGATTTAAAGTTGTTTTCAGATTCGCCAATCAGGGTGGGTGAGCCCCCCAAAACAGAATAAAAGGCCAGCAATACTGATCGCAGAAAATATATTCGCAGGGGCCGAACTCCGCGTGAAGCGCAGGATGCGCCAATGCCATGGCCCGATTTAAACCCTGGCAATACAAACGAATTAAATGTGATTGGCATAAGATAGCAACATATTTTTTAAACGGACGATTGAAATGTTCAAGCTGCAAATTACAACACTGATAATATCTTCATCGATTATAATGGTTGAATTGCTGCAGCATTCAAATTACCCGATTTTAACAACCACAGCCTTCACAATGGCCCTGCTTAGTTCTTTAGCTGTGGTCAAATCGCTAAAACTATTTCATGAAGTCGAAGAAGATCCGGATAAGCGCGAGAATTTGTCAAATGATCTTTTGATCCTTGACAATTCACAATTAACCGTTGAAGAAAAAATGATCAAACTGGGCTATATGATGACCCTTACCAACCAGGAGAGCAATTTTTCAGCAAAAATAAATTATTGCTTAAATCGTCTGTATGAATTTTTTCAGGGCTACACCCTGATTTATTACCGAAGAGAATCGGGAAGTTTCATTTTCACTGGTGGTATTAGAAGCGGGCGCATCAGGCCCATTGATGTAATTAAAGAATCAGATCCGCTGGTTGAAGAAATGCTTGATAGAATTGTCAATCTGGCTGATTTTCGCGTTTTTTTGCAGGCAGGCCACATTGATCGCGCATTTCAGCCAGGACAAAGCGAAAAAGACCCGCTTACCATGCTGGTTCCAGTTTCATTCTTCGGACGCCTTGAGGGAATTCTGACCGTCCTTTGTCATGATGGCAAAAGCTTTACAGAGGCGTCAAAGAAAATTCTGCAATTCTTTGCAGATCATCTGGCACTGGTTATTGACAACCACACAATCTTGAACACCAGACAAAAGACGATAAATCATGAGAACGAGAATCAACTTTGCCGAAGGCTTCTGACAATGCTTTTCTCCCCTGCCCTGCCGGGTCTTAAGGGGTGGGATTTTGGCCTGAATTATTCTCATTCCGCCTCATACTCAGGTGATTTTCATGAATTTCTGCCGATTCAGGGAAACCGACTGTTGATTCTGACTGGTCACGCCTCGGGAAAAGGCCTGGATGGAGCAATTTATTTCACCAGACTGAAAGCCATGATAAGTGGACTGGCTAATCAGATAGCCTCTCCGGCAGATTTGTTGAATCTGCTTTCGCAAAACATGGCGGGAGATCAGGGTGAAGAGCTCTTTACCACGCTGCTGGCAGTGATCATCAAGGCGGGCAGCAGAGAGGTCGTTCTTGCCAATGCGGGGCATTCAGGTCTGATTAT
The DNA here is from genome assembly GCA_020722725.1 of Candidatus Methylomirabilis sp. Classification (GTDB taxonomy): domain Bacteria; phylum Muiribacteriota; class Ozemobacteria; order Ozemobacterales; family Ozemobacteraceae; genus DYKG01. The sequence goes on from DYKG01000002.1 coordinate 140,758, forward strand.
CAACCGAACCCGGAATGGATTCGCTGAGGTTCCACAAATCGAAACTGGCGTGCCGATGGGATTATTCAATCAGAGCGCTGATGCATATAAGAATCATTCAATTCAATTGTTGCCGGGAGACGGTCTGTTCATTTATACTGATGGCATTCTTGAACAGGCTTTCAGTAATGGAAAAAAATTCAGCAGCGAAAACATCAGGCTCATTTTTGAAAAAATTCCGGAGCTGCCAGCAACGCAAACTCTTGAAACTTTTTTCAATGAGCTTTATCTTGAAAGGCAGTCTGGTTTCGGCATATCCGACGACCAGACCGGCATTTACCTGAAAGTAGAGTAAATCTCCATGAGTCAAACCAGCGAAGTCCTAGAAAGACACGTATTCATCAGCAGCAGAAAAGAACGTGAGATTTATTTGAGCGTTTTCGAAAAGATTTTTGCTTTTCCAGTGGCGAACATTGCAGTGCAATTCGTTGACCAGCCAGACGAGCACTATTCAACCATCAATGACCGCACAAAAAAAATTCTGCTTAACATTGCCAAGCCTGAAAAAATCACCTGCATCAGCGGTCAATTCGAAGATGGTGGCAGCTTTACCCTGCAGAACGGGAATCTGCATGTGTTAGTTCTTGAAGACGAGTATAATTATGAATTGCTCGAATCTCTAAAAAACTTCCTCAATCCAATTTTCCCCCTATGGATATTCAGAAATCCTTATATCTGGGGGGTTACCATATTCGAGCCCTATGAAAGACAGCATTTTTTCGATGTAAGGAATTTTTCAGCCAGGTCGCGCCTGCTTGAAGAGCCGGAAGTGGATATTTTTCGCCGGGATGACGGAATCATTCACAAGTATAGATTTTTCACCCGAGCCGATATTGAAGCAGAAGAAGGAATGAAATTTCTTGAACCATTTTTCAAAGAAATGCTTGAAGGACTGAAAAAACGTAATTATGAAGGCCTGGAAGTTCTTCACACCTACTGCACCGACAAGATTGCATTCAGAAGATTAGACCCAAGAACCAAGCTTGGGAAAGATATAAAATCAGTTTTAAGCCCTGACAAATAAGGAGTTTTAATGGCTGAAGAGACCGCGTATCGCGAATCGTTGCTTGATGAAGTTATCGATGCATGTATCAAGCAGCTAAAGACAAGGCCTAACGAACACGCGAAACTGTTTTTCCTCGGTAATGCCTTCTTTTTAAAAAATCAATTTGACAAGGCTTCTTTCTGTTACGTTAAAGCGGTCAACCTTAACCCCAAAAACCCGGTTTACTACCTTCATCTTGGCCACGCTTATCGAGAACTGGGTGACCGTGATCAGGCGGTTGCTTCTTATGAATCGGTATTGACACTCAACCCACGATTTGCCGACGCACATTTCAACGTTGGCCTGATTTTTTTTGAAAACAAAGCTCTTGAAAAAGCCATCGCAAGCTTTTCCAATGCTCTGGCGATCAATCCGCGTTATGCCGCGGCCAGGTATTATGTTGGTCGCATCTATGAAGAACAGGGTGTATTCAGCAAGGCGATGCAGGAATACAGGCATGTGGTAGAAGATACCATGGGACAAAAGCTGGAGAAAGGCAGTGTAACCATTGATTTTGGGGCGGTTTTTTCTGATCTGGGACTTCTTGACCAGGCAGAGCGCGAATATCGAAAACTGATCAGAGAACACCCTGAATATGCTGACCTGCACTTCCATCTGGGCATAATTCTAAAGAAAAAAGGCAGGCCCGATGAGGCCATGGAAGAATTCAGAGTCGCAATTCAGCTTAACCCTCATTACATGGATGCCCGGCGCAACTATTGGGAATCGGCGCAATAAGCAAGCAAGTTTTTCTTTTTCTATGTTTTCAAAGCAGGCGTAATAAGTTACTATATAGATTCAAACCGCCATGTTTAAGAGAAAAAAAATCGGACAACTGCTGATCGAAGCAGGCCATATTGGTGAAAAAGAGCTGAACATCGGTCTTGCCGAGCAGAAGAAGCGCGGCAAACGTATCGGTCAGGTTCTTATTGAGCTGGGCTATCTTTCTGAAGACAAGCTTTTGCCTATTCTGGGCAAACAGCTGAAGGTGCCATTCGTAGATTTGAGCAAGGTCGAGATCAAACCTGAAGTTCTCAAGATGGTTCCAGAAAAGATCTGCCGCAAACACAATCTGGTGCCAATCAATTTTGACGGCAAGAGCCTCATGATCGGCATGGCCGACCCTCTCGACGTTTTCATCATCGATGAAATACAGTTTCAGAACAACTGTGAAGTTGTAAGGGCTATCTGCTCAGAAAATCAGATCGCAGACTGCACCGACAAGCTTTATGTTGCCGGTGCCATGGCCGACGCACTCAGCGCACTTACATCAGGCAACGGAGACGGAGCGACAGATGGCGGAGCCCTTGATGGCCTGAAAAAGGCTTCTGAAGAAACGCCGATAATCAAGCTGGTAAATCTGATTCTGACCTCAGCGGTGCAAAAAGGTGCATCAGATATTCACATCGAACCGGATGAAGGCGAGCTGAGAGTGAGATTACGCATAGATGGCAACCTGATTATTACCATGAACCTGCAGCCAGAAGCGTTGCCCTCGGTCATGTCGAGAATCAAGATTCTCAGCGGCATGGATATTTCTGAGCGCCGACTGCCGCAAGATGGCCGTATCCAGATGATCATCATGGACAAGCCCATCGATTTCCGTGTAAACACCATTCCAACAGCCTGGGGCGAAAAGGCCTGCCTGCGAATTCTTGACAAATCGAATGTTAACGTTCAACTCGAACAGATGGGTTTTTCCCCATTAAACTTCAATATGATTCAGAAGGCAATCAATTCGCCAAACGGCATGTGTCTGGTTACCGGGCCGACCGGGTCGGGGAAAACAACCACGCTTTATTCATGCCTTAATGCGATTAAAGGACCTGACATCAACATCTGTACAGTTGAGAACCCGGTCGAATATAAGCTCAAATACATCAATCAGGTTCAGGTAAGGCCTGAAATCGAATTGAACTTTTCAACGGTTCTACGTGCCTTTCTACGCCAGGACCCGGATGTCATCATGTTGGGTGAGATCCGCGATGAAGAAACTGCGAGTATTGCGGTAGAAGCGGCATTGACCGGCCATCTGGTTTTCGCCACCCTGCATACGAACGATGCGCCGAGCACGGCGATTCGTCTGGTAGATATGGGGGTAGAGCCATTCCTGGTTTCTTCTGCACTTTTATGCATCGTTTCGCAACGTCTGGCCCGGCGTGTCTGCAAGTTCTGCAAAGACGTCGACACCAGCATTACACCGGAAATTATTGCAGATCTGGGCCTTCCCCCGGAATGTATAAATGAAACATATTATCGCGGAAAAGGCTGTGACAAATGCGCCAAAACCGGCTACAAAGGTCGCGTTGGGGTTCATGAGGTAATGTATACCCACGAGAACCTCAGACGCATGATCATTCAGAAAGTTGGGCCAGATGATCTCAAGAACGAAGCTTTGAGACTTGGCATGAAAAGCTTGAAGGATGATATTGTTGCAAAATTCCAGCAAGGATTGACAACCCCCGAAGAAGTATTTGCGCTGGCGCGTTCTGATTGATGTAATAAACAGGAGATTTTGCGATGCCAAAATACGATTGTGAAGTTAAAGATTCTAAAGGTGATATAATCAAAACCGCTCTTGAGGCCCCTAACCTTCAGGAACTGGCAAATCGTCTTTCAGACAAGGGCTACTACCTGGTAAAAGCCAAAGAGGTAAAAGAAGGCGGTGGCTTCAGTTTTGGCGGTAGCGTTTCGAAAAAAGAAATGATGGTATTTACGGTTCAGCTTGCCACTCTGGTAGGCGCTGCGATTCCATTGGTGGAAGCAATAGGAATTCTGGCAGATCAGACGCAGAATCAGTATTTCAAAAACATCTTGAATTCTATTGGAAAAGATCTCAATTCGGGGCAATCTTTTTCAGTTTCGATCAGAAAATTTCCCAGGATTTTCGACAAAATTTATTGCAATATGTGTGAAGCCGGCGAAGCCGGCGGTATGCTCGACCAGGTTCTCAACCGCCTGGCAGCCTTTGCTGAAGCCGACGCAGAGATTCGCGGCAAGATCAAAGGCGCACTCACCATGCCGGTAATTCAGCTGGCTCTGGCGGTTCTGGGGGTTGTGTTTCTTCTGGTAAAAATCTTCCCGAACTTTTCTACAATGTTTAAGAAAATGAAAGTTGAGCTGCCCCAAATTACACAGGTAATGATGTTCGCTTCTGACACTCTATTGAATAATTACGTTATGGTCGGCCTTGGAACTCTTGGTTCGATTATCGGCTTTTATTTCTTTATTAAAACACCAATTGGCAGTCGAATAATCGCAATTATTTCGCTTAAGGGACCAATTATCGGCCCATTAACCCAAAAAATTGCGGTCAGCCGCTTTTCCAGAACATTCTGTTCGTTGCTTGGCGCAGGTGTTCCGATCATGCAGGCGCTACAGATTACTTCTTCGGTTATGGGTAACCCTTTGATGGAAGAAATGATTTCTCAAATGTCCATTGGGGTTCAACAGGGCAACACTCTTGCGAGCACACTGGTAAAGGTTGACATTTTCCCACCAATGGTTAAAAAGATGATTGAAGTCGGAGAAAACACCGGTAATCTGGATGTTATGTTGACAAAAGCCGCCGACTTTTACGACCGCGAAGTGAAAGAAGCCCTCGATGGCCTTACTTCGGCAATCACCCCGCTACTGACAGTGGCCATGGGTATGGTAATCGGCACCATCGCCTTATCTGTTTTTATGCCTCTGTTTAAAATGACTGAGAGCATGAAGTAATTTGTCAAGCTCAGATTTGGAGTATTTTGAGTATCAGCGAAACCGAGGTTTTTTTCGAACCTTAGTAAGAAGTTTTTATTTAAGAAGAATTGCAAGTTACTCAGTGGGTATGTCGATTGATTATGGCTGCGGTACGGGCGAGCTTTTGCGCTACTTACCAAAAAACTCAATAGGTCTTGAGGTAAATATCAAGACGGTTGAATATTGCGAAAAAGAAGGTTTTAAAGTTTTTAAAATAGCTAAAACACTACCTTCAGAGACCCTCAAACCATTCATCGGCAAACCGTTTAAAACAATCATTTTCAATCATATTCTGGAGCATATTCCAAAACCGGAATTGTTTCTGAACAATTTATTTGGCTTTCTTTCAGGCACTGATTTTTCCAGATTGATTGTGGTTTCACCGGGAAAAAGAGGATTTTTCTCGGACAAAACGCATGAAGTTTTCATTGATAAAAACTGGTTTAAAATAAACAACTTTTATTCATATCCAAATGTGAAGACAGTTAAAAGCTATCATTTTCCAATAAACTTTTTAAGCGCAGGTAATTTTTTCACTCACAATGAGTGGCATCTAATTCTTGATTTGAAGAAGTAAAATGGTATGGAACCAATCGTTTCAATTATAATTTTGAACTGGAATGGCTTTCAACACCTTAACGAATGTTTAACCAGCCTGAAAAAACAAACATTTAAAAATTTTGAATGTATCATGGTTGATAATGGTTCAACTGATGGGTCTTTAGATTATCTTGAAAAGAACCACCAATGGCTAAAATTAATCAAGCTGGAAAAAAACATAGGATTTTCTGCTGGAAATAATGTTGGCCTGAAAAATTCCTTGGGAAAGTATATCGTCACCCTTAACAACGACACGGCAGTTGATTCTAACTGGCTGCGAGAATTGGTCAAGATAGCCGAAAAAAATCCAAAAGCAGGAATGTTTGCATCCAGAATATGTTCATACCATGATAAAGACACTATCGACTCGCTTGGGATGCAGATTTGCCTTGACGGCATGTCCAGAGGAGCATTTCGGGGCAAAAAATATTCTATGCTGAAGCACGTCCCGTTTAAAATTTTATTGCCATCCGCCTGCGCAGCTCTTTATAAGAGAGAAATGCTTGATCAGACTGGCTTCTTTGATGAGAGTTTTTTTGCCTATTGCGAAGACACGGATCTGGGTCTAAGAGGTATAAGATTTGGCTGGGAGTCAGTTTTAGCCAAGGATGCAATAGTATTCCACAAATATTCATCAACGGCCGGGTCCTTCTCCCCATTTAAAATTTATCTGGTCGAAAGGAATCACTTCTGGTGTTCTGCCAAGAATTTGCCATTAATTCTCCTGATTTTATTACCTTTAACGACACTTTTCCGATATATTTTTCAAGCAATAATTTTATTGGGTGGTCATGGATCAGGAAATGAATTTAAGCAAAGCGATGCCCGTATAAAATGTTTTTTAGCCTTCTCTAAAGGGGTTTTTCATGGTATTTTTTATTCTTGGAAGAAAATTCTTAAAAGATTCGGCTATCTAAACGCTTGGAAAATCAAAGATGCTGAAATGACAAAAAAAATAATACGGCATAGGTTATCTTTTCCTAAACTTCTAGATTGCCAAGAGAAATGAAACAGACAAAATCAGTCCTTTTGTTGATACCGTGCTTTAACGAGGAGTTGTCAATAGCAAACCTCCTCGAAGAAATAAAGGCTGCCTGCCCTGGCTATCAGGCTGTGGTAATTAATGATGGATCGAAAGACCAAACTTCTGCAGTGGTAAAAACCAAAGAAAATACAATTCTTCTCGATCTGCCAGTCAATCTTGGAGTTGGAGGAGCGGTTCAAACCGGCTTCAAATTTGCAAGAATGGTCAATGCAGAATATGCAGTAAAAATAGACGGTGATGGACAACACTCCCCGAATTTCATTCCTCAAATGATAGAAACGCTATCTGAAAGAAAATCTGACATTGTTATCGGCAGCAGATTCTTGAATTCAACCGGGTTCAAATCGTCAACTATTAGACGTTTCGGCATTTACTTTCTACAAAAGCTTTGTCTTGTTCTCACCGGACGAAATATTAGTGATCCAACATCGGGTTTTCGAGCATATAATCGAACAGCAATAGAGTTCCTCGCTGATCATTACCCGTCTTTTGATTACCCAGAACCTGAAGAAATAATCCTTGCCAGCAAAAATGGGCTGGAGTTAAACGAGATTCCGGTAGAAATGCGAGAACGCCAGAAAGGTTCTTCAACGATATCCTCATCGGGGTCTGTCTATTACATGTTGAAAGTGACTTTAAGCATGCTGTTTATATTCATACGTAACCGGGAAAAAAGATGAGGATGGTTAACTTTTTTCCGAAAGAACAACGCAGTCGTCCTCAATTTTTTTTCGATTAGCCAGAGGTAACCCTTGATTAATTCACTTGATAGAATTCAAATCATCTCAATTTTCAGCAGTATTTTATTTTTGTTTTTCATTCTGGAATTAATAAGAAAAAAACAATTAAAAGAAGCTTATGCCCTGCTTTGGATTATCTTCAGTTTTATTTTTCTATTTTTTTCATGCTGGAAAACGGGCATGGATTATTTTGCGGCAAGAGTGGGCATCTATTATCCGCCAGCTTTTCTATTTTTGATTTTGATTGTGGCGATAATAGCAATCCTGGTGCAGTTTTCGGTTCTAGTGTCTCTTCAGGGGGAAAAGATCAGAATTTTGACCCAGGAAATAACTTTGCTAAAAACAAAACTTGAATCAAAGAAATAGATTATTCCAGCTCTTTGACCAGCAAAATTTTCCCATTCAGAACGTCTTTTTCCGTTACCAGACATTTCCCTTTTCGCTCTTTTCCGGAGCTTTTCCAGGAAAGTTTATAAAAATCGTCGGTAACAACTCTGCCGCTATTAAATTGATTTGAGTATGGAACAGTAAATTCAAAACGACCATTTTCATCAGAAATGACCTCTCTTTTGTATAAAACCAAGGTTTTATCAAATTGGCATCCCAAAGACAAATCGACTTTGCTGTACGGATCTGCTGACCCGGAAATTTTGGCTCCTGCCACAAATTCGTAAACCATAAATTCGGGACCAGTAAACCGGTCAATCTGACTGGCAGAATAAACCATTCTAAGTCTTGATGCGGGGGATTCGAATTTTCCAGTTTTTTTAATCGCGCAGCAATCTGCAAGCCATGAAAAAAAAGTGTTTTCAAATTTCTTTTCCATAAATTTACTCTCATCAAAATCCGGAAAAAAAGAGTAAAAATCATCTGGAACGTTTGCTCGCTCTTTATAAGCATACTGGTATCTGACAATATTCTCGGGAATATTTCTCTGGTCTGCCAGAAGATACCTTACGGAGTATTTATTCAAAAAAGAATAGACTTCACTTTCAGATTCAGAAGTTAGAATTTGCGCCATTTTCTTGTATCCGATAATTGTATTGTTAACAAGTGTTGGCCTTTGACCATAGAAGTTAATCCGGTTTCCCTCACCCCAGTAGCAGAAAAAACAGTATTCAGGACGGTTTGAATCAATATAGCCGCCGGTAATCGGAGTTTGTGTTCTAATCCACTCGTAAAGTTCAACCTGGTCTTTTGAAAAATGAAATCCGCGAATGAAATATGGGAAATTCAAGAGAAAATTCGTTAATAGAAGTGGAATCAACAAAACAGCAGCTCTAATGTTCAGTAAATTACGATTGGGATTGCGTGAGACTATGGCCGCAAAAATGGAATAAATCGCAACGCCGGCAGCAAAATTGACCCCAGCCCCGAACCAGCGAAAAAATCTCAGACTATAAACGCTGAGAGTTAAAAACAAAAGACACCAGTCGCGAATAATTCTGGCTTCTCCATCGAAAATGCCCCTGGGAGAGGAAGTTAAAAACACCGGCCATAGAAACAGCAGGAGTCCCAGATATTTCATTGCATTGATCAGCCATGCCGGATTGATAATACTGTCAATACTCATCAGTGGCTTTAATTCTGAAATAGACTGCATCAGCAAATCATTTTTACCGAAGAAAGCAATCCCCTGAGTAATCTGCTCATTAAAAATAAAAAAGATCATCACTGGCAAGGCCAGGATTAACGGAATGATCTTTTTAACAAAAGTTAGATCGAATGAACCGGGGGGGGGAAAAGCCAGGGTCAACCTGACACATAATGCACCAAGAAGAATGATAGAAGGCTGAAACCAGCCAAAAGAAGCCATACTAAAGCTATTGTTCCCTGAAGAAATCAAAAAAAGAAAAACGAGAAAAGAAGCGATTACCATGGAAGAATAGGAGTACTGTGCGAATCTTTCAAAAAAAGAACTTTTACCAAGCCAGAGAAAGAAAACATAAAGGCAGACAAAACCGTAAAACAATGGAGTCCCGGACCAGGTAAGGATAAATGAGGCAGAAACCAGAGCCCCGACAACCAGCAGGGCTTTTTTACCTGCTTCGCAGAATTTCCATGAGGAAAAAATCCACAGCCAGATGAAAAAATTATTAAGAAAGTGGTAATCCACTCTCATAAACCACGAATTCATACCCGCAACAGCTCCAGGCACCATACAAGCAGAAATGACCAAGGTTAAGCCCTGGCTCTTCGTCTTTTTCCAGGTAAACCAGGCAAAAACACAGCAAATAAGCCAGCCAATTAAAGGGGGCAAAGCACCAACGATGTATTCAGGAGCAACTGCGCTTTCTGGAAAAAGGTAGAAGAAAAAAAGTGATAAATGAACCATCAAGGCCATGTGCAATGGCGGATAAATTATGGGCAGCCTGCCTGGAAAGCTGCTATATTCATCAAAAGCCGGCTTTTCTCCTCTCAGCAGCGTTTGTTCAAAAAGTCTGAGAAAAAGCAATGAATCTGGGTCTTCGACCTGAAATCTACCAGGATTTTGGTTCTGGAAAAAAAAACTTGAAAAATACAGGGCAAGGCATGATATTAGAACAATACAGGTCACTAATTTAAATCCAGCATTTCTTACCATCGTGAGGACTCCTGATTAACTTCCAGGAAAAAATATAGCATATGGGCAGGAAATTAAAGAAATTTATTAATTTCAAACTTGACACTGCCGATAAGGGTACCTATATTGCCCATGCGACAATAAACATGGAGGGAAAACTTATGATTAATCGCAAACAAGGCTTTACCTTGATGGAGATAATGGTAGTTATTATCGTTATCGCCGTTCTGGCTTCGGTGGCAGGCCCAATGATTGGCTCTATTACAGACCAGGGTCGCACGTCTGCGACCAAGTCAAAAATGAGTTCTTTGAAAAGCGCAATGCTGGCTTACAAATCGGATGTTGGGCGCATCCCATTTTCTGGCTTGGCAGAATGCGTTGGTTGTGCGGCTGCTTACAACGATGCATGGAACAATTATCTTGCCGATAATGAGGCAAATAATGTTCTAGTTAACGAAGATGTTGGCTGTACAACTGAGTTTTGTATTACTAACTATGGCCGCAAATGGAAGGGGCCTTATATGGACTCTTCGCCCGAAGACTTTATGATGGATTCCTGGGGAGTCAAAATCGAATATTTTGCTCATATTAACACGAAGTCCGTCTATCTGAGATCCGCTGGGCCAGACATGGCCTATGAAGCAACAGATATTGACTCTGTTGTTAAAGGCAATGATGAAGGAATCGATGACTTTGCCCAGTCAATAATTAAATTGAGAAAATTAAACTAAGCTTTTAAGTATTTAACAACATTTGCCATAATCAAAGTTGCCCTCCCAGAAGCAGATGCTTATAATGAAAGCATCTGCTTTTATTTTAAGGGAATTTAATGCCTGATCAGCAAGCCTTTCAAAGTTTTGTTGCCATAGATATTGGCAGCTTCTCAATGAAATTCGCCTATGTAGAAAAAGGTGAAGATGGCGAATTTCTGCTCAAAACCCTTGCCCAAATGCCAATACCGCCTTATGAGCAGGAAATTCCCGATGAAAAGCGCGAAACGATGAGCAAAGACGATGTGCGGGAGCACTGCCTGAAGGAGTTGCGACAGTTTCTGACCACACATCTCACCGAGCTTTTGTATGATAACGAGATTCAGACCAAAAGGGCGATTTCATTTGCTTCTAACCGCGAGGTAACCATAAGATGCATTGAAATTCCTCCAGTTCCGGAAAAAGAAAAGTTATTGGAAGCGGTTACGGCTGAGGCGAACAAGCAGATGCCATTTTCAATGGGCAATGCGGTACTGGGTTATCACGTTCAGGGCGATGTAATAAAAGAAGAGAAAGCCCTGACTCAGATAATGGTAGCAGCTTTACAAAAAGATATAATCGATTATGTCAACCTTAATTTGAGGGGCGGCGGCCTGTCAAATGAAGGAATTCTGACTCTTCCCCAGGCAATAGAGTTGGCTCTGAAGAAGCAGCTTGAGCCATATTCGCAAAACGACAAGAAAGTGGCCATCATTCACTGCGGAAATTCTACGACTTCAATTCTTATTTACAAGAACGGCAAGATTCAATTTTCTCGCGATATCAACATGGCCGGGGCAACAATCACAGCCGCAATCTATGCCGGTGGCGAATTTGAAGGGCAACAGATCAAATTCAAACACCCTGGCGAAGCAACCGAATTAAAGCATAAACTTGGAGTAATGCCGCCCGAGGAAATGAAAGATTTGAAGGGTGTAGAGAAATTCGCTGCTACCAAAATATTTGAAACGGTTGAAAAGATTTTTCAGCATATTCAGCTATCAATCAGCTTTTATATTTCACAAACCGGTGAAACTGCAGTAGATAAGATAATTTTAACCGGTGGTTCAGCAGGCATGACGAATTTCAAGGAATTCATCGAAGAAAGTCTTGAAGTTCCGACAGTTCTGGCGGATCCATTTGGTTCAATGAAAATCGGAGAAATAAAATACGATAATGAGAAACGTTTGATTGATTCCCCGAGCCTTGCCCCGATTCTGGGAGTTGCAATGTATCAGGGAGAGCCGGATATAATCAACTTTATCGATATCCTTTTCCCAAACCGCAAAAGCCAGAATTTGAATCTTTCAGGCGTAGGCTCAAAATTCGGCGGGAATATTTCCGCGAAATTATTCCAGCTTGATGAGACAAAACTTAGAATCCTGGCGATTCTGCTCGCCATTCTGATTATTGCTATCGGTTTAATTCCGGTAGTCAACATCAGAAACAAGGTTGCCGAAGCAAAAGCAAATGATTTAAAAATGAGAAAGAAGCTCCAGCAGCTGCAGTCATCGCAAAAAGAGGTAACTCAATTACTGGCAGAGCAGGAATCAATGAAAAAATACTCAACAGTCTATTCTGCTTTAAAGGGAAATCTTTGCAACAACTCTTTAATTATAATTGAGATCGCGAGTCTAACGCCGAAGGAAATCTTTCTTACCGCAGCAGATTTCAATTTCAATCAGTCGCCCGCGTCATTCAAGTTAATGGGTCACGCCGATAATTCCGACAGCATTTTCGAGTATCTAAACATTATCGGAAAATCCAGCGTTTTTTCCAATCCAATTCTTGATAAAACTCAAGAAGTGCCTATTGACGAGACCAGGTATTTCCTGCGGTTCGAGTTGAGCGGCAAGATAAAAGACAGCGCAATAAAATTCATCGATAAGTCTGCCGAAGCCGACAACAATGTAATGCAGGAAGAAATTACTGAGGAGCCATAATGGCAGACGAAGCTTTACTAACTAACTGGCTGGCAAAAGCCAAAGAAGATCCGAAAAACGCGGCGCCGCCTGTTGTTATAATTCTGGCGCTTTTTTTCGGTGGTTATAAAGCGTTGTATGCGCCGAACACTGCAATTCTGCTAAAACAAGATAAGGCTACCAAAGGGATCGAAGCGCAAATTAAAAAGCTTGAAAGTGCTGTTGAAAATCTTGAAGATATCAAGCTGGAAATTGAAGAAAAAAAAGCTCAATGGAAAAAGACCCAGCAGCTTTGCTACCGGAAATCTGAGATTACCAGGTTTTTACGTCGGGTAAGAGAGCTTGCCACCCTGGCGGGAATTCCGGTTAAGAGTGTTAATCCTCAGCAGATTTCCCCACTTCCGCTTGGTGAACTGGCTTTCGAGAAGCTTCCTGTTTCCATTTATTTCACCGGCGATCTGGTAACCTTGGGCATTTTTTTAAGATTAATTGAGAAAGAAGAAAAGATTACCTTTCTTAATCTACCAAGTCTGGTTCCCAATGCCAGCGGCACTTTTGAACTCGAACTGGTTCCGACAACGATACTAATTCCTGATGAGCTGGTAATTGAGGATAAGCCTGCTGAAACGGATGAAAAGCCATGAAGGGAAAACATATTTTCTGCTTCAGTCTGATCATTCTTTCAGTCGTGATGGGGCTGCACTGGTTCAAAAACAAGCCCAAACCAAAGAAAAAAGTTTCTGATCGCCCACGAGTGGCCTTGAACCTTGATGATATGCAGATTCAAGATGATGATCCCAACGGGAAAAAGCCGGCACAGAACCCGGAGAACCCGGATGAAACAAAAGAAGATCCTGAAAACGGCACCCCCAAAGATCCCAAGAACCCTGATGCAACTTCGAACGAAGGCCCGGAAAATCCACCAGATCCGCCAGAAGTTGCAAATGCTTCAGATACTCAACCGGTTTCTGAGACAGCATCTGGAACCGGTGATCTTCGGCCGGAGCTTAATGACCCGGTAATTATGGCGGTTAAAGCCATTCCGAGAAACCCCTTCGAGCCTTCGCCCTATGCCAGGCTGGTTGAAAAATTGCGTGAGCTCGAAGAAAAGCCAGACAAAGAAGAAGTTAAAAAGATCACAGAATTAATCAAAGCCAATTTCACCGCAACCATTAAAACCCGAAAAGAGCTGGTTGCCGTTATAGATTCTCGACTTTATCGAAAGGGCGACCTTTTTCAGAATCGGAAGATAACTGAAATTGGAGCTGAACTGGTTTCACTCGATACGGAATCCAAGCTTTTCCTGATTCCAAAAGTCGGGGTAGAAGTTTCAATCGCCTCTGACGGAACCTACACTTTCGAGGATTCATATAGAAAAAACTGATCAGCCATCATTTTTAGTCTTTTTTTTTCCGATAGCTTGAATATGCAACGCTATCAAAAATTCATTTTTTTTCTATTCTGCCTGCCAGCCATTGTGCTGCTCAACGGCTGCATCGACAAAACGATCAGACCTGAAGCCGCCATCGAGATTTCAACTGTAACCCCCTATGAGCTGACTACAACTGCAACTGATACGGCAAGCCTTCCGACAACGGCCATTACGGTAAATTCAATCAACACCGTTCCCTGTAATTTAAAAAGTTATTCGGTGACCTATTTCAGCAGATTCGGTGAGATTATTCCGAGTTTAAGCATTCCTTCCACACCAATCGATTTGAAGCTTGCTGCAGCAGGAACAATCGACGTTACGGTCAGGCCCTACACCAGCCGGGTGGTGGATATGTTTGAGCTTTCAAATTCAGACATTTCGCCGATTCAGGCAAAAATAAATCTGGTTTTTGAAGATTATAACAGCAACATTATTAACAAAGAGGCTCATTGTCTGATTTATAAGCCCAACAACACCTGATGGTTAATAATTTTTGATGTCGAGCCGATACGGGGGCAAAGATTAATCTGATGGAGCAAACCTATCTAATGTTGCACAATCCGGAAACACTACAAAAATGCTGTTTGGCAGCTGTTTTGCTCTTCAGCATGAATACCATTCCGGTCAATGCGCAGTCGAGAAGTGCCATCAGGGGTGCAATAAGCCATCCTGCAAAGGTTAGTCCGAGCACTTCATTTTATCCGGTTGTGAGAAATAATCATCCTGCGCCAATGGCTGCCGCTGCCCGTCCGGGCTGGACAGAAATGGGAAATGGTGCAAGAATAAGATTTTCAGAAAAAAACTTTGCAAAAGAAAGCGGTCTTTCACCTGATGTTCTTGAAACCTTAAAAAGCCTGCAGGTTCAGGCGCCCAAGCCAGCCTACCAACTGGCGCCAGCCACGACTTCGATAACCGGAGCAGTTTCCCAATCGCTTCAGGGCCCTGATGATGACGCACCGCCAGAACAGAGAGAAATCGGGGTTCTTGAATCAAAAATCACTTTTCCGCCGGAAAAGAATATTCGTATTCAGGATCTGGATTTCAGAAACACTACGGTTCAGGATGCCCTGAGATCGCTTGCTCAGTTGATTGAAGTAAACCTGATGCTTTCGCCGGCAATTTCGGGTAACGTTACGATTCTTTTCAGTGACGTTACCCTGGAAGAAGCCTTCAATACTCTGCTCACCAGCTACGATTTATCGTTTGCCTGGGAAGGTACAATTTTAAGAATTTTTCCAAAGGCTCAAGCACCGCTGATTACCAAGATTTTTCCAATACAGCATACCAATGCGACCGAAATAAAAACGATTGTAGATCGCATGCTGACGCCTCAACGGGGCACTTCTGAAATAGATGCACGCACCAACTCGCTGATGGTTACCGACACGGCAACCAAGCTGGCAGAAGTGAAAAGTTTGCTGCCTCAGCTCGACGTTCAGGAATCTACCGTTGACATCAGCTCTCGTCCGCTTACCGAGGTTTTCTACCTGAACTATGCAGATGCCACCAGTCTTAGAACCCCGATTACCATGCTTTCAACCGGGGTTCAAATTCAGGAATTTTCATCAAGTTCAGCATCGCAGGCCGGGGCCGCCGGTGGCGGGGCAACGGCAGGTCGAATGGATATGATGATCATAACTGATACGCAGAATAATTTGCAGCGAATAAGAGAATTGATCGAGAAGCTTGATATTCCGCCAATCCAGGTTACAATCGATGCTCATATTTATGAAATCGACAAGAATGAAGAAGAAAGACTGGGCATCAACTGGCAGAAGGCGATTCCAGTTCCTGGCACAACCAACAATCTTTTTGAAATGACTATCGCTCCTGAAGATGCCAACGCCGGGGGAACCGGGGTTTTCAGATTCGGCAGCCTCGATATAAATCAGTTCACCGCTCTGCTTGCAATGTTGAAAACCCACAGTTTCGCCAAGGTCTTGAGTAATCCGGTAATCACGACGTTGAACAACCGACAGGCCAACATTACGGTAGGTCAGTCGATTCCTTATGTTTCGGCCTCTCAGGTTAATGCTCAAACGGGGCAGGTTACCAATACGATTGCTCAGGCAAACGCCAACATTGCATTGGTGGTTACCCCTTCGGTTACCGGGAATGATGAAGTTTTTCTCGACATTCAGCCAACGATTTCCAGCGTTCTTGGCTTCACTGAGCTGGGAGGCAACTCTACGCCTAACCTCAGCACCCGCAGTGCGGTAACTCAAGTAATCTGCAAAAACAATCATACCATCGTAATCGGCGGTATGATCAAGACAGACAAAAGCAATACGATAAGCAAGGTTCCTTTTCTAGGTGATTTGCCCGGCATCGGAAAATTCTTTCAGAAAAAGACCCAGCGTGAAGTTAGAACTGAGCTGATTATTTTTATTACACCCCACATCGTTAACAAATATGCAAATCGCGACCGGGTTGCCGACCAGAATGTCGAATTTGGCATGCCCAGACTAACTTTACAGCCCTGAAAATAAAGTCTTAATCGGGGTTGCAGTGAAGCGCTGCAAAGTTTACAATAGCCACATTCCAATTATTTTTGAGCGAAAAAAGTGGCTGATTTACAGCAGGAAAAAGAACTGATCGAACAACTGGCTTCTCCCAAGAGAAGTCTGGTTATTCAGGCAATTGTTAAGTTGAGCCGGGCAGGAAAAAGCAAAGCGGCCCTTGAAGCTTTGCTTCCGTTTCTCAACTCAAAAGACCGGGAGATCTCTTTTTTTTCTTTTCAATCAGCAGGCAAAATAGCAGAAAAGGCCGGAATTAATTTTTCTGACTTTGTGAAGGAACAAAGCCTCGCACAGCCAGGTGAAAGTCAACTCAGCAGACAGGAATTGCTTAACCCGGGGAAAGACAAAATTCCGGTAATTCTGGCGCAAATCAGAAATGATCCCGACAAATTGCCACGCGAAGTTTTACCGGCAGTGGCTATTTTTCTGAGCAGACATGGAGACATCTCTGATGGCCCCTTTCTTGAGAAATTCCTGCTCCAGGAGGATTCAACCCTGGCTTTGCCATTCATTGAAGCGGCAGAAAGAATAGCACCCACTGTTCTAACCCGCTCACTACCACACCTTCTTGCCAGTCGCGAACCGTTGCTGCGAAGCAGATCAATCAGTGCCTTGAGAAGAATCGACCCGGAAGAAGCTGAGCGCCATTTTTCCGACCTGCTCGCGTCACGAAATCCAGAAGACAGGCTGGCAGGCATTGCCATTGCATTTCTTTTTCCTTTCGAGAGGGTAAAAGGCTACATTCTGTCGTTATTACCCGAAGAAAAAGATGGCGATGTTCTAAAAGCCTGCCAGACTTTTTTGGCGTCAAACCCGGAATTAGACAGTGCATTAGGCCTTCTTGACAGCATCGATGCGGTTTCCCCGGAACAGAAATCCAGACTGACTGTAATTTTTAAAACTGTTTGCCAGGCTATGGTAACCACAGGAATTTTATCAGCAGCAGAAGCCGCTCCCGAAGAAATTATCAAAGTCTGGAAAAAACAGCGGCTTGAAAGCTTTCTAAATGACCTTGAAATTCAGCTTTCGTTTTCCGATGACGCAAGAAAAGCTCAAATAGTTGACTGGATAGAAAAGAACCGAACCCACCCCAGGGTAAAACTACTGATAGAAAGGCTTGGGCGCAATCCGCAGACCGAAAAAATCTTTTATCAACTGACCCGCCCAGGCAAGACTGAAGCCGAACCAACCGCCGTGAAATCGAACAAACCGGCGCAAAAGCAGTCTGCTGAATCCAGAGTTTCAGATACTAAGGCAGCCGAAACCACCATATCTGATGATGAGAAGATAAAGAAACTGAGATCGCTTGAAATAGATGATTTCAGCCAGAATCGCGCATGGTTGATGACTGAAGCAGCAGAGGGACTGCCAGCGATAAAGAAGGAAGCTCTTTCAGCTCTTTTGCGACTACACCCAGACAACAAGCTGAAGGAGCTTGCTAAAAATGCCTGCAAAGAAGCTGACGAAGGGGTAAAAATTGCGGCTTTTCAAGTTCTGGAAAGAATTGATCAGGAGTTTCTCAAAGAGAATATCGGAGACTTTCTTCAGGAAGACGCAGCAAACATAAGAGTTCGTGCGGTTCGGTTCGCGCTGAAATTCAAAGAAAACGAAGCAATAGTAATTTTAAAAAATCTTTTAAATAATCCTGATCCGAAATTTCGCGCCAATGCGGTTGCCTGTCTTGGACTATGCCCGTTCAACCTTGTTTTTCGAATTTTGATGACACAACTGGATAAAGAAGAGCATCCGGTAATTGCCAGACACATTACCAGCATTCTTCTTTCAAACCCCTCCAGAACCGTTCTTAAGGGTCTTGACAACATTACCAGAACCTCAAATCCTGCTGTTTCAATGGTAATTTCCCAAGCGAGAAACGACCTTTTCGAAATTGTTTCAAAATTACCCGAGGATAAAGAAGATGCCCTTAAACCGGTTCCTGTTGACGAAGAAAAGCCCTATTCGGTCGAAAATGTCAGGAAAATTGCCCGGGATCGGCAGAAAACCTGGAAACCAGGCTACAAGCCAGACGGGCAGGCCAAAACCGAGGGTTCTTTCCGGGAAAACATCAATTGGTCAATGGCAATCAGCGGGGGTGTAGTAATCGTATTTCTTGCCATGCTTCCAATAATGCTTTTGAGCGACCGTTCAGACATAGATACGGGCAAACCACTTCAAGGTAAAGACTGGCGCGAAAGTGAAAGAAAAAAAATGACAGCTTCCAGCATACCATCAAAATTTAGAATGAACCGGCCCTGTTCAATTTCGGTCAAGATAGAAAAAATCACCTCTGACACAAGCATGCTGGTGAATCACGAAGACCGCCAGATCATGCTGCGCTTTGAAACTCCAGAGGCAAAGAATCTGGCACTTGGAACTGAATTAGTAGTTACCATGGTTCCATACCGGGTTAATCCGCGCGGTATCATTCAGGCCAGAGGTCTGAATATGGCTATATCGAAAGGTCAAGAACAATGAACTGGTTAGACAGGCTTGAAAGAAAATTTCCACAATTGGCTCTCGAGGGACTGATACGTTACATTTCGTTTTTGATGATGATGGTATTCTTTCTTGACCAGTCACGCCTGCTGCCCTATGAAATGCTCTATCTCGACAGTCATCTTATCATGCAGGGTCAGGTTTGGCGGCTTTTCACTTTTCTGCTCATTCCCAAAAGTACCAGCCTGTTTTTTCTGATTTTTGAACTGACGATTCTGGTGATGTGCGCTGACGGCCTTGAATCTGAATGGGGTACATTCAAGCTGACTGTTTATTACCTTTTCGGAGCTCTGGCCAATATTGCGATTGCTTTTGTGATGCCGCAGGCTCAGTTGGGCAGTTACTTTCTCTATCTTACCTTATTTTTAGGCTTTGCCACCCTGTATCCTGATTTTGAGCTGCTTTTGTTTTTTATAATTCCGATAAAAATTAAATATCTTGCCCTACTTTCAGCGCTCTGGATAGTTCTGGCGCTGGCACTGAACCCGTGGCCTGAAAAAATTGCCATTCTGCTTTCTGTCGGCAACTACCTGTTATTTTTTGGCCCGGATTTCTTTAAAACAGCCCAGGGAAATTACCGTGCCAGCGCCAGAAGGCGCGAGTTTGCCGAAAAGACAAAGCAGCCAGATGGTCCCCGCCATGTATGTTCGATTTGCGGCCGCAACGAGATCGAAAATCCGGAACTGCAGTTCAGATATTGTACATGCAGTCGTTGTGGCGAGAATGGGGTTGCATTCTGTCTTGAACACCTTAAACAGCACAAAAATGTCGATTCACGTGAAACAACGAAATAAATGGAAAATAGAAAATCACTATTATTTTTTTTCTTCCTGCTCGTAATTTTTTCCGGTTGCAGTTTTTTCAACATTGGCGACGAAAGCCGGGTTGAGGAGTCAGAAGATGCAGGGACTCTGCTTTTTCGGAGTGATACAACCGGAAAGGATATGAACTTCAACAGCAATGATTTCAGCCTGATGGTTCCCGGCTCGTCAATTGCTTCCGGTAAAACTTTGCAGACCGTGAGTTTCTCAAGAGCAGGCCAATTTCCTGGCGCTGACGAATTCAGTCAAATTTCGCCAAGTTATCAGATCACCATTGAGCCATATTCGGAACTGATGCACCCTTCAGCACAACTGGGTTTAAACCCAGGTTCAGGATATCCCGAAGAGCAACTTTTTGCCTTTTCTTATTCAGATGCTGATGGCTGGCTGATTCATGGGCACAGCTTCAAGCAGGCTGACGGAAAGCTTGTTTTTTCCACTCCACTGCTCTCATCCTGGATGCTTGCTGCAAGAACGAACCCAAAACAGTTTTCTCCGGTCAGTGCTCCGGCCATCACGGCCTCGCCCGGTATTTTATTGACCGACACCCAGGGCTACCCGGCCGGCAGCATTTCAATTAACAGCCAATTTGCAACTTACCCGGGCAATTTTGTTTCAAACCATGGCCATTTCATGACCCTTCAATTACTGGCTCGAAAGGGTTTTTCAGTTAAGCTGACAAGCCCCGATGGCCAGAGCAGAAAAATCGATGCAGCTATTGACATACGGGGATTCTATAATGCAAGCATCGATGCATTGAACGACAACTTCGTAAGCAGGGAACTTTCAGGCAATACCGCATCAACGACAGTAATAATCAGCTTTGAAGATCAAAAGACCGAAATATTGCCAGAATTCATTGTATTGAGAGCCATTGCGGGTTCGGTCTCCCGTCCAGGATTCACCAGATCAGCAGTCATACTTTTCAGTAAAGATGTTACAAAACCAGTTGAACCTCCAGTTGAACCACCGGATGAACCACCGGTTAAGATTGTGCCTGCACTTGAGACAGCATTTCCGACACCCGGCAGCAAACTTTTCGACATAAATGATAATTTAAAATTTACTTTTAATAAACCAATCGACCGGGCTAGTTTTCAAAAAGCTTTCAGTATTTTTCCCGCAACCGATCTGAGTTTGGTTAACTTCAAATGGAATGAATCAGGCTCTGAAGTCAGCATTGAAAATATGCTTCTACAAGGGGCGACAAATTACAGGATAGTTATTGGTAAAAGCCTTGTTGATCTTGATGGAAACAAACTGAAACAAAATATTGAGATCGAGTTTTCAACACGAGAAACAGACCCGCCACAACTTCTGGATTTTTTTCCTGACAACGCTACCCTGCTCTCGGTCAATGGCAATCTGGTATTCAAATTCAACGAAAATATTGCCAGTGAAAGCTTCAAACTCAATGTTGTGCCAGAAGCCAATTTAGAATATTCTTTCAATGATAATCTGGTAATAGTAAGCAACAAAAATGCCTGGTCGAACAATACCAGCTATCAGGTAACTTTGCTTCAGGGATTATCAGACCTTCTTGGAAACAAGACCAGCTCGAGTCAAGCCCTGAATTTCACTACTTCAGCTCTGATTGCGCCTCAAATAGTCAGCTTTGTACCTGTAAATGACAGTGTTGATCAGAAGGTCAGGCCCACAATAGAATTTCACTTCGACCAGCCAATGAACAATGCCGTTGTCGAATCGGCCATTTCTTTTAAACCGGCGGCCTCACCCGTATATTCCTGGTCAGAAAAGGTTTTGAAGATCGAATTCAATCAGGATCTTGAATATGGACAAAATTATGAGATTACCATAAGCAACGATGCCGAATCAGCATCTGGCGCAAAACTTTCAAACAAATACTTTTTTAAATTTACTACCATTAGCAGACCACAGATACTGGTTGAATCGGTTTTTCCAATGGAAAATGAACAGAATTTGGCTTCCGACAGTGTGATATTGGTTCCCTTCAATCGACCGATGAACAAATCTGTTACTGAAAGTGCCTTTTCTCTTATCGGTGATACAGGCAACTTAATCACCGGCAACTTCAGCTGGAACGGATCGACCATGAATTTTACCCCTGCAGGCTTTTTAAAACCGGGTGGGAAATACAAAATTGCAGTCAGTGCTGAAGCTGAAGATAGTTATGGACACAAGCTTGGGCAGCAATTTTCTTCATTTTTTACCGTTGCTTTGAACGCTGAAACTTATATAACAGCTTTTGACCCGGCTGATGGCAGTCAGGCAGTATTGTTCGATCAGGTAATTAAAGTTTTCTTTTCAGGGCCGATAAAAAAAGAAACGTTTTCTTTTTCTATCGAACCATCAGTAGCGGGTCGCTTTCATACCAGCTGGAAAAATAATGACCGGGAAGCATCTATTGCTTTCGAATCAGGTTTTATGGGAGCAACAAGCTATCAGTTAAAAATCGCTGAAAATGTGCAGGACATTTTTGACCGGAAAATAAACAACGGGTCGGTTTTGAATTTTAAAACTCAAACGGTGCTCAAGCCAAGGATTGCGTCTACCGAGCCTCAGGCTCAGACAACCGGGATTTTGCCAAATTCGAGCCTGCTGGTGAATTTCAGCGAGCCAATGGATCGAACCAGCACAGAAAATTCCATTTCTTTACATCCGGCGGCAGAACTGACTTTTTCATGGAGCAACGACGATTCAACGGTAAAAATAGATGCCTCTTCATTGCTTTCTTTTAACCAGAAATACTTTTTGATCGTAGGCTCAAGCGCGCTTAACCTCAATGGCCAGAATCTGATAAAAGATTATCAGATAGAATTCACGACCAGGGCACAAACTTTTGTAAAGTCGCTCACGCCAGCATCAGGAGCGGCAGAAATAGGGAAAAGCGCATTTATAGAAGTTTTGTTTTCATCAGAACCTGATCAATCAATGGCTGAGTCGGCCTTTTTTGCAAGCCATGATTCAACAAAGATTTCCGGTTTTTTTTCATGGAACAGCAACCTGATGACGTTCAGGCCTGACAATGAATTTGGCTTTCAGCAGCAGATTATTGCAGGGTTTGACGGAAATATTAACGATCGAGATGGGTTACCGGTAATTCTTCCCGGCAACTGGAGCTTTTCAACCTTGAGCGAAGCACCACCCGAAATTACCAGTTCCAATCCCCACGAGGGGCAAACCGAAATTGGGCTCAATCCAGAAATTACCGTGCAGTTTTCCACAAAAATGGCCACCAGCACAGTAATCTTCAACATCACGCCTTCTCCAGGCAATTTTACCGGAACCTGGGATGAAGCCGGAAAAACATTGACCGTAAAAGGACTGTTTTTAAGCAGCAACACCAGTTATCAGCTGAATTTTTCCAGTGATAGCCAAAGCCTTGCCGGTAAAAAACTGTCCGGAACAACTTCGATCTCTTTCACCACCGCCTATTTTCCTGGCCCGTCAATCCTGAACACTGTTCCTGAAGGAGCTTCAGAAAACATCAGCACGATTGCCAATGCGATTTTGAGATTTGACCGGTCAATAAACAAAGAATCAGCGGCAACGGCTATCAGCATCGCTCCTGCTGCGCCCTTTAATCTTGAATTTTCTGATTCAGACCGGGAAATTGTGATTAAATTCGCCAGTCGCCTGCAAACTTCAACCACATATAAGATACAAATCAGTAATGATCTGGCTGACACAAACGGCCTGAAAATCGATGCCCCCTACTCTTTCACCTTTAATACAGAATCATCCCCGACAGTTACGCGGGTCACCCCCACAAACCTTGCTTCTGAAATAGCAACAACGACAAAAATAATATTAGACTTCAACAAAGAAATGGATGCGGCTGTAGCTCAAAGCTCTTTCAGACTGAGTTCTGAGTTTTCCACCATCCCATGCTCTTTCGCCTGGGAAAATGGCCTTCGCCTTGTTTGCGCCCCGACAGAGCTGTTTCCCGGACGAGTTTATCAGGTTAGTCTAATAAACAATGCAGCCGACAAACACGGAAACATGCTGACCGAAAATTTTTCCTCGAGCTTTTCAACTATTGCTCCGCCAGCCTTCAATGCTCAGTTCATTCAGCCAACTAATGGGTTAACCAATGCACCATATGATCAGATCACGATCGCAAGCTTTTCAAATCCGGTAAGACCAGAAACTCTTCTGGCTTCATTTACTCCTGCCCCGCCTTCCGGATATAGCACCAGCTGGTCGACAGACAACAAGACTCTTTCGATAAAACCAAATGGAAATTTGAATGGCGGTCAGACCTATCAAATAAAAATTTTAAAATCATTGCAGGATATTCATGGGTCTTCACTGGCCTCTGACCAGACTGTTACATTTACCACAGCCCCGGTTACAGCACCTGAAATTGTTCAAACACAACCGGCTGCGGGCAGCTTTGAAATACCTTTAGATCAATCGATTGTAATTACTTTTAATCATGAAATGGATATTTCCAGTACGGGAAATGCTTATTCTATTTCTCCGTCGGCGGGAGTGCCGGCATTTTCATGGTCTTCTGACCACAAAACCATGACGGTTTCATATCCTGACAATTTTTCCGATGCGACATCCTATCAGGTAAAAATTGCATCTTCGGCTCGCGATATTAATCAAACTGCAATGTCAAACAATTATCTGCTGCCGTTTCAGACTATTGCCCGCCCGGAACTTATAATAAGCAAGCTATCGCCAGCCGATGGCGCAACGCAAATTGTCATTCAGACTCAGGTTAAAATGGTTTTTTCAAAAACCATGAACCTGCAGTCAGTAAAAAATGCCTTTTCAATGAAGGCAGGGTCAGATTTGGTTTCAGGCGATTTCACACAGAGCAGTCAGACGATTGTATTCACTCCATCTTCGGCTCTTCAATATGATCAGAGTTACAGCCTGAACCTTAACTCTTCGGCATTTGACCTGAGTGGGAATTATATCAAAGCACCAGTCAACTGGTCGTTTAAAACTGCTCCCGAGCAGGGTAAAGAATGGATTGAAGAGGTTAAGCAGACCACTGAAAACTCCATGTTTTCTTCGCGAGTAGACCATGTGATGATCAATTTAAAAGGTGATGCTTATGTTATCGGTGGTTTTGACGGCAACTATCTGAACGATGTCTGGAAATCATCGGACGGAAAAAACTGGGAATCAGTTCTTGAAGCCAATACCGGAGGGGGAACTTTTCAGTTTTCACCAAGGGCCGGCCATGCCTGCGTTGTGCACGGCGACGAAATCTGGTTGACCGGTGGATTTTATGAAAATGACATTGGCAAACAATATTTTGACGACGTATGGCACAGTGCCAACGGCATAAAGTGGGAAAAAGCAACTCCTTCAGCCGACTTTTACCAGCGTGCTTACCACAATATGGTAAGTTTTAACGGAAGTTTATGGGTCGTTGCGGGTGAAACCCAGGATTCAGACGGAAACCCAGTGCTTCTGGACGAATGCTGGAAATCCGGCGATGGCATAAGCTGGACATTGATGTCGAAAATTGTGAGCTTTTTCCCGCGAAAGCGTGCAAGTAGCGTTTCTTTTGCGGGCAAAATGTGGGTTTTCGGTGGCTATGGCGGAGCAGAAGCAATCCCAGGTGCATTAAACGACATCTGGAATACAACCAATGGCGATGTCTGGCAGAAAGTCAGCAGCAGCAATGTTTTCACGCCGCGGTGCTGCATGGCCCAGGTTGTTTATTCCAACAAAATCTGGCTGATTGGCGGATCTTCATCTGATTCAAGCGGTATGACTCTATTCAATGACGTCTGGACAAGCTCTGACGGAATCAACTGGTTCGAAATTCTTGCCGGTTCGGCGGGATCTTTAACTCATTTTTCACCGAGAACTTTTTTGAAGGGTTGCGAATTGCCTGCTAAAATGCTGATCAGTGGAGGAGAAACCGCCGGTGGAAATACAAATGAAGTCTGGTCGTCACAATGAACTTAGAAAGTAAACCTGGAGAATTTCAGGATCCAATCCCAATTTCCAGCCTCGACAGCCCGAATAGCATTGAAGTAATGACCAATCAGCCGACTTATTTTAAAACAGGTCCTGCATTAAACCACAAGAAAATATGGTGGAAGCAGGCTTGGCTTAAACATCGTAAAAAAACAGTTGAGGAACTGAATGGCAAAATTGGGGTTGAAAGCTCCCCCGGCAAGGGAACCACATTTGAGGTTTTCCTGCCGGAGATTATCAACGAGGAAACCCAAGCATGACAAGCATTTCAAACAAATCAGTGCAAATTTATTCCGATGGAGCCTGCAGTGGCAATCCAGGGCCAGGTGGCTGGGGTGCAATTCTGCGTTATAAAGGTCATGAAAAAGAGATCAGTGGCGGTGAAAAAGAAACTACCAATAACCGCATGGAGCTTCTGGCGGTTATAAATGCCCTTGAATGTCTCAAAGAGCCCTGTACCGTAGAAATCTGCACCGACAGCCAGTATATTTCAAATGCTTTTGAAAAAGGCTGGCTTGAAAGCTGGCAGAAAAATGGCTGGAAAACTTCGGCGAAAAAGCCGGTAAAGAATCAGGAATTGTGGCAAAGACTGCTGGTTCAGGCAAACAAGCATCAATTGAGCTGGAAGTGGGTTAAAGGGCATTGCGGCCACCCTGAGAATGAGAGATGCGACGAACTGGCGGTTGCCGCCAGAGACAAGGCGGCAGCCGAAAGGTGAAGCAATTTTTTCGGGCATTAGTTTTCATTCTTGCCATCAGCGGAACGCTGCAGGCTCAAGACCCGCTGTCAATACTTGAACAACTGCCGCCCCCGGAAGTTGAATACCCGAAGGCTCCTGCGAAATCATATCCGCCGTTAGAAATTGACCAGGCTGATGACGAAGATTATGCAGCAGAGGTTGCACCAGTAAATGCCCCACCCCTGCCACCACCAAAAATTGACACAAAAAAGCTGATTGAACAAAACACACCCAGAGTGGTTAAAAGTCTTTCGAACCTGATAAAAAACATTTCTCAACCTGAAGCATCAAAAACTGCTGTAATTGCCAGTTCCCCACAAGTTATGGCCGCCAATGCCAACCGCAAAAAAACTGCGAAACCTCTTACTGACGCCAAAGAAAAGAAAGTAAAAATCAGCAAGCCATTGCCAATTCAAACTCAAGTTTATCAGGCGCTCAAAACCCTGAGAAAAAATCCTTTGATAGATGAATGGGATATCGCCTTAAAGAAAGATTATCAGCTTTTTCTTGATGCCATCGCACTAAGTCAGAAAATGTCAGCAAAAAATGCCGATTCAGAAGAACCGGTTGATGGAAAAGAGGTCAGCGAAACTGAAGATGGGCAGGAAAAGGGAAAATCATTTGATTCGGTTTTCGCAAAGATTGCAGGTTTGAAAAAAAGCGAGAAATGGAAAGATATTGCCAATCTTCTGAAAGACAACCCGGAAGCGGCAGAGACTCCCGAAGGGCTTGAGCTTTCAATCGAAGCGAATTTAAGCCTGGAAAAACCCAATACAATGGCAGCAAAACGATCAGCAGACGCTCTTCTGAAAAAAGACAAGCAAAATGGCTGGGCCAATTATGCAATGGCGCTGCATTTTTATAATGCAAAAAAACCCAATACCGCAAAGGCTTCAACCCATCTTGATCTTGCGTTAAAAGCCAAAAATCCGCCGGCGGGGGCATCAAAACTCTACTGGAGTATGATGCTGAAAAAAATAGCCCCAGTCGTGCTAATTTTACTCGCAGGCATTATTGGGGGAATAAACCAGATAATCAAGAAGAAAAAAGCGGCCCGGGCATTGCTTGAAGGAGAAGGGCAAGCTCAACCAGAGCAGATACCGGCCGAAGCTCCAGTATCCGGTCTTGCCGCTAAATTAAAATCTTTGTTTGAAAAATTGGCACCCTTGCTCCAGAAATTCCAGAAAAAAAAGACGGTTGCACCAGAAATTGAGACAACTCCATCAACCGCTGAGCCGATTGCTGAGTTGCCAGAGGCGAATCCGGCTCAAATAGAAGAACCTATAGAGCAGCAGAAGTCACCAGAACCAGCTGTGGCTGACCAACCGGTTGCGAACGAATCAGAATCCCAGCAGTCTACTGATCAGGTTCAGCCATAAAGAATCAAAAAAAGCTCAAGGGTGCTAAAATGAAACGGCGGCACAGAGGAATCTGTGCCGCCGCAGCGTTTTAAAACTGGTGTTTACTTTTTGCGGTAAACGTTCAGACCGATTTTTTCTTCTCGGCCAGGGAGAGCATAATTGCCTTCTGTTGACGCAACAATTACCGACTTACCTGAAGAAGATGCACCAAAATCTTTGGTAAGATCAACTTTAATGGTAAGAATGTTGCCTTCTACATTCATTTCAACGTTTTTCATGCGTTCCTCCTGTAAAATTTGCTCCTGCTAAGTCAGGCAAGGGTATCACAAATCCACAAGCATTTCCACTTTAAATTGCGGGAATGCTCTGAATCATGAATTGATCAATCTTTTGGAATTCTCAGAGTCATGCCGACTTTGAGAAGTTTGGGATTGGTGATGCCGTTTGACTGAGCAATCTTTTTCCAGTTAGCGGTGGTGCCGTAGATTTTTTTGCTGATTTTGCCGAGGGTATCACCTGAAACAACAACGTATTCGGTAAATTCAGGTTCTTCAACATTGGCAGAAACTTCGTCAACCGGTTCTTCATTTACATGTTCATCATTTACATGTTCTTCATTTACATGTTCATCATTTACATGTTCATCAGCCGGGACTGCAGCCGGAGCCGGTTCTTCTTCGTAAGCCTGGGGAGCCGGTTCTTCCTGGACTGGTTCTGGTTCAAGAACCGGTTCGGGTTCGATGTATGGTTCAGGTTCCTGGTTTGCAACAGGTTCTTCATTGCCGACAGAAACTTCTTTTGGGGTAACGATTTCTTCTTCAAGAACCTTGAAGCTTCTTACCTGCAGAGCACCGGTCGGATATTTCTGATCAGGCTTGAATACGTTTCCGAATACTCTGATCTTGACGGCTCTATTTTCTGCAATTTTTGCAACCTGATCACCGATCAGGTTGATCATCTGACCATCGAGAGTTCTGAAAACAACTTTGTTATCAGCAACAGAGTCAATTACACCGGTAACCGTGGTTGAGCGCTGCTTTTTGCCGAACCATTCACCCGGTTTCCACCAGTCAGTCCATTTGCTTTTGGCAAATACGCCGCATGGCAGAGAAAGCATGGCCAGAACAACTACGAAACTGATAAGTCTTTTCCTCATAATCGGATAAAGCCCCCTGTGATAGATAGAATTCCTATGTTCAGGAATGTATAACTTTCACAAAACATTTTCAAGAGGGAATTTGAAAAAACTTGTAAGAATCAAGAATTCAATCAAAATAAGGCGATTTGAAGGTTTTTACTGCCCGGTCAAAAATGGACTGATAATATGAATCATGCTCGGTACCAACAAAAAATCTCAGCAGAAAAAAAATTCGGTCTTCAAAAGTCAGGTAATCTACAACGGTTACAGGTCCTTTCGTTGAACTTATCAACCATTTGATCCGGTAAATCTTTCGACCATCAATTTCAATAAGATCTGGCCCTTTGCGCATTTTCAAAGAAAGCTCGGGTGTTTTTTCAAGCTCTGCAGTTCTTTGGTTGATATGCTCATCAATCAGAGCTTCTGATGATTTATCACTGATTTCAAACATAGCAGTAAATCTTTCTCTGAATGGACCAACTGCAGAAATTTCCTGAAAATTCGTTTCCGGTTCGTCGATTTTCCAGGCAGCCGGCAATTCCAGTTCAAATGTCTGCGAAGCATTAGTCAAAGATTTAAATTGTGAAACTCTGCCGGGATACCCCCCGGATCTCTGGTACTGCAATAAACTAAAAATTGAAAATCCGGCAAAGACTGTTACAAAGCAGACAGAAATAACGGTTACCAGTGATTTCAAAAGGTGATGTCGAAGAACGGGCACGAGAAAAAGACTCAGAATAGCGCCACCAGCCAGACCTCCAAGATGTGCACTATTGTCTACTCCCTTTTCGACTGCCCCGATCACCAGATTTATTGCCAGAATAAACACCAGAGTGGAAAAATTATTCTGATTCGCCAGCTTTTCTGCGCCTTTTACTTTGAAGACCTCGAGAATTATGGCAGAGGACAAAAGTCCAAGAACGGCTGATGATGCCCCGGCAGAAAGAATCTGACCAGAATAGACTGCGGCAAGGCTACCTGTCAGCCCAGAGAAGAAATAGATGCCGAGAAAAAGAGGCCAGCCTGTAACCGTCTCAACGGGCGGGCCGAAGTATTTCAACGCAATTATGTTCATAAAAAGATGAACCCAGCCAATATGAACGAAAAGACAGGTAAAAAGACGAAAAAACTCGCCTTCTCCCACGAGAAAAGAACTGTTGGAGCCGACCCGTATCAGGGTAACCAAGTCTTCGATATTCATGTAAAACATCAGAATCGAAGACAGAATGCCGATAACCCAGACCAGAATATTGGTGCAATATGGCCTTTCTGGTTGATCTGCAACGAATTCACGGTCAGAAACAAGCAGCTGGTTAAAAACCTGAGTATATTCATTTCGAAGCTTTTCAAGCTGAGTGAGCAATCTTGAAGCAATGAATTCACGGTTTTCAATCAGCCCAAAAAATCTTTTTCGCATGAAAGGCAGCCAGTTTTCTGCCTCTTCAGATTCTTCACAGCTGCGCATCGCACCGCCCATTATCTTCTCGCCTTCATCAAATGAACCAGCATTAAAGCAACAGACGCCTTTCCAGAAGTCTCTTATCGGAACCGGCAATCTCTCGATACCATCTTCCTGAGAACTCAGCAACACTTCCATATCATTGCGCCAGCCTAAGAAAGCAAAAAAGATCATGCGGCTTATAACCAGATTGGCGCGCTTTTCCGGGCTGTAGTCTTCTGGGTCGCCGATTTTCTTTTCAAGAGCGATTTGCGCCTCAATTGCTTCTTCATACCTGGTAAGCTCAAGATAGGCCCGCACCAGGTATAAAAGCTCTTCGAAGTTGTATTCATCAACACTTTTGCCTGCTACCACAAGGTCTCTGACCATGCCTTCGAAATTTCGATTATTGAAGTGAATCAACCCGATAAAAACACGTGTCATCGAATCATAGGGTTCGCCTTTATTGAGAAGCTTTCTGATTTCCTGTTCAAGCTGAATCGGATCGTCGAGCATTTCTTCAGCAACCTGAGTGATGCGATGCAGGTGAATATTCAACTCGCTCCAGGCAAGGTTTGCTTTCCATCTGGCAAGCGGCTCGATTTCAGCAAGTCGGTTCTCCGCCATAAGAACATCGATCTGACGCTGCAGAAACATTGGCACGATAACAAGCAGAAAAATTCCAGAGATAGAAATGGCAATGGCTACACCGCCCTGAACATCGTAGGCAATAAAAATAACCATCGCAATCAGAAGGGTAAGAAGCTGAGAAATATAGCCGGAATAATGGCGGTATCCTTTGCGAAACAAAGAAAAAATCATGTAACCGACATTTGCCATTAAAATATACATTACCAGCCGATATGCCATATCCATAGTTATTCTTCCATTATCAGCTGAATTTGCCCGGTTTCCCGGTTAACACCAATTTTGGCAGCCACGCTGCTGCCGTCTTCAAGAATAAACCCCTTGATAATCCGCGTGGTTTTACCGGCAATTAAAAGATCTATGGCGCCCTGGGGCAGCTTTTTACCGTGAAATTCTTTCCAGACAACGTAGTGGCAGCCCTCGCGAAAGCGGTTGCATCCGAAACCCCGCGTTCCTTCGATGATCTGGCCTTTGCCACACACCGGACAAACGCCAAAAGTCGGGCGATTTACCAAAGCAGGTGGTGGTGCCTTTTTTCCCTGAGGTTTTGGTTGAGGTGAAGCAGCGACCACCGATCTTGAATTTTTAATTTTACTTACTACTGCGGCAACAAAGCCGGCGATATCATTCATAAAAGCCGAGGCACTGTCCTTGCCACGGGAAATATCTGAAAGTCTTTTCTCCCAGTTGCCGGTTAGTTCGGGGCTTTTAATTTCAGGCTCGGCCAGCGATATAATCTGAATGCCCTTGGGGGTAGGCACCAGTTTTTTCTTATCGCGTTCCATGTAGCCAACGCGAATCAGTTTTTCAATTATTTCCGCTCTGGTCGCCGGGGTGCCAAGGCCGCAATCCTTCATGGCATCGCGCAGCTCCTCGTCTTCGACAAGGCGGCCGGCGGTTTCCATGGCCTGAAGCAGAGTCGATTCGGTGTATGCCGCCGGTGGCCTGGTTTTTCTG
Organism: Candidatus Methylomirabilis sp.; assembly: GCA_020722725.1. Lineage (GTDB taxonomy): Bacteria > Muiribacteriota > Ozemobacteria > Ozemobacterales > Ozemobacteraceae > DYKG01. Next base: position 172,682 of record DYKG01000002.1, read on the forward strand.
GTAAGAATTTCAGCTTTGGCGATATCTCTTGAATCGCCCTTTTTCAGGTCTGGCAAGGCCTGATCATTCTCTTCGTCGTCATTTTCAGAATCGATTTTTCGCTCTTCGGCCTGGCCTTTGCGGTGGTAGAGAACGCGCCAACCTTCGGCGGTAACGACCCTTCCGCCAGCCTTGAGATGGTCTTCGCCGGATTTAATGACGACCTGAGTTGACAGGTATTCGTGATCGGGGAAAAAGGCAGCGAGAAATCGGCGCACCACCATATCATAAATCTGCTGCTCGGCCAGTGGCCAGGCACTAGTGTCTGCAACTTTCTTTTCAGTCGGAATAATTGCATGATGGTCTGAAACCTTTGCATCGTTGAAAACGCGCTTGTCTTTCTGGGGTCGGTTTTTTCTCAGGTGATCGAGAAAAGGCTCATATTCACCGGGAATTGCGGCCAGACGCTTTTCAATTGTAGGGAAAATGTCGCCGGAAAGGTAGCGGCTGTCGGTTCTGGGGTAAGTAACAACCTTGCGCTTTTCATAAAGAGTTTGCAGTATTGCCAGCGAATCGGCAGCGGTCATGCCATAGCGGCTGTTAGCTTCGCGCTGCAGGCTGGTCAGGTCGTAAAGAAAAGGTGGTGGCTGTTTTTTCTTGTTCTTTTTTACCGAGTGAACGGCCGCTTTAGTCCCAGTAAGGCGATCGGCAAGGGCTTGAGCGAATTCAAGCTTATCAATTCGGGTGGGAAATTCCGGTGCATCGGGGTTAAACCAGACCGCCGAAAAATCGCCGAGATCGGTTGATATTTCCCAGTAATCGCGGGGTACAAAATTTTGAATTTCAAGATGGCGACCAACCACCATGGCCAGGGTTGGGGTCTGAACCCGGCCAAGAGTGAGCATTTCGTTATTTTTTTTAGTATAAGCCCGGGTAAAATTCATGCCGACGAGCCAGTCGGCCTGACTGCGGCTTTCAGCGGCCCGTGCCAGGTCATCGTATTTTTCACCGGGCCTCAGGTCAGCAAAACCATCTTTAATCGCTTCATCGGTCATGCTTGAGATCCAGAGACGACGAAATGGCCTGGTGCATCTGGCATGCTGATAAACCAGGCGAAAAATCAGTTCGCCTTCGCGCCCGGCATCAGCAGCATTGATGATTTCACCAACATCATCGCGCTGCATAAGAGAGGCAACGGTATCAAACTGTTCGGCAGCCGATGGTATTTTGGCCAGCACCCATTTCCGGGGCAGCATGGGCAAAGAAGCCAGCGACCATTTTTTCCAGTCAGGGTTTTGGATTTCCGGGGCACCGAGAGCGACGAGATGGCCAAAACCCCAGGTGACAATGTAGCCATTGCCTTCCTGGAAACCCTTTCCCTTGCCGTTTGCGCCGAGAATACGAGCAATGTCCCGGCCAACCGACGGTTTTTCAGCAAAAACCAGAATCTTCATGGCATTATGCTACATGATGAATTTTTCAATGTCCAGAAAAGAGAATTCGGAAAATGATTAATTATTTGGTCGTGCATACCGATTGGTTTTATATTATAATGAGTTTAGAAGACATTAACTGTTTTGCTGTACGCAGCAGAATTTGTTCAGCTCCACCACGCAGGAGGGTTTACTATGGCGACCTTCAGTTATAAGGCAAGAAACTGGGATGGTAAGATTGTTTCTGCCGAAATGGAAGGCGAAAGCAAAGACGTTTGCATTGCCAAGTTGCGAGAAAAAGGCTATTTCGTCACCAGCATCGCGGAAAAGAAGGGTTCTGGTGGCATTTCTTTCAGTTTTCTTCAACGCGGTGTTTCTTCTCAGGAAGTCAGTATTTTCGCGAGACAATTTGCAACCATGATCGGTTCGGGTGTTCCGTTGGTACGCTGTTTGACGATTCTTCAGGCTCAGTCCGAGAATCCGACATTCAAGAAGATAATAACTCAGATTAGAACCGACGTTGAAGGCGGTTCTACCTTTTCCAAGGCTCTTGAGAAGCATCCGAAAGTTTTCAGCGATCTTTTCTGTTCTCTTGTTAAAGCCGGCGAAATCGGCGGTATTCTTGACCAGATTCTCGAAAGGCTTGCCGACTATCTTGAAAGTTCAGAATCGCTTAAAGCAAAAGTTAAGGGCGCATTGACTTACCCGGTAGTAGTATTCGGTATTGCGACCCTGGTCGTTGTAGCTCTGGTAATGTTCGTTCTGCCACAGTTCAAAGAAATCTTCATGGGTATGAACGTTGAACTGCCGCTTGCAACTACCCTGCTGTTGGCAACTTCAGACTTCATGATTTCATGGTGGTTTATCATCATCCCCAGTATGGTTGCAGTGCCAATTCTAGTCTGGAATTTTTTCCAGACAAAAACAGGTGCGCGCATTTTTGATACCAATATTCTTCGTATGCCGGCGATCGGTATGATGATGAGAAAAGTTGCGGTTGCAAAATTCACCCGAACGCTTGGTACGCTTATCGCTTCAGGGGTTCCGATTCTTCAGGCTCTTGAAGTTACTGCTCAGACTGCAGGTAACGTGGTTATCGCCGAAGCGGTTGATAAAACTCGCGTATCGATTCGTGAAGGGGAATCAATTGCTGACCCGTTGAAGAACTCAGGGGTTTTCCCGCCGATGGTCGTTCAGATGATCGCGGTAGGAGAAGAAACCGGGGAACTTGATAAAATGCTTTCAAAAATCGCAGACTTCTATGATACAGAAGTTGATACGGCGGTTAAAGGTCTGACATCAGTTATCGAACCGGTCGTTATCGTGTTCATGGGCATAGTAATCGGTGGTATCGTTCTTGCCGTTTTCATGCCGATGCTTAAACTGGTTAACGCCACCTGATCGTTTCAGATTACAAAAAGAGGGGCTTCAAGGAGCCTCTTTTTTTTCGCTTTTAAATGATCTATTGAATAGTATCAACCGCATAAAATTCATTCAGATCATTTCGATATGAAGCGGGGTCGGCACAGTGGCTGTCTAATTAATTTCAGCCTGGTTAAAAAATATAAAAAAAGAACCCGAATCTTTCAAAGACCGGGTTCTTTTTAAATTATACTTATCACATTAGACTAACGTATAGCAACTATCTGAGAAGAGCCGACGCGGAGGTCGGCCACTACGAATATTTCTTCAGTGAACCGCATTAAATGCTTATTTAAATATATATTTTAAACGACCACTTAAACGAGCTTACACCAGACACATTTAGTTGCCACTCATAACGATCATATAAAGCGAAACGGCGCAGAGGTCGGCCTACACATATTTAATTTGCAATCCGCATCAGATTTTATCGAGAGCCTGCCAGAGATCTTTTTTGATGTCTTCGTATTCTTCGCAGCCGACAGAAAGCCTGACCAGACCGTCAGTAATGTCGGCCTGTTTTCTTGCTTCGGGGCCCATACTGGCATGGGTCATACTTGCCGGATGCTGAATCAGAGATTCTATACCGCCAAGAGAAACTGCGAGAGTGCAAAGCTGAACTGAATCCATGACTTTTTTACCGGCCGTCACTCCGCCTTTAACTTCAAACGATATCATGGCACCTGGTCCAGACATTTGTTTCTGAGCAAGTTCATACTGAGGATGTGATTTCAGGCCCGGATATTTAACCCATTCAATTTTCGGGTGTTTTTCAAGTTCAGGAGCAAGTTTTTTAGCATTTTCCTGGGCAAATTTGACGCGCATTGCCAGAGTTTTAACTCCGCGAAGAACCAACCAGGCCTGATGCGGGTCAATTGTTCCACCCATCTGGCAAAGAACTCCGTGCATTTTCTTAATCAGAGCAGGGTCTTTAGCAACCAGAATTCCGGCAACAACATCGCTGTGTCCGTTCAGAAACTTGGTCATACTGTGCAGAACGATGTCAGCACCCAAGTCAAGCGGCTTTTGCAGCATAGGGCTACAGAAAGTATTATCTACTACCAGAACACAACCGGCTTTTTTAGCTATCTTTGCAGCAGCTTTGATGTCGGTAATACTGAGAGTCGGGTTAGCCGGTGTTTCAAGATAAATCAAAGCTGTTTCAGGAGTAAGAGCCGCTTCAATATTGGCGGGATTCGATGAATCAACAAAAGTTGATTTTACTCCAAATCTGGTCAATTCTTTTTCAAGCAGGGTGCGAGTTGGCCCATAAACCGAACCAGTAGAAATCGCATGTTTTCCAGCGCCGAGAAAAGTCATAAAAACCGTTGATATGGCCGACATTCCGGTTGCAGTTGCCAGGGCGGCTTTGCCATTCTCCAGTTCAGCCACGCAATTTTCCAGAACGGCAGTAGTGGGGTTTCCTATTCTGGTATATTTAAAACCATTATCTTTACCGGAAAACCTTGCTGCCCCAGTATCAGCGTCGGCAAAAGCAAATGTCGAAGACTGAAAAATCGGAACACTCACCCCACCATACAATTTGTCGGGTGCCTGCCCGGCGTGAATACAAGCAGTATCAAAACTTACGTCAGAATGCTTCATAAATCGGCTCCTTTCGCCTGTCTCTTATTTTGGCCATAATAGGACTTAAAAAGGTATTTGTCCAGAAAATTTGTATTACTGAATATTACTTAGTAAAGCTGACTTGGACTAAATGGAGATTTTTTGCCTGAATCGTGAGAAACGTGCCTGAGAAAATCAGGGAAGTCTTCTAGTTCCTGTTCAAATTTTCAAGGGTTTTCCCCTATATGAAATTTTAGCGGGCTAATTTAAAATGTCCTGCCATCTGATCAAATGGATTGATAACTGTTGGGTTTAAACCAAAAGTTAAAAATCTTACTATGGTTCAGAAAAGTAAATTTAAAATTGAAGTAACATTAATTTGGAGGAGACTCAGGATGGTTATTCGTTTGCGTCAATCACTTATGTTATTGCTTGTTCTATGCTTGTCTGCCGTTTCGGCTCAGGCATCATGGCTCGATTCGAGTCCGGTTATCAGAAAATTTTATATAGATTTTCTCGGTCGCAACCCAAGCAAGCAAGAGGTTGAAAAGAAAAATAACAAGATTATCAACCGAGAAGCAGATCTTTTACAGATTTTAAATGAATTTGCCACCAGCCAAGAATTTGACAACCGCCTGAAAGGCGACGAAAAAAAGGCAAACCGGGGCTCGACGACATCGAATTTTCGTATTTCGAAATTCTCGGCCGCCCAGCTGATCCAGCAGGTTATGATCATTATCGCAAAGCCCTGGATGATGGCAGGAAAACCATTGAGCAGATACGCAAAGAGATGCGTGACAGTGAAGAGGGGCGCCAGTTCAGGATTCGCCAGACCTACATGCAAAAACTCTATCGCGATGCCGACGAGGGAGCGTTTGAAGCCTATCTTTCAGAAGCCCCGGCTAACAACCCGATCGAAACCGGTTGGAAAAGGCCAGAAAAGTTCCCGGCATTTAACGCTCTGCCAAACTTGTCGAAATCACTTGAAAACAGTTACGAATATGGGCGTTTTTGGAAAGATTCTTACCTGAATAATCGAAGCCTGATCGCCAGCTTCTTTGAAACCATTCTTGGCCGCAAAGCTGACAAGGGTGGCCTTGAACATTTCGTCAGCAAGTGGGCGGTTGGAACGATGGATTTGTCGCAGATATACAACACCATGCGCGATTCAGAAGAATTTAAAAGGCGAAAACTCGATGAAATAGAAATCGCCTATATTGACTGCCTGCTTCGCCCGGCAGATGCTGCCGGCCTTAAAATGTACCGAGACCAGCACAAGGGTGGCAAATCGATTTCCGACATCAGATTTGATATTAAATCCTCAGACGAAGGTAAAAAAGCGGCTGTAAGACGCCTGTACTGGCGGATCATGCACCGGGATGCGGACAATTCAGGGCTTAATTTCCACAGCGACAGGCTGATCAAATACAAAAAAATGCCGATGGATCGCAATTACAACATGAACCTTGACATGAAAGTCAGGGAAATTGCCAGCGATCTTCTCAAAACCGACGGAGCCAAGGGGGCCGCCGCAAAGTTGCCGGTCTTTCGTGATCTTCGCGCCGATATAGAATCGGCCTGGAATGATTTTGGCGATATGCAGCTTTCTTTCACGGCGATATAGTTGAACAGGATAAGCATGAGACAGAAGATGCAAAAAAATGGTAAACGATCTTGAAAAGCTGACCCCGGAGGAATTCTCGAAGCTGGTTTACGATCTTGATAAAGCAATTCAGGGCAAAGACCTCGAATCAATGAAAAAAATGATCGATGAAGCGGCACAGAAGGTTAAAGATCTTGGCTCACTGCCGATTGACGGGCTGAACAAGCTGTTCGTCGAAATGCTCGGAGCCCCGGCTCCTGAATTTTACGAAGCATTCAATCGCAAAACCACCTGGCAAGGCTCAGCCGATTTCAAAACTGCTGATCTGAAAGACAACAAATCGAAATCCGCTGTTGCATTGCCAGGCCAGTTGCAGATCAAAGGGCTTGAAGAACAGCTTACAAAGGCGCTTGCCGAAAGCAAAGACCCGGCAGCTTTAAAAGCCCAGATAATCAAAATAATCACCGGCAGCAAAGAATTCAAAGATCGTGAACCGCTGAGAATACATGCGATTGAAAGCGTCTATGCCGCCACCCTGCAGCGATTACCCACCGATCAGGAACGCAATGGCTGGCTGACAAAATTCAACAGCGGGCAGGTAATGCTCGATGATCTGAAAAAAGCCCTTGAAGGCACACCTGAGTTCAAGCTGATTCAAGAAATCATCACCACCGGCAAGATTATTCCGTTCAAACCCGCCGAAAAGACCAAAACTGAGAACGAAAGCAAATCCGCCGATGGCAAAATAAAAAACAATACAATAAAAATGAGTGAACTCGACGGCTTCAAAGATTTTGAATTCGCCGGCGAAGTTACCATTACTGAAGCGGTTAAAACCGAAGATGATGATGGCTACTGTATTACCGGTAAAGCTCAGGCTCCCAGCCAGAAATTGCCACAGACCAGTGTTTTTCTTAAAAAGCATCCATCTACCAACGGCGATTCAGTTTACCTTGTCGGCTTCTTTACCCCAGAAAATTATCAGGCGAAAAATCTTTATAACAGCGTCAGTGGCGAATTGGCAGATCTGCTTTCAATGCTGCAGTTTAAAGATGGTGTAATGATTCACGCTTCAAGCGATGTTGCGCTTCAGATTGAAAGCCTGCCTGACAGCGTAAAATCGCAGTTTGCCAATGTTCTGAAGAACTCTGGCCATAAGAGCTTCAGGCTGGCTGAAGGCAGAAATATAATTGGCAATCTGGTTCTTGGAACCGGTGGTGCTGGCAAGCATCTGCAGAAGCTTCTGCCCGATACCGAAAAGAGCCTGTTGCTTCAGGGCCGACTGGCAAAAGAACCTGGTGACATCTTTATTCGCGGTTATCTGCCGGCATTCAAACCTTCATTCTTTCCGAAAGACTGCAAACAGATCGAACCAACCATCGAACTTACCGGTGACCCGCTTGTGGCAGTCAACATGAGCATGGAAGTCAACATGCCTAAAGATCAGCCGATGACTGCCAATCTGCGGTTTGAAGTGCCCATTGGGCCGACCGGCACAATTCAGCTGTCGCTGGCCCTCAATGGCCAATGGAAAGATCCATTCAATAAAATCAAGGGATTGGCTATCGGCAACCTGGTAGTAAGCGGCCAGATAACTCTGCCTGAAATGAGTCCTTCATTTGGGCTGGCCGGTGATTTCCAGTTCGGTTCAAAAATCGTCAGAGTAGCTGCCACCATACCGGTTACGGTCAACATGGCAAGCGTCGGCCTTCTTGGCTCGCTCAACGAATTTGGCAGCAAAGACCTGCTGATGCTGTTCCAAAAAATGGGTGGCAAGGCTGAAAAGATGCCAATACCAACCGATCTTGTGGGCTTCAAAGATATTCAGGTTTCGTGCTCGGCACAGGGTGATTCCGCCCTCGGAATTCCTGAAGGCATGGCGGTTAAGGGGCAGATGTATATCAAATCAAGCCTGATTGCCGAAGTTGATGCGGTTGTTTCGGTTCAGTCCGGGGTCAGCCTTAAAGGTTATGGCAAAGAAATCAAGCTTGGGCCTATCGCTCTTACCGGTGCTGGGGCCGACAAAAAAGCCGGAACCGGTGACGATGGAGCGCTAGTCGATATTCAGTTCCCGATGAGTGCTACTTCGCATGCTTATATCAACGGCGAATACAAGGTTTTCGGCATTCAGCGCGGCTTCGAAGTTATTCTCGATACCCGTGGCATGGGCTTTGCTTTTACCGACAAGATCTTCAACAGTTGGCAATCAAGGGTTGAAGTAAAGGGTGGATTCGATGCTGCAACCCCAGACTTTCAGGCCAAAGTCGAAATTAAATCAGACCTCGCCCAAGATCTCATCGATGCGACGAACAAGCTGACCAACGGTAAAATTCCGGGCTGTGTTAAAAAGGCATTTAAAAAGATGCTGACCCTTCGCCGGGCCGGTTTTGACGGATCGCTTGCCGACACCATGGGTGGCAAAGTTCCTTCTTTCTGGCTTGAATTTGCGGCGTTCGGCAAAAAATACAATGCAACTGTAGGTCTCGACCTCTCTGACAAAGTCAGCGCCGTAGATAACATGGCAAAGAAAACCACCGAAAAGGTTCTTGAACGAGCCAGAGAGTGGGCTGCCGAATATTACCGCAAAGCTGCCGAAGCCTATGCGAAACGCTTTGCTCAAAAAATGGAGCGCTTAAACTTTCTGCGCAAAAGAGGCAAAGAAGCTAAAGGTGGTGAGCCGGGGCCAGACACAACCCCTTACGCTAATTACTATCTTAAGCCCTGACAGATGATTCAGTTTGAATAGACCAAAGTCATTTCACTCGGTGAATGATAAAAACTCATTGGCGTTGTCTCTGCAAAAGAGGCAACGCCTTTTTCTTTCTGTGTGGCGGACATTCTATTGATTAAGCAGGATCTATAACATTTCAAAATGATTTGTATCCGATAAGTTTTCAAGAAAAGTGGGTTAACTCTTTAAATGCAGGGCTGGCAAGGTTGTTCGGCCCAACAAAATTTTAGGTTTTATTAAAATTTGAAACGCTAAAATTGAATTTCTGCATAAAAAAAGAAGCCCCAAAAATAAATTTGGAACTTCTTTTTAAATAGTCATAGCTGCCCGGTGGGACAGCTGTCTTGTATCGGGGCGACTGGACTCGAACCAGCGACCACTTGAACCCCATTCAAGTACGCTACCAACTGCGCTACGCCCCGTAATGACGCTAATTAAAGCAAATCATGTTCGATTATCTTATCAAACCACCAAAACTTTTGCAACAGTTTTGTTTGTTAAAAATAATTGCCTTTTAATGCTTTGATCGATAGAATTGAAAAATGCTTCAAATGCAAAGCTTAAGATACATCTCAAGATAAGCGCGAAAAACCATTTTCAACAGATAAAGCAGATTGATGAATACGCAAGAATTTACCGATTTTTCAGATGAAACCCAAGAAGGCCTGATCGAATTAATAACCGCAAGGTCAATTAAATTCATAGCTCTGGTAGGTATTTTCATCAACATGATTACCTATTTTGCTTTATCTGACAGTCTTTATATCTTTCCCAGGCTTTTCCCTCCAGCAATGGAACTATTTTTTATTGGCCAGATCATCTGGGGCAATGAAATTGAATTAAAATTCAAACTAAAGCTGTTGATTGCATCACTTTTCATTACCGGTTGCTATCTTTTGATGCCTGGCCTGCTCGACATGGCCAGTCTGTGGTTTGTTTTATCGATCATTTACGCTTTATTCCTGAACACCGGAAAAGAAGCGCTTTACCTTTTTTTTGCATCGCTGTTGACCGTTGTTTCAGCCGGTTTAGCAATCATGAGCAAATCAACCATAATACCCCTGAAGTACAATTTTGAACCCTGCCAGTTCGCCTGCGTTTCAGTCAGAATTTTGCACTTTTTTATGAGTGGACTTTCGTACATTTAGGCGGCCCTCGATAATGATTCTATGATGAGTTCAT
>DYKG01000053.1 GCA_020722725.1 Candidatus Methylomirabilis sp.
ATCTTTTTGATTTGGATGCAGTTACAATATATCATACTTTAACAAGAACATAGCCAATTTCTTTTTTCACTTTGCCAACGGCATCATCAAAAGAATCTGCCACCACGTAAACGGGTCGAAGCCCAGATTTGAAATAAACTTGAAACAAAATTGTCATTTTTTGCGTTCCTTAATTTTTTTGATTAAATTTCGCAATCGATCCCGGGCACAGATCAGCGCATCATCAAAAGAGTTTTGGGTTTTCAGATGGGGCGCAAGCCTCTCCAAAATCGCGAGATATCCATCGACCTCTTCCAGTAACTCTTCATGAAAATTGCAGGCGGTCAGAATCTTTCGCGCGTAATCTTCCGGCGATTCTTCCGGCATTTGCTCATCTTCCTGCCCAATCCACAAATCACGCCCGTCACTGGTTTCGCCAAACCAGGCAATCGGCGTGAAGCCATTTTCAGATTTAATGTCAAAAAGTTTGAAATTTTTCATCCTGCGGAAGCCTTTCTAGAGGGTTAAAGTAAGCCAGTTAAATGGCCGATTTGCGGTTTGCTCGCGATTTAACATCTGGTTATTAAGCGCAGCAGCCCGTTGTTGAGCATAAAGCTGTGAATCACTCGGCCTTTGCTGCCATAGACCGTTCATTAACTGCTGACTTTGCCTTGCCTGAAATTGAAGAGCATATGACAAAGCATCCAAACCGTCGTCGTGTCGCACGTCATCAAGCTGGGCTTTTGGCGCGGCATATCCGCAGCTCCAGCAAACATTTCCGTGAGACTTCTGTATCCAGTTGGATTGACTGCAATATGGACACTTTTCGAAATGCTTTACAGGACTTTCTTTTCGCGCAAAAGCGGCAATTGCAGCGCCACCAGGCGGAGCACAGATTCCAGCACCCATACTTTTCTCCTTCAATTTAAAATGATTGTTTTGCCAGGGTTTTAATTTGAGCGATCAAATCAGCGGCAACCGGCGGACAAACCGCATTCCCCAGAAAGTGCATCGCAAGTCTTTTATTTTGTGGCAGCTTGTAATCATCAGGAAATCCCATCGCCCTTTTAGCTTCTGAAACGGAAAGCATTCGCATTCTGTCTTTATCAACAATCGCGAAACGATCCCGAGTTGTTATTGTTCCTATAGGCTTGGAAAGGCTCCTGCCGTTTCTTTCGTTGCCATAATAGGCAACCAGAAATCTTTCGCCGTGAATAATTCTGCCGTTCTGTATCTGCTTGAGAGTTGCCTCCGCCCTTCCAGGTTTGTTAATCGGCGACCACCTTCCAACTGAGAAATCAACAATTTCGCTTGCCGGACGGAAAGGCTTAAATGAACTTTTGAGGCAATGTTCTTGGTCGAGACTGCAGAAAATAAAGGCGCGGGCCCTGTCTTGAGGAACGCCAAAATTTACTGCATTAAAAACGTTTTCGTTTATCCTGTAGCCCAGCTGCTTAAGCGCTTCTTTCCAGACCTTAAACAGCTTCCAATGAAAGAATTCCGGCACATTTTCAACCAGAATAAATCGAGGTCTTTTAACTTCGGCGCAACTGACCACGGCCCAGGCAGTTGACCTGCAGGCATCATGATGCGGCCTGTCTTTCCCTCTGGCTCTGCTGTGGCCCTGACATGCAGGACTGGCAAGCAAAAGATCATGATCGGGAATATTGAGCCAATTCGCCTGGTGAAGATCCTGGCAAACATGAGCTGTTTCCGGATGATTTGCCGAATGAGTCATTACGGCAAGTTGCCAATGGTTTGCAGCCCAAATTACTCGGCAACCGGCCATCATTGCGCCAGTTGAAAAGCCACCGGCACCGCAGAAAAGGTCAACGACTTTCATTTATGCCTCGATTGAAACAACTGTTTTAAATCTGACTGGCACGGTCTCCAGCTTGAGTTTCAAGCGCTTGCCGCACCTGGGACAGAAATTATTCAGTTCAACTGATTCTTTGACCGGGCCGTCATGGAAAAAGAAATCATCCTTAAAAACTCGCTTTACAACCACCCCGGCTACCGACATCATCCCGACTTCACAATTACAGGTGTCGTCGTTTTTTCCAGGAAGCACGTTTTCCAGAGTGACTTCTTCAGATAAACCAGACTTATCCGGCAAAGATGTGACCACATTTGCATAATCTTCGCCCGGAAGCTGCTTATCTTCTTCAGCCCTTAAGGCCTTGTCTGCACTTTTTCCACAACCAGGAAACTGACGGCCTTCACCTGTGAAATAACAGGTTCTGCATTTTCCTTTGGCGAATAAAAACTGATCTTTGCGCCCGCAAACCGGGCAGGTTCCCCGTCTGTTACTACTCATATCAAAACTCTCCAGATATTCTATGACTTGAGGACAGGCAAGGCAGGGGTCATTCTCCCCTCCAAGCCCACGAAAGAAGCGAATCTTTGTAGCCAGGTGATGAACGACACATACGCCGATTGGACGGCGCGGCAAATTCCGCATGTCACATTTTATTTTTATGCCCGCGTTCATCGGTTCGCAACAACGCCAAAAAGGCTAAAAAGAAAAATCCGCAAGCAGAGCTCGCAGACTTTTTCGGATGTTGTTCAAATTAAATTTTAAGACGCGGTTAACCTTATATTAAGGCAACTTTGTTTCCTCGTCAATATCCTTTAAAGAAATTTTGAACCAACAAAACCGGCTGATTTTTTTACCGGCTCTTTGCGATTGAAAGAACCAATTTCCTGCAGAATTTTCTGCATTTCGGGAGAGATCGGCGGCCTGGGGATCGGGCGACCGGCAAAACGATTTCCGCACCAGAAACAACTGTCGCTTAAAATCGCAGCCGGTTGCATCGACCAGACAGGGCCACACTCTCGACAGACAATCGGCCGGTTAAGCTCTGGAGGTTTTGTTCCGGCGCGAATCTGTCGCCCAAGATTCTGATAAAACTTGGTTTCTTCAGCTTCGGTCATTCCTGAAATTGGCTAATTAACAATTTTGCCGTGTTGGTTGCAGTCTGAACCGCAAAAAAGCAGGAGCCTTTCACGTTCGCGGTAAAGCTTGTTTTCATGGGCAGATCGGTGTCGATTGTGCTGGTTGCAACGGTTACCCTGAATTTCTCAGAGACCCCTTCAGCAGGTTCAACAGTCAGTTTTGTTCTGGGCCAGTAGGGATAGATGATTGTCGATCCGGATGCCTCAACTTCAACAATTTCCATCGAGACACAGGTTCCCGGCAGAACCGATCTTTCCGGGCCAGGGCTTTGGGCGAAAACAACGCAGCAGAGAAGCGCCATAATCAAAAGAAGGTATGAAATTCTTTGCATTACTTTTTCCTTTCTGTAAGAAGCATGAAAATCAGTCCGAGAATCACAAGCGGCCATTTCAGGCAGCCGAGCTTTTGTTCATAAAGACGCCAGCGGTTTTCACCCACGTACATGCTCGATCCCTCCCTAGCATTTTGCATGGCCACCGGGCGAATTAAACATAGGTTTGATTTTCGTTACATCGAAGGTAACGGGTTTTATGGGTTCAAAAGGGTCAAATATTCCATGCACTGCCAAAAACTCCATTCTATCCCGGCCGCCACGTCATTTTTCACACAGCGGCTAGAAATTCGTTTCCCACCAAAGGACCCATTCTCCGCCTGGATTGCTTCCAAACGCGAACGGCCCAAGTCGTTTTATGATCAGCGGATCTTTAAACCGGAATTGCTGGAGTTCCGGTAAAGGAACTTTCCCATGAAGACTGACACCCTTTCATCGATCCAGGCATCCAGGTCTGACTTGTAAAAGCCATACAGATTTTTCAGCTTTTCTTTTGCGAGCTTTTTAATTTTAGCGGCAATGTCGGCTTTTTCGTCCGCAGTCAGATGCCCGTCTTCAAAAGATTTTCTCGTTTCTTCAGCGGTAGCCTGAAGAACCTGAATTCCCGAATCAATAACAACGCTGTCGCCGCGCCAGTGGTTCCAGGATTTAAGCCAAACCGATAGAATTTCAGCAGCTTTCGGAATCAGATCTTTGGAATTTTTTGCGATTTTGGATAAAAACCACGTCCAGACAGCGCCAAGAGCGCCAACAAACCACTTCCACCAATCCACCGATTCTTTTGCGGGTTCTACTGCCACGCTATCCGGCGAGAGTTCTTCGCCCGAAGCCAATGGCAAATCAACTATTGGGCCTGAATTAGAAACAGAATATGCCGGAGTGTTAACCACTTGAGAAATGCTGGCAAAGGCCGCAATTGCAAACGAAAGCACAAAAGACAACAAAAGCATCAGTTTAAATTTACTCATTTTTTTTCTTTTTCCCTTCTTCTTTGAAACATTCGGGCCGCGGACAGTCAGGCCCAACTCTGGGACATCCGCGACACTTTAAAAACTTGGAATCCAGAGAGTTGGCATTTTTAACAGACTGAAAATAACCGCCCCTGGTATTGCCGCGAACCAGATCTTCAAAAATGCTTGCCATCAGGGCAAACGAGTGTGAGCCGAAATCAGGTTGAATCGCTTGGCAACAGAAAGAACTTTTTCGACGTATCGCGGATCGGTAGCCCAGCCAGGTTCGCGCCCCGGCTTTGCAGCCAGCCCGAGAATAAAGCCGACGGGATCATCTTTGGCAACAACGGCATCTTTATACCAGCTCAACCGGCCAATTATTTCGCCATAGTCGCGAAAGCAATCAGCCCAGCTGTCATACTTGCGAAATCGGGCAACCGTTGAATACATTCCCCTGGCGGCATCGAATTCCTTGGTTGGCAGCTCGATAACCTTGCCCTGCCAGGCCTTGCCCGCCTTGATACCGAAAAGATTGTTTGCTTCCCGACACAGGAAGGAATTTCCATAAGCACTTTCCAGGGCAGCCTGCGCCGCAGCTATGGCCGGATTAATCGGCGCACCCTTAGACACGGCTTCTTCGGTAGCCTTAAAAGCCATTACAATAAAATCAGACTGTAACATTTTTGCCTCCGTATAATTCTGGTTCATGGCAAATCACGCAGACCAGACAATCAAGCCAGGGGTCATACCACAGCTCATAGAGCCGCCCCTGACTTCGATGTAACCTGATGAAAGTTCTCTGAGCGTCATTTTTCTGCTGCAGCACTGCCCTGATCCCTCAGCTTCATGAGGTCAAAGGCGTCCTTTTCGAATTGTTTGCAGTGTTTTTCAACCAGAAAATTTGTATCAACAGTGAGTCTCTTGACGTCTTTTGCCAGGCAGGATTGAATTTCTCTCCAGCCCCGGAATTCGCACAGCAGTTTCCACATCGTGACCGCAATAAAAACCAGGGCGAAAATTGCCAGGCCTTTTGCCAGTCCTTCCGGCGTTGTTGATAAAGCCAATATGCCCCCGAGAATTTTCAAAATCTCTTTTATCTGGGCGAGATATTCCATGATTTGCTCCTACAGGACAATGCCGCCAGCCACAGGCCGACGGCAAAGGATCAGTAATTCGGAACCCAAACTTCGACGGTTGCGGTTCCGGTGGTATTGGCCCCGAAAATCAGGTTGGGCGACCCGAAAAAGATTTTTTCATACCGACCGTTAGTAATAGGAAGCAGACAGGTCGTATCCGGCGCGGTAACGCCCGAAGAGGTTGTTGCGTAAAGATCAAAGGTCAGCGACGCGGTAGAGCTGTCATAAGGCGTTACAACAACCTTGAACGGTGGGTTTAGGTTGGCGGCATAAGCAATCGCAGCTGTGTTAGTGCTGGTCGTGTCAGTAGGACAAAGAAAGGTGGTTGTGCTCAGAGAAACGACTTCTTTTTTTATCAGCTTGTCAAAGACTGCATTTTCGCCGGCTGAAACCATTGCCGGGGTAATCGGATATGCCCGATTGAGCGGCACGGAGCTTTCGGTTGTTGCATAGGTATTGGAGTCTGCAAGCAACGGCGAAGAAGCGCCAAGCAGCGCGAAAAGAACCATGAGTGCCATCAGAGACATCAGACGAAATTTCATAACAAAAAACCTCCTAAGTTTTTTTCGGTTCTACTTAGGAGGCATTTTGTTGCAACAGTGATCAACGCGCGTTTTTCAGTAATCTTTTAAAGATGTCCTCGCTTTTGGGTTGCCCCAGTTTTTTAATGGCTGATTGAACCTGTTTGGCGTAATCATTGTTATAATCGACAACCTCGTCAAATTCATACTCGACCCTTTTCAGCGCTTTAACAGTCTGAGCCAGACCGCTGGATCTTTCCTGCAGATCTTTTTCCATGGCTTCACGTGCTTCTTCAAGGGTTCGGCCTTTGCCCAACAACCCCTTGGATATCAGCCACTGAGTTTCGGTCATCGGCTTGCCGTCACTGTTTTTTTGCCCTTCCCATGGGCGAGCGCCTTCAACCTGAATTTTCTTGATCTTTTCTGCCAGACGCTTCAAGCTGGGAATTTCTTTGTTTACCTCGCCTTCAACGACTTCATAAGGAATATAACGAATGTTAAAACCTGCTGCTTTAACGGCCTCGATCCAGGCCTTGGTAGTAACAATCTTTCCGTTGCGATATTTTGCATCGGTAACCGGAATTCCTAATTGCGAAATGAAGGCGGTAAAGAAGTTGTCTCGCTCCTGGTCGGGCAAGGCTCCATCTTTCAGCGCCAGGCGCAACAATCTTTCTATGTCATTCCCCAGCCTGGTAGATTGCGGAAGAAGAAGCATTGCAGCCATTCTGCCAGCCTTTGCGGAAAACGGAATGTTTTTTGAATAAGGATCTTCCATGCCCAAAGTCGAAAGAACCATTTTTGCCGCAGGATGAAGGTTTCCAAGCTCCTGCACCACATCGCCCCAGGTCTGATTTCCGCGAATCGCGCCCAGAACGCTGTCGGCAAGTGAAAGATGACCGTAGCCTTTGACAGCCATGTAGTATTCACCACCATCTTTATCATCATCGCGCTTAACCAGGATTCTAGTTGCAGTTCTGGCGGCATAGTCGAGATCCCGCTTATTTTTCAATCCGCCGGCTGCTTCTTCTTCCTCGGGAGGGTTTCCAAGAGCCCCCGCCCGAATAAGCATTGCGCCAGCCATCCAAACTAACGGACGACTGACTTCAGCAATGCGGTATTTCCAATCGGTTCTTTCGCCTGCACCAAGAACGCCATGGGTGAAAGGAGTTACAAGCAGCTGTCTTGTCAACCTGGTTGCATATCCCATAAACGGAATTGTGCCGCGCGAAACCGCACCAAGAACTTTTGATGTGCTGTCGGGCCTTCCGCCGCGAATAAAGCTGAAAAAACCGGGCAAGTCGCCGGTATCAAAGGCATACTGATTGATAATTTTATATACGAAACGCTCGCGCTCCTGACCCTTAAGTCCACGCTTGTCCGCCAGGCCTTCGCCGACCACTTTCATAATGCGCTTAATTGGAAGATCAGCAGCTCCAGCAAGATTGATTTGTTTGAGCAATGAGGCCAGCACGCTTCCGGCCTGCCTGTTTCCGCTTACTGCGTTCAAAGCCCTGGTAATAAGAGAATCATTTTTCCGATCTTGAAAGGCCAGAGACTCAGAATATTCGCCGAAGCTTGCCGGGTTCATCCTTTGCCACTCAGAAGGGCTAACTGCAGACTTTATGCCTTTTCCAAGCAGACTCCAGACGTCAGCCCAGTCTGCTGGATTCTTTATGGTCCAGTCGCGAATAAATTCTGCAATGTGAAAGGGGACCGAATACAAGTCTCTTGCAAATTTTGCCGGATGATACAGCATCGCTTCATTAATCAGACGCACTGCCTGGTTGGCAGAATCAAGAATGCCAGAAATTTCTTTCAGTTCCGGATCCACCGTACCGCGATCCAAAGTTGCCTTATAAAGCGCAAAAACGTTGATGGGAACATAAATTTTCTGGCCGGCGAACTTGCCGAAATTAGCGACAACCCATGATTTGTTATCGTAACCTTCCGGCAGCTGAATATTACCCTTTTCATCCATTACAGACTCAGGAGTAATGCCATATTCATCTTCAATTGCCGCCATCCAGTCATTTCGCCGGTCAGCACGAATTTCCTTGACGCGCTGAGCGATGTCAGCCTGCATCAAAGAACCGACCCGACCAGTGCCGCCCTCACGAATTCTGTGAGGATCGGAAACAGTTTCGAACCACGGATGATCGAATTTTCCGCTTGCATCAAATCCGGATCCGGGCGAAAGGTTTTTTGCCTGCTTTGCCTCGAAGGCATGGTGAACATAACCAAAGTGCCCCTGGTTGCCGGAAATGGAGTTATATTCGTGCATCAGAGAACCGATCGAACGCTCAGACTCGGGAACAGTTTCAAGTGTCTTCAAAATTCCAGAGTTGTCTTGTTCAAATCTATTTTTGAGAAAATCGAATCTTTCGCGCAGTTGCTTAACTGCAGCCTGACCTTTTGCGCTGGTCAGCTTGCTTTCAAGTTCATTGAGATTTTTGTTAACACCTTTTGTTAATTTTTCCCAGGTATTGCGATTCTGATCAGCCCGCTTCTCACCGGCGTTGAGTTGTTTCAAGATTCTGGCCATGGCACCCAGCCCAACCGTGACTTTTCTGCGGGGAATCCATTTGTTAACGAATTCTTGCCGATATTGCTCGTTTTTCTTTGCGCGTTCAATGAGAATATCTTTAAGTTCTTGCGGGAGCTGATTAAAAGCCTTCAGAGCTGTTTCACCATCGACCAGACTGTTTTCCCAGGTATAAATATAGTTGCCTGATTCATCCTGCGTTCTGAAGCCCGGAGCGGCAATCATTTTCTCACCGTTCCAATAAATTCTTTCAGCAATCATAAACATTACCTTCTGAATGTTTTGCGCCTGGTGAAACGGTGCAACTATCCGGCGAATCTTTTTTACAAGCCAGTCACGAAAGGCACCCGGTTTGGTATATTTTATGGCCAGATCGATAAGTTTGCTGTTGTCGGCTCGAATGTGAGCTGCAAGAATTTCATCTTCGGCCTTGCGAGAATCGTTCGTTGTTGCGATTCTCATTGCGCGAAGAACTTCTTCTGGAGTTTTAGCGTCGGGATTTTTTTCAAGCGCCCGTTTGAAAGCCGGATCCATTTCAGAAATTTCAGAAGTCAGATGAATAAGGCCATGCGTGACGAAATGTTTCGCCTGCTGCAAAAATGGCGGATCATCATCGGTTATCTGGTCTGGATTTTCGGCGATACTCTCAAGCTTTGAAAGGGAAAATTTTAATCCATTCCCAGAATTGCTCTTCTGGAGGTTGGCCTTCCGTTCAGTTTCACGTCCAACCACCCCAGGAATAACGCGATCAAGCGTATCAAGGAAAGGAGCAGCGGGATCTTTCTTTCCGCCTCGATTTTTCTTAACTCGCTCTCTTTTTCCAATTCCAAGACTCTTGGTGACTTCTGAATAGGTTTTCTTTTCACTTGGCAACCTCTCTTTTTCAGCCGTATGCTGAGCGGCGATCTTCTTGCCCAGCTCCTTATAGGTTAAATTACCAACGCTTTCATATTTCGAAAGCCTGAGTAATGCCTCGCCGAACGCTGTTGGTTGCGCAGCCCTGGGATTTTCGAGAAATTCATCAATTTTCTGTCTTATTGCCGATTGAACAGCTTCATGGTTTGCAATTTCAAGCGCGGCCTCAAGGGCATCCCGGCCAGTAGTCATAAATGGTGCCCAGCTTACCGGCGTATCTCTTCTTTCCATGCTTCTGAGCAAATTTTGACGAACTCTTAGTCTGCCCTGGTTGCCAATTTTTTCAGCGATTCTGTGGGTTGCAGCAGCCAGTCTGCCAGGAATTCCCTTCACCCAGGAAACTGCATCTTGGAACATTTTTACTGCAGAGTTGCCCAGCGGCAAAACTGTTTCACTTGAAATTGATCGAGCAATAACAACGGGTAAAGAGTTCCAGCCATGCATAATTGCTCTCTTAATTGTTTCCCAAGCCTCAGAATAGCCTCGACCTTCCCATTTATTATCGAGCGCGAGAGCCTCTTTTTCTGTTGCAGCAGGCTTCACTTCCTTGGCTATCTCACTGGTTGATTTATTTTTCCATTTTTTACTGAACATTACTATGGCATTATCAGGTTCATATTCAGCAGAAGAGAAGGGTTCGAATTCTTCGCGCTCTTCGGCAGTCAGATCCGAGCGGTCTTCGACGTCTCGCGCCTCGATTTCTCCGGCGGTTCGTCGGTAATCTTCGTAACCGGCAAAGTCTGCGCCCGCTTCATGCTTTCCTTCAAGCCTAATGATTTCATCAACCACATTTTCCCGTTCAGACATTAAGCGTTTATAGTCCGGAGTTCCCACCGCTTTTTTCAATTTTTTATTTAACTCGCCGACCTTTTCTTCAAGGACGGCAATTTGATCTTTTCGGGTTTGGGCAAAATCTCGCCAGTTGCCGCCTTTTGCAAAGCCCTCGACTTCCTGAATGGAATGTTGAATTTCATGCAGCAATACTTTCCGACCGACCTCAAGATCTGGCACAGCCAGAACAATGTTGCCCGACTTCGGATAATAAGCGCCAGTTGGTGCAAAATCAGGGTTAATAAGAATTTTTGTCGGCAAATTTTTCAGGGCTGGATAATTCTTGAAAAGCTCCGGATGATCGAAGATATCCCCAAGTTTTTCCACAACCGCCATCTGGTTCGGATTCTTGGGATCTTCAATCAGCGAGCCGGCAGAAATTTTCCACTGAGCTTTGCTGTCATCGACCTCAAAGCGCGTCTTGCCATCATACGGGCCCTCAAATGTTTTGCCGCCCTTTTCGGCAGCCTTAAACCCCGTCGCCTTTTGCCCGGCGTAAGAATTTTTGATTGCGGTAGCCACAGTCGCCAGCCCAGACCGGTCTTTTTTTGCTTCGGCAATTGCCTGAGCCACCATTCTAAGGTTGTTGGTTTCAGAATCGGCCTTTTTGCCAATCACCTGGCGAACAGCCTCTTCAACCCTTTTAATGCCGGTTGTTTGTGTTTTTTTGCGACCGTAGGCAGCAATATTCTTAATAACGGCATCCTGAGCCGCGCTGACATTCTTGAAAAACTGGCTGGATTCATACCCGTTGCTTGCAAGCCAGTTTTTAATTTTGGTGAACAGATCCTGAACCAGAGCCGCCACCCGCTTGAAAAGGCCCGGTTCTCTTCGCGCAAGCTTGCCCCAGAACTCGCTGTTTGACATCTGATCCCCGACGAAATCCCCGATCAGCTCTTCAACGACATCTTCACTAGACATGTTTTTATACCCGAGTCCATCCAGGAGCGTTTTGTATTCCGGAAAAGCTTTATCGCTCAGCATATCCAGAATGCTCAACTCAAGATCTTTGTAAATCTCTGGAGAATCAGCCTTGATTAGATGAACCAGTTCATGCCCGGCCACGCGAAGCGCCGCCTTATCGGTACCAGCCTCAATGAAAATTGTGTCAGGAATCAAGGCAGGAGCAACAACGCCATGAAACTTGGCATTATGCTTATTGCCGGCTTCAAAAAACACCACTGTTTTTCCAAAAAGTTCACCAAAGGCTTCCGCAACAGGGCCCCCGTCTTTAATTACTTTGGATGAAACAGTCTTGAAAGTTCCAATAATACTTTCATCGCCTTCCTGATCGGCGAGAATTCTTTCCAGTCGCGCCAGCTTTTCTTCGGTTTTTGAGATTTTTGGAGTCTCGCGCTTTGCTTTAGACTCAGAACCCTTCCGCGAATAAGGAACATTTTCTGCCTCTTGTTTTACTTTTTGATCTGAATCGACGGCGTTTTCTTTTTTGGAAACGGCCGAATTCAATTCTTTTGCCCGCCGCTCAATCGCCTCAAGGTTCGTTCCCCAGGAATATTGTGAGCCATCAGGAGCAATTATGGCATGGCCGCCACTCACCGCCTTAACAGTATATTTGTCATTTTCAACCTGTAAAGAATCTTTACCAGTTGCCTGGCCGCCACCGCTTGCCTTAACTTGCTCATTTTTGCCATCTTCTGGCGCTTTTTTGTCAGATTTGGCAAGATCTTCGTCTAAGGCCCGCGCTTTTGACTCAGCATTGGCCCGGTTGGTTGTCATGTAATCTTTTACGGCAGAGCCGTCGGGGCGACGAACAATGTAAATTCCATTAACCGAATCAACTCGATGACCGGCCGCCACAGGCGCTTTTTCTTGCGGTTTGTTGGCAGCCGCCGGGGCAGTATCTTTTTGCCCGGAAACGGCTTGAACGGCATTTTTCAACCTGACCGCATACGGATCCACATCGAAAAGACTTTTTTGCACTGGAGCGCCGGCCTGCACTGGAGTCGATTGACGATCCGCCTGCGGAGTTTCTGATTGCCCAGAGCCGTCACGCGCAGCAAGCCACTCAAAAGCGTCGGCTGACGATCAGAAGATGCTGACGGTTTTTTCCGACTGAACTGAGGAAGATTAGCTTCAGTAAGCTCATCGTTATTCCAGGATTTTTCGACCCGATCAGTTGCGGCCTGCACTGCAGCTTTAACGCGATCCCAGCCAGAAGCGGCAGGTTGTTTTTCTGCAATTGCCTGACCCTGTTTGATTGCCGCCTTTTGGTCCGCAAATTCAGGATAGTCTCGATCAATAATGTTCTCGAGAATTGAAATTTTGCTGGGAGTTACAGTTTCGCCAAAAAGATTTCCCTGCGCAGGCGAACCAAGCGCTTTAACCGTACCGTTAAAACCGGTTATCAGATCCGAGAAAACTTTTGCGCTTTTGGCTTTGTCAGCAACCTTTAACAGGAGGCGAGATTCAGGAGTCATCCCATCATCGAAAAACTGCCCCTGACTCAAATAACCTTCAACGGTCTGGCCGTTGTTGCGGATTTCAGCCAGCTTATCAACCGCTTTTGCAACGTCATCAGCAATCTGCAGGTCATACAGGTTGCCCCTCGAAATTTCGCTTTTTGTTCGTGCAGTATCGGCAGCCGCAGCAGTCATGCCAGACAAAACGCGCTTTACTCTTTCATCGGCACTGTCGGCCAGGCGCTCAACCAGACCGGAATTGCCGTAGGCAGAGGCAAAGATTGCATTCCTGACACGATTAACACCTTCCTGGGTCAGGGCGTTACCATCGCGAGTGATCAACTTGTTCAGTTCCTGGGGTGACGCCACCGCGCCAAGAAACTGTCTGAAAAAGTCGCGATTTCCGGCGGTATTGATTTCACCATCTTCAGTCACGTTAATGCTCGACAAAGCGGGCCCGATATACTTGGCATCGGTCAGCGCTATTTCGGCTGCCGACTTGGCCATACCACGCGGAGCGTTGCCACTGTTTGCAAATGCCATGCGATCTTCAGGCGAAAGTTTAGTCGTTCTGACCCGAACAAGTTTCGGATTTTTCATCTGAGCAACTTCGGCGGGATTGAAGCCGAGAGCCTGCGCTTTTTCGAGCAGCTGCTTTTTATAGGTTTCGTATCGCCCCGACTGGTAACCTTCACGGATCCCCTGATCCCGGTGGTTGCCGATTTCCACCTCAAGCTGTCCATCTGCCGGATTAATGCCAAAAATCGGAGCGCCAACATCGGCACCCTCATAGTCGGTTATAAGATCGGCGGGAATAACCTTGTCGCGGATCTTCTCAACCTGTTCGCGCGACGTGATTTTATCGGTGTCGCGATCCTGAAGCTCGACCGAATAACCATCGTGAAAGCTGTTTCGCCCCGCATCGGACTCGATGACCCGGTATTCTCCATCAACTTCAAAACCGCGCGGAGTTCTGATTTTGGTTGGCTTGCCCCGAAGGCCTGCAATGCCATCAATTGCCACATAACCCTGCGATTTAATGTTTTGGGCATCATTTCTTGCCGCACTCAAAGAACCTTTGCCGGTCGAAAGCTGTTCTTTATAAAGCTCTCTGGCACGATTCTGTATTTCCGGAGCCAGCTCAACAAACTTCTGCTGCAGTTTTTGAACTTTGGGGTTTGCGGATCTGCAGCGATCTTTTTAAGCACGCCCAGCCCAAACTGTACCCGGGCATCAGTGTTTTTAATTTCAGGAGCCGCCAGTTTTTCTTCCGGCTGAATCGGGGGCTGTTCGTCATTTTGAATCGAGGCAATGTTGTCGCCGATCAATTTCATATCTACCGGTCTGCCGGCCTTTTCAGCATCGAGAATATGCTTTGCCGCGACCTGGGTTTCCCAAGGAATTTCGTTCCAGTCAGAAGAAGCCTGACGGTCTCCGCTCATGGCAGCTTCCAAAACTGTTGCCGCACGATAGGCCCGATTAATTCTCTCTTCGGGCGAAAGGTTTTCAGATATCTGCACCGGCTGACTTTTTGGGGCGGCAGGCTGGGGGGCCGACGGTTGAGCGGGCTGCTGTGCCGGTTGCTGAATTCGAGGAGTGGCGGCCAGGGTCTCATTCATTTCTTTTTCGACCCAATAGGGATCATACTTATTGAAGCGTTCGAAAAATTCATCTTCAAGGGCCTTCGCCTCATTCAGTGAGCTTGGAGTATTTTCAGCTTTGAGCTGATTGATTAGGTCGAGATACTGCCTGACCTTGCTTCGCTGGTTCTTTTCGGCGGCAACCATACCGGATATAAGAGTATTGTCGAGATCCTGTTCTGTCGGCAAAATTGCGCCGCCTGCGCGAAGGAACGGCGATGGGGGTTCAGATTCTGTTTGTGTTTCTTGCCCTTGCAGATCGGGCTGTTTTGCCGGGGCGGAAAAATGATCTTTGATCCGCTTTTCTTCGATGGCCCGCTGTTCTGGCGTCATTCCGGCAACTTTACTGATAAAATCAAGGGCTTCAGCTTCGGTCTTTATGCTTTTCAGGTCTGGCAGGACGGGGGCTGGAGCAGCGCTATTCCCAGAACGGCCCATTATTGAGCCACCAGCATTAGAGAGCGCAGCAGCAAGGCCTTCCTGAAGCATTTGGGCCTGCACCTTTGGATCAGAAAAGCCAGATTGAATCGATGGCAGGAAGCCCTGATCTTTATATTGATAGGATCCTTCAATGCCCCCCTGGGCACCCTCCTGAACAAACTCAGAAGCGCCGGATTTCAAAAGATCCAGGCCGGTTCCAATAACACCGCGTTTTGCAAGTTCTTCGCCAGCCTGACCGGTCAGCCATTTTGTCAGACCTTTTGACAAACCTTGTTCCATAGAACCGGGTAAAAAGTCCAAAGCGCCTACGGCGGCAGCATAAGGCAGCGCCTGGGTTGCATCGGGCAGCTCAGAAGTTTTGTTATATTGATCTCTCTGAATTCCACCGCCCGAGGTAAAAGTAGATCCTGCGCCCAGCCCAGCCAGGCGAAGAGCATTGATTACCTTGTCAGATTTACCAAGCAGACTTCCAATTTTGGCAGCACCAGCACCGGGTGCAGCCATGGCCAAGCTGGACCCAACAACTTCTGGGGCCATCGACACAATCTTTCCGCCAAGCTGACCCAGGTTGCTCCAGGAATTAAAGGCATTTTTAAATTCATCGAGATCTTCGATCGGTTTAAAAGTATTCGGAAAATACTCCTGAGCCTGCTTATCAACCTGGCTTGCTGTGTCATACAGCGTTTTGGCAGCATTATCTGCACCAACAAGGTCTGCACCAAACCCAAGCCCGGTTGCGCCGGTTGAAACAATTGCGCTGGGAATTCTGGCGAAACTTTTTACAACGTTTTTCGCGGTTGTCAGTGGCGTGACTTCTTCATATTCTGTCACCGCCGGTTTGTCGAATGGAGTTATAACCGGTTTTTTCAGTTCTTGACTCAAAACATTCTGATGAGCCTCTTTAACCCGCGCCTCGATCATTGCCTTTTCTTCGTCTGGCAGGGTCAGCCACTCATCTGAATTTCTATACTTTATAAAATTCTGATAAATCTGTTTTGAATCAAACATTTATTTGCTCCTTGGTTATGGCCGGGTATATGGGTTTTGTCTGACGTTGGTCGGGAAAAGAAGTCGTTCAAGAAGTCGTTCAAGCTGATCCCAGAACGGGTTTTCTTTATAAACAACCTGAGCATTCACGCCACCCAGACTTTGAGGATCGAATTGCGGATAAAACTGATTTTCGGCAGACTGGGGCTGATATCCGGGCACAC
The DNA here is from genome assembly GCA_020722725.1 of Candidatus Methylomirabilis sp. Lineage (GTDB taxonomy): Bacteria > Muiribacteriota > Ozemobacteria > Ozemobacterales > Ozemobacteraceae > DYKG01. The sequence goes on from DYKG01000053.1 coordinate 15,874, forward strand.
CAGGCGGCACGCTGATTGTGGGAGGCTTAAGAACCGGAGGTAATGGCTGAACCGGCTTCATGGAATTTTCTTCGAGAGTTGTATAGAAAGAATCCGGGCTGAACTGAGGATAGAATTCATTATTTTGAGACGAAGGATAGCCACCAGGAATCCCCGGCGGAAGTGGGGTATCGGGAACAAATGGCTTGAGTTCCGGAGCCTTGAAAGACGGTTCGGGACGTTCGACGTCGCCCATTGTCGGCAAAGCCCCGTTCGGACCTTTCATTTCTACCACCTGTTTCGGCTGTGGGCCTGGAAGTCCAATTATCTGACCGATTCTGTCTTCGACCCCGCTCGATCCGATTGGCTTTCTGGGTGCCTTTAAAGCCTTTTCTTTGCGCAAGCGCTCCTGCTCTGCGGCCAAAGAGTTCTGGTGATTTGTCGCCTGGATCTTGTTTAAATCTCCCAGCACAATGTTTTTGGCTTCTGCCTGGCTGAGTGCTGTTGAATCGGTCAGCTCTTTCACGCGAAGATTAAAAGCCGCCTTTTCATCGTCAGAGCCACGGGCATAGAGATCGACCGCATTTTTATAGGGCTTGTATGCCGGTATCGTCGGGGCAACAATCGGCGTTTTCGACAGAGAAGTGCCACCCGCAGAGCCGTCAGCAACAGAATTGCCGGTTGATTTTTTGGATTGGCCGCCAGAGCGCGATCCAATTGGGAAGCGATCATAATCACGAATCAGCCCTTCATCGGCCAGCCGACGTTTTTTTTCGATCTCGAGTTCAATGGCTTCTTCTTTTGCCTGGCGTTTTTGATTGAGAGCGTCTTCCAGAGCACGCTGCTTTTCAACCTGGTCACGACTTTTAAAATCGGGCGTGACAAGGTCTCCTGGCAAGGCTACTCCAACCCCGGCACCGCCAAGCCCAACTGCGCCGGCTGCATCCATAACGTCTCCCATCATGCCGGAAACAAAGGGGCGTATCATTGGCGCAATCTTTCGAGAGCCAAGAGTTTCGTCTCTTTCCCGTTTTTCAATTTCATAATTTTCATCTTCACGGGCATCGATTTTTTTCCGGCGCTCATTTTCTTCGCGGCGCATGGCCTGATTTTCAAGCATGTTCTGAATTGCGAGTTCCTGCTGACGGCGGCGCATGGCCAATTCCTGATCTTCTCTGTTTTTCTGCTGCTGATTCTGATATGCCCCGGCTACATAGCCGAGAAAATTGTTGTTACCCATTGTGCCCTCCTATGAGAAACTCAAAACGGGAACCGGCACGCCCATCATTCCAAGCGCGATATTCCCCATGTTTGCGAATTGGTTATAAGTTGGCTGTGGCTGCTGAAACATTCCAGAAAACATTCCGCTCACCGTGTTAGCCAAGCCCTGGTTGTAGTTTTGATTGGCAGCGTTCTGCTGATTTTGCGCGTTATAGGCCTGCCAGTAGTTCTGCTGCACGTTGTTGGCAATCGGGGCCTGACCATTTGCAAACGATGTCAGATAGTTCAGATAATCTTTTTGGATGTCATAATCAATCTGCTGCTGACTCAACTCTGCGCCCTGCTGTCGATTGGTCAGATCATCTTCACGACCGACAAGCCACTTCATCAATTCAAGATTTCTGGCCCAGTCATTCTGCTGTTGCTGTTGATCCATGATGTTCTGACTGTTAAGCAGATTTGCCCAGGACATTCTGTTCCCCTCGTTTTGCTGAGCAAGCTGACGGTCATAATCAACCCATCTTTGACGATTGGCTTCATTGAAAGAATCCTGCTGCATGGCTGCTGTCAAACCAGTTTTCAAGAGGTCTTTCTGATCCATGGTTCGACCGTAATCAATCTGATTCTTGTTCAGTGCATCCTGACTCCAGAACTGGCGGTTGGCTTCATTCATTTGATCTTCATTCATTTTTGAATTCAGCCATTGTTGAATAAAGTTTTTCTGGTCAACGTCTCTTGAATAATCGACCTGGTTCCTGTTGAGCAGATCATTGCTCCAGTATTGGCGATTGGCCTCATTCATCTGATCTTGATTCATTTGCGCGTTCATCGCCGTTTGAGCAAGATTTTTGGATTCTATTTCTCGACCAAAATCAATCTGGTTTTTGCTAAGCCAGTCTTGATTCCAGAATTGTCGATTTGCTTCGTTAGCTTGATCCTGCTGCATTTGGGCACTCATGGCAGCCTGCGACAGATTGCGAGAATCCATTTCGCGACCATAATCAACCTGGTTTTTGCTCAGTTGATTTTGATCCCAATACTGACGGTTGGCCTCGTTCATCTGATCCTGGTTCATGGTTGCGCTCAACCCGGCCCGGGTTCTTTGAAGTTGATCCGCACTCATGCCCGCACCGATTTGATTTGCCAGTGAAATTGCCTGATCTTGCATTGAGGCATTTCGATATTGATCTTCACGGGCCGCTTCTGCCCCTCTCAGGGCTACATCACGGGCAACGTTGCCAGCCTCTTTCATGAATTTTGCGGTTATTGAATCTTGATTCGATCCATATTTTTCGAGCGATTCGAATCCCGATCCGGCAAGACCTCTTCGGTTATAGTCGGCCGTTGCCTGCCTAATAGCCTCTCCAAACATTTCTTTGAGCGGATCTATTTGAGAAGCGGCCAAATCTTTCAGATAAGAATCGTCATAGCCTTCGCGAAAGGTTCTAGACAGACTACCTTGAGCCTGATCAGCCGCATTTTGTCTAAGTGAATTCTGATAACCGGTTAAATCTGCAATCTGGTTTTCGTAGCTATTTTCGTGATAATCCCCATAAGGGTTTTGCTTGCTTGCCGATTGCATTTTTACGGGATTCATAATGGAATTAATCAGTCCCGAATAATCCATGCCCTGGTAACCTGCAGCCGGATCCGCAAAAATAGGTTGATAGGTTCCGGTCGAACCAAGAATAGATTGCCATTCCGGGGCGGCTGGAATATTGAGTGATCCACCCTGAAAGCTTTCGTCGGGGCCGAGTTGGCCCTTCAAAGAATCAATTTGAGACTGGTAGTTTAAAGCTTGCCCCTCATATTGATTCAGCTGAGCAAGCTTTGATTCAATGTCCTTGATTTTGATCGAATACGGGTCAGCCTGCATTGCCTGCTGAACGGGCTTCAGTGGGACAGCGCCAAATCTGCCGGTATTTGGGTTAATTGTAGAAATCCCAGAATTTTTCAGTGCATTACTTTGCTGAGCAATCAGGGTTTCGAGTTGCGACTGAAGGCCTTCTCTGGTTCCCAAAGCGCCAGCCGAATTGATTGCGCCTTGATACTGGCTGTTTAAATTGTCGATTTGAGATTGAATTCTCTGGTTGGCGGTGTTTTTCTGCCATTCGCCAGGGGTGAATGAAAAGCCGCCTGCACCAAAAGAATTTTGGCCAGATGGTTGCGATTGTTGAGGCTGTGGCTGACCAACGGTAGGATTATCCATTCCGGGGTAAGTATTGGGCATTCGAGGCCCATTGAACCCGCCAGAGCCAAAAAACTGAGTCTGCTGCTGGCCCTGTTGCGCCGGCTGTTGGGTGCCGCCGCCAAAGCTATTCCCGTATGTAATCTTTGTTTGAGTCGGTTTGGGAACATTGATTTTCGGCGGATTGGTCATCCACCCATCAACTTTTTCTCGAAACCTGTCAGTGGCCCAGATTTGTCCTTCGGTTTGAACGGGTGCCTGATTTGCCATTGCCGCAGCCGATGGACTTTTATCTTTTTTGCCGAAAATACTAGTGGACTTTCGTACATTTAGGCAGCCCTCGATAATGATTCTATGATGAGTTC
>DYKG01000054.1 GCA_020722725.1 Candidatus Methylomirabilis sp.
CCGTGATTTCTTCTTGGTCGTCTTGTCATGATAAAAATCCTTTTCTAATAATTTTGGGTGTTTTATCACTTATCGGCTTGACCAATTTTCTCGGACCACCACTGCCTAATACTCTTTTTCCGCTTTCAACTTCGATTGGAGCAAGTAGTAATTCTGGTAGTTTCAACAAACCCTTTTCAAGAAGTTGCCGCTGAACGGCCGGTGAGACCGCCGGATGACTGGCCAATAATCTGCCCTGGAAGAAGGTCGTGATTGAAAGAGGGTGAACGACCTGCGAGAATCGTGTGATTGTAGCGTCCGCTGCCATTGATCCGGTAAAGTCGCCGAGCCAGCTGAGCACGCCAGAGGCTGATTTCCTGGTATTCCCCTGGTTTAATCAGTGCATTGATAGACTGCTGGCTCCAGAAATCAACGGTGCGGGTCACATAGCCATGGCCGCGCAAACGCATTCGCACATTTTTTCCGATTAAATCGGGGGCAAAAATGCTGATATGCCCGTCGTTATCTGAAACCCAGCGCTGACCATTTTCGCTTTCCAGTTCTATGAGTGGAATTCCGCGCCTATTTTCGGAATCGATGAAATGCAGAACAAAAGGTTTGAAATTCTGCGAAAACGAAGAAATGCAAAGCGAATAAAAAAAACTGCCACTGTCAGCGACAATGGCAGCTTGTTAGTTTTCAGCAACTAATTAATAGCGGGGTTTTCTCGGACGATCTTCGCGGGGCTTGGCTTCATTAACCTTGAGACCGCGGCCGTTGAATTCCTTGCCGTTCAGCTGGCTGATTGCTTCCAAAGCGTCTTCATTTGAAGCCATTTCGACAAAGCCAAAGCCTTTTGAGCGGTTAGTTTCGCGTTCAATGATGACATTGGCGCTGATGACTTCGCCATAGGGACTGAAAATTTCTTCGAGCTCAGCATCACGAACACTGTAAGGAAGGTTACCAACGTAGATTTTCATACCATTCTCCTGGAATATAATCGCAAACTTACTCACTATATTCCCTGGGAATATCGTTCATAAAATGCGTCAGGTTTTTATATATCACATTTTATTTTAACAAACAACTTTTTTTAAAAAATTTTTTCAAATTTTAATGGCATACCAATTATTCTCAGTTTTCTCATAACATTAGGGGGTATAAATTTGGATCTGTATGGCGGGGAATAAAGAAATTTAATACAATATCTGTATGACTTGCAAAAAATTAATATTACCTCTTCTTTTGACTGTTCTTCTGATTCATATTGCTCCGGCATTCGGCAGCAAAATCAGCAAGACAGAACTTGACCGGCTGCGCATGGTTGATAAGCTTCTCAAGGCTCAGATTGGTGAAATGGAAAGCGAATTCAAGGCATCCCCTGCCCTTGATAAATACCGGGTGGAATATCTGGCAACCGTTGCCTGCAAGACTCCGAAAGCCTTTAGTGCTGCTCAAATCGCCAAAATAATCGACCAGGCCCGCTTCGTTTTCCTCGGAGACGAACATACTACTGCCGAATCGCAGAAAAACACAATCAATGTACTTAACCTGATGAAGAGAAACAGTCGCCCGGTTACCCTAGTACTTGAATGGATCGATGAAAGTCATCAGGAAGTAATAAACCAGTTTCTTGAAGGAAAGTTTTCCGGCACCGAGCTTCGCAAAAAAATAGCTTTTGATAAAGACTGGGGCTTTTCATGGGCTGATTACAGCAAAGTTCTTGCCTCTGCCAAAAAGCTCAAGGTTCCGGTTCTGCTGGTTGAAAGGCTGAAAAAAAGACACAGTCTGTCTGAACGTGACACACACATTGCCGGTAAAATCGCTGAAGATGCGAATAAAAACGAACATATGCGCTATCTAACAGTTTATGGTGAATATCACCTTCTGGGCCCGGGTCATCTGACGGAAAAATGTAGCAAACTTGGTCTGAAATCGCAGGCAATTCTGGTTGGCGATGCACCTGAAGTTTACTGGAAACTGCTTGCCCAGACGATGGATCCTGATCAGGTTGAATTTGCCCAGTTGAAAGGGAACGTATATTTCATCAGAAACGGCACGCCGCTTGAACGCAGCATGTCATACCGCAATTATCTGATGAAGATTCTTGGCTACAAGGCATCAGATTTTGAAGACCGAGTCGGAGCTACGGATATTATTCCAAAAGCCGGAGCGGCAGCAAGTTTTGACGAACTGCATCAGACCAGGTAAAACTTAAGCATTTTCCCGGCTTAGAGTTTTCCGCCCTTCCCTTTAAGATAAGAAGCGGTGCTTTCGTGTCCGTTTGATTCAGCAAGGCTTCTGGGGGTCACCGCACCACGGGTTCTTGCATTAACCTTTGCGCCTTTTTTCAGCAATAATTCGCACACATCTTTTCTACCTGAGAATGCCGCATGATGAAGAGCGGTCTGCCATTCTCCATCGACTTCTTCAACATTAGAACCTTTGCTGAGCAGGTATTCGACTGCCTTAACCTTGCCAAACCTGGCTGCGTACATCAATGCTGTCCACTCGTCTTTATCTCGGGTTTTAATGATTTCGGGCATGGCTTCGACCATTTTTTTCAGTTTCGCCAGATCGCCATTTTCAGCGGCTTTCAAAAAATCATTTCTTTCAGTGTTGGTAATGAAGGTTTTCTCTGCCACCCCCTTAACCGGTTCAGGGGTGGCAGAGAAAACCTGAACTGAAATCGAAAGCCCAAGATAAAACAAAGTAACAAGTCTTTTCTTCATTATCTTTCACCCCTGATCAAAAATAATTGTTTAACAAGCTAAAACGAAAATAAACATTTAAAATGGTTACTAAGCCTGCAGGCTTTTGCTCTCAAGATTTTTATGCAGCCAGTTAACATCTTTTTTAATGTCGGCGGCGACAAAATTAAAATCAACGTTTGACCATTTTTCAATCGGACATTGCTTAACCGCGTTTTTCAGGTAAGACAGGCGCAGTTTTTCCATATCCTGTTTGCGGCCTTGAACCTGGGCAAGAGTTTCGGGAATAACTATGCTTTTGCCGTTCACGCCCTGAGTTGGGTCGCCGCGCCGAACTTCAATGCCCATGCTGCGGGCAAAGGCAAGCTGAGAATTATGATGTTTGCCGGCGCCGGTGTATTCGGTTTCCTGCACCACGATAATCTGGTCACGATACATTTCTCTGGCGAGAGCAACGGCTCCGGTTACGCTGGTGTTGCCGGCCGGGCCCCGTTCGATTCCTTCCATTTTTGCCAGCAGCTCGGTGATGTAAAAAACCTCACCCTGGTTGACCAGCACATATTCATCCATGTAGCGCATGCTGCGGGCGGCATTGCGAGGCACATCGACACGATCGGGCCAGGTCGCAAAAGGTACACCAAAGCCGGTATGGCCGGTGGTGAAAGATTTTCGGTTAAAATCACGGTCAGAGGCCATGTGCAACCCATTGAGATCAACAGAACAGGCGACTATTTTCGCATCACAGCCGGCACCAATCAGGCCGCGGGCAGTTCCAGTGAGGTTGCCGCCACCGGCATGGGTCACCACTATCGCATCGGGAAATCGGCCGGCGATTGCTTTTACCTGATGTGCAATTTCGTTGCCAAGGCTTTCGACGCCTTTGATTCCAAATGGAGTGTAGAGTGAAGCGTTAAAGAAACCGGTTTCTTCAAGGGTCAGCAGCAGATAATAAAAAAGCTCGGGACCGACTGAAAGTTTGATCACTTCAGCTCCGAAAGCTTCGCACTTGCGGCCTTTTTCAACGATTTCGGGCTGCCCGATTCCGTGTGAATCGAATACTTCCTGAACGATGATGCATTTAAGCCCACGCTGGGCTGCCTGTGAGGCAACTGCGGCGCCGTAATTACCAGAAGTTGCGGCTATTACTCCTTTATAACCCTTTTTTGCAGCAACATAGGCTGATATGGAGGCACGACGGGCTTTGAAACTACCTGAAGCATTGGCTGCTTCATCCTTGAGAAATATCCGGGCACCCTTGCCGGGAGCGCTGATTTTTCTTACCGCTTCGGTCAGATTGCGCAGTTCAAAAATTGGTGTGTTGCCAACTTTGGTTTCGGCCTGAATTTTGATGATATCATCGAGCGAAAAGCCACAGTCGCTCATCATCCGCTCATAATCGAAAGCAAGCTCACCCTGACGGTAAACGTCATAGTCAATGCCCATCGAAGATTTCATGATCTCGTTTTTTCTTGCCATTACCGCCTGGTATGAATTATCACGGGTCATATTCTGCCTCCCAGGCCTATGGTAAGAAGTTCTTCGACAGTTTCGCCGAAGCTGTGCTGATAATGGGGTCGAATGACCTTCAGAACCCCGCTTACAGGGCGGTCAATCAGGGTTCTGACGGTCACTTCGTCACCGACACGAGCGTCAGAAGTTAAAAAACCGGCAACCCTCATAACATAAGGGGTTGCCCTGGTATCATCCGGCACCTGCGGCGCCCTTTGCTGCGGGGTTAACAGGACTTTTTCAATCTCAACCCAGGTTCCGGCTTTAACTTCTTCGCTCATATCAGAAACCTCTTTCGTATGCGGTTTTACCCATCAGACATGCAGGAATCGGCAGATCAGACATGCGTTTGAGACCGGCAGGGGCTTTTACCACTATTGGAATCATATTAACAGCAGCAGCCATGGTGCCTTTTCCACCAGGGATTTCAGGCTTGATGCTCATATTAATGTTGGGGTCGCCTTCGATTTTGATGTAATCGCCGGTGTCGACGTTTTCAATTCCGGGGTGAATCTGCTGTGGGTGAATCAGCTTGATAACTTCGACGCCTTTGGCATAGCCAATGCCGATATGGCGGCATCCGGCAACCATTCCCGGTTTAACTTTCACCACCGGGGTTTCGCGTTCGGTGTTGGAAATGATGGGTTCTCGGGTTTCTTCGATTTTATCAACATTGAGGCCGATAGCATCAGAAATCATGCGGATGGATTCGGGGAAACCGATGTGACCAACAATGGAGCCATCTTTGATACCGGCGGCAAACTTTTCAGGTGTGGTGCCAACACCCTGGGTTTCCATTACGGTCTTGCCGAAGGGAGAAAGGTCGTTGATGCGCGCGGCTTCTATTCGCTTAACATTCAAACATGCGCCTGAAAGATTGATAATCAGCTGGTCAAGAACAAATCCCGGGTTGATGCCAGTGCCAAGAATTGTTACATCATTGGCTCTGGCGATCTCGTCTAGTTTTTTGGCTAGTTTTGGTTCCTGGGCCTGCGGGCATGCCATTTCTTCGGCAATGGTAATAACGTTAATACCGCGCTCAAGAATGAGTTTGAGGCCGTCAAAAACCACTTTGGTAAAAGAATGAACCGCATGCAGACAAATGTCGACTTTGTTTTTATCAAGAAGTTCTTCAGGGCTGGCACAGACTTTAATTCCGGTTTTCTTGCCAAGTTTCAGAATTTCACCGATATCTTTGCCAACCAGTTCAGGTCGCTTATCGATAACGCCGACAAGCTGAATGCCTTCTTTTTCAAGCATTAATTTGACCATGCCACTTCCCATGGCTCCGAAGCCCCATTGTACGACACGGATAGGTTTCATAAACTTTTCATTTCCTTCCGGTTATTTTGTTTGTTTAGCGGCAATTAATGCCGATCGAACGTATTATAACACTTAGGTTGCAAAGGGCAAGAAATTTTTAAGGAATTGCGCTCGAAAGTTTGGTGATCAGGGCAAAAATGGCTGAACCAATGATCATTCCCGGAGCAAGAAAAAGTGCATGGCCGAGACTCGGTCTGATTATGCTTTCAGCCACCGGAAGCTTGATGCATGTGGGCATGAGCTTCGCCTATCCTGGCTACGCTGCGATGGCGATCAAGTTAAAGTCCGCGGTTATCTGCCTGATGGTCGGGGTGCCCTATTATTTTTCAGCGCTTCTGGCTTTCTTCATCAGCCCTGAAAACCACAAGCACCTTGCCGAAGGGAAAGGGCTGATTGTGGCCGGGCGCCGCTTCTGCATTGATGCAAACTTTCTTAACCCGGCAAATCATCTGCTGGCAGCAACTATTGCGATTTTTTCCGGCATCGGAATTTTCTTCTACTGACTTATTTTTTCAGAAAAACAAAATTGAATCGAGAATGAAAGCCGGAATCAGAAGGATCAGCGAATACCCGATGTAACCAAAGAATGACGGCATTTTAACCCCGCTTTTTTCAGCAATGGTCTTAACCATGAAGTTGGGGCCGTTGCCTATATAGGTGTTGGCGCCCATGAAAACGGCTCCAGCGCTGATTGCGCGAAGATAAACCGCAGGAATGCCGACTACTTCTTTCGGCAGCGCCGGGTTATGATTGGCCAGCGATTGAGCCAGCGAAAGGTCAGTCAGATATGTAGGGGCGTTGTCGAGGAAAGAAGACAGCCCACCGGTGATCCAGAAAAACTGCAGCGGTTCGGTGATACCAAGTTCTGCCCCGTGTTCCTGTAGAATCGCCAGCGCAGGAATCATGGTGATGAAAATGCCCGCAAATAAAATCGCAACTTCACTGATTGGTTCGAACGAAAAGGCGTTTTTCTCGCGACAGACCGGCTTGGTAACTTTCAAAGAAAGCAGAGCCATGCTGATCATTACCACTTCTCGAATCGGCGAAGGTGCAAAAACTGCGAGAATGATGCCAAACAGAAAATTAATATTTCTTTTTCCGCTGATGGTGATCGGTCGGAACTCGGCTTTATCAGAGGAAATCGCCCTTGCCGGTTCTTTCCGGTAGTTGTAGCTATCGAGGATATAGAAAATAGAGAGAAGAAAACCAATATTAAAAGCCCACATCGGGAAAAGACTCAGGGTCCAGAAGAACGGCACGCCTTTGAGAAAACCAAGAAAAACCGGGGGGTCGCCGAGAGGGGTGAGACACCCACCAATATTGCTTACAATGAAGATAAAAAAGATGGGAATATGTGCGACTCTTGTTCGTTGAGAATTGATGGTAAGCAGGGGTCTAATAAGAACCATGCTGGCCCCGGTAGTACCGATAAGATTTGCCAGAAATGCCCCGATAGTGAAAAGGATCATATTGTTTCGCGGTGTGCCTTCAATATCGCCTTCGACCAGTATGCCGCCAGAAACAACAAACAAAGAACCCAGAAGCACGATGAAAGAAAAATATTCTTCGCCGGTATACAAAATCTCCGAGTAATGTCCGTGCATTAGCAGATACACCAGAACCGGCGAAAGAAAGAGGATACTCAGCACCGCCTTGTTTGAATTTTTTTCCCAGAAATGTTCAAAAAGCAATGGTGCCAGAGCGATGGTTAAAAGCCATGCAACGAATGGAACTACCGTAAATAATGGCATATACTTCTCCGTAAATCTTATCGCGAATTTTGGATATTTGATGGAATAAATTGTCCGCGATTGTATTCCTTTTTCGGCATTTTTAAAAACAGCGATGAACTTCCTATACATTCTTTATTACTCGCTTTGGTTGATGCATGATTCTTTTCACTTCAATGTTAAGCATTTTTGGCATTTTTCAATGATTTTCGCAGAGTTTGGCCTTTGTGAAAATCTTCCTACTGGGTTGTAGAACAACTGAAATTTGCCTACAACCTGATAAAATTTTAAAATCACGGCAAATTTGTTGTTTTTAAGTTGTAATTTTCATGCAACTGCGCTATTAATTTCTGATCTATTCGTTTTCTACAGGAGCAGAAAATGTCAGCAAAACCCATTTCCAGATTTATTGAAGAAAACTATCTGCACTTTAACGCAGCCTGCCTGGTAGATGCTGCCAAGGCTTATAAAGCTCACCTGGCCGCCGACGGCAAAATGATGATCACTCTCGCAGGCGCAATGAGCACTGCTGAACTGGGCAAAACCCTGGCTGAAATGATCAGAAACGACAAAGTTTCCATCATTTCATGTACCGGAGCTAATCTTGAAGAAGACATAATGAACCTGGTAGCGCACAATCATTACCGCCGTGTTCCACACTATCGCGATTTGACCCCGAAAGACGAATGGGAACTCCTTGAAAAAGGCCTTAACCGTGTTACCGACACCTGCATTCCCGAAGAAGAAGCATTTAGACGCCTGCAAGGCCAAATTTTCAAAATCTGGAAAGACGCAGACACCAAGGGTGAGCGCTATTTTCCGCATCAATATATGTATAAAATGCTGCTTTCAGGAGTGCTTGAGCAGTATTATGAAATCGATCCGAAAAACAGCTGGATGCTGGCTGCTGCCCAGAAAAACCTGCCCATCATCGTACCAGGTTGGGAAGACTCAACCATGGGCAATATTTTCGCATCATACTGTATCAAGGGTGAGTTGAAGCCTTCGACCATGAAGTCAGGCATTGAATACATGACCTGGCTGGCCGACTGGTACATTAAAAACTCAGCTGGAAAAGGTGTCGGCTTTTTTCAAATTGGCGGCGGCATTGCGGGCGATTTTCCGATTTGCGTCGTGCCGATGCTGTATCAGGATATGGAAATGGAAACAATTCCATTCTGGAGCTATTTCTGCCAGATTTCCGATTCTACTACCAGCTATGGCTCATATTCAGGGGCGGTTCCGAATGAAAAAATCACCTGGGGCAAGCTCGATATCGATACTCCCAAATTCATCGTCGAGTCAGACGCAACCATCGTTGCACCATTGATTTTCGCCTACATTCTTGACTGGTAATTAAAATAAAAACCCGGCGATCAGCCCATTAACTGGGTTGCTCGCCGGGTTTTGTTTTTTTGCGAAACTATCAGCCGGTTTTTCTTACCAGAATCCAGGTGGTGCCGTGACTGCCAGCTCTGCCGCATGGCAGAAACACGGTGCCTTTAGCGAAAGTCTGGGTGTTTTCAGGATGTTCTTTGCATTTGTAGATGCCTGCAATTACAACACGGGTTCCGGTTTTACCTTCCATTTTCAACTCCGAATTTGAATTTTGCAGGCAAATTTTCAGACAGTTCTGCGGTGATTTTCTGCAATAATACTTGATATTATACAGCTATTTCTGAAAAATCTCTGAAAAAAGATTTTCATTGCCTGCCAGGCGCGCCGGTCGGTTAATTTTTAATTTCCCTGGAAAGTATCCGAAAATCGTTATTTTTCAAGGGATTGTGTTCAGCCTTCTTCGGTTCTGGCATTCAGATACTTGATTACACCAACATTCTCTATGGTTATAAGCCCGCCGCAGCCTGATTTTTCAAAAAGGCCGTCGAGAACCGGCAGAAAAAGGTTGATGCGCTCTTCCTTGTCTACTATTTCAACGATTACCGGCAAATCGGCAGAAAGGTCGAGTATCCGTGAGGTTCTAATGCGACTGGTGCGCCCGAAACCCATTATGCCGCGCCAAACCGTTGCGCCCGCCATTCCCGCTTTTCTTGCTTCGAGAATGATCGCTTCGTATAATGCCGTGTGTTCAACCTTATCAGATTCACCCAGAAAAATTCGCAGCAGTTTTGAGCTTGAATGAAGTTCCATAATCCCTCTCAAAATTTTATTTGAAAATAAGGCGAACCATTGTTGCGCCAAGATAAAACGCTGTCAGAGAAAATGCGAAAGTGCCGGCAACGTAACTGCCTGCATGAAAATATTCCTGTGAGCGCAAAAACTCAGAGGTTTCATAGATCAATGAAGAAAGAGTGGTGAAACCTCCACAGAAACCGGTGGCCAGAGCCAGTTTCAACTCAGGCGAAATGCTGGTTCCACGCGCAGCGAGAGTTGCAATGATGCCGATGAAAAAGCAGCCGATAATATTGGCGGCGAAAGTGCCGGTGGGCCAGGTAACCGAAAATCGCTGACCAAGAACGCTCAACGAATATCGGCAAATCGAGCCAACAAATCCGCCAAGCCCGACAAAAAGCGCCGCCAGTAAAGGATTGTTCATTTAATTTACCTGAATTGCTTTTACAGAAACTGACAATACATAATGCCTTTCTCATGAAGAACAGAAATATCGCAACTATCTGACGCGGGCCGACGCATTGGTCGACCTCTACAAATCAAAATAGCCCAAACGGGCTATTTTTCAAAGATTTTTTTATCAGGCGAATCAGTTCTTTTCCCGGACAGGTTTCAAAAGCTTCATTGAAACGCTTTCGGGCACCTCGGCATAGTGAGTCACTTCCATGGAAAATGAGGCGCGTCCCTGTGAAAGCGAGCGCAAATGAGTCGAGTAATTGAACATTTCGGCCAGCGGCACGTGGCATTCGATAACGCGCAGATCTGAGCGCATTTCCATGTTGACCACCCGGCCCCGCCTTGAATTGATGTTTCCGATTATGTCGCCCGTGTATTGCTCCGGGGTCTCGATTTCGACCCGGGTATAGGGTTCGAGCATCACCGGCGAGGCCTTGCTCAGCCCGGTTCTCATCGCCTCGATAGCTGCGGTTTTAAAAGCAATGATGCTGCTGTCGACTTCATGATAACTGCCGTCAAGCAAGGTAACCTTAACGTCGGTAACCGGCTTTTTCGCCAGCGGGCCTTCGGTCAGAGCCTCTTTTACTCCCTGCTCAACCGCAGGGAAGAAGGTCGACGGCACGGTTCCACCTTTAACGTTGGTTTCGAAAACAAAACCGCTTCCTCTTGGCAGAGGCTCGATATCCATGATTACATGGCCGTATTGCCCGCGCCCGCCTGTTTGTTTGGCGCATTTGCCCTCAGTGGGAACGGCGCGCCTGATGCCTTCGCGATAAGCAACCTGGGGTGCCCCGACCGCCGCCTGAATGTTGAATTCGCGCAGAATGCGGTCGACAATGATCTCAAGATGCAGCTCACCCATTCCTGAAATGATGGTTTCGCCGGTTTCTTCATCCATGCTGGCTCTAAAAGTCGGGTCTTCATCCATCAGGGTGTGCAGAACGGTACTCAGCCGGGTAAGATCAGCCTTGGTTTTCGGCTCAATCGCCACTGATATAACGGTTTCGGGGAAATTGATCACTTCGAGAACCGGAGAACTCTTTTCCTGGGCCAGAGTATCGCCGGTTCCGATTTTTTTCAGTCCGACCAGGGCCACAATATCGCCGGCCTGAGCTTTTTCCAAGTCCTGGCGCTGGTTGGCATGCATCTGCAGAATGCGCCCCACCCTTTCCCGTGTGCCACGGGTCACATTGTAAATCTGATCGCCAACACATAAAGTTCCGGCGTAAATTCGGGTGTACACAAGTTTGCCAATATGCGGCATCGTTGCGACCTTGAAAGCCATTGCCGCAAGAGGCAGGCTCGGGTCAGCCGAAATCTCGACGCTTTCTGAACTTGCCTGGTCAAAAGCCAGCGATGGGGGAATATCAAGCGGTGACGGCAGATAATTTACGACGGCATCAAGCAGGGACTGAACCCCTTTATTCTTGAAGGCCGACCCGCAAAGAACCGGAACGACTTTGCCTTCGATGGTGGCACGGCGCAGGGCTTTACCGATCAGAGAACAGTCAATCGGCTGTTCGGCCATATACTTTTCCAGCATTTCATCGGAAAAGGCCGCGAGAGTATCAATGAGCACAGACCTGGCCTGCTCGGCAGCTGCCTGCAATTCTTCGGGTATTTCAGTGCTTTCAACCATTTTACCGGCTGAATCTTCTTCTGATGGTTCCCATATTCGGCTGGTCATGCTGAGCAGATCGACGTGGCCGCGATAATTTTCTTCATTGCCGATTGGCAAAGTCAAAAGAGCCGGTTGACATTTCAAACGTTCTTTTAATTGAACTAAAACCCTGTTTAAATCAGCGCCGGTACGATCCATTTTATTTACGAATACAAGCCTCGGTACCCGGTATTTGTCAGCCTGGCGCCAAACTGTTTCCGACTGCGGCTGAACTCCGGCAACGGCGCAGAGAAGAACCACGCAGCCATCGAGAACCCGCAGTGAGCGCTCAACCTCTGCGGTAAAATCCACATGCCCTGGAGTGTCAATGATGTTAATTGCACAGTCATTCCAGAAGCATTTGGTTGCGGCGCTGGTAATGGTGATGCCGCGTTCCTGCTCCTGGATCATCCAGTCCATGGTGGCAGTTCCGTCATGGGTTTCACCGATCTTGTAATTTTTCCCGGTGAAATAAAGAATTCTTTCGGTGGTTGTGGTTTTTCCGGCGTCAATATGGGCAATGATGCCGATATTTCTGACCCGCCGCATATTTTCTGTCTGCTGCATATACAACTGTGTCCTATCTGTTAGAGCCGCGAGAAGTCCGGTATTCCTGCAATTCAACCGCACTATGCGGTTTTTGTTCGAAAATTCCTGTAACTCCGAGAAAAGGTCAAATATTTTACCCCGAATTTATAGCAACAGTCAAGAGTTCCCGCAAAGATTTTTACTGAGGTCTGCTTATATACTCAATTTCCGAATTGATAAAAAATTGAAAAATACAGTATAATCTGGCGAAATTACTGAAAGGTACCAGAAAATTGCACAATTACAGTCGGCGTTTTTTTATCAGCCTGCTGCTGATTGTGGTTTCGTTTGTAATTCTGCTGGCAATCGCCTGGAACAGCCTGAAATTTCAACAGCAGTTACTTGCCGAAAAGAACATTGAAGAGCGCAAAAGCCGGCTTTCCCATATTGCCGCTGAATTTGTTGCAGGCCTGAAAAAATCAAACCTGCCGCCCGACGCTGTTCCTTTGCCGATGCCGGTTTCCGCCTATCCTGACCTGAAGGCTCCGGAAAATGAAAATGCCCGGCAGACCTTTTTGAAACTGGCAATCCAGCCTGAAATGAAACAGGCATTTCTGATTGAGGCCGAAATCAATTCTTTCGAAAATGATCGTGACTTCTGGAGAATGCTGTTGATTCAGGATTATTTTGCCAATTCAAGCTTTTTCGAAATGCGAAAAATCGCAACCCAGCTGATTGAATCGAATTTTGACTATCTTCTTGACAGTGGATTTACCCTTAAAACCTGGACAACATTGAAAATTGCCGAATCTTTCAACCTTGAAGGGAATCCCGAAGCCGAGAAACAATGGCTTTACCGGCTGCGAAATCTGCCGGCACCCTCAGGACTTTTAAAGATAGACGTTTCTTCCCTTAGGCTTTCTGATCAACTCAAAAAATGGTTTGAATTTCTGGCTGAATGTTATCAGTTAACCAACTCTCCTGCTCTCGAAGCCGGGTTTCACTCCAAAAGCCTGATTTTGCCTCATGGTTCCGGGTGGGCAGCTTTTCAGGCCAAACAGTTTCTGAACAATCTGGCAGGGCGTTTCTCGGCAGCGGGATTTGGTGATCTGACCAAAATCAGCAGCAGCCAGTTTGAAAATGCCGTTTCCCTGAATTTTGAAAATCTTACGGTCTGGATCAGCTTTAAAAATTCACTTGAAACCCAGACGATTCCCGGCGGTTTTTTTCTTCTGCTCGGGCTCACTTCTCTGGCCACCCTTGGCTTCTTCGGCTTCGCTTTGCACGAATGGCGCATGCTGCAACGAGCCGGGCTGCTCGATCAGGAAGAGCAGTTTTTTCGCCAGACTGCTCATGATTTAAAAACTCCCATAACTATCGTCGGGTTTCTGGCTGAAACCCTGGCCCTGAAAAGATATAAAAGCATCGAGCAGCAGGAACGCTATTTGAATCAGCTGATGCTCGAATCTCAGCGGGCCGCCGAGCTTTTCGACCGTCTGCTGCTGTCGGTAAGACTGCGGAAGAAAACGGTGCAGGCCGATTTCAGGCCTCTTTCGGCAGGCACGGCACTTGAAGGCATACTTGCCAGATTCAAACCGCGCCTCAGTGACTGGGATATAACTTTGGAAATGCCTGAAGAAATAGAGTTAACCGCCGACTCTGACATGTTTGAACGGGTAATTATCAACCTCATCGAAAACGTTATCAGACACGCGAGGATGGGCAAAAGCCTGCTTCTATCCTGCAAAAATTTGCATGAAAAACCTGGTTTCGTTGAAATTGCAGTTGGTGACCGGGGTTCAGGTTTTCCCGGAACCGAAATCGCCAATGAAAGGAATCTTCTCAGCGGTGACCTGCCCTACCAGCCTGAACGTGGAGGCAGCGGCACCGGCCTGTTTCTGGTGCGCCAGATCATGCAGATGCACCAGGGCGACTTTTATGCAAAACCCCGTCCTGATGGCGGGTTATTGATGATTACAATCTGGAGGGCAAAATTATGACCGCCATTCTGGTAGTTGAAGACGAACAGGTTATCCGCGAACTGCTGTGCGACAACCTGGAGTTTGACGGGTTTTCGCCCATCGCTGCTGCCACCCTTGCCGATGCCGATAAACAGCTGAAATCCTCGCAGCCAGAAATGATTCTTCTCGATTTGAACCTGCCCGACGGCAATGGCGCTGACCGCCTGAAAGAATGGCGAAAGCAGGGGGTTAAAATTCCGGTTATCGTCTGTACGATTCGTGACCGTGAAATAGACATTATCAAAGCGCTCGACTCTGGTGCCGACGACTACGTTACCAAGCCCTTTCGAATTCGTGAGCTGATTGCGAGAATCAAAGCAGTTCTCAGGCGCACCGCAAAAATCGAAGAGCAAAACCGGGTGAAAATCGGCAATCTTGAAGTTGATTTCATGGCCCGCTCTGCTGGTTGTGGTGACGAGTCGGTAAGCTTCACGACCACCGAATGGCAGATTCTTGAATATCTCTGGAAAAACCGCAACCAGGTCTTGAGCCGCGAGCAGATCATCGAGCAGATCTGGGGTTTTGCCGACCTTGAAGACAGCCGCGCCGTCGATGTTCACATCGGCCGGCTGCGCCGTAAGCTCGAAAGCAGTCGCAGCCACGAAAACCTGCAAACTGTAAGAGGGTTCGGCTACTGCCTGAAAATTTAATGTTACGAGACTGTTACAATTTCGACATGAGATCGCAAAATTATTTGCTGATAATAACAGTAACGAAAAAAACAAAAAGGAGACCGAACCCATGAAAAAATCCATCATTTCGTTGCTGTTGTCTGTTTCCATGTTTTTCTTCCTCGCCGCATGCCAGGCAGTGAGCCTCGATCTTGAGGGTGCCATCATCAAATTATGGACATCAGGGCCGTCAGGTGAAATCGAGCAAACTCTGCAGGCCGCCGCTGCCGGCACCGACAAGGCAATTGCTGATCGCGCCGGCTTCCATCTTTCCTGTCTCAGAATTCTGCGCCGCGATGAAAAAGCAGCTGAGATCCTGGCCGAACTTGAAGCAAAAGCCGTTTCAGAATCAGAAAAAGCCGCCATAGCAACGCTCAAAAAAACGTTTGAAGAGCGCTCGAGCAAGCTGCCATCAATTTTTCAGAAGAAAATCAGCCTCGATTTCAAAGATACCGACATCAAGGCCCTGGTGCAGATTATCGCCCAGCGGTCAGAAACCAACATCGTTCTGCATGCCAGCGTCAAAAAGCTGGTCACCATTCGCCTTATCGATGCAACTATCGAGCAGGCTCTCGACTCGATCTGCGCAATCAGCGATCTGCGCTATGAAAACCGCAATGGCGTTTTCGTTCTGCTGCCGATCAAAAAAGACCCGGAAAACTATTCACGCATGACCTACCAGCTTAAATCCATGTCGCCGGAAAAAGCCCTCAGCCTTCTAAATGCCCAGCGCACCACTCAGTCGTCCCCCATCGCCCCCGACAATTTCAAGAATGGTCAGCCGCAGCCGCCTGCTGCTCCGGCTTTGCCGGCTGGGGTAACGATCAGAAACGAAGAAAACCTTCTGGTTTTTGAGGGCAGTCCCGAGTCGGTTGAAAAATACCTGACCCTGATCAGCAATCTTGATCAGGTGAACAAGGCTCATAAAATTTCTTTCAGAATCTGGGAACTGAATTCTGAATCGGGAACCGATCTGCAAGCCTTTTCTGAAATGTCTGACAAGGAACGGGCGGAAAAAGCAAAAATCGTTTCGGCCCCCCAGATAGTCGCTCTGCCCCGCCAGCCGGCCACCATCGAAGTCCAGAGTTCGGGAAAAGGCAATGCGCCCGAAGAAAAAGATTACCTCGAGTATAAATTAAAAAGCTTTTTTAACGAAACCGAGAATGAAGATCAGCTGAGGGTGTATCTTGAGATCAGTGTAACCGGCTCCTCAACCCTGAACGGCATTCACACCAAAATTAAAAAGAATCATGCCTCAACCTTGCAGGTTGTTCGAAACAAATGGGTTATGCTGCCTCTTTACGAAGGTGCAACGCGCTATTTTCTCGAATTCCAGATCAATTCTCACAATTCATGATGTTGACTGGTTTTATTCAATAGAATAGAACCCGCTTCCCAGGCCAAAAACAGGGCCAGAAGCAGCAGAATTCCGCTCAGACTGGCCAGCAGGTAACTCTGACTGGCCAGATTGCTTTCTATCATGTTTGTCAGAGCAAAGCAGGTAACCAGAAACATGGTAACCATCGGTATAATGATAAACAACGGCTTTTTGCCGAAATTGTGAAAATACCAGACGGTAACGCTCAGAAGCGCAATCGAAGCGAGCAGCTGGTTTGCTGATCCGAATACTGGCCAGATTGCTTTCCATTGGCCGCTGAACATTAAAACAGCGGCGGGCAGAATGGTCATTGCGGTGGCAACATGGCTGTTTTTAAAAGGTTTGCGGGCTCTCTCAGGGAAAAATTCGGCGAGCTCCTGAAAGGCAAATCTTCCCAGGCGGGTCGCCGTATCGAGGCTGGTTAAGGCAAAAGCTGATACGATTAAAGAAACCAGACCTACCAGAACATCCTGGTTCATGTTCAACCCTGGAATTGAACTGAGGGCGCTGGCCATGCCAGCGGCGAATACTCCCACCGGCCCCTTTGCCGCCAGATCGGCCGTATAGACGTCTGAAGTCAGCATTACCGCCGTTAAAAGAGCAAGAATGCCCAGAAGAGTTTCGATCAGCATTCCTCCGAAAGCAACGGGCTGGGCGTCAGATTCACGGTTGAGCTGTTTAGCCGTGGTACCAGAGGCGACAAGCGCGTGAAACCCGCTTATGGCACCACAGGCCACGGTAACAAACAGCATCGGAAAAAGATAGCCGAGCGAATCAGCTTTAAAAGCGGTGAAAGCAGGGAATTTCAGTTCGGGATTATAGCTCAGCATGCCAATGAAGCCGGCGATCAGAAGAAGATACAGCAGAAAAGAATTTAAATAGTCGCGGGGTTGCAGAAGCAGCCAGACCGGAGCTACTGATGCCACATAAACGTAAAGAATCAGAATGTAAAGCCAGATGCTTTCAGACGTCTGCAGAGGAAAAACCTGCCCAAGCCAGATCATCAGGAACAGTAGCGCAACTCCGACCACCGTCGAAACCGCCAGGGAAAGCCTGAAGCGGTTAAGTGCCAGGCCGAAAACGATTGCCAGTCCGATAAACATTACCGATGAACTGGCCGCAGCCGGTACCGTAACGAAAGTTTTGGCAACGATGATCGAGAATGCGGCAATTACCAGGGCCAGAGCAAACCAGGTGAAAAGAAGAAACAGAATGCTTCCTTTACTGCCGACGTGTTTCTTGATTACTTCGCCCATCGAGCGCCCATCGTTTCGAACTGAAACAAAAAGTGCAGCAAAATCATGCATGGCTCCGAAAAATATTCCGCCGAGCAGAAGCCAGAGCAAAACCGGAATCCAGCCAAAAACTGCAGCACTGATTGGCCCGATTATGGGTGCGGCCCCGGCAATCGAGGCAAAGTGGTGCCCCAGCAGAACCGGTGCCGGAGCGGGAACATAATCAACATCGTCCTTTAAGCGGTGGGCCGGAGTGACGATGCTGTCATCGATTCCGAATTTTCCTGCAACCCAGCGACCGTAAAAAGCATAGGCAAGAACCAGCAGAACCAGTGAAGAAACCAGAAGCAGTGCGCCGCTCATACCCCACCTCGATACCTTGTTTTCGACAATGTTACTCTGGTGTTACCGATTTTGCAGCAAAAAATTTGCGGAAATTAAAAAGCCGTCGGAGAGAGCCCCGACGGCTTCTGAGAAATTCGTGATCAGCGGAACTTGTTGCCGTTTGAAATTTCGTCTTCGAGGTCGAAGAATTCGATTCTATCCTGGCTGTCAGCAAGCTGGCGACTGTCGATTTTGCCTTTTCCCATGGGGTAGAGGCTGCGGATATTGCCACCCATGGTATAAAGCTGCCAGGTAAAGGTTTGGCCGTTAATATCGGCATAAAAGGTCATGGCACCGGGAACGCTTCCATGGCGGCGTGCGGTTTCAATGGCGATATGGCCGACAGCCAGCAGAGCCTGAACTGAATTGCCATTGCAGAATCCGCCTTTGGGTTTGCGGGCGGCGGGCATGGGGCCGCTTCCGTCTGGATCCCAGTTGAAGGAGCCGGTGAAAATCGAGTCATTATCGACATCAGAATAGGCAGACAGTACTTCTGCCTGGCCTTGTCTTTCACCACGGTAAAAACGGTACCACCAGTGGTAACCACTGACTTTTGAGCCTTTTACTTCACCAGCGACCACATGTTCAAAACCAAGACCCGAACCGAACCAGTTGGCTTTAAGATCTTCGATGGTGGTGTCGGTAGATTTGAGAGCATGTTTGATAACCGGGTCATCAGCGATTTGAGCAAGAAAGCGTTCGATATCTTCATTCAAGCGGCCGGCATCATTGGTTCCGGCTTTCGGATTGAATTTTTCGCAAAGATCGTAAGCCAGGTCAAAGCTTTTGGGTATGGTACCGTTAACATTAACAAAAAGCTTCTGGCCACGTTTTCCATCTTTGAAGTTTTCGTTTTTTTCTACAGCGAGAGCATCGCGGTCGAGACCATTAATGGGTTTGGCAAGTTCTTCGATTTCGCGGCGGATATCAGCCAGGTTGTTACCTGCTCTGGCAGAATAAAAAACCGGCGCCTGCCGATTTGCACGGCTTTCAGCATTAGCCACCGCAGCATCAAATTCCTGCTGATCGGTTATCAGACCTGAAACAATGCTGTTTTCAAGGGTTTTTCGCAATTGCAGGTCGGTGATACTCTGAAGTTGATCATGAAATTTGTCAACATCGGGGGCACTCGCCCAGACTGCGGAGGTAAAAAGAAAGACGGAAAAAGCCAAAAGGAAAAATTTGCGCATCTCATGCTCCTTACTCGATACACTATACTCACAACGAAACACCAGAGATACCTGAAAGACTATTAATACGAAACGCACTTAATACTTGATGCATTTCTAATTAAAACACATGTTGGCTCAAAACTGCAAGGGGGCAAATAATTTAGCAGTAATTCTCGGTCAACCGGGCTTTTTACCTCCAATAACGGTTTTGATGCAATTGGCATCGCGGAACAATGTTTTTAACAGGTTTTTTCTGGGCTACGTCTTCTGAAAAATATGCTCGGCCCATATCGGTTGCGACTGCCACAATGTTTGTTTTGCTCTTTCGA
>DYKG01000055.1 GCA_020722725.1 Candidatus Methylomirabilis sp.
CGAAGATCGGCCTTTTCCGGTACTGGGTTATGCTAAAAAGTGCGAAAGTCCACTTTAACTGAAATAAGTTTTTAAGACAATAAAAAAAGGCCGCCATATTACTGGCAGCCTTTGTAAGCGTCTTAGAATAGACTTAACTGGTGTCTTTCAGGCAAGAGTTTGTCGAGAATTTCACTCATCAGCTTGTTTCTTGCTTCGGTATCGCCTACCGCTTCAAACCTGAAACCGAGGAAAATTGCCGAGTAATTCTTTTCCTGCTGTCCCTGGTTGCTTACGTGAATTGCTGCACCACGACCATCAGGCATGGTAACGAAAAGTTTGCCTGGGTGTCCGGCCTTCATGATAGTCACGTCGGAAGCGGTTTTGGCCGATTCATTGCCATTCAACGTGAAGGTGAAATCGCCTTTGCTGCTTTTGCAGGTCAGTTCATCGAAATCTTTTTCATCATCGACAAACGTGAATTTAAAATATCCATTTAAAAGATTGCGATGAATATTTGATTGTTCGAAAGACTGAGCCGCAATCAGAAGGTTTCCACCATGGTTCAGATAATCGATGAGGTCATCAGAACTGGGTGAGAGTTGGCCAATGCTGTTGGTACTTACACTGTCGGTAATGACCAGCCCTTTGGTGGAGAATTGTCTGAGAATTTCCTTAAAATTGAATCCGAAGACTGATGGATCCCAGAGTATCTGGAACTTGACGTTGTTGGCCTTAAGAGCCTGCGCCATCAGTGGCAGGGTCATCGGATCTTCGATCATCTGGCCGCAAAGAAGAACTTCAGCATCTTTAACAAATTTCGGAGTAGTTTCCAGGAATTCATCCCAGGAAGTGTCGCGGGCAAATTTCAGCGCTTTGTAGCGGGTCATGAATTTGAAGGATGGAGCATAATAGATCGACAGGCCGCGGCTGTCGCCCATTCCCTGGGTGTGCCCTTCGATAACCATTGGCGATTGTTCAGGGAATTTGGAAACGATTAGATATTCTTTGGGCTGTCTGATCTTTCGTTTATCAGATGCTTTGCCGTCTTTGGTGATGACCTGGTAATTGATTTCATCAACAAAAACCTTCTTTTCAAGAGCTTCATCCGTAACCGGCTGGAAAGGTCCGATTTTGCAATAGAATCCGCCTCCATCAAGTTCCCGAAGTGGGGTCATTGCCATTCTCGATCGGAAAACGCGGGTTCCGGCCGGCCAGAGTTCCTGTGGAGGCATGCGCCAGCCATTGTAACCCCAGACTACTACGCCGGGTTGTTCGCTGGTAATCATAACCGGAGCTGAGAGCTTGTCGTTTTCAACCGGGTAGCCGATGGTTTTGATGATGTCAATGCAGAGCCCGCGGATTTCTGAGGGTGCTTCAGGCATCTGAGCCAGTTGCAGAGCAAAATCAGTCAGATCGACCAGAGTCTCATCGGAATACCGGCGAATCGAACCAAAGCGGCCTGATTCGTTGATCAACAGTTGAGCATACAGTTCATGGTTGTCGAGAAGTGCTTTGCCGAGGGAGTCGAATTTTTTTACCAGGGCTGGCACTTTACTCAAGTCTATGGCAGATTTAGTTACTGGCGAACCTTGAATAACCTTGCTGGTGGCAGATCCGCCCTTGGCATAGGAGTAAACATAGGTGCCAACCATGCGCTTGGTAAGTTCTTTTGGTGTCAGTGCCGGGTTTTTGACCAATGGCCCAAGATAGTCGGCATAGGGCATGCCCTGTCCGGGTTCGGTTTCTTCTGAAGCAACCAGAAAATCCACACAATCAGACAGTTCATAGGCAACTTCAATGGTGCCCATCAGACAGGCGTCAAAATCTACGATGGAGAATTTTGAAGCTTTTTTGTTTATTTTTGAAAGTTCTTTCTGCCCTTCGCGGAGTGCCCATGATACATCTTCGATCCGCATGTATTCATCAGCTTCCTGGTCGTGGGCGACACCGGCCCAGCCCATGCCGTGATTCCAGACAACGGCAACAACGTTGTCGGCCGGATAGGTGTTCACGCCCCATTTCAGGAAGTCAGCCAGGGTCTTTTTGTTGCCCATGTTGGTTTCGCCCATATTCATTACCAGCGGACTGGTAACCTTGGATGGGTCATTATCCTGTTGAACGAAAAATCTGCGGGTTCCTACCCAGTTGCCATCGGAAAGCGTATCGCCTTCGCCACCGGCCATGCGGTCGATCTGGGCGACGATGTTAACATCCTTGCTGCTGCCGACTTCTTCCATTTCATTGATATCCTGAAGTCCAAAGCGTTCCAGGTCATTATCGGCACAGATATAAACGAGGATGGTCCATTTTTTTCGTTCCTGTTTGCCTGGAGCAGTGGTCGTCGGGCCTTCTGTTTCAAACATGACCGCATGCTGGGCATCGTCATACCAGTGAATGGGGAAACTCCTGGGGTCCACGTCTTTATACATGGCTGCAACAGCATCATAGCGGTCTTTATTGGCGCTTTCGCGCATTTTTCCATAAACTGTTGCCCAATATTTCAGCAGAGGCTCAATTGCCTTTTCGCCATTGGCCACCTGAAATTTGCGGCGTTCATGAATTTTCTTAACCAGGTCGAAATAAGCAAGGTCAGAAGGGTATTCAGACTGTTTGAGAACTGCCCCCAGAACTGCATCGAGAGCTGGTTTGTCTTTGAACATGCCAAAGGCTTTGTCGGTAACATCGTCGGCTTTGGCAGCGTAATTAGCAAAAAATTCGGCCTTGTAATCGCCTTTTATATTGCTGATGAAATTCTGCTGCAGCTTTTTGGAAAAATCTGCAAGAACCCTGGCGAGATATTCTTCTGATTTTTTGTCGCCAATGTACTCAAGGGTGATTTTCCTGATCCAGACTTCCTGGAGCATTGACAGCTCTTCAATCAGAGCCTGCTGCTGCTCTTTTGGAATTGCCGGTTTGGCAGTTCTGGTAGTGGTTGCCTTGGTTGTTTTTGGCTTGGTTTTAGGTTTTACTGCCGGTTTATTGGCGGGCTTTTGTTGGGTTGCCGGCTTTTTCGCTGGTTTTTTCTTTCGGGTGGTTGCTGAAGTCTCAGCACTCCAAATTGGAGACAAGGCCAGCAGGTGCAGAATCACCAGCAGAATTGGCAATAGCCGCTTTCTCATAGTTCATTCTCCTTACTAATATTCAACAGCAGAGTGTACAAGTTTTATCAATTATAATAAAAATGCTGTGGAACTGTAACCATGTTTTGAATTTTTTTCCTCTTCCTGAATGGCGGAAAATCGTGTATAAGGTAGAAAATCAATTTTCTGACGGAGTATCTGTGACAATGAATTTAGTATATCTTTCTCCCCACTTTCCCTCTCATTATTCACAGTTTGTCGAAGACCTGGCCAGATATGGCGTGAGGGTGTTCGGAATTTCGGATCTGCCTGACGAAGCTCTTGATTGCAAGGTCAAAAAAAGCCTGACCGGTCATTATCGTGTCAGCTGCCTTGACAGCCATGAAGAAGTTTTACGTGCCTGTGGTTTTTTTGCTCAACACTTTGGTCCTATTGACCGGGTTGAGTCTCACCTTGAGCCATGGATAGAGCTTGAGGCCGAAATTCGCCAGAGATTTCAGGTAGCCGGCATGAAGCCTGATGATCTGCAGTTCATGAAGCGCAAATCGAAAATGAAGGATGTTTTTATCCGTGCAGGTGTACCTGTCGCCAAAGGTGTTCTGGTAAAAGATTTGGATCAGTGTCTGAGTTTTATTAATCGCAGTTACCCGGTTTTTATCAAGCCTGATATCGGTGTTGGTGCCGACGACACCTATACCATCAATAATGAAGACGATCTTCGACATTTCTTTTCGATTAAAAAATCATATGATTATTTCATGGAAGAATACGTCAAAGGAGATATTGAGTCTTTTGACGGGCTTACCGATAAAAATGGCAATATCGTTTTTTGTACTTCACATGTTTTCAGCAACGATATTCACAATGTCGTAAAGAAAAATGAGAATGTCTGGTATTATTCGGTCAGAAAAATTCCCGCAGATCTTGAAAGCTATGGAAGAAGCGTGGTCAAGGCGGCCGGCATTAAAGAAAAGTTCTTCCATATAGAGTTTTTCCGATTGGCAGACGGATCAATTAAAGCTCTTGAAATTAACATGCGTCCCCCCGGTGGCCTTACCACCCATATGTTTAACTTTGCCTGTGACATCGATGTTTACGACTGGTGGGCATCGATTATGGCCGATCAAAAGCCTGAGAGGGATTTCAAACGTATTTATCACTGTGCTTTCGTGGGGCGTAAGCATGATAGATCTTATGTTTATTCACATGACGACCTTTATCGGCGCTGGGGTAATAAAATAGCTCACAGTCAGCCAATGAACCCCATTGAATACAGGGTTATGGGCCACTGGGGCTATCTGCCGCGCAGCAGAGATGAGGCGGAGATTAGACAGATCATCAATGAAATGGTTATGGAGGCCTGATGAAGCGGGAATTTCGAACGGTATCAAGCGCCGCCTGGGGGCGTCCAATGGAAATGCTGGTTTATGGCCATGGCGGTAAACCGATGATGGTTTTTCCTTCCCAGGAAGGTCGTTTTTTTGATTATGAAAATTTCGGAATGATTGATGTTCTGGCACCGTTCATCGATTCTGGCAAACTTCAGGTTTACTGTGTTGACAGCCTCGATCATGAAAGCTGGTTCAGTCGTTCTGAACCAGCAGTGAGAGCCCGCCGGGCCAATGACTACGATCTTGCAATAAGTCGTGACGTGGTTGCTCACATTATTGCCGATGGCCATGCTGGTGCGGGAATAATTGTGCATGGTTGCAGTTTCGGCGCTTTTCATACCGCCAACCTTTTCCTGAAGCATCCCGAATTATTTGATCTGGGAATTGCCCTCAGCGGCTGTTACGATATTCGCTTTACGCTGGGCGGCTTTTTTAATGAAGATGTTTATTTCAACAATCCGATCCAATATTCTTTTGGAATGAATGATGCAACGCTGGTTGAAAAGCTTCAGAAAAACCTGTTGATTGTCTGTAGTGGCCAGGGCGCCTGGGAAGAATGGAACGGCGAAGCGATGGCGATGTGCGATAATCTGCACCGCAACAAGATTCCAGTATTGCTGGATTTCTGGGGATATGATGTAAACCATGACTGGCCCTGGTGGAAAAAAATGATAGTTTACTTTCTCTCCAAGCTTGACCGAAAAGGCTGGTTAACCGCGAATCATCGGATGACCCAGGATCATGTCAGAGATTTTCTGGAGAACTTTCATTCGATTTAGTTGCTGCAAATCAGCATTTGCATCCGAAAATATCTTTTCTGGACTTTAGCGGGCAAAAAATTATAGTATTAAATTGTTAATACTAATCGGGAGAAAAGAGGATGGCATTGAGCTTAACCTGTCCTTCATGCGGTAATATAATCAATCAGGTTACCAAGTCGCCACAACTGGTCGTTTGCCCTGCCTGTAACACCACCCACCTGCTGACCAACGGAAAAATGGAAGATGTCGGCAAATCTGCCATACTGACTGACACTCCGAGCATTTTCGAAATGTACAAAACCTATAAATACCAGGATTGGCGCTTCTCCCCGGTGGGACGAGTTCGCTATGATTATGGTGATGGCTATTGGGATGAATGGTTTGTTCGCAGTGACAACGGCAAAGAAACCTGGGTATCGGTAGATGAGGGAGATATTTCGATTGAAGGCCTCGTGCAAAAAGGACTTTCTGTGCCGGCTTTCGACCAGATCCAGGTTGGCGGAGCCTTGATGATCAACCGAATTCGTATGAATGTGGTTGAAAAAAATACCGCAACCATGATCGGGGCTCAGGGAGAATTGCCCTTTAAAATCGTTCCTAATGAATCATACAATTATATTGACCTGCTCGGGCCTAAGCGCGTTGCTTTTACCATCGAGTATCAACAGGATGGAATCAACTGCTACAAAGGCGTATGGGTCGATCCATTCGAGATTGTTGAGGTCTGATTATGGCGGCTATAGCGGCAAAAGCGGCTCTCAAATCGATTAAGTGTACTCAGTGTGGTGGTTCAATCGAGATCCATGGTGGTCATAATGTTCGTTCGATTGTTTGCCAGTATTGTGGCTCCTGCATGGACACTAAAGATCAATTCAAGGTGCTACATCAGTTTTTGAACCAGAAGCGGCCTTTCATGCCATTGAAAATTGGTGCAAAAGGCAAACTCAAGGGCGTCATGTTCACTACCATCGGTGTTGTGCAAATGGAAGAACGGGAAGACGGTGAAGTTTACCGCTGGCTTGAATATCTTCTGTTTTCCCAGACACATGGTTATGTGTATCTCTGTTATGAAGATGGCCATTGGGTTATGCTTCATGAAGTCAAAGATCTGCCCGAGACAGACATTGATATGGCCATGCCGCGCAAGGCGTCTTTTAAAGTGCGTGATAAATCCTTTAAGGTTTTTGAGAGCTCCGGTGCCGAAGTGACTTATGTTGAGGGCGAGCTTACCTGGCAGGCCCGCGCCAAAGAAAAGGTCAGATATGTCGATTCAATCTGCCCGCCATACATGTATTGCATTGAAATGCGCGGCAGCGAACAGGAATTTTTCTGGGGCGAGTATATACCCTATACTGAAATAAACGAAGCGTTTAAAATTTCAAGCTTTGAACCAACCGGTATCTTTTCCTGTCAGCCTTTTGCGGTCTCGCCTCTGTTTGAAAGCGCATCAATTGGAGCAGTAGTTGCTGGTGTGATTGCACTGCTCATGTATTTTGTCATTTCCAGTAACGGTTCTCTGGTATTTTCACAAAAATTTGATTCTAAACTTTTTGCAGAGGGTGATGTTTCAAAGGATTTCAAGGTAAGCGAACCCGGTAAACTTTATGGAATCAAGGTCTATACTCCTTCTTTGAAGAATTCATGGTCTTTTTACGACATCAAGGTGGTTGACAAGCTTGGAGAAAACAAATATTTCGACATGCCGACCGCTCTCTCGTTCTACGATGGATATGAAGGCGGGGAATACTGGTCTGAGGGTTCGACGGAAGTGACCGCCTATTTCAAAATTCCAGATGCCGGTGATTTCAAATTGGAAATGTTTGGCGAAGGCGGCACTGGTGAACAACCTGAGCCTCAGTTCAAACTTTCGAACACAACGGTTGAAATCCGCGAAGGCGTCAGGCAGGGGCATTACACTTTGTCGTGGTTCTTTATTTGTCTCTTGCTCGGAACGCCATATCTGTTCCGTTATTTTTCATTCGAGACTCAGCGCTGGGCTGATGGTGACGACGGTGAGGGAGATGACTGATGAGTAAACTTACAATGATTTTTGCCGGCATTTTTTCGGCTTTGACCGTTTTTGCAATTGCCACAGACTTTGCGGTGCCCCAGGGTTTCAGCACCACACCGAAAGTCAATAAAACGAAAAATGTGCGCGAACGAAGTGTTTATGTGCATGGTGGAACAGGCCATCGTGGCTTTATGCATGGGAAGTAATCTGAAATTTCTTTCAGTAAATCTTAAATAGACAAGTCTGGAGTTTGATAAAATGGAAACTAAAATTGCCGAACTGTCCGCAGGTCCGATCCTTTCTACCATTGCTTATTCAGTCATCGGACTGTTGATGTATATGATCGCTTTCTGGCTGATCTGCAAAGTTTCTCCTTTTTCAGTGAGAAAAGAGATTGAAATCGATCAGAACACTTCTCTTGGTATTATTATCGGTGCGGTAATGATCGGCCTGTCGATCATCATTGCTTCTGCAATGCATTAATTAAATTTAAAATTCTGTTTGAAACCCTCATGGGCGTTTTTTACGTCCATTAGGCAGCTTTCTTTCAGGCTGCTTCAATTTCAAAAGGCAGATTCAATCTTTGCAGATATACCTTTTATCCTCGGTTTTTCTTATTGCTGTTTGCGGCCTGGTATACGAGTTGCTTGCCGGAACCATTTCGAGTTATCTGGTAGGTGATTCGGTATACCAGTTTTCTCTGGTAATCGGCTTGTTTATGACCTCAATGGGGTTGGGGTCATTTCTTTCAAGATTTATCAATGGTAAACTTCATGACTGGTTTGTTCTGGTAGAAGTGCTGACAGGAGTGGTCGGCGGCATGAGCTCGGTCATTCTGTTTTTCTCTTTTACCTACCTGGAAAACTATACGCCATTTCTTTTTATTATATCTATAACAGTTGGAACTCTTATTGGTCTTGAAATTCCGATAATTCTTCGCATTCTGAAAGAGCATACTGAGCTGAAAGTTCTTTTTTCCAATGTTTTGACCGCAGACTATATTGGTGCACTGTTTGCTTCGCTGCTTTTTCCGCTGGTGCTGGTGCCAAAACTGGGTTTGGTTCGTACCAGCCTGCTTTTTGGAACGATGAATGTGGCGGTGGGTGCCGGGGCAATTCATGTTTTCAAAGAAAAGATAGAAGAGCGAAAAAATCTTATTACCTTGAGTGTTTCAGCGTTTCTGCTTCTCGGAACCTGTCTTTTTTATGCAGACCGGATAAGTTCACTTGCAGAAGACAGCCTGTATCGAGATGAAATAGTTTACAGTGCCCACACGCCTTACCAGAGGGTTGTGGTTACGAGAACCCGTAATGATATTCGAATGTTCATCAATGGTAGTATTCAGTTCAGTTCGCAGGATGAATACCGTTATCACGAGCCCCTGGTTTTGCCTGCAATGTCGGCAGCTCATCAGAGGCGAAACATACTGATTATCGGTGGTGGCGATGGACTTGCGGCGCGTGAAGTTTTCAAGTTTCCAGAAGTTGCTTCTCTGACCATTGTTGATATTGATCCGGCAATAACTGATTTTGCCAGAGATAATCTTTTGATGCGTGAACTCAACAAAAATTCGATGCGAGACCCAAGAACCAGAATTGTAAATGCCGACGCATGGAAATATCTGGAAAATGATTCGAGCATATTTGATGTAATCATCATTGATTTGCCTGACCCCGATAATCTTACCTTGAGCCGCCTGTATTCCAGGACTTTTTATCGCCTGTTGAGTCGCAAACTCAGTCGAGGCGGGGTAATTGTCACTCAGGCTACTTCACCACTTTATTCCAATAAAGCTTTCTGGTGCATTTATAATACATTTGCGGCTATCGAGAACCCATTGTATGCCAATGAAACCGCTTCAGATACAGTGCGACTTGATGTGCAGGCATTTCACTCCTATGTCCCTTCTTTTGGGGAATGGGGTTTTGTAATGGCCTCCAATTTGCCAATTGATTGGGATAAAATTAAGGTTGCGGTGCCGGGGCAATATGTTTCAACTGAATATTTGAAATCTATGGGAAATTTTCCTGAAGATATTGATTTTGTCGAGACTGAAGTAAACAGCATTGATACTCACGTGGTCAAAACCTATTATGAGGAAGGGTGGGACCGCTGGGCCCTTTAATTATATGCCTGATTCGATTCATATAATCGCAGATTTCTGTCAGTGCCCGCCAGAGTTGCTTGAGAATGGCGAAACCGGCGAAAAGATTCTGGTTCAGACGGTTGATGAATCTGGTCTGAACTGTGTTCTGATCAGGTATCATCAGTTTTCACCGGCTGGTTACACTGCAGCCGCATTGCTTACCGAATCGCACATCACTTTGCATAGCTGGCCCGAATACAAGTCGGTGCAGATAGACATTTTCACCTGTGGCAGTCATGAAAAAGCAAAACAGGCGCTTGAAGTTCTCAAACGCCTGTTTAAACCCGGAAAAATTTCTGAAAAGATTTTAATCCGCCGACTCGATGAAATTATTATTCAGTCGGGTTAAAATCATTTTTCACTCAGGTTGCCCTGAGAATTTTTCAGATAACGGTAAAATTCAGAATCTCCGGTTAACACAAAACGGCTGTTTTCGCCAACGACTTTTTCGATACTGTCAAGCCAGCGGTAAAAAGAATAGAATTCGGCATCTTTACTGAAAGCTTCGGCATATATTCTGGCAGCCTTTGCATCGGCCTCACCCTTGATCTGAATTGAGGTTTTATAAGCTTCAGAGCGAATTTTTCTCAGTTCTTTTTCCATTTTTCCAAGAATTTCCGCCCTGGTGCCTTCGCCCTCTGAACGGTATTCAGCAGCCACTTTGTTCCGTTCAGAAATCATGCGTTCGTAGACTCTTTCACGAACCTGTTCGACGTAATTGAGACGCTTTATTTGCACGTCGATAAGCTCTATTCCATAATCTGGGGTGCTTTGTCCGGCTTTTTCAATTATTTCATTGAGAATAGTTTCGCGTGATCTGCGTTTATCATTCTGAACCTGCTTTTCTTCTGGAGCTAATTTGAAATCAACGCCTCGAACCAGATCCACCAGGTAATTTGAAGACACCGCATCGCGAACCACCGAATCAACGATATCATCCAGACGACTCTGGGCGCCATCTATTGTCGCAACCGTTTTCATGAATTTGAGTGGGTCATCGATTCTCCAGCGGGCAGTTGCGTCAACCCAGATGAATTTTTTTTCCATGGTAGTGATCTGGTTCGGGTCGCCATCCCATTTCATTATTCGATTTTCAAAATAATGAACAGCATCGATAATGGGAATGCGAAAGTGAATGCCCGCCATTCTTTTTTCACCGACCGGTTTGCCAAACCTGGTTAAAATTGCCTGCTGTCCTTCACTGACGACAAAGACCCCTGAAAAGGCAAGACCGGTAATCAACGCCAGAATCAGTAAAATGATGATATTTTTCATTTTTCACCTCCAATGAGGTTCTGCAGGGGAAGCAGGGGCAAAGGTTGTTGCGATGCGCCATCAACGACCCAGATGCTTGAGCTTTTTGGTAGAACTTTTTCAAGGGTTTCCAGATAGAGGCGCTTTCTGGTTACCTCAGGAAATGCACGGTACTCAGCAAGCATTGCAAGAAATTTATTGGCGTCGCCTTCAGCACGGTTAACTCTTTCGAGGGCATAACCTTCTGCTTCCTGAATCATTTGTTTTGCTTCACCCCTTGCTTTGGGTACTTCTTTGTTATACTGCTCGCTGGCCTGCTGAATCAGGCTTTCTTTCTGTTGCTCAGCCTCATTTACTCCGTTGAATGCTGCCTTTACGCTTTCGGGAGGGTTAACGTCCTGAAATTTTACCGTGACAATTTTTACTCCGATATCGTACGAATCCAGAATTTTCTGCATTTCGCCATGAATCATATCGGCCAGAATTGCACGGTCAGTGGTCAAGACTGAAGTAACATCAGTATCACCAACAATTTTCCGGGTTATGGCTTCTGAAACGTCACGAATTGTAGTCTGCGGGTCATTTATTTTAAAAATAAATTTGAATGGATCAGCAATTTTGTATTGCACAATCCATTCCAGGTCAGAAACATTCAGATCACCGGTTAAAACCAGGGATTCGTCGTCAAAGCCCTTTTTTTCGTATGAGGTGCGAATTCCGGGCTTAATGCTGCGAAATCCAAATTCTTCTTTGAGTATTCTTCCGGTTTTGACCAGAAATATGTGGTCTATTCCGAAAGGCAGTTTAAAATGCAGTCCTGGCCCGTTGCTGGCGTGCAGCTTACCAAGGCGTAACACTACTGCGGTTTCTTCGGTGTCAACCTTGTAAAAAGAACCAAGGCCACCTGATACCAGTATAAACATGATCAGAATGCCGATAAAAGCACGAATGATTTTTTCGGATGAAGGCGGATTAAACCATGGATTTTTAATGACAGCGTCTTCTACTGGACCCTTGTATTGCTCATTCATCTTGATCTCCTTTGTAATTGTGAAATGATATTACACTTAAAGAGTTGATTTTTCCAATGGAAAGACCTAATCTTTTGTACATGGACGCTGGAGGGAACAATGAAAAACTGGGAAAACTATCTTTATGGTTTTGGCGGCTTGGCTCTTGCAGCTCTTGGTGTTCTTTTCATGATTCTTGGTGCGGGTTGCATAATTGGATCGTTTGCCGCAGCAATAATGTTCTTTAAAAGACGTGCTTCAATGAATTCAATTTAGCGGAAAGCCTGTGCTGGAAGTATTTTTTAACAGCCTGCTTGAACAACCGTGGTATTTCAACTTTTTTATCGGAATACTGCTTCTATTTGTCGGCGCTGTTTTTCAGGTAATTCCTGGCAACATCAGAAAACTTCACCATTTTCATCTGCTCTCAGCAAGCCTGGTTATTTATGGAATTTCCAAGCTTTTTAAATCTTTTTTTCTGATTGTAAACATTTTTGAATTCGATTTTCTGCAGATTAGTCTTCAGGTTCTGTGGCTGGTCGTGCTGGCAGAATTTATCCGGTTGAACTGGAAAAGTGTCTTTGGCTTTTCTCTTCCGCCGATGATTCACTTGCCTCTCGCTTTGATACTGGTGACTACCGCATTTTTTACCCGTGATCTTTGTTTCGGAATAGGTGGTTTACCGGCAATGCTTATGGTCTGGATAATCGGCTATCAGTTTCACCATGGCATGACTCGGGGAAATCATCCCGAAATGGGTCATGCCGGCCGGGTTCTGGTTTTACTTCCGGCTGTTTTTTCGTTACAAACGATTTTAAGTATTTTTCTACCGGCTTCTTCAGTTCTGGTTCGTAGTGAAATTGAAAATTATTGGGTCAGTCCTGGCGAAATTATTCAGATGCTAGGATTAATTATGGGTTTCTGTCTGATTTTGCTGGTAAGAAAAATCCATCACCGCAATTTTTCCAAAATAGAAGATCGATGGCGTTTTGCTTCGCCGATAACTTTAGTGATTATACTTATTGCAACAAATCTGGCAGGTTCAATATTAACCCGACTGATTATCAATAGAGAAAGCAAAAGAATTCAGAATCGCCTGGAACAGTCGAAACAGGGTCTGGAAAAACTCATCAGTCAGCGAATGATTTTTGCCAGCACTTCTTCAAGCCTGATTTCAAATACCCCGGTTATTGAGGATTATCTGGTTGAGCAAAGCGAAATTAGTTCAGCGCGGGTGGAAAAATTTCTAGCCGGTTTTGCTCAAAGTTTTCCTGATGGAATCTGTTACATCAAGAATCGTGATGGTCTGGTTCTAACTTCTTCTGGAAAGAAAGAACTTTTTGTTGGGCGTTACCTGAATTTTCGCAGTTATTTCAAAGCTGCGATGTCTGGTCAGAACGGCCGTCTGATTGATTTTGGCAAATTTACCAACGAACTGGGTTTTTATTCAGCGCACCCGGTTAAAAATCCCGCTAATGGAGAGATTATCGGGGTTTGTACGGTGAAAAGAAATATGAATGACCTTACCAGTTATCTGAACCTTTATCATCCATCGATGCTCATCGATCATGCCGGCAAGATTTTTCTCGCCAGCCGACCAGATGTTGTGGGGAAAACTCTAAGAATTGTTGAGCCTGCTGAGTTGGATAGGGTTAATCGAGGGAAAGACGAGATTTTCAATATTTCATTACGTAACTTTTTCTTTGAATCATTTGAAATAGATCCGGATGGCTGGCGAGTCCTTGTGATCGGTGATGCCCAGCCGATAAGGACATTGAAAATTTACAGTTTTTTTTCCCTTCTGTTTTTTTCTCTGATTATAATTGTGTTTTTTGTTAATGGTGAGAAAAAACTTGAGTTACTCGAAGCGCAGAAGTCGGCACTTAAGCAATTTGAATCTGTTTTTTACAACGCTCCTGAGGGAATTTTAATCATATCAGCAGCAGATCAGAAAATTCTGATGGCCAATCAAGAATTCAAGCAAATGTTTAAGCTTGATAAAAATCCGGTCGAATTTTTTTATAAAGATTTTCTGGCATCATCAAAACCAGATTTCGCACAGGTAACCCATGATTTCAGGCAGCGTTCATTTTCTCATGAGCGTGAATTTGTCAGAACTGATAAAACAACTTTTTTTGCCGAGGTAAATGGAGCATCAACTTTTTTTGATCAGCAGAGGGCAGTGATATTGTTTTTGCGCGATGTTACCAGCAAAATAATCTATGAGAATGATCTGATGAAAGCCTGGGCAGAAGCAGAGAAAACAAGTCAGATCAAAAGCCGGTTTCTTGCCAATACCAGCCATGAGATTCGCACTCCTTTGACTGCCATAATCGGCCTGAATGAAATAGCCAGAAAACTTTGCAGATGCGAAGAACCCAAAAAGCATCTTGAACTTGCATACGTTTCAGCCAGATCATTACTTGATATTTTAAATGACATTCTTGATCTTTCACAGATCGAGGCGGGAAAACTCAAGTTCGAATTTCGGGAATTCAATCTGGCAAAGGTTTTGCAACAACTGCTTGATATCGTTAAGATAAGGGTTGAACAAAAGAAGATTAAAACCAGTCTGAAATTCGACCATCGTTTGCCTGAGCAGATTATTTCAGATGGTAACCGCCTGCGTCAGATCTTTTCAAACCTGTTGAGCAATGCTGTTCGATT
Organism: Candidatus Methylomirabilis sp.; assembly: GCA_020722725.1. Classification (GTDB taxonomy): domain Bacteria; phylum Muiribacteriota; class Ozemobacteria; order Ozemobacterales; family Ozemobacteraceae; genus DYKG01. The sequence continues at coordinate 14,303 of DYKG01000055.1, forward strand.
TACCGATTCCGGAGAAATAGAAGTCGAAGCAAAGCTTGTTCACCGCGAAGGCAAGAATCTGAGAATACAGGTTTTGGTGAAAGATACCGGGGTGGGTATTTCTGAAGATCTGGTGGATGAGCTATTCGGGGATTTTGTTCATTCCGACCCACTCAATCCCGATGATGCCCCGGGAAGTGGCCTTGGGCTGAGCATCAGCAAGCAGATTGTCGAAAGACTTAATGGAAAGATTCATCTCGAATCATCGCCCAACACTGGAACCAGGATCTTTGTGGAATTTCCTGCTGAAAGCGCAATTTCTTCTAATCTTAATGCGGTTCGGGAAAATAAAATTCAGCTTACCGTTACCGGAACACCATTGAAAATTCTGGTTGCCGATGATAATGAAACCAATCTTTTTCTTGCCCGTTCAATTATTATAGAAAACAAGGGGCAGGCGGATTGCGCCAAAGATGGTATTGAGGCACTGGATTTAATGAAGTCCAGGCGGTATGATCTGGCCTTGTTTGATATTATGATGCCGAATCTTGATGGTCTTGATTTGATTAAGAAGATTCGTAATTCCGGTGAGTCTTTTGCGAGTATGCCAATCATCGCATTAAGTGCCTTTTCTACCGATGAAGAGCGGCAAAAGGCTATTTTTGCAGGGGCTGACAGTTATCTTGCCAAGCCTTACTTCCCAAATGATTTGATTTCCTCAATTACCAAAACAATCAGAGTGAGGCTCGACGAATTTGTCGGAACTGCTGCTGATGAAAGGGTAGAAATACCTTCGGCTGAGAATGTGGAACCATCTGTTCGGCTCAAGCAGATCAATCTTAAAGAGCTCGAAATAAGAATTTTGCAAAAACCTGAAAACATATTACAGGTGAGTCAAATTTTTTCAAGACGTTCCCAGGCTTTAATCAGTGCCATAACCGAAAGTCTTGATTCTGGAGATGTTCAGAAATTGAGGGAAGTGGCACATTCCATCAAAGGTCTTGCCGGCATGCTTGCAGCCTCGAAAGCATTTTCGCAAGCTCTTGAAATCGAGAAATTTGCCCGCGATGGCAATTTTGACACAGCGGCAGAATTGGTGCCGCTTTTGATTGATCAGGTTAACGAAATGGGTGCTGACCTTGAAATAATCTGCAAGGATATCGAATCCCGTTCCTGAACTTGGTACATATTTTGCTATGTAACGTTTTTGACTTTGCGGCATAATTAATTTATTTCAGGATGTTTAAATAATGAGCATGAATTTCAAGAAGAATTTAAAATTGTTCATTAAGTGGGCAGTGGTAATCTGTTTTATTTTTACCTGTTTTTACTTGCATTACCGTTATGGCAAACAGGCCGGCAGGACTTTTTCTCTGCTGACCGGTGGTCTTGGCATGTTTCTTTATGGCATGAACATGATGAGTTCGAACCTGCAGATTATTGCCGGAAATCGGCTCAAGACCATAATTGCCACTTTAACCAGTAGCCCGCTGGCAGGTTTGCTTACCGGGTTTGGGGTTACGGCGGTCATACAGAGCAGTTCGGCGACCACTGTAATGGTGGTTGGCTTTGTGAATTCCGGTATTATGACATTGAGGCAGGCGATCGGGATAATTCTCGGGGCCAATATCGGTACCACAGTTACGGCTCAGTTGATTGCCTTCAAGCTTACTGATCTCGCCTGGCCGATTCTCGCAATTGGCAGTACCATGGCCATGTTCTGCAAATCCCGCAAAAACAGGTCGTGGGGCGAAACCATGCTGGGCTTTTCTTTGCTGTTCCTAGGCATGGAATTCATGGGCGATAGTTTTAAGGCCTATAAAGAGCACGAGTCATTCAAGCAGATTTTCATAACTTTGTCGCATAACCGATTTTATGGCGTGGTTGCCGGAATTTTCGTCACTCTGATAGTTCAGAGCAGTTCGGCAACTGTCGGACTTACAATGAGTCTTATGGCTACCGGAGCTTTTGGTGAAGATCCTTATCTGGCATTGAAAGCGGCAATTCCGATTATTCTGGGTGATAACATCGGCACCTGCATTACTGCAGTGCTGGCGGCGATTGGTACAACGCGCAATGCCCGGCGGGCCGCACTTGTTCATACTCTTTTCAATGTCTTTGGCACTTTAATCGTTTTGCCTGTGCTTGACCTGTATGTAAGCCTGATTATGAAAACATCTGGTGACTCAGTACGTCAGGTTGCCAATTCGCACACTATTTTCAACATTGCAAACGCCAGCCTGTTTTTGCCTCTGAACTCGGTTCTGGAATGGGCAGCGATGACCATTCTTCCAAAGAACGAGGAAGATAGGCTTGTTGCAACCAATCTGGACAAACGATTGCTGGCAACTCCACCGATAGCTATTGCACAGGCTGAACAACAGCTTCTTTGTGCCGTTGATATTGTTAAGAAAAAGTTCGTTGAAATAGATGAGCTTCTTGCCAATGATGATCAAAGCGTCGATCAGATTGTTTCAACCAACAGCAGTATTGATTCTCTGCACCGTCAGCGTGATCAGATCAACAAAGATTTAAATAAATTTTTAATTGCTCTTGTGCAGAAAGATCTTTCTGAAGATTTAAGCCGGCAGGTTACCAGGTCAATTTATCTTAACAAGGATCTTGAGATAACCTCTTCGCAATTGCACAAGTTGATGGCTGGTTTTCTCGAAATGGCTGAAGATAATCTCAAATTCACCAGAGAGGTGCGCGAAGAACTTCATATCTGCTTCAATAAGACGGCAGAAGTTTTTTTGCACCTCACCGGAAAGCTTAATCTGAGTGAAAAAGAAGCAGAGCAGATCAAGCAGATTATTTACAGCCAGACCCTTGTAGATCACGCTGCCCGTGATAATCATCTTGAAAGAATCAAATCCGGCCAGCACGACCCAATTGAGGGAATTGCCTTTCTTGATGCGTTGCGCAGTATCAGCAGCATGCTTTCTTCGATGCAATACTTTTGTGAGCATTTGCAGTATCGCTTTTGATTGATGACTATTGTTAACTTTGCCCGGCACCCGCAGGGAAGATATCAGAAAATTCCAGTCGATGCGGGTTTTTCTTGTCCAAACCGTGATGGGAATCTGTCTGATAAGGGCTGTTTTTTCTGCTCACCTGAAAGTTATCAGCCTTTTTACTGTTCTTGCGAAAAATCGATTACCGTGCAGCTTGAAGAAGGAATCGACTTCTATTCAAAGCGTTATCGCTGTGCCGGTTTTATTGCCTATTTTCAGAGTCATAGCGGCACTTATTCTTCAATTGATCGACTTGAAAAACTTTTGCAGGAAGCTATCAGCCTTGAATCAATCAACGGCATAGTAATTTCTACCAGGCCCGATTGCCTGGCTGATGATTTGCTTTATCGGTTGAAAGAACTCGGCAGAAATAAACCGATAATGCTTGAAATCGGCGTTGAATCATTGCATGACGCATCATTAAAAGCGGTTAATCGTTGTCATACCGCAGATACGGCTATAGATGCCGTTTATCGGGCGGTGGGTCTTAACTTGAAGGTTTGTGTTCATTTGATTTTCGGGTTGCCATGCGAAACCGTTGAAACTATTATTGAATCAGCAGAAAAGCTTACCTGCGCCAGACCTGATTCTTTAAAAATTCATCATCTTCAGATTGTAAAGGGATCTGAATTCGGACGAATGTTTGCGGCCGGGTGTCTTGATTTTAAGTTGCTCGAGCCAGACTCGTATATAAAATTGCTCGCTTGTTTCATGAGCAATCTTGGCAAAGAAATTCAAATTGAGAGGCTGATAAGCAGGGTTCCAGAGAAGTATCTTCTGGGGCCTTTCTGGAATAAACTCAGCGAATCAGAATTGCGAAAAATGCTGGTTAAATATATGGCCAAAGCAGGTTTTTATCAGGGAATGAATTGTTGATTGCCGGTTTTTCAGCAACTGTCTGATAAAATTTTGGCTTGCAATGTACAGTCAGGAAATTAAATTCAAATTGAATTAGCATTTTTAGCGGGATGTCAGGGTACCGGATTTTCTGGCATGGATAATGCTTTAAAAATTTACATCAGAAGAAAGTCGGGAGATAAGTAATGAATGTGACAAAAAGAAGCCTGCTTGGCCTGATATTGCTGATGTCGATACTGGTTTTTTCCAGCCTTGGATTCTCGGAAGACAAGCTCAGCCCGGAAAAAGCTTTTCGTTACTTTGCTTCTCTATATGTTCCTTATGACGCCGGCCTTACTGCCAGCTTTTCAATGACTTTTGGAAACGAACTGGTTGAGCCGGTTAAGTCTGCAGTTAAGACCGCACAGGAGCTTCCCGCAAGAACATTCCTGAAGTAAATAATCTAACCTCATATAACCTCTCTCTCAACAGAAGCTGCCCGAACAAGGGCAGCTTCCTGTTTTTCGCCCTTTTAAGGTTTTCTCTGATCAATAACAGCATTTCATCAGATTTGAAGGGCTTTTGCAGAATGCTGCACCCGATCGGGATTTTTTTCAGCATCTGATCAGTATCGGCGGTGCAATAGACCAGAGGAACTTTGCAGCCAAGGGTTTTCAATTCATTTCCCAGCAATTCTCGGTATACGTACAGAAGCGGGTTTTCACACATAGTTAGTTTGA
>DYKG01000014.1 GCA_020722725.1 Candidatus Methylomirabilis sp.
AAGATCGGCCTTTTCCGGTACTGGGTTATGCTAAAAAGTGCGAAAGTCCACATAAGATACCAGAGTTTTTCTTTACAAGTTGTTAAGTGAACCCTAATATGTTGTGTTATATGGTGTTACTAAAAATTTTTATGGTATAATAAAAACAGCAGAAAAAAATGTAACACTTAATCGTTCTTAGTCGTATCATGGTTGTAGGTCAAAAAATGTTTTACGGAGGAGAGCTTATGAAATTCTGGAACAAGTTCCTGTTACTGGTTGCTGTATTATACGTGTGTGCAACGGTGTGGCCGGTTGTGGCTGCTGAGACTGCCCCAGAGGCGTCTACCGCAGACAAAGAGGCTGCTAAAATTCCAGATTCAACTGACATGACCCTGGGAATGAAAGCAAGTCCTTATGCATTGCCGGAACAATTTCGTGGCGGCGACCCGGACAGTGGTCTGGTTCATTGTCTCGAAGATGTTTATTATGAAAAGCATGAACACTCTCTGATTTACAACCCAGATGCTTCCTCTCTTGCCGAAGGTGCAAAGTTTGAAAGTGAACCTAACATCACCTGGGAAACCAAGGTAAAAGATGCTGATGGTAATTTCAAAACCCTGAGCGCAGAAAATACCAATATGGCTGCTGACGGCGGAAAATTTTTTGCGCCCGCCGAGTATCAGGTTGGTAACCACGGTGCTCGCGAAGTTGGCGGCGGCGAAACCGGTGCTGAAGACGTAACTGAAGGAACCGGTCCGGAAGCCGGTGGTGGCGAAACCGACACCACTGAAGTAACAACTGGTACCGAACCCGGTGGCGAAGCCGGCGGTTCAGAATCGACGACTTCTCTTGCCACTGCTGAAGAACCTGAAAGAAAAACTGTTACTGCTGAACAGAACATGGGCGTACTCGTCCACGACTGCACTTCACCCGATATGTGGGTAGCCTTCCAGGAAGGCGCCGGTAAGGTCGATATGGCTGAAACCGAAGAAGAACTCAAAAAAGAAATGACTCAAAAAATTATTGCCAATCTTGGCCGCCCATTCTCACAGAATGGTGATGATTTTGAAAAGGCAAGTTATCTGTTCCTCGATGAAGGTCTGGATGATGAAAGAAACCTCGAACCCTGGAACAAAACCGCCCGCCTTTCCATCGCCGGTCCTCTCTTCAACGAAGTTGGCGCACCGAAATTCGAATCTGGTACTCTTCGGCCGACTGTTGGTAAAGAAGACTTCGTCAGCCAGGTTCATGTTACTGGCAAATCGGACAATGCTCTCAAGGGTGTTTATGTAAGAAGAAACGTTCCATTTATCTTCGCTGCCATGGCTGTTGACAACGGTGACAATCGTGCTTCTGCTGCCGACGCCGCATGCCGAATCGAATATGCCGATGGCAAAGAAGTTGATAAAACCGAAAATGCTTATCTTTTCCGTGTTCCCAACTATCCTCGCGAAGAATACAAAGATCAGCCCGAATTCTTCTTTGTTGCCAAAGCCAAAGATAAAGAAGGCAACATCAGCACTATCAGAATGCCTCTCTATATAGTTGACCAGCAGGCAGCATTCGAAGGCGGTCGCAACCAATAATTAAAATAAGGGATGTTAAAAGATGCAGAAAAAAAGTTCTAAGTTCTTTGTCGCGTTGTTTGTTTCTTTGTTAGCAAATGCAGCTCTCCTTGCCGAAGATCCCGCCAAAAGCGGGGCTTCGACCGGGGAAGCTCCCTGGTTGAAGGGCGTTGAAATCAGCCCGATTCCCGTCGATATCAGCCCGGTTATACCCCTTAAGGTCTCCGGGGAAAATGGTCAGCCCTTAGCCGCTACCATGACCGAAGATGTTCCTTTTACCGTAATGTGTGAATCAACCATCTTCGATGATGCTCCGCCAGCTGAATACAAGGGCCAGCAGATTCCCAACCCTAAATGGGAAAGCAACCCTTCACCTTCATGGTATTTCATCGACTGGGAAAAGAACAAGAATCATATTGCTTCAACCACTAGCGAAGTAGCTCTGAACCAGATGATAGTAACTCCATTGACCCCGACCGGTAAGGGTGCGATAACCTGCTATATCGGCAGAAAACTGCGCTATGACCTTCCAGAACCGGGCAAAACCAAAGTTACTTTTGCCAATTCGAGCGGAGCAAAAGATGTTCGTGTTCTCGACATTACTCCCCCGACCTGTGGTCTTGAGATTACGGTGAAAGATGGCAAAAGCGGCAGTTTCTGGGCGGTTGAAAATCCTCCTGACAAATATCCGTTGCCGAAAATGGCTGACGTCTGCATGAATGGAGGACTTGTCAATGAAGACCCCGAGGAAGTCACCGTTGTTCCTGGTCTTGAACTTGGCGCCAGCATGGTTGTTCGGCAGGGTTCCATTAAGCTTCCAGCCAATGCCGAGATATCTTTTAAGGTGATTGGCGGCGATAACTACAAGCTTAATACTGCCAAAGTAAAATACGGAATCTGCAACGGAGCCGGTGGTGAACCAGCCCCCGTTGGGCCGGTCAATCCAACCGATCTTAAACTTGCTGATCTCAAAATTCCGGAAAATGCGCATTTTTACATTGATGCTTCAGATGAAGCCGGAAATCGTCAGGTGTTGTTCGTGCCGATCGAAATCAAATAACTATTTAACTAAAACTGACGGGCCGGAAAAGAAACTGCTTTCTTTTCCGGTTTTTTTAGGGTTGCCTTTTTGATTCAGATTTTTTATGATTAAACAAGCTATGTGGAAATTTGCAATGATAAAATTCAGGAGTTCAGGCATTACATTCGTTGAGGTAATGCTTGCATTCCTGATTCTCGGGATGGTTTTTCTGCCGATTTTCACTTTTCTTACTGGTTCGGTTAAAGAAACCGAAAAGTTTTACGTTGAAACTGTCGCCATTTCCCGGGCCAAATTCATTATGGATACCCTGATGTTCCAGATTCCATGGCGTTGTATCAGGCATGGCAATCCGGCAAAAATCGATGACCCATTGTTAACCGATGGCGTCGATGATTTTCTGGCCAAAGCGGTGCCAAAAATGTTTGGTGATGGGGTGGGGCCAAGCGGTGGTGTATATACTGCTGATGGCATTTTCACCTGTAGAAAAGGGTTTAAATATAGGGCCAGGCTGAAAGTTGTGGATCTTGATTATGATTCCACCTCTTCTAATCCGATTGTTTTTTCGGTTCCGGTGCCTGGTAAAGATCCAGATGATACTCGATTTGATATTAACAAGCTGACTTCGAAAGACGCTGATGACAAATACAACCTGATTAAAAAACTGGTTGTGCAGGTTAAATGGTCAAACAGCAAAGGGAAAGACCCCAAAGACGACAAATACGCCAGGAGTCTTTTTCTGGTAGGCTTTAAATCTAACCTGGATAATTAATGATGAAAAAGAAAGGTTTCGCCATAGTTGTAGTTCTGTTTTTCGCCTTTTCGATTGCGATCATTTTGTTTTTTATGGCGCAATCGAATAGCAATCTTGCATTTCAGAACAAGCAGACCATTTACCAGATGCAGGCCTATTATCTGGCACATTCGGCAATGCAGCATACCAAGCTGCAATTGAAACTGCTGCCAAAAGAAACTTATGACTTTTTTGCTTTGAATGGTTCCGGTAATCCTTATCAGTCAGTTGACTCTTCGATGTACCCGCCGCTTGCAATGGGTGCTTTCAGCAAGGAAAAAACATCTTACGACCTTTTTGTTGAAGGAAAAGCGCCTGACGATCAGTTTCCATATGGCGGAAAATACTGGGTTGAAGATATGAAGCTGCATGGTTCCCATGATTTGATGAAAATGGTTCAGGATGGTTATCGGATCAAGGTTAAATCAACCATCGATGGTGGCCGCAACAAGTCTTTTGAAGATGAACTTGAAGAGGTCGTAATTGTTTCGCGTTTTACTGGAGGTCTAAATTGACCTTTTTAAATGAAAATTCAAGTAATTTCAAGCGAGGGGTAACCCTGATCGAAATATTGCTGGCTGTGATTATGCTCAGCATGTTGTTTGGCTCTGGATATAGTATTATGACCTATTCGCGCCGTGAAACCGAAAAAGGTTTCTGGATCCAGCAGGCGATCACGCAATTGCGCAATGGCTCCAGGGCGATTACCCAGAAATTGAAAATGACTTCATATCCTTCAACCATTATTCGCAGGAATTCTGGAGCAACCGAAGAGCAGAAGGTTTTATCATATAAAGAGAAGCGCGAATATGATTACACCGGGCGTCTGAGAAAAATTGAAGTAAACGATAGCACTGATTTTGACATGCATGCCATCGTTACCCATGGTGGTGGAATTTCACCTACTTTTGAAGACCAGACAATCATGTATTTTCCAATCTGCACACCTGAAACTGAAGATGAAGGTAGTTATGAAGAAGGCAAAATCGTCTGGGTTGAACTGGTTTTGCGGCCATCGCGGGAATATCGATTGACTGGCCTGGGGACTCTTCACATGATCGAAAGGCACGAAACATTTTCTACCAAGTCATTGCCAGATCGGGTTTTTGCTTTGAAAAAAAAATTTGACAGATCCCTGCCGATAAAGACCGACAAAGTTTTGATCGATGATGTTCGCGAAGTGGGCGTTGATTATTTTGATGTAAAAGAGTTCAAGGGGCGTGGGGTTTCCAAGGAAGGCGTTCTGGGCGAGAAACGTATTACAAAAAGAATACTGGTCACCCTTGATATCACCTGCAGTCACCCCAAAGACGGCAAAATATGGCTCAGTGACCAGAGTTCGGTCATCAATAATGTGGAAATTGTCGAGGTGGCGGCCACTAATTTAATGGAACTTTTGGCGATTAATGGCAGCAGTGCTGATATTAAATTTAATGGTACAACTATGACGGTGACCAAAAACCAGATGATTGGAACTTACAGGGTTACTAGGATTTTAACTGATGCGGTGGTTCTGGTAACGCCTGGTTCTGAGGTAGAGCGCTATCTTACGCTTAAAAGCAGTTGATCGGGGATGACTTGAAATCTCCTCAGTGTTTTTATGTAATACTGACGGGGATTAAGAAATGAGCGTAAAAATTCACAAAACAGGGATGGGAAGGCAGCTTCATTGCTTCTGTTCCAGGAGCAATGAATGCGAAGCTTCAGAAAAAAAGGTTGCACAAAGAATGCTTGATAAAATTGAGCAGCGCAGTAAATGAAGATTTGTGTAAAATAAATCCTCTGACCTTACGATAGTAATTTTATCCTGTCGAAAAGGTCGGTATCCGGTGAAAGAAAAGCGTTATTCCATTACAGAGATTCAGCAGATAATCGATATCAGTCCAAACGATCTACAAAAGCTCATTCGGAAAAATTCTTCGAGGATCAAGTTAAAGACTTGTGATTTGCCAGATGGCAGCAAAGAGACTTTTCTTGATGAAGATTCTTTCAAGAAGCTTCTGTTTATAAAACAACTGGAAATGGGAACCAAGCTTTCGGTAGATGAAGTTTGCGCCATGATCAGGGAAAAAAAAATCAAACAGGAAGATGAAGAAGACAAGTCTGAGAAAATCTCTGAAATTTCGGGTCTCGACTTAAGCCTGCAGTCTCTTGAAGATCAGGTTGATTTTCTTCGCAGACAGCTTAATCATCTGATAATCAGACATGATCACTGTATTAAAGAGCTGAATTTGAGCCGTTCAAAAGGTGTCGTTCTTGAGAATGAGCTTAAAAGAATGAAGAATCGTGAAGCCGCATTGATGGGGCAGTTAAGGAAATTCGCCGCCGAGCATTCTGAAGACGAAATTTGTGTCAACGAAGTGAACTAAGTCTGAAAGCAAAAACCCGGCAACCAGACAGTTGTCGGGTTTTTGCTTTTATTGCTATTTTTTTACTTCGAGTTTTTCGGCAATTTTTCGGGTCAGCAGGGCCACAGGTTCCATGTGAGAAGCTGGGTCAAGTCGGGCCGCTGTCTGGGCGTGATCTTTCGCGCTGGCATATTCACCTTTTTCAAAAAGGGCATTAGCCAGATTAAAGTGGGCCAGGGCATAGTTTTTGTCCTGTTTTACCGCCCTTTTATACCAGAGTGCAGCCTTGCCATACATGTTCAGGCTGGCATAAGCGACACCGATATTATTCATGAGTTCAACGTTATCTTTTTTGAATTTCAGTGCCTGAATCCAATAATAAATCGCCTTCTTAAGACTGCCTTCATCGCGTGCTACCTGACCAAGATTGAAATAGATTTCCGAATCTTCTGGGGAAAGCTTCAGGGCTTTTTTCCAGAATTTTCTGGCCAGATAAAGGTTCCCCTGGAGGTAGTGGGCCAAAGCATAATTATAAATTAGATCTACGTTGTCTGGGAACAATTTCAGGCCATCGTGCCAGATTTTTTTTGCCCTGCCAAGATAGCCGGTATATGCGTAAGTATTGCCATGCAGCCTGATCGCAAGCGGATCATTGGGTTTTTCTTCAAGATATTTCAGAATCAGGGGGCGGGCTTCTTCATAATTGCCGTTTTCCATGATTTTCTGGATTTTGTCCAAGTCCTGCACTGTGTGGTCTCCCATTGTTTTTCCTTTCTGTTCTGTTGATGGCTAAAAGGTCATCCCAAATATCAGGCCGCTGAGGGCGCTGAAGATTATTACCAGCATCAAAAATATCAAGGCTCTTTTGGCTCCGGTTATCGGAACTAGAGCTATAATACTCGGCAAACTTACTGCAGGTGCAGAAAGCAGTAGCGTCATGGCCGGGCCATCGTTCATGCCAAACCCCTTGAGGGTGGTTACGATAGTTACACCCACTATTGTACCAAAATACATCATACTGCCGATAAATGATGCAAGCAGATTGGCATAAACATCATTTTTGTCGAAATATGAAATAAAACTGGTTAGCGGTAATGCCACCACTATTATACCACAAAGAAAAATTCCGCCCAGAACTTTTGGGAAAATCATGATAAAAAGGCTTTGTGATTTTTTCAGCCAGAGAATGATTTCATAATGATGAAACCATTTCTTCGCTACCATGCCGGTGATTATAACCTGGAAAAATACCAGCACCGATCTGGAGATAAGCATTCCGGCGGGGTTGCCGGCAGAATATACCTTTTCAATGAAAGGATCCAGTAAACCGGTTGAAGTGACCATGATCAGAACCAGTAAAACAAAAAACATGAAAATTTGGGAATCGGTGGTTTCAGACTCTTCTTCAACCATTTCCATGTCTGGTTGTTGCAAAGGTTCAGGCTGGGTGCAGAGCAATCGCATTCCCAGTCCGATGGCGATTGCGCTGAAAAAAACCAGCACAGCACGCCAGATCATATATTTGGTTCCCATTAATGTGTAGGTATATACCAGGGCGATGAGGTTTACGGCCGGAGAAGCCATAAGAAAGGTAAATGCCGGGCCGATTCCTGCGCCCTGTTGCATTATTCCGGTAAAAATGGGAATAACCCCGCATGAGCACACGGTCAGAATTCCGCCTGAAAGAGCTGCCACCGGGTATGCGATCCAGGGATTTGCCCTGGGGCCCATCAGTTTGGTGATTCGGTTTTTGTCAAGAAACACGGCAATTGCACCGGCAATGAAAAAAGCCGGAATCATGCCGGAAAAAAGGTGTGTGCCGAGAAATTTGCCTGTTTCTACCAGTCCAGGCCAGATAAATGTATTTTTAAGCGGCTCAAAAATACTGATTATTGCATCGACGGCCTGCAGCAGCATTTATTGTTCTCCCAGCTCCTTTTTGATCCAGTTGATTACTTTTTCTTTGATAACCGGTTTGCCCATTGAATAAATTTTTCTGCCGATTGCCACGACGGGGGTGGTGACCACTCCAAATTGGGCAACTTCGGGAGATCCGTTAACCAGTATTTTTATTTCGACCTGGCCTTTATAAATTTCGGCAATCTCACCGACAATCATTGCAGTTTCATCACAGGTAAAGCATTTCGATTGGCTTTTTATAACGGTGACCTGAATCATTGTTTTCCCTCCGGTTTCAGTTCTGTGGTTTCAGGAAACCATTCCTTCATCAGGACATGGGACCTTAACTCATCGAACATTGTTCTTAATTCGACAAAATCTGGATCGAGCGAGTTCGTTTGACCGGATATTTCAATAGTTTGTTTAAAAATTAGCATTTTCTCTTCAAGCTGTTTTGCGCTAGAAGAAGCGACTTCAGGAACGATTTGTTTGAATTCTGATAAATTTTTGGTAAGGCTTGCTATTGATTTCAATGAAGCGGTTTGATCGTCTGCCAAAATTTTCTGCTCGAGGATTGTCAGATTTGCGGATGTTTCGATAAATAGTTGTTTTTCTGGGGTAATGCCCACCGCCTCGAAGAATTTTCCGATTTCGCTGCTAAGACCAAGAACCAGGTCGTGGGCCTTAAGTCTTTCACCATTTTCAGTCATTTTTCTTATTTGCCCGATCACCTCTGAAGTTTTTCGGGTTTTTTCCGCCCAGTTTTTATCGCTCCTGGCTTCTTCAGGCGGGTTGGTCATGTAATTCATGGTGAACTCCAGCCAGGCATCCATGACATTTTTCATCTCGAACGAATAATCCTTTTTTGAGCCGGCTTTAAGTGTGACCCCAAGGTTGGTAAGGCTGGTAGCGACCTTTCTAATCGACTTGGAAAACTCGCTATTGGGGCTTTTGGCTGTTAACAGCATTACCAGAGTGTCGTCGCAGGCTTTCAGGGAAATGGGAAAGCCGATTAAAAATGCGGTTAGAAGCAGATAGCTAAAAAGTCTATTCATTTTCTTTACCTTTTATTAAATCAAACCCGCGCATTAAACCAAGCGGGCCTGTCATCATCATATCACCACCGGGTGCCGCGGGGAAGAAATCAATTGCAAGTTTGCTGCTGATACTTCTTTGTGGCCCGGTAACAATGCGTGAAGCAAGATCATTGAATGACATGGGATAAAAAGTCTGGCAACCGTGACCACCACTTTCATAAACTTCTTCAAAACTTAGATTGCCTTCAACCATGCGTTTTAAATGATCATTTATTAAATCAGGCTGGTCTTTGATCATACTTGTGTGATGTTCATAAATCGCCAGAATCCTTGTTCCATCAATTACGCAGGCCAGAGTGTGCCCATTGCCATAGTTTACAAATAGAGCCGGCCCGGAAGAATAATTCAATCTTGAGTCAAAAATACATCCGGAAATTGCTGAAATGCAGGTATCCATGAGCACGATGCGGGCACCGGGGATGTGGCTTTGAATGCAACGAACACCTGATCTCATGCGGGAAAACATGGTTGGCAGAGTTTCAGGAGTGAATACCAGAGAACGTAGATCCGGGTCTTTTCCAAGAAGCTGAACAAAATAGTCGAACCTTTGCCTTCTCGCCGACTGGTCAGCGGCATGGTTCCCGTGATCCTGTACTGAAAGGCCTATGTTAATAAGGTTTTCGCAGCTGTCGCCCATCTCGTTGAAAAATTTCATTAGCCTGGGAAGTTCGATCTCGTCAAAAAAGAAATCGGGATTGTGGATTTTTGGGCAAATATGAAACCCAAGCTGTTCAATCTGTGCAAGGTTGTTGCGAACCGTAAAGGCTGCCTCAGGCTCTATTGAAATTTTAAATCCACGTTTTAAATGTTCGTTCAATGCTGATGACAGCGGTCCTCCACCCATTGTGTAGCCGGCTATTTTGAGGTCTGCTCTTACGTTTTCAATTTGCTTCGCAAGCATTCTTGATGCTGTCGGAGCAACAATCTTTGAATTGTTTTCCAACGCAGAGGAATCAGAAAAAAGCATGATGTCCCGGGTGCCGGTTCCTATGTCAATGAGAAGAAACTTCTGAGAGCCGTGTTTTACCTTTTTTTCATGATTCATTTCTTAGTAGAATGCACTCGACCAGACTTCCCGCGGGCAGCTCAACTTTATCTGCCGGGTGCAGATAAAGCAAATCAGTTGCACCAAAACTTGAAAGCATGTGCGATTCCTGAATATTAACCGGGACAACCAGCAATTCATCGGCAATTCTCAGCAATTGCCCTCTTTCAAAGAAATCTCGCCCCGAGTCGTTAAAAGATGGCTTATGAAGCTTAAGAGGCATCCAGATACGTTTTGCCGGCAGCCCCATCGACTTCCTGATGAAGGTTCTGACAAACAATTCGAAGGTTACTGCAGTAGAAACCATGTTGCCAGGAAGAGCAAAAACCGGCTTGTTTTTATAATAACCGAAGAAAACCGGCTTGCCTGGTTTCATCATAACCCCGTAAACAACCGGTTCAAGTTCCAGTTCGCTGAAAATATTTCTAAAAGGGTCTTTGCGGCCCATTGAAATTCCGCCGCTGGTAACAATAATGTCTGATAACTCAACTGCCCTTTCGAATAACTTTAGGGCGGCGGTTTCATCGTCGCGGGCAACACCGAAATCAACCGCAGTTGCCCCGGCTTCGCAAATCTGTTGAAAAAGCATCATACTGTTAACATTTCTTACCTGCCATGGCTTCGGGTTTTCCCAGTGCATGACCAGCTCATCGCCGGAAGTAAGAACCCCAACCACCGGCTTTTTGAAAACTTTAAGCGATGAAATTCCACAGGAAGCTGCAATGGCGATAAGAAAGGGGGTTAAGTTTTCACCTGGTCGGGCAAGGACATGACCTTTAAGATGCTCTGAGCCGGCGATTCTAATGCAGTTGCCTTTCTTTACCGGCTGGGTAAAAGTCACTGAATCGTCTTTCTGAACAAGGTTTTCGAGTTTTTCAACGGCATCGGCCCCCTGTGGAAGAGGTGCTCCTGTAGCAATGTAGGCACAATGACCTTCTGGCAGATATTCAATGGGGTGTCCCGCGTCTATCCCTGGAACAACGGGAACAATTACGGGATTTTGAGGAGAAGCCCGAAGAATATCGAGGCTTCTTACGCAGAATCCATCCATTGATGAATTATCGCAGGTGGGCTTGTCGGTGTCGGCCAGGATTTCTTCGGCCAGCACCCGGTTTCTGGCCTGGTACAGGCCAACCGTTTCACTATCAACCCTGAATCGGGCGGCCTCTTTCAGAATTAAATCAAGAGCTTGACGGAAAGATACTGGCTTTTGCTGTAGCTTTTTCATTTGACCATTCTAGCATAAAAAAATATCGGAATGGTAATAGAAAATATTACTCAGCGAATTGCTTTTCATTGAAAACCAACTCGATCAAAACCGGATCGGTTCTCAGATTGACAATTTTCTGTAACTGGCGGTGATTGCCAATGCGATTATTGAATTCGAGAATCTTGGTGTCAAGATTCACCGAATAATCGCCAGCCAGAGTTTTCAATTGAATTTTCCCACCTCTTTTGCAGGCTTTCTTCAGTAAATTAGAGTTCAAGGAGTTTTCAAGAAAGGGTTTAAGCGGGCCAATCGTTAAAGGCGCAAGAAATTTCGGGTCAGGTTTTATCGGAAGAAAAACCAGAGTTTTCAAATGATGAATCAGTCTGTTTGCCCGTTGCAGTATATCCGGGTGTTCCTTTAAATTCTGATCGGATCTGGAAACTATTTCGCAGACAGGAATTACCAGCCCCTCAATCTTTTCAAGCTCTTCCTTGCGCCCTGTGAGATTCAGCAGACTGAACCTCTCCAGTCGAGCCTCAGCTTCGCAGAGAATGGTTTCCATATCAGCAACCGGATGGAAAATGGCTGAAAGGAAATCAGAATAAAATTTTCGCTGGCTCAAGTGAATTTTTAAAAGGTCAAAATTGTAATGGGAAAGGTCGAGTTCATTTTCCACGATAAAAAAACGATTAGAGCACTGGCTGATTCCGCGATCAAGCTTGAGCATGCGCTGTTCGTGGCTGCTGAAATTCTCCTTTTCAGAAATAAGGTTCATTTTTGCGGGTTCGATTGAGAAGTTCCAGCTTTTGGTTTCGCTTGCCACCGATAAACCCGTTGAAAAAACCGGAGATTGCTCGATGATCAGGTTTTCTGGCTCAGAAACATTCCTGTCGGAAATATCAATGAGCTTCTGTAAAAAATCCAAAACCCGGTTATTGCCAGGTTGTTCGAAAATCACAGCCTGATCTTGTTTGAAAATCTTATGGTCACGAATAAACCAGGTTTTAACTCTAACCGGAATGGTGCTGATAAAGTTGCGTGGAAGCGGGTATGAGGAGTTTCCTTCTTCTATTGGAAGGTTGGCCTGGTTAAGAAGGTTGCCATTCTGCCAGATTTCAACTGAGCGGTAAGAAGACCCAACGCAATTGAAATAAAAAGACAATTGCTGGTTTCCAGTTTTCAAGTCGCTGATGATTTGCGGGTTTGGTGGAGTCAAACAGGTAAAAAGCCCGTTTTGATCAGTGTCTGTTTTGGTCATGGCCAGTGGAATTCCCGCTGCCTGAACCTTTTCACTGATAGTTGTGGCTTTTTCTGCTGCGTCGGCAACCGGTAGGAATAAAAACGCATTGTGATTTCCGCTGCTGATTTCGAAGCGATAAATTCCCGGTGGCGAACTGCCGTTGATAAAGGTGGTAAAATTGGCAAATCCATCGAGTTCGGTTGTTATAACACGATTTAAAGTGGTTAAGCCGAACGGCGGTGTCATACGAACCCTGATTGGAACTTTATAAATGCCGCTCAAGCTTCTTGATTCGGCCGCAAGCAGTTTAAGATTTACCCAGTCACCGCAGTAGATCTTTTGAGCAGGAGGTGCGATGGCAAAACCAAAATTCTTCTGAACCGGAAGGCTGATGGAAAAAACCTGATTTTTTAAAACAGTTCCAGCGTAGGCATTTAGGAATAGTTCTGAAACTCTTATTTCTTGTGGTAACGAAAAAGAGCAGGTCGTCGGATTCTTTTTTTCAGGCTGATCAAGGTTGGTGCAGATTGTAACAAAGTCGCCGTTTTTCTTTCTGCTTTCGATTCTAAATTCAAGAGCGGCGGGATTTTCTGAAAGAAGGTTGTTGTTATTCAGCAAATAGACTGAAAAACTTTGTTTTTTTCCAGGTTCCAGGTGCCCATCGGCAGAAATGACCATATTGGTCGGGATTTCTTCATTTCCACAACCTGAAAGGCAGAGTAAAAAAACACATGCCAGAATAAGAAAAAAACCTGGTTTTTGCCAAAACATTGAGCGAAATTAGCAGTAAAACCAGATTCTGTCAAATCTTTGCGTTAAAACGCCGGACAGATTTCCATTTTTTAACGGATTAATGATATAAATAAGCTGTGGAAAATGAATGTATAACCGTAACAATTGACCGAATCACCTTCCATAACAAGGAAAGTGGTTATTATGTACTAAAAGCCTCATCTCCCAAGCATGCGAACGGAGTAACGGTGGTGGGAAATTTTGGGGTTATCCAGCCCGGCGAAGAAGTCAGAGTTTATGGCACCTGGACCTGTCATCCCACTTTTGGCATGCAGTTTCACGCTTTTAAATTCACTATTCTCAAACCGGCGACCCTTAAAGGAATTGAGAAGTTTCTCGGCTCGGGAATGATTAAGGGAATCGGGCCCGGTACTGCCAGAAAGCTGGTTGAAACATTTGGCCTTGAGACTCTTGAAATAATAGAAAATGAGCCGGAAAAACTGCAGACCTGCCCGGGAATAGGCTCTGCCAAAGCAGAAATGATATCGCGCGGCTGGTTTTTGCAGCGGGCGATTCAGGATGTAATGATTTTTCTACAGGGACACGGCATTTCACCAGCTTATGCGA
This sequence comes from Candidatus Methylomirabilis sp., assembly GCA_020722725.1. Taxonomy (GTDB): domain Bacteria; phylum Muiribacteriota; class Ozemobacteria; order Ozemobacterales; family Ozemobacteraceae; genus DYKG01. The sequence goes on from DYKG01000014.1 coordinate 13,578, forward strand.
CCAAAATTTTTAAAAAATATGACCGTGACGCGGTAAGAAAGGTTTCTGAGAATCCCTACATTCTTGCCCACGAAGTTCCGGGAATGGGCTTCAAAAAGGCTGATTCAATTGCAGCTGAATTTGGCATAACCGGCAACGATCACCGCAGGGTAAAAGCCGGAATTCATTATATTCTTTCAAACGCCAGTGGTGATGGGCATCTTTTTCTTGAAGAGAATGAATTGATCAGGAATTCTCGGGAAATTCTTCAGATAACCGATGAGGGTGAGCTGAAAAGAAGTCTGGAGTCTCTGGAAAATGAGAAGATAATCATTTCCAGATCAATGTCAGACCGACGGCTTTATTATCTGCCGGTGAACTACCGCTCTGAAGAGGGATGCGTTGAGTTGATCAGGACTTTATTACCAGGCCGCTCGGAGATTCCGCGACAAAAGCTTATGGCGGTGCTTGATCATGCTTTTGCCGGCCATGGCCTGAATTTAAGTGAGACTCAGCAACTTGCCGTAGAGAATTCATTGAAAAAAGGTTTTCTCATAATCACCGGCGGACCAGGGACTGGAAAAACCACTACTTTAAAGGCGGTGGTTGCCGCCCATCAGGGGTTGAACCGAAGGGTTCTGCTTGCCAGCCCGACCGGCAGGGCAGCCAAACGCCTTTCAGAAGTTTCCGGCAAACAGGCGGTTACCATTCATCGTCTGCTGGAATATTCTCCGCAGGAACACGGTTTCAGGCGGAACCGCTCGCTTCCTCTGGATTGTGATACGCTGATCGTTGACGAAGCATCAATGATTGATATGATGCTTTTTTACCAACTGATGCAGGCGATCAGGCCTGGTTCAACCCTGGTTCTGGTGGGAGATTCTGATCAATTGCCCTCAGTTGGTGCAGGGTTGGTTCTGAATCAGCTTATAGATTCGGGTGTGGTTCCATGTGTAAGACTTCAGGCAATTTTTCGGCAAGCTGAGGCATCATTGATCGTTCGCAATGCGCATGCGATAAATCAGGGGCAGATGCCGGTTCTTGTCGTTCCAGACGGAAGCGGGCAATCTGATTGTTACTTTGTCGAAGCCGATGATCCTGATCGAGCCCTGCAGTTGCTGAAGAACATTGTGCTAAAAAGTTTGCCGAAACGTTTTGGCTATGATCCGGTCAATGATATTCAGGTTCTTTCACCGATGAATCGCGGGCGACTTGGTTCTGCGAGCCTCAATCAGCTGCTTCAGGAGGCTTTGAATCCGCCTTCAGACGATAAGCCTGAAATTGAGAGTCTTAGCCGGATTTTTCGGCGCGGTGACAAGATAATTCAATTGCGCAACAATTATGATCTGGAAATCTTCAATGGTGATGTGGGGATTATTCGAGATATCAAACCGGAAGAACAGGAACTGACGGTGGAATTTCCTCAGGGAATGGTGATATTACAGTCTGCTGATCTGCTGGATGTATCGCTGGCATATTCCATAACTGTTCATAAGTCTCAGGGGAGTGAATACCAGGCCGTCGTTATGCTGTTGACCACTCAGCATTATATGATGCTTCAGAGAAATCTTGTGTATACTGGCATCACACGAGCGCGAAAAACGATGGTTTTTCTTGGAACCCGCCGGGCAATTGCCATGGCAATTAGAAATAACCGGGTTAAGGCCCGCAATACGATTCTGGCCTCACTTCTCAAATCTGCTGTTGATCAGATTTGATTGATTTTTATAAAAGATTGAAAAAAAACCGCTGCTGGCCTTGACGCTTTTTGAACCGGTCAGTAAACTTACTAGTAAATCTAATGGTACACTGACCAACGAATTTACAGGGGGTTAAAAGTATGAAGTTACGCAGAAGTATAATTCGAGTTCCTCTCTGCATCGTTCTGTCCCTGCTGATGCTGGTTGACTACGCCGTGTTCACTCCGGCTCCGGCACAGGCTCTCGACAAGAAAAGCGTTCTCGTCGGCGCAGGTATCGGTGCTGCTGCTGGCGCTGGCATTGTTCTTGCCGCTCCTGCTATTGGTGGTGCAATCGGCGCTGCCGGTGGTATTGCCGGAATTGGAACTGCAATAGTCGGTGGTGTGGCTGCCGTTGCCGGTGGTCTGGTTGGTGCGGTTGCCGCAGTCGGCGGTGCAATTGCTTCAGCAGTTGGCGCAATCGGTGGTTTCTTCGCCGGAATATTTGCCAGCCCGTTGTTTATTCCCGCGCTTCTGATCATCGGTGCTGCAGTGGTCGGCTATTATCTCTATAAAAAATACAAAGCGAAAAAGGGTGCTTCTGCTCCCGGCAGCGGCGATGAAGTTCTGCCCGGTTCCGATGAAATTTTCGTAACTCCTGGTGATTATGAAATGGTTCAGGTTATACCTGAAGGTGATGAAGCAGAACCGATTTCAGTCGGTGACGATGATATAATCTCAATCGGCGGTGACGAAGTAACAATTTCAGATGATATGCCCAGTGTGGCTGTTCCGGATGAAAATGCGGCTCAGGGCCCCACTACCGATGAAAATACCGCCACCTCCACAACTTCCAGCGAATCACTCAAGACTGCTCATGATCGTTATCTGGCTGCCTATCAGAAATATACCACTCTGGTTACAAACAGCGGTGGCGCAGATCCTGCCCAGATTAAAGAAGCTCTCGATTCATATCGATCAGCTTACAACGAATATCAGAATCTGAAAATGTCTGGAAGCAAGTAATTTAACCCCTTATTGCTGATAAAAAAGCCCCGCATTATGCGGGGCTTTTTCTTGTCAAAATTTTATTTTAATTTGAAAAAAGTTAAAACCGTGTCGCCGAAAACTCGCTCGTCAACCTGGACAAGAGACGGTCTTGAGGCCAGGCCTATTTCGTCTTTTTTTTGCCGTTCAATAATGAAAAGGGTTTGAGAGTTGAACATCGGACATTCAGGAATAAAGGCAAGCAAAGGTTCGAGTAGCCCTTTGAGATAGGGCGGGTCAATGAAAACAACGTTGAAAGGTTCGGCAAACTGCCTGGTTTTGAGAAATTTCAGACAATCCATGGTAAAAACTTCACCAAATTCAGCCAGTCTGGTTATTTCAAGATTTTCCTGGATGGTTCTGGTGCATTCTCTTGATGCGTCAACAAATGCGGCGTAACTGCCGCCACGGCTCAAAGCTTCGATGCCAAGATTTCCTGAGCCGGCAAACAGGTCAAGAAAACGTGCCTGGTAAACCAGAGGTGCAATAATATTGAAGGTCGAACCCTTAACTTTGTCCATGGCCGGGCGTGTATTACCCCCACCGGGCATTTTCAGCTTTCGTCCTTTTGCCGAGCCGGTAATGATTCTCATATTTATCCGCCTTCCATGAATGTTTTGTAGCTGTCGCCAAAGCTGGCTTCCATCTGACGCATGAACCAGTCGCGAGTAAGTTGAGTTTCAATGGTGAGAATTTCAAACGCCCGTTTTCTGGCGTTTTCAATCATTTTCTGGCTGATCCGGTGTGAAAAGCAAGGGTGAGACAGGCCGCTCTGCCTTGTTCCAACCAGATCTCCCGGGCCCCTGATTTTCAAGTCTTCCATTGAGAGATAAAACCCATCATTGCTTGCTACCATCAGATTCAGCCGTTCTGATTCGGTTTTCTGATGTGAAACCAGAATACAGGTAGAGGCTTTTGTGCTTCTTCCGACGCGTCCACGCAGTTGATGTAACTGTGAAAGGCCAAATCGATCAGCGTTTTCAATGATCATCAGCGTGGCATCGGCATGGTCAATCCCGACCTCAATAACTGTCGTTGCAACCAGAATGTCTATTTGCCCAGCTTTAAAACGATTCATGATGAGCTCTTTTTCGTCCCATGATTGTTGGCCGGTCAGGCAGGCAATTTCTGCTTCGGGCAGCAGGTCAGACAACTCGCCTGCCGCTTCTTCAACCGATTTCCAGTCGATCTTTTCTGAGACTTCAATAAGGGGACAGACGAGATAAACCTTGTTATCGGCGGCCAGGGTCTGCCTGATTTCTGGAAGAGCATCGTGAAGGCGATCGGCCAGAACCGTCTTGACCGGGGATCGTCCTGGCGGAAGTTCATCGATAATACTTGTATCCATATCGCCAAAAATGGTCAATGAAAGAGTTCGCGGTATTGGGGTGGCGGAAAGCAAAAGCTGGTGTGGGTTGTCGCCTTTGCGAAAGAGGCGTCGTCGGTGATCAACCCCAAATCTCTGCTGTTCATCAATTATGCAAAGGGCAAGGTGACTGAAGCCGATGTTTTCCTGAAAAAGAGCGTGAGTGCCAAAAACAAAGGCGAATTTCCCTGCAGCCAGGCTGGTTTCTATGGTCTTTCGCTCAGCTTTTTTCTGACTGCCGGTAAGAATGGCGGCCTGATTTGCCTGGTCAGGAAAAAAGCGCTGGAAACTGATTAAATGCTGGCGGGCAAGAACTTCGGTCGGAGCCATAAAAGCAATCTGGGCACTGGGAACCAGGCGTCGAAGTTCGAGCATGGCCAGAAAAGCGACCAGGGTCTTGCCGCAGCCAACATCACCCTGAACTAGCCTGTTCATTGGAGGTTTGCCCGATTCTGGTTTCATGTCATTGACTATTTCATTTAAAACTTTTTTTTGAGAATTGGTGAGTTCGAAAGGAAGCTTTTCAGATGTCAGATAATCTGGTGCAATTTTTTGATCTGGAATAGTTAGAAAACCTGTAATTGCTTCGCGTCTTTTTAAAACGCCCATTTGAAAAAGAAGCTGGTCGAAAAAGGCGAGGGTGAACCCGGCCTGACTTGCCTGTTCTTCACTGACCGGCTGATGAACTTTTACCAGTGCCTCGGCAATTGCCTTGAATGGGGAGCTTGCAGAGAACTCGGGGAACGATTTATGCCAGTTGATTTTTCCGATTATTTCACCAATCAGCTTGCGCAGAACCAGCGGTGAAACCCGTGCGTCGGAAAGGGCCTGTCGAGCTGGATATACCGGGGTAAGCCCGGAAGTTGAAGCTTTTTCGTTGTACACCGGCTCGATTTCAGGATTACTTAAAAGGGGCTTTCCGCCTTTTGCCACCACCGGGCCGAAAAGCCAATATTCGTATCCTTCTTTAAGCTGCCGGGTGAGATAAGTCTTGTTGAACCATCGCGCGGTGATCTGGGAGCTTTGATCGGCGAACTCAGCGCTGATAATGGTCAGGCCTTTTCTGGCATGAAAAGATTTACAGCTGAGAAGTTTCGCTTTGAAAAGACCCTGAGCAGACCCGTCTGGTTTTGCCTGAGCAAAAAATACCACTTTCGAGCGGTTCTGATAGCGAGCCGGCGCAATTCTGAGAAGATCAAGAACCGTCGAAATGCCGGCATGTCGAAGTGCTGCGGATTTTTTGGGCCCGATTCCCGGAAGGTCGGCTGCTGGGGTGTCAAGCGTGATTTCTGAGCCGGGTTTTGGCACTTTTTCGGATCAGTCCTTATAAAAATAGAGTTGCTTCATGATCATGAATTCATCATTCATGTAGCAGAGGTCCCAACCATTGCGGCCGGCCTCGTCGAGGAGACTGCCGAGTTTTTCAATGAAATCCGGGCCTTTAAGTGATTTAAGATCGAGAGTTTTATAATTCCAGCGTTGCGGCGATTTTTCAAGACTCACGCGGTTTCTCCTGGTTTGGTATCTGTTCGCTCATGACCGAGTTAAGATAAAGGTAGCTCTTGAGAAGCTGCCGAGTAGCCAAATCTGGCTGAGGTGACTGGGCGCAGGCTCTCAGAGTTAAATCCATGGCGCTGAAAGCTCTTGCTGAATCTCCGGTAAGCTTAAAGCAATAGGCCAACAGCAGATTTGATTCAACATCGACCGGCGAAAGCTCGACGGCGGTCTGCAGAACTTCAATGGCTTTTTCATAATGGCGCAATTGAATGTGCTGTGAAGCGAGTTTCTGGTAAATAACCGGATTGCGCGGTGAGAGCGAAGCGGCTTTGCTAAGCAGCTTAATGCTCTCTCCGCTTTTTCCGGCAATCTGGTAGATCTGTGCGAGAATCATGTAAGCGCCTAGAATCTTCGGGTAGAGTTGCAGGGCTTTAACCAGGTGGTCAACCGCTTCTTCATACTTTCTGAGATAAAAATATATGGTGCCGAGATTGTAATGAGCCTTGACCAGGTTGGGGTTGCTCAACAGCGCTGATTTGTAGAATCCGACGGCATCGGAATAATTTTTCTGCATGAAAAACAGGTTGGCTAGCCCGAGAATTGCCTTGAGGTGGTCAGGCTTCTGAGAAATGATTTTTCGCAGAATCTGTTCAGCCATGCCAAAATTTCTAGCGTTGATGAAGTTGTTGGCCATGTCGATTTCTTCCGAAAAACTGTTGTCTGGGATCAATGACGTGGGGTCTGGTGCCGGTTCTGAAACTTGTGGCGCTTTTTTGCCGTGAGATTCTATTTGATCTGCAATTACAGGTTCCGCAACCAGAGTTTTTGGTTCGGGCAGATCTTTCACTAACACTGGCGGTTCTTCCAGTTTCGGCAACACCTCGGCTTTATTTGCAACTGGCTTGCCGGAGCCGCTGCCGATAAGTTCGGCAATTTTTTCGGGATTGTTGACCAACTCTGCGATCATGCTGTTAACCCGGTCATGAAGTTTCTCGCTTTTACTCGTTTCACTGCCGATCTCGCCGAGAACAAATGTGGCAGACTGATTCTGCCTTGGGTCATTGCTTCTGAACAGATTGTCGAGATCATTGAGAACTTCGTAGTTGCCCCAAACCCAGAGAGTTCTTATTGCAGTGCTTTTCACGCGATTATCTTCATGCTCAAGAAGGGCGCTCAGGGTTTGAATCAGATCGTCGTCGGGTTTGCCCGCGAGTCTGGCCAAAGCATCGATGGCATTAGAAACAACCCGCGGGTCTTCGCTTTCAAGAAAACGTGAAATTGTCGAAACCAGTCCTTTTGATCCGATCTGGCCAAGGCATGAGATTATGGTGGCCTGAACGATGAAATTCTCTTCGGTAACCAGCTTATTAAGAAGTAATTCAACCGCTTTTTCCGGGGCACATCTGGAAATGGCAAGCGTGGCCTCTACCCTGACATCGAAATTTGGGTCATCGAGCATGGGTTTCAAATGATTAAAAGCATCTTTTAATTGAATTTTGCGCAGGGCATTCGCCGCATTTCTGCGAACATCAGGCTCTTCATCTTTCAGGCAGCGTGCCAGTTCCCTGATGAAGCGGGCGTCCTTTATCTCACCGATCGCATAGGCGGCTGAAGCTCGGTACCATTTGTCCTTATGTTCGAGCATCTGTCTGAGGGTCTCAGAGACGTCATAGTCGCCGTATTTCCAGATTGCTTTGGCAACGTTGGCACGCACCCGGTTGCTGGGATCTTCAAGGTATGGCTGAATAATTCCTACTATCGAGCCAGACTTGATGCTTTCAATGGCTTCGATGGCGTTGGCTCTTACCCGTGGGTCTTCATCGCGCAGAGCGCTTTGAAAGACCGGCATCAGTTTATCTGAAGACATCATGCCAAGCGACATAATGATGGAAGCGCGTATGCGCGGGCTTTTTTCCTGGGCAAGAAGCTTTTTCAGCAGCGAGATGGCCTGCCAGTTCATGATGCGGCCCAGGGCAAGAATAGCTGAAATGATCGCTTCTTCTTCAAAAAAAATCTGATGGGAAACTTCGTCGCCAATTGCCGGCATGGATGGGGAAAGCCCGGATTCGATGTAGCTGTTGAGGGCTTCAAGAAGAATGTCGAGGGCTTCGGGGTTCTGCATCATGCCCAGAGCCTGGGCTGCATTGAACCTTACTTCCTGTTGCGAATCATTCAGGGCATGTATCAGAAGCTGAACTGCTTTCGAGCTTTCGATGTTGCCAAGCGCAAGGGCCATGAAATCCTGTATGTTGTCGCTTTCATAGGTTTGCAGAAGAAAATCGGTGGCACATTGTCCTTTGAATTTTGAAAGAGCTATGGCTGATTCACGGCGCTGTTCATATGCACCCGTCAGGAAATTGTTGATCAACCTTGCAACCAGCGGTCGCAAACTAGAGATTATCGCATCCATTTTTTCCCTCAGATTTCAGTGGCGGTTAAACATTAAGATGTTACCAGAATCAGGGCAAGATTTGAATACTGTACATTTGAATTGTTGTTGAAAACTGACTGCAATGGAGGTTCGCATGCAGCTTTTGTTGTAATGATATTGAATTTTGAGGATCATCTCATGCAAAAAAATTATGCCGATGGGAAAATGCCCACAGCTGGGATTCAAAAGCCCTGCCTTTCCGGGATTATTATATCGGCGGATTACATTCGTTCAACGCTAACGGCAATGATTTCAGTGAAATTTCAAAGGAGGGTACTTCGATAGACCGATGCCTTGAGATAAACGCAAGGGTAGTGCCGGTAGATACTGAGTTTTATCTTTAAAAATATGTTTGAAAAATTATTTTAATAGACCACCAGGCCGATTAATCCGCAGGCAAGAATAACCATGACCGGGTGAAGCTTGCCTTCAGATGCTACCAGAGCCAAAAAAGCCATCAATGCGAGCAGCAGGTCAAAAAAACCGGTTATCGCAACCGAACCATATGACCAGGTGGCAAAAATAATCAGGCTGAGAACGCCAATTTGAAAACCAGCCTGTATTCTTTTTACATGCAGATTGTGGCAGATTCGGTCAACAAATGGTGCGACGAGCGCCATCAGGCATACGGAAGGAAGAACTACTGCCAGAGTGGAAACCAGAGAACCGCTGAAACCGCTGATGCGGTAGCCGACGAAAGTGGCGGCGTTGATTGCGATTGGCCCGGGAGTCATCTGGGCAATGGCCAGCAGAGAAGCAAGCTCTTTGAAGGTCAGCCAGGCTTGAACTGTAACAATTTCATGCTGTATTAGTGGTATGGTGACTAAACCGCCGCCATATGCACCAAGACCAACGACCACGAAGCTTTTTATCAATTGCAGGTGGCTGCTGATCATTCGTTTGTCTCTTTTTGATTCGAAGCTTTCAAATCTCGGGCAGTAAAAAGCAGATAGCCCAGAAAGCCTGAGCTGATTACGGTCCAGACCGGGTGAAGATGAACGAAGCCGACAAGAAAAATGCCGAACAGGCAAAGCAGACCACTGGCAATATTGTGCAGATTACGCCGGGCAAATATCAGCCCTGAAAAAGCGATCTGACCGGCAACCGCAACGGCGCATCCGTGAAGAAATGCTTCAATCTTCGGGTAACTGAAATAAGGCATCGCAAACGTGGCGATCAAAAGAATAATGATAAAAGAGGGCAGAACGGTACCGGTAATTGCCATGAAGGCACCAACCGGGCCTCGCAGCTTTCTTCCCTGCATGTAGGCGATATTTACGGCAATAGCTCCGGGAACCAGGGTGGCGGTAGAAATTTCGTTGAGAAAATCTTCGTCTTTAACCCAATTGCGTTTGAGAACCAGTTCGTGTCGCACCACCGTTGCCATTGCCAGGCCGCCGCCGAGGGTAAACAGCCCTATACGAAAGAAGGTGGCAAAGATTTTACGGCTGGAAACATCATGTGTGGATGTGGTAGCTGTCTGATATGAAGCTGACACGGAAGATCCTTTGAGACTGAAAATGTTGTTACATGCTAACAGATTGAAGCAAAAAAATAAAGTATGAGTTTATCAAGATTGTCGCAGTGCAAGAGTTTATGTATAATTCAGTTTATGTCAGATGAGAGAAGTCTATATAAGCTGTTAAAACTTACCTTTGATGAAAAGGGATCGGATCTGCACCTGAAGGTGGGGAAGGCACCTGCAATTAGAGTAGATGGGGTAATTCGCCATCTTGACGGATTCCGTTTCAACAAAAATGATTTTCAAAAAATCATTGAAATGATGCTTACCTCTGAGCAGGAAAAGCACTTCAAGCAGAAACACGAACTCGATTTTGCCTACACCCTTGAGGGCGTCTGCCGCTTCAGGGTTAACCTTTACATGGATCTTAACGGTGCGGGAGCGGTATTCAGGGTAATTCCATACCGGGTCATGAGTTTTGATGAAATCGGTCTGCCATTGGCGGCAAGAAAGCTGATCGAGCAGCCCAACGGGCTGATTCTGATTACCGGCCCCACCGGGGCAGGCAAAACTTCGACGATGGCCAGTTATCTCAATTATGTGAATGCCAACGCGCGTCGCCATGTGGTGACCATTGAAGATCCGATCGAGTATCAGTTTGATGATAACCAGAGTTTTTTCAATCAACGCCAGGTCGGGGTTGATTGCCTGGGTTTCTATGAAGGGCTGCTGACGGTTTTGCGACAAGACCCGGATATAGTCGTGGTTGGCGAAATGCGCGAGCCCGAGACTATCGCACTGACTTTGAATGCTGCCGAGACCGGTAAGCTGGTTCTGGCAACACTGCATACCAGTTCTGCGGTTTCGACGGCTGAGCGCATCGTCAATGTTTTTCCCGAGTCACGTCATCACCAGATTCTTTTGCAGCTTTCAATGGTGCTGCGCGGGGTTGTTTCACAAACCCTGATTCAGAAAGTTGATGGTGGGCGAATAGCGGCGTTCGAAGTGCTGATAAATACTTCGGCAGTGCGTTCGTTGATAGCCGATGGCAAGATTCACATGTTGCCCTCATATCTTGAAACCGGCGCCGAATTCGGCATGACGACAATGGAAATGTCGCTGGCTCAGCTGGTTAAAGACCGGGTCATCAAAAGGGAAGATGCGTTAACCGCAGCTCCCAATCCAGCAGTGCTCAAGAAAATTCTTCTTGAGCCGCCGATGTGAGGTTTGCTGCCATGTTAAGAATTCATAAATATTTTGATATCGCCATAGAACGTCAGGCATCAGATCTTCATCTTAAGGCGGGAAGCCCGCCGATGATCAGGGTTGGTGGCCGTATAATCGTTATGCCTGAAGAGCCACTGGCTTTTCAGGAAATGCCGAATCTTTTTCTGCCGTTGATGGATGTTAAGTCGCAGGGCGATCTGCGCTCTACCCATGAAACCAATTTCATGGCGCGCTATAAAAACAACTGGCGCATCAGGGTCTGTATATTTCGGCAGCGTGGCTGTCTGAGCGGGGCTTTCAGGTTTATTCCGACCAATGCTCCGTCAATTGACAGTTTGAATTTGCCGGTGCTGCTCAAAGAAATCGCAACCAGGCCGCGCGGCCTTTTCCTGGTAACCGGGCCGGCAAACTCTGGTAAAACCCATACGCTGGCGGCAATTGTTAATGAAATCAATCGACTCACCGCAAAACATATTATTACCATCGAAGATCCGATCGAATTCGTTCATCGCCCGCGCAAATCGGTGTTTACTCAGCGTGAAATCGGCATTACCGCCAATGATTATCACAGTGCGCTGATGAACGCGTTGCGCGAAGACCCTGATATTATTCTGGTAGGCGAAATGCGTGATACCGATACGATAGAAATGGTTCTGACTGCAGCTGAAACGGGCCATCTGGTTTTGTCGACGCTGCATACGGTAGGTGCAGTGCAGACAATTGACCGAATCATCAACGTATTTCCAGGTCATCGCCATGATGAAATCAGAACCCAGCTTTCAATGTCGCTGATCGGACTGATTTCACAGATACTGTTACCAAGCATCCATAAAAAAGAAAGGGTCATGGCTTACGAGCTGATGATCATCAATTCGGCCATGCGCAATCTGATTCGTGAAAAGAAAACCAACCAGCTGAAATCGGCGCTGATGCTTGCCCGAAAAGATGGATGTAAAACCCTGCGCGATTCGCTTTCAGAAGTTTTAAAAGATGAAAGAGTTGACGGAAAACTGGTAAGCAACCTGTTGAAGGAGATTGTTGAATGAACGATTTTTCAGATATTGATTCCTTCAGATTTGTTAAGGTTGTTCGTCGTCTGCTTGAACCAGCAACGGAAGAGATGGAAAACCTGCAGAAAGAAGACTGTTCTGATGAACTGCGCTTTGAAGCTCTGCTCAGCCTTGGTAAAATTGGAGATAACCGCTCTTTGCCGGTTTTAACCAGGGCTTTTGAAGAAAACCCTGATTATATCGAGCCGATAACCGCGCTGGGCTATTTAAAAAGCAGTACTCCGGTGCCTAAGCTTCTTGAACGACTGAAAGACCCTGATGCTCTGTTCAAAGAAGAAATCGTCAGGGTTCTGGGCGAAATCGGTGATCCGATGGCGGCCAAAACCCTGATGGAACTCCTTCATGATGAAGACCGCATGGTGCGATATTATTCTGCCCGGGCTCTGCATAAAATGGGCGGACGCGATGTGGTGCAGAGTCTGTGCAGTCTGCTCAATGACCCTGATGAATGGATAGTCATCAATGTTCTCGAAATTCTTTCGAAGTTAAATGACCCTGAAGCAATTCCAGCGCTGGTTGGGCAGTTTGAAGTGGCACGCGATTCGCGATTGAAGGCGATAATCATTTCGTCTTTGTCAACCTTTGCTGAAGGTAGATTGCTTAAAACTTTCGAAACCGGTCTTTCGTCGTTTGACCCGAGAATTCAGGCTAATTCAGTTGAAGCGATTTCGCGGTTGAAAATTCCGGCACTTGAAATGAAACGAAAACTCAAGAAATTCTATGGTCACCCGAACAACCGTGTACGTGGCAATGTCTGTATTGCTCTTGCCCAGGCGGATTCAGAAATGGTTAAATCTGAAATTAAACAGATGCTTGAAAGCACTGATGCATCAACCCGTCGGTCAGCTGCTTTTGTCCTGGCTAAAGTAGAACTGCCGGAAAGGGTTGGACTTATTCATCGGTTATTACAGGACAGCAATTTTGGAGTACGCAAGATGGCTTTAAAAGCGGCATTAGAGCTCGAGGGTAACGTGGGAATAAAAGAAATTTTGCCTTTAATGGCTGATGAGAACCAGTGGGTTCGCAAGCAGGCAGTTGAATGCGCAATTCGTATCGAGGATTTTTCGTCGACCAGCGTTCTGGAAATGTTTGAAAAAGAGCAGAGTCCGGCAGTCATTGAAAGCATTTTGAAGTTCATAGTCGAGCGCAATTTAAAGTCAGCAGTTGGAATGATCTTTGATCGCATTCGCCGCGAGCCTGAAGAAGAATTACCATGGTTGATTGCCGCACTTGGCCACCTGGGGGCGATTGAAGAGCTTGGCAAGGTTAAAAAATTTCTTGGGCCAGTCAGGGCCGAAGTTTTCAGTGAATATTTTCAGGCTTTGCTTTTAAATGGAGATTTGACCGTTTTTTCTGAACTCGGTAAAGCGTTGAAAGACCGCAAGCGTGAGAACGAGATGTTAACCTGGTCAAGGGTAGCTGGTTCGGTGGGAAGCTTTGCCACCGATACGGGCCGGTATTCAAAAACCATGTATCAGGCCCTGCTCGATGAGGTTCAGAAAGATATGGATGGGTTGGCGGCCATGAGTCTGCCGGCAAAATCCGGCAAAGAAGACCTGGCAGAGGCAATCAGACTGCATGATGCAGGTGAACATGCCAAAGCAAAAAATCTGCTCGAACCACTGGCAAAATCATTTGCCGACGATGATGAAATTCAGTTCTATCTTGCAAGCAGCTGTTACAACCTTGGCGAAATGGCAAAAGCTCAGAGTATGCTTGAAAAAATACAGCGGCCGGATGGTTATCTTGAGGCTGCCATATTGCTTGGCCAGATCTATTTCAAGAAAAAAGAGTGGCGGCTGTTGATCGATTGCTATGAGCGCGTGTCGGCGCAGATTGTCGACAATGATCGGCGCAATTTCATTCGCGTGTTTGGGGCGTTGGGGCTGGCCTATTTCCATGAAAAGGCTTATGACAAGGCAATTGTTGCCTTGAATCGAGGTCTGCAGGCCAATCCCAGAGATCTTTCCTCGTCGTATCATCTGGCTCTTTGTTATTATGCAATCGGTGAGACGGAAAAGGCTAAAAAAATACTTGAAAGCCTTCGCAAGACTCTGCCAGCCGACAGCAAGGTGCTGAAAAATGTTATTGAACTGCTACAGAGAATTTGATTTCTGCTGGTGAATTAATTCTGGCAATCTGCCGATTAACCGGAAAATTGTAGTTGCGAGGTTTTAGATGTCAGATTTGTTTAAAGTTTGCCACGAAGTGATCGGCAAAGGCGGTTCTGATATACATATTTTTCCCGATCAGCCGGTTTTTTACCGAGCCAGCGGCAGGATCGGAAAGCTGGAAAACCTGATTTTAACCGAAGATCAGGTAAAGAAGATCATTCTTGAAACAAGCACGCCCAAGGCGCGCGAGATTCTGGGTAAACAGCGGCAGGTCACCTATGCCGAGATGGTGGCGAATGTGGGCCGGGTAAGATTCTCGGTATTTCTCGACAAAGGTCATTTTGCTCTTGCAATGCGAATTCTGGCCAATAAAATCTATGAGCTTGAAGAGCTTGGGTTTGCCGAGGGGGTGCGCCGGGTGCTTTCCATGACTAATGGTCTCATTCTGGTTGGAAGTCCATCGGGTGAGGGCAAGTCAAGCACCATTGCTGCAATTTTGAATTTCATCAACAAGCATTTTGAAAAGAGTATTTTTACCATTGAGAATCCGGTTGAGTTCGTTTTTAAAGATGAAAAATCGGCGTTTATTCAACGCAGTATTCCGGTAGATATTTCCAACTTTTATGCGGGCATGTGTGAAGCTTATAGGGTTGATCCAGATATTGTTGTTTCCGATTCAATCAATTATCCCGATGCAATGGATCAGGCGCTTACTTTAAGTGAGTCGGGCAGCCTGGTGATCGGGTCGACTGAAGGTGGAGACTGCCAGCAGATTCTCGATCGCCTGATCAACTTTCGCGAGCCGCATGAACGTGATGCTTTGCGCAGCAAATTGGCGGCTCAACTCAATATGATTATCAGTCAGCGACTGGTGCCGACTGACGGTGGCGGGCGAGTGCCCATTTTTGATATCATGATCAATACGCCTCAGATGAAAACCTTGATTAAAAGCAGTAATATGACCATGTTCAGAGCCCTTCAGAGCCAGGGCGAAATTGCCGGTATGAAAAACTTTGATAATCAGCTGAGCCAGATGATGCGAAAGAGAACGGTGACCCAGAAAACTGCAATTGAATTTGCCATCGACAAGAGCCGCCTGAGCGGTCAGTCTTGATTGGAGCGGAAATTATGGATACCAGAAAATTAATAATCGATGTTCAGAAAGCCGGAGGTACCGAGCTGCACCTGAAAATCGGCTCTCACCCATTGATGCGCAAAAACAAATTTCTGCGCAAAATCGATGCACCGGTTTTACAGCCCGATGACATGCAGAATATGATCAAACAGCTTCTTTCTTCTGAAGACCAGAAAAAATTTGAAAAGCTCAGCTCATTTGAAGCAAACTTTTTTGGCAAACCGCCGTGCAATTTCAGATTGACTCTGTATCATTCACAACAGAAACCGGTTGCAATAATCAAGATAATTTCCAGCAATATACCGACTTTAAAAGACATCCGCTTTCCTGAATATATGGCCAATTATGCCAATGCCCGCCGCGGACTTTTCATTCTCGCTGGTCCGGCGCGGTCAGGAATTTCAACATCACTGGCGGCACTGATTGAACAGGTCAATTGCAATCAGCAAAAACATATTCTAGTGATTGAAGACCCGATTGAATTTATCTATGAACCAAAAGGCTGTCGCATTTCTCAGCGCCAGTTCGGCAAAGACATAAACATGATCGAGCAGGGTATCAATTTTTCCAAACGAATGAATGTCGATACACTGGTAATCGGTGATCTCAAGTGCGAGATTCCATTCAAAAGTATACTTGAATATGTGGCCGGCGGTCATTTTGTAATCCTTTCAATGCAGACTCTCGGCATGGTAAATACTCTCGAAAAATTCATTTTCGCTTTTCCAGAAAAAGATCGGGAATATGTATACCAGGTTTTGTCGGAAAATCTGCTTGGAATAGTATCGCAGGCTTTGATTGCCGACCTTGCCGGTCAAAAAGTGGTTCCGGTTCATGAAACTCTGGTAATGAACCCAACCGCCGCAAGTATTATTTTCAAAGGGAAAATTTCGCAGCTTGAGCCCAATATTACCAGTTTGGGCGAGGGCAGCATGCTGTTTGCCCAGACTATTCAGAAACTTTATTTGAAAGCTGAACTTGATCGAAATGCGGGCGAGAATTTTCAGGAATTTTATCGTGGAATGAGGGTTTGATAATGAAATGCAGGGGCTTTACCCTGATCGAAATGAGTGTGGTGGTTGCGATTATCGGCATGCTTTATGCCGCAGTGGTTCCCATGTACGGCAAAACGATTATTCGCAGTAAAGAAACTGCTTTGAAGCAGGATCTTCATATTTTTCGCAAAACCATCGACGGATATTTCAAAGATCGAGGTTATTACCCGGTCAGTTTGCAGAGCCTGGTTGAAGATGGCTATATGCGGGCGATTCCGGTTGACCCGTTTACTGAGAGTGCCGAGAGCTGGGTTCCTATACCATCAGAGCCAGGGAAAATTGATGTTTACGATGTTAAATCAGGATCAGAAAAAATCGGCCTTGATGGGCAGAAATATTCGGAGTTCTGATCAGGTAATGATAAATAGAACAGCGAAAAATGGGGCAGCTCTTCTTGGCGTGACCATTTTCGCCATTCTTCTTGCCATCGGTCTTTCGGTTGCAATGCCATTGGCAACGCGCGAATACACCAGAGAAAAGGAAGAAACACTGCGCTTTGCGTTAGGTGAATTCAGACGGGCAGCAGAAAAATTTCAGCGATGTAATCAGCGCCTGCCGAACAATATTGATGAGCTTCTTTCAGATGAAAACGGCAGCCGATTTCTGCGTCGGCGTTACATAGACCCGATTACCGGAAAATTTGACTGGCAGACGGAGATTTCTTCGCAGACTTTTGTGGTGCACTCTTCATCAAAAGAACCGAGTCTTGCGGGTATTCCTTATTCAGATTTCCGCTGAAATGTATTTCGCAGCCTTGAATCTGATCTGCAGTCCGGCTTTTACCAGGGTTTCTCTGCCAAAAAGCTTGATCTGCCGGGCTTTAAGTCTGCGACAGCTGAACCGGCCGAATTGATGAATGCTGATCGTATCATGATCTTTCATGGTTTCGGCGATAACATCAATAAATGCCTGGTAAAAAGCCGCAGTTTCAACATTGGTGATTCGTGCTCTGGTTCTAATTTCTTTAAGCAGCTGATTTCTGGTCAATTTTCATGCTCCGGCCGATAGATTTTTCTGGAGAAGATTTTTGGCAAACGCTATGCCTTCCGGGTCCGTTTGTCCGAGCATTCTGGCAATTTCAGCGATTCTCTCGTCGTTTACAACCTGGTTGATTTCTACTCTGGTCGATCCATTCTCTATTGATTTGCTTACGGTAAAATGCGAAGTTCCTTCTTTGGCTATCTGATGCAGGTGGGTAACAAGAAGAACCTGTTTCTGAGTTGCAAGCGATCTTAAACTGGCAGCCACCGCCTCAGCGGTTTTTCCGCCAATGCCGGCGTCGATTTCATCGAAGAGCAGAGTCGGTAAGTCATCGCTTTGGGCCAACACCTTTTTTATTGCCAGAGCTACTCTCGAAAGTTCGCCGCCCGATGCAATTTTTCTCAGCGGGCCTCCGGGAGCACCAGGGTTGAGAGACACACAGAATTCGACTTGTTCAGCACCATTTGGCCCTGGCGTAACTGGCGCAAGGACAATGGTTAAGCAGGCTGAATTGAAGCCCAGCCCCTGCATTTCTTTTGAAACTGCCTTTTCAAGACTGGTAGCAAGTTTTTTGCGCTCGGCACTTACTTCGGATGCCAGTTGGTCAAATTTTTGATTTATTTCGTTAAGAGCTTTTCTGATTTTTTCCCGGCTTGAATCTGGTTCAAACAATTCAGATAATTGTTCTTTAACTTCTGTTTGCAGGTCAAACAAACCATTGAAATCCCGGTGGTATTTTCTGCAACATCTCGAAATATCTGATAATCTTGCCTGAATCTCATACAGCCTGTCTGGGTCGAGCTCTGTGCTCTCTGACAAGTCCTGCAGCTCAGAATTCAGGTCCTGAAGTTCATGAAATATTGAAGTGGCACGCTTTTCTGCATCAGCAATTCGAGAATCGTATTCTGAAATGCGGCGCAGACAATCTGAAGCTTTGAAGCAGAGTGAGGTTGCTCCGGGTCGCTCTTCTTCTCCGGAGAGGGCGTTGATCGACCCCTGTAGCATGCTGATAATAGTTTCAGCGTGGCTGAGTTTTTTTAAATTTTCTTTTAACTCTTCTTCTTCATCAGGATTTTTCAGACCCAGTTTTTCAAGATCCTGTAAAATCTCCTGCAGTTCCTGGATTTTCCGGGTTGAGTGTTGTTGCCTTTGCTCCAGCTCCAGGAATTTTTGCTGCAAATCCTGGCGTTGCTGGTAAACATTTTTTAGCTCGTCAAGATTCTTCAGGTGTTTTTCTGAACCTGTGCGGTCAAGATAGCGTCTTTGAATTTCAGGAACGAGAAGGGTCTGGTGTTCATTCTGGCCATGAATTTCCATAAGGTGTGGCCCGATTTGCCTGATCATCGCAACCGTAGTCATTTGCCCATTTACCATTATTTTTCCCGCGCCGTCCTCTTTGAATGTTCGTGAAATTAAAAGACAGTCAGGGTCATCTTCGTTTATAAGGGCGCTTTCTTCAAGAAGGCTTTTTAACTCAAAGAGTTTTTCTATGTTGAATTGTGCCTGTACGCGGGCAGTTGTTTTGCCAGGCAGAACAATGCCCGATCGTGATTTTTTGCCAAGAAGAAGTCGAACAGCCTCAAGCAAAACGCTCTTTCCTGCGCCGGTTTCACCGGTTATTACGTTGAGACCTCTGGCAAAAGAAAGTTCGGCTGATTGCATGAAAAGAAAGTTTTCTAGATGAATTTCCTGGATCATGGCTGGTGAAGTTCAGATTTTCCTGCTAATTGGTTGAGGTTGCTTTGAAGATTTCGGGTTGAACCGGGTTCCAGAAAATTTTTTTTAACCCTGAGTTTTGTCTGGATCCTGTACCCGAAATGGTTTTTAATATTCCAAGTAAAGACTTTGAGTTTTTTTGCCCGGAATTTGAATCATTTATTTGAATCTGAGTCGGGTTTGGTGGAAACTCAAGCCCGGTCGGAGTTTTTTCAGGCTCGGCAGGTTTCATTGCGAGAATAATGGGTTTTTCGTCAATGTCCGGGTTGGTTTTGCCGGATTTACCATAATTCATTGTGAGAATTCTGGTTCCCGGGTAATAGAATCCCAGGATCTGTCTGGAAGTGTAGCCAATAATTCCCATGCCAATTGCGCCATCCTGACACATTCCCACCCGATGTCCAAAACTTTTAGTGATTTTGTCGCGGGTATTGGCAGGAAATGAGCGAACAATTAGATTTTTTTCCGGTTTTGGCAGTCTGTCTATTTTGCCTGATCTGCTCTTTTTAAATCTTGAGCCTATGCTGCAGAAAGTTTCCTTTCCCTTGATACCATCAAGGTGTGAAACAAGGTACGGAATACCGGGACCACCCCAGGCAGCACTCGAACTAATAATAATTCCACCGCAATTTGAGTGATAGACGCTGTTGGCTGGTTCATTGCCAAAAGCCAGGACATTGCCGGTAGTAGCTTTTACCGCTTTGCTTGTCTCTTTCATTTCGCGAACAATACCTGTGTAAACCTGGCAATGAACTGTGTCACAGAGATGATACCCTGATTTTTTCATATGTTTGTTTATATTTCTAACTGCATAAGTGCGGGCTGCAATTGCCTGTGCTTCAAGGGCAGGTGCCGGTGCGCGATTGAAAATCTCACAGGGCACCACAGATTTGAGATAATCTTCAATATCGACCTGATTGATGGCAAAGAGATTCGCGCCTTCGTTTCTTACAGCGATAGAGCCTCGATAGCTGCGTGGTTTTTTCCCGGGAGAAGACAGTTTAATGTAAAATGGCGGCTTTCCAACCGGGGAAAAAAGGAACTCACCCTGTAGATTCTGTATACTCTTTTTGCCATCTATTAGAATCTTAACGGACTTATTCTTCTGTGGGATGATTTCAAGGATTTGAGCCTTGCCTGAGTAAACGGCCTGATGTCTGACGTTGTCGAAAATTTCAACATAGCCATTGCCTGGCTCGATTCGAAGTGACTTTGGGTGCCCGAGTGATGCAAGGCCTACTCTGATCATCCGGTCAATTTTTAAAAAACTCTGGCCAGAAAGCACATTGGAATGAAGGGAAATCAGTAGAAAAAAAATAAAAAGAAACTTGCACTGTTTATACATCATGCACGGATTTTACCCCGTCAAACAAGCTGAGTCAATATGACAAATAAAGATAAGTGAAAAAAAATGGCAAAATTGGCAGAAGCGACTGATTTTTCCGACTTTCAGATTTCCAGGCGGGCTCTGTAGCCGAGGTCGTTAACTGCTTTTGCCAGAGGCTCACCATGGGAAAAATCGGCGTAAACGTTTGCTTTTTTTTCAGCAAGATCGACCTCAGCAGACTTAACACCAGGAATTTCAAGCAATATTCTTTTAACCGCATTGGCGCAATTGTTGCAACTCATGCCTTCAACACTCAAAACGAAATGGTGTTTATTCGCACAAGCGTCTTCGTCTGATTTGGCTGAACAGGTTGAGCAACCGGCCGCGTTCTTATGAGTTTGATAAAAGCTGATTGCGAGAATGAAAAGCATTAAAACTGCGGAAAAATTTTTAAACAAATTAAAAGAAGCGCTGCTGCAATGGTGAATATTATCGACAGAGTTTAGAATAAGTTGCTGGTCAAGAGCATCGAACGCAAATCCGCTTAATAAAGAACCAATGATAACCGTCGCCATATAGATTATTGCAGATTTTTTCCCGAGGACTTTGAAAACAACCGAAATTGCCGCCGCATTGGTTGCGGGGCCGGAAATCAGGAACACCAGAGCCGCCCCTGGGCTAACACCAAGGTGAATAAAACTCAGAGCAATTGGTATTGATGATGTAGAGCAGACATAAAGGGGAATACCTATCGCCAGCATGATAATCATGGTGAGGAAACAGTTGTTCAAATAAGCATTTAAAGCATGGCTTGCAACAAATGTTGAGATTATTCCGGCGATTATTATTCCTATAATCAGAGGTTTGGCAATTTCTCCAGGAAGGGTTATCAATCCATATTTCAAGGCATCGATGGCTTTTTGCTTGAAGTTTGCTGTCTTTACACCATGTTCGTGGCTTTCAGGCGGACTGCTGACGGTTTTTTCATCAAGCAGCATTACCAGTATTCCACCTAGTATGCCGGTAATCAATGCAGCCAACGGTCGGAAAACAGCAAATGTTCCACCAAGCAGGCCCCAAGTGGCCATTATTGAATCAATTCCGGTTTGCGGTGTCGATAACAGAAAAGATGTGGTGGCAGATTTGCTGGCACCATGTTTTTTCAAAGAAGCAGCAACGGGAATAACGCCACATGAGCAAAGGGGAAGAGGTATTCCGAAAAGGGTTGCCTTGATGACTGAACTTAAACGTCCACCGCCCAGGTGCCTTTCAATCCATTCGGGTGAAATGAAAACCGAAAGGATTCCTGATATAAGAAAACCGAGGATCAGATAGGGAGACATCTGACCCAGAACTGACCAGCAATTTAAAAAAAACGGGTAAAGCTGTTCTGACATGCTATGACCTCGTGAATCGACTTATAAAAATATATTTACAGATAGCAAAAAGTATACTGATATTACTTCATAAGTCGGTCTATGCGCTTGATCAAGTCTTTTCCCTGATAATTTTCCGGGTCGGCATTCAGAACTTCATCACACATCAATCTTGCGTTCGGCAGGTCGCCGTTTTGAAAAAAAGCCTGGGCGAGGGCGAGTGTGATGCCACGGTCATTCGGATTATTTCTTTTTATGCTCTGCAGGCGTTCAATGGCAATGCTTCCCTCGCCAAGGTAATAACATGCTTTGAAAAATTTCAAAAGGGTTTTCGAATCACGACTGTTAACATTAATGGCTTTTTCAAAGGCTTCTTTTGCCCTTGCATACTTGCGGTTGGCAAAAGCGTTTTCACCCAGCAGAATCAGGGCTTCGTAATAATCAGGGGCTATTTCAAGAGCTTTGCGCAGTGTCTCGCGCCCTTCAGGTCCCTTATCCCGCTCAAGCAGGCTTTTTGCCTGTTGATAAAGGGCTTTTGCTTCGGGATTGACACTGGCGGGAATAAATGTTCCATTTTGGGGAATTTTAACTGCGGGCTTTTCTTCTTTTACAGGAATTTGTGGCGGCAGGGCCGGTGGCTCTATTTCAGCGGGTGGGGTTTCGATTTCAGATTTTTTCGGAATTTCTGGTGCCGCAGGCGACTGCCCGGAGAGGGAAGAAATTTTATGTTCGATCATCTGTCTAAATGCTGCGGCTTCTGGCGAAGCCGTTTCGGCAGGGGCGGCAGTCAATGCTTTCTGGTAAAGGCCGATTTTTGTTTTAACGTTTTTGTCGGGAAGAGCATCAGCCTTGGTTGCGAGTGAGCGGCAAAGAGTCATCGATGAAGCGCTTGACTGGTTTGCTTCGTTGTCTTTTGCGGCTGAGAGATCCTGGGTCTTATAAATAAGCGAAAATACTACGGTCAAATCGGTAATTCCTGCGGATTTTTTTTCGAAACTGTCCAGGGTTGCTTTGAACTTCAGATTTCCCATTGCCGTTTCGGCGATAACCTGCCCTTTGGTAATCTCCTTATTGATGGTGAAATTACGGGTTTCTGTAGTGGCAAGAGTTGCGCCATTCTTGATTGCGTTAATGCCGAATTTAATTGAATTGATGCTGGCGCTGTCTTTTTTTTCCACCCAGTTCTCAATGAATCTGACCTCAATGCTGACCATATTACCGTCGAAAGGCACTTTTTCGGCAAAGGTTGCCCGGTCAGGGTGCGGATCATAGCTGAAAAGCCTGGCAAAGGTCTGCTCAACCGGTTGGGCACAGGCTGGCATCAGGCAGACGGCTGGAAGAAAAACGAGGCAGAGTAATGTCCTGAAGATTCTCATAAAAACTCCTGTGTTTTGGTTTACAAATCAATGATTTTGCCGCCAGAATTGTTGACGGTCTGGCCTGGTGCCATCTGATTGGAACCAATTCGAGCAACTGCCTTGTCTCCTCTGACAAATATCCCGTCACGACGATTGCCCGAGAAATTATTGTTTTTGATTGATTCCGGCTGAGCATCCCAGATTTCAATTCCTGAAAGGGTGTTGCCATTCAGCTGGTTGTTTTCATATCTGCCTTTGGCATTGCCATAAATCAACAGTCCATTTTCGCCGTTACCTTCTATGGTATTGCCGGTAAAATCGGGGTTAGCGGAATTCTTTATGCCAACGCCAGATTTGCCGTTGTTTTTGATGGTATTGCCGGAAATTTTTGCTATGCCGCTGCCGTTAATCCAAATGCCATATAAAGAGCATCCGGTAACACTGTTGGCTGATACAACGGGGTTGCCGCCAGAAATGGTTATTCCCATTGTCTTGCTGCTGACCAGTTGATTTTTGCTGATTTTGGGGCTGCCTCCCGAGATTAGAATAGAACCCAGGTAGTCTGGCGGTTTGGCTGGGGAACTGTTGGAGATTATGCAGCCACTGATTTCTGCGTTTCCTTTAAGGATGTGGATGGTGGGCTGAGGCGAAGAAGACGTGTTGGTCAGGGTAAGGTTGGATATGGAAGCATTTCCGTCGATTATAATGGTCGGCTGGTTTGCGAAGGTGATGCTACAGCGACTGGCAGATTCACCGACCAGGCTGACATTTTTGTTAAGAACAACTTTTTCGTTGTATGTTCCTGGTTGAATAACAATTTTCATTCCTTCAGGAGCCGCTGAAATTGCTTCATTTATTGTGCGGTGCGTTCCGGTGAGCCCCACTAAAAATTCTTTGGGTTTTTCACTGGCTTTTCGAGCTTCAGTTATTGCAACCTGAAATTTCTGGGCCTTTTCGTTTTCAGGAGAGAATTGTTTAACCAGAATGATAATTTTCTCAGCTTCATTGAAATGCTGATCGTTAATAGAGTTTTCAACCTGAGTAAGAAGTTTTTCAACCGTGCGGTTTTTTATTTTATCAGCGTCGGCGGGAGAAATCTTTTTTAAATAATCAATTATTTTAAATAATTCGTCAGTTTTGTCAGAGATCTCACCGCTGCTGAAGATGCTTTCTGCGGTTGCCAGATTGTTTTTCAGCTCGCCATCTGTTTTGCCGGAATCAATTGTCTTTTTTATCGAATCGATTTGAGTTTTGATCTGCTGGTCATTTTCCAGTCCCTCGACCTTCTGAAGGGAAACTAAAATTTCAAACGCTTCTTCAGGCTCCTGATCGATCTTGCCACTGGCCAATTCAAGAAAGACGCTCTTGAGCTTTTCAAGGGTCTGGGTTTTTTCCAATTGCCGGTCCCAGGTGTCAAAAACTTTTAATTTTTCATCCAGCTTTTTCAAATCATCAACCGTTTTTATTTCACCGATCTGTTTGGCGGTTTGCGTAGCTTTCTTCCTGGCAAGTTTTTCAAGCTCATCTTCTGTTTTATCTTTGAGTGAAACATCTATCGCGGCAATCAGACTGAAATTTGCTTTTGCCTGTTCCGGGTTCTCAGAGGAATCAAATTTTTTCTGTAGAGAGGCGAGAATTTTTGAACTAAGTTTCTTACTTTCATTTTCTGAAACTGCTTCAATCTGTTTTAAATTTTCTTTGACGCTTTCAGTATTTTCGATCTGCGGGTTTTTAATAAACGCTTCGATTTCTTTAAGAGGTTTTTCAATCAGCTTTTTCTTCTCTTTGATCTGTGCTTTTTCAATCAATTTTTGAGAAGATTGTTCAACAAATTCAAGCATTTGTGAATCATCTGCGAAAAGCAGTCGCGCTTTTTCAAGGGTTTCCCGCGTCTTATCTGAACCAGAATTCAACATTGATGAAATTTCCTCACGGCAGCGGTTTTTCAGGTGAACCATGAGCTTTTCACCAGCATCCGACTCAGGATAATCACGTGATAATGCGCTTACTTCAGCGTGAAGTTTTTCGAGATCCTGTGGAATCGGGTCTTTTTTTATTCCGGTATAGATGGCGTTTTTTGCTGTTTCAAGGCGAGCCATTCTGGCTTTGTCTTTAGCAGCTTTTTTTCGCGCAGTTTCGACTTGAATTTTTTCATCGATGTTGGCTCCAAGCTCCTTAAGACCAGGCGCATCAGGTCTGAGTTTTTCGCAGTAAGCCAATATCCTCTTTGCAGTTTCGGGTGACCGATCAATTTCAAGCGCAACAGCAGAAAAATATTTTTCAAAAAGCTTGTCTTTTAATGCATTAACCCTTCGAGCTGAACGCTTATGTCCCGAAAGCTCTTCAAGTTTGGACAAGATAAGGGTGATTTCGGCGGGCGGGGTGATTTCATCAATCCGGCTTTCAATTTCTTTGATCAGATTTTCTCTCGCCACCTTTATCTCTTCAGAAGACTGGATAGTGGCAAGACTTTCGCTGGCAAGCCGCATTTTGGTTGCCAGTCCTTCAAGATCAGGAAAAATCTGGCTGGCATTTTCGAATAATCTTAACGCCTGTTTGGGATCGTTGACAATAAGTTTTTCGGCTTCCATTGCGATTTTTCCGGCGAGTTTCCGCTTCAGAGCAGCGGATTCATTTTGCTCGCCAAGTTCTGCGACCCTGTCTATCTGCTTTATAATCAATTCACGGTTTTGAGAAACGGTATAGTCGTCTATTGCGGCATTAAGTGCGGTTTTTAATGAATTCAGTCGATCTGCGTTGGCCAGCTCATCTTTGAGGGCATCTCTTTTTTTTCTGGCTTGCGCGGCAAGCTCTTCAACTTCCTTGAACTCGGGAAAAAACTTTTGCAATTCATCAAGATACTGAAGAGCTTTTTCCGGCTGCCCGTTGATCAGAGGGCTGGCAGCCGCGATAAATTTTGTCTGCCAGCGGGCAGAAATATCGGCAGCTTGAGTAGCAAGCCCGTTTTCAAATAGTTCTTTAATGCATTCATGGAGTTCGGTCGTGCCAGATGCCGGTTCGATGCCGGCAAGCAAGACAGTGGCACGAATTTTCAACTCTTCTACCCGTTGTTTTAATTCTTCTGTCTTTTGAAAATTCTGTTGCAGTTTTGACAGGTTCAACGCGGCCCTTGGGTTGGCAGGATCAAGGACAATGGCCTGGGCGTAAAGGTTGATGGCTTTCTGATAATCAAGAGCCGCTGCACTTTCTTCTGCTTTGAGAATCATGGCTTTGCTCAATTCAACCTTAATATAAGATGCCTGCGACTTGCCCTCTTCGGTTGCTTCAAAGTCGATTAAAAGCTGTCTGGCCCGGTTGAAATCAGCAGAATTGATGCTCAGGTTAATTTCTTTCTGGTAATCAATTCTTTCCTTGCCTTTGAAAAGCTCGAATTTCCATGCTGCCGTTCCAGCCCCAAGCAGAAGGGCGATCAAAATTATGATCAGGGTCGTTCTTTTGCTGCTTTCGCTTCCGGTTGATGCTGATTGAACCAGTCCGGAAATTGACGAGGTTGAACGCCTTGATGAGCGCCGACCGGAGTTTCTGGCCTCGGGTTCTTCAGGAAGATGTTCATCGATGAATTCTTCGAGTGTGTTAATTATCTGCTCGATATCTGGTCTTGCTTCGGGCGATTTGTCGAGCATTCTTCTGACCATACCGATAATTTTTACCAGGCTCATGTCAGGAATGGCAACCTGGGCGGGAAGAGTCGCTTCAATGTGTTTAAGCGCGATTGACAATTCCGGGTTGGTATTTGCATCGGCCTTGAAGGGAACAATACCAAAAATCAGCTCCCAGAATATGATTCCGAGAGAATAAATGTCTGATTTGACAGAAATATTGCGACTTCCGGTGCACTGTTCAGGCGACATGTATTCGGGGGTTCCGACGGTCATTCCGGTTTTGGTGAGATTCGCCGATGTTTTGGCGATGCCAAAATCAAGTATTTTTACCAGCCCGGTGTTGGTGATGATAATATTGCCGGGCTTGAGGTCGCGATGGATAATGCCTTTTTCATGGCACGCAGCAAGGCCTTCAGCAAGCTGCAACATAATCGGAACCGCTTTTTTTCTGTCACTTTCCAAAGCTTGCTTAACCTTGCTCAACGGCTTCCCTTCAATGTATTCCATGACCAGAAAAGGCCGACCAGTTCTTTTGTCACGGGATGAAGCATAAATGCTCATAACATTGCGGTGCACAACCGTGGCCAGAACCTGTCCTTCCTGAATGAAGCGTTCAACAAGAGAACTGTCTCTGGTTGTCGATTCATGAAGAACTTTGATGGCAACCGTTCGGTTCAAAGCTGTGTCAAGAGCCTTGAAAACTTTGCCCATTCCACCAGAGCCAAGTTCTGACTGAATCTCATAGATTTCACCGATGATCTTTTCATTGGCGGGCCGGATGGCTTCTTTTGCGATCGTCGGCTGCTCTGAAAAATCCAATTCGCCGAGAATGTTTCTTAATTCACTGATAATTTTTGGAACTTCTGGTCGATCCTCGGGCTTTTTGGCAATCATTTGGGAAATCAGGTGCTTGAAAGCCTTGCCGGTTGAAGATTTTTCAAGTTCGGTGAAATCAGGAGCCTGATTCAGGTGCATGAGTGCAATGCTCAGGGCGGGGTCATCGACATGCCCTTCGGTTTTGAAAGGAAGAGATCCGGTAAAAATTTCAAACAACATTATGCCGGCAGCATAAACGTCGGCTTTTGGGGTGATATCCTGCTTGCCGAGGCACTGCTCCGGAGACATGTAATGGGGTGTGCCCAGGACAATACCGGTTTTTGTGCTTCTTGATGCTGATTTGGCAATGCCGAAATCAACAATTTTCAATTGATTATTTGAATTGATCAGAAGATTTTCCGGCTTGAGGTCGCGGTGGATGATGCCCTTCTGATGACATGCATGAATGCCGCCCATCAGATGAATGAAATGATTCAGCAGTTCTGATGGGTTCTGTCGAAGGGAATCCTGGTATTTATCAAGGCTCATGCCATCCACGAATTCCATTACCAGGAAAGGGATTCCTGAAGTTTCTTCGACATCTGAGGCGTAGACCGAAATAACGGCAGGGTGATTGATTGTCGCCAGAATTCTACCTTCATTTAAAAACCTTCTGACGATTTCTTCTTCTTTGGCAATTTCGGGCAAAAGAAATTTAATTGCAACTTCCCGGCCAAGATTAACATCGAGGGCACGATATACCTGCCCCATGCCACCTTCGCCCAGCCTTGCTATTACTTTGTAGTTTCTACCGATTATCTGATCTTTAACAAACATGCCCGACAATTTACGCCAAACCTTCCGCAAAAATCAACCCGCCAGTGAAATTAAATCATTTCAAAGAGAAATCAGAATCTTCTATGGCGAGTGTTAATGATGGGTGAAAAAGATTGGCGGCATGTGTTAAAATAGCAGCCATGGATAATAAAACCAGTCAAAGAATAGATACCATTGCCAGAGAACTGGAAAAGCGGCGCACCGAGCATGGCAGCGGTACCGCACGCAGTCGCGCGATCAGAAAGCTGCTCAGACGAATTTTGATGTTGATTGCTCTGGTTTTTTTCGTTCTGGCTGGTATTTTCATTTTTAATTTCTTCAGACTTAATTCAAATCTGGTCGAGGGCTACATCAAGCAGGGCATTATTCCGAACCTTACTCAGGGGCGTTTTGCCATGACCATTGGTTCGGTATCAGGAAATCTCATCAATGGGGTAGAACTTGAGAGCGTGTTAATTGAGAACCCGCTTTTCAAAGGGACTTCAGCTTTAATGACCATTCCCAGAATTTCGATGAAATACTCACTCTGGGGAATTTTCCGGGGAAACATCACCCTTGAAAAACTACAGATAGAAAACCCTGTCGTTACCTTGAAGAGAGACGAAACAGGCCGTGCAATTTGGGATTTTACAGCAGAAGAGATGTTTACTGGCAAGGAAGGCAAACAGACTGACTGGCAGAAAAGAGCTGCGGCTCAGGTTCTGGCAGATAACTACCTTACTGATATCAGTGTGAAAAATCTTTCAATTCTTATACCCGAACCAGGTGAGTTGATTGTTGATGAATTCGTTAAAAGGCTGGTGAAATTTCCCACCAGAACCTATCAGATAAGCGGAATTGGCATGACTCTTAAAAAATACCCCGCAGAAAAATTTGTCTCTCATATTCTTTCGGTTGCCACTTCTGAAAATCAGAATTTTTTAAGGTTTCAAGTAACGAGAACAAAGCAAAGCGGGAACTTCACCGTTTCTTTTGATGCGATTGGTCAGAATTTCAATCTTGCGGTTGAAAACCTGGGCTTGAAAGGAAGAAAAGTAAATTTTTACGATGGTCGCATGAGAGATCGCCTCAATCTTGAATGGGTCATTGAGCGTGGGCATAAAAGCCTGCCTGAAAAAATTTCGGGGTTGAGTGGAACACTTAAAATTTCTGATTTTGCCTCAGTTTTTACGCCCATTCTGGCTGATGGCTCAGAAATTAAAGGGGCTCTGGAACTTTTCTGCCAGACTCCTGATGGAAAAAATTTTTATGATTCTGATATTGAGTTGAAACTTGCCGGTATAAGGATAAAAGTCCCTTTTTCCCCTGAAATTCAGGCTCTTGATGCCGAGATTGCTGCAAAAAACAGGATTGCCGAACTTAAGAAGTTACAGGTAAAAATAAAAAACATTGAGTCAATTCATCAGGGCGAGATAAATTATTCGGACGAAAGCAATATTAAAGCCGCTTTGACCGCCAATATCATGGGTGATTTGATGAAACTCAACGGGAACTATGCCCGGGAAAAGCCTGGATTTCACCGACTTTCTCTAAATATTAACCGAAACTCAGGACGGGCAAAGATTGATGTGAACCGGCAGATTGAAGGAAAAAATGTTGTTTATCGTGATTTTAAAATTGAAGCAGGACTAGAGAAAGATGGCCGTGCTGTAGATATTCTGCCTTTGAATGTGCTTCCCGATCAGATCGGCAATCAGATTCTTGCGTGGTTTAACCGCATCGATCTGGTTGGCCCGTTGAAAATCAATACAAGTTTTCCAACAATCGATGACTGGAAAAATGCCGATCTTGATTTCAGTTTTAATGGCGCACGGATCGTGAGCCGTCAGAATGAGGCCGATCAGGTGCGAATCGACGGCGGGGCAAGATTTTCGGATGGGGTTCTTTCGCTTGTAAATATGAGTGCTGTTATTGACAACCTTAGGTTCAACGCATCGGGTGCGGTCGAACTGGCCGCCCAACGTCCTTTTGTTTCAAGTTTCGATCTTGCTTTAAATGGCGGAGTAGAAGGGGCTTCATTTGTCATTACGTCTGAGAGAGCGCAAAAAAGCCTTGGTTTAAAACAAAAGCCTGATTTTGACTGCATAGAACTCAAGGGCAGCAGATTGTTTTCTGCAAATCTGAATTCAAAATCTTCTTTGAACCGAGTGAATTTTGACCTTGAAAAAATGAGGCTGGTGCGTCGGAAAAAGCCACTGTGGCTTGATAATTTTTCGGCCGAGTTTACCACCGGTATACTTGACCTGGCTTCTGGAAAGCTGCCCGGGGCATCAAATCTTAACGCTGCCGGTGATTTTTTTGGCATAAAAGTCAGCGCAATGGTCAAGGCAAATCTTGCCTCTGGAACTATAGATGAATTGAGCTGCAAGGGTGGGGGAGACAATTTTTCAAGGATACTTGAAGCGCTTGTTACTCAGCCTGAGGGGCAACATTTTTTTAAAAAGTATCCGATGAGTATTGGTGGAGCATTTGATTTTGCCTTTCTCGGTCGCGGATTATTGAAAGATCCAAAACTCGATGGCTGGATCAAATTTCCTGCTCTGAATTTGTCATACAATAATTTTCTCGCGAAATTGCCATTTCATGCAATGATCAAGACATCTGATCAGAATTATGCAGCCGAAATTACGGCGGGAAAAGCATTTATAAAGGTAAAAGATGTAAGCTTCGATCTGGGTAAAACCATGGCAAAAGCCGAAGCGCGCCAGTTTTTTTCGACTCGTGACCCTGAGATTAAATTTTCAGCAGACTCAGAAATTTTTTCCACGGGCGTGAAAGCAGGTGGGGCAATTAATCTTGCAAGCAAAAAGATCAGGAAATTCGATGTAAAAATAAACAGCGGAAACATTGAAAATCTTTCCCGCGAAATAGCCCGTATCGGTAAATTCAAAATACCATTTGAACTTTCTGGAAAGTTCTCGGCTGATGCAGGTTTGTCAGGAAGCCTTTTCTCTCCAGATTCAGATGGGAATGTAAAATTTTCAAATATTAACCTCGATTTTCCAATAGAATCAGGCGGTCGTAGTCAGAAATTGACTGCAAGAAATCTCAATGGTAAAGCAAGTTTTATTAAGAGGGGAAATGACCTTTTCAGCATAGATGTTGAAAAAATAAACGGAAAAATACTTGAAGCAGGTGTTGAACTGTTTGGAAAAGCCGGCTTAATGAGAAAAGGGCAGGGGCTTAAACCGGTTTTTGAAAAGATTGAATTGAAACTGGGCGGTTTAAAAGCGGCTGACCTGGCAAACTATTTAATCAACGGATTTTTGCCATCTGAATATGCAAAAAAAATTGATGTTAATAATGGTTTGATCGATGGCAATTTTTCCCTGAGTGGTTCTTCTGAAAAAATACTTGCGGTTGGCCAGGCCCGTCTAACCGATGTTTCGATCGGTTATTCAGCACTTAAAGACAGATTTGAAAAAGTCAGCGGTCTGTTGCGGTTTGAGGGCCGATCTGATGGTTCTTATGCCAGAATTGGAGTAAATGACTGTTCGGCAAGCTTTGGGCGATCAAAATTCAAGATTGCTGAGGGATTTATCGAAGACCCGCTTTTTTCGGGCAAACTTATGCTTAAAGGCGCGGTTGAAAAGCTTTTTCCAACCGATATCCTGGGTATGATGGGTGGAATGAAAATCGAAGCATTGAGTTTCCCCGAAGAGGGATGGTTAGATGGCAAGTTGGAGGTGGAGGGTACTCTTGCTGAGCCGCGTTTAAAAACACAGGTCAGCAGCAG
This sequence comes from Candidatus Methylomirabilis sp., assembly GCA_020722725.1. Lineage (GTDB taxonomy): Bacteria > Muiribacteriota > Ozemobacteria > Ozemobacterales > Ozemobacteraceae > DYKG01. The sequence continues at coordinate 45,409 of DYKG01000014.1, forward strand.
CAAAATGAAAATTGCCTGGAAAAAAGACGGCCAGGAATTTAATTTTCCTGTCGGGCAAAACAGTCTTGAACTTGATTATAATGCCGGAAGTGGCATGTTTAAAATCGATAAGGTTAAGCTGGGTCTTTTAAATGGTTTAATTGAAATGCAGCCGACTTCTGGAATTTTTTCCCGGGAACAACCTTTTGTTTTCAATGCTGAGGGCAGTCTTTCAGGCATCGATCTGTCAAAGCTTGAAATGAAAGATGCTGATTCCATCAAAGGAATTATTGATGGTAAACTAAAAGCCAACTGGGAAAGCAGCGGGGCGCGCGATGCTGTTTTTAACCTGAATTTCAAAAATTTGTTCATTCCCAGAATACCTCTGGTGGATCCTAAGACCATGGATAAAGTGGGAGTGGATTTTATCGAGCAGCCTGATTTTCGTGAAGGTCAATTGAATTTCTATGTTACCACCGAAGAAGATTCAGGTTTTGCGGGTAAACTGCTGATTGCAGACGGTCTTTTTGCTGGTCCACATATGCGTCTTGAATTGGGTAACAGTGAATTCGACCCGGTAGCACTGAAACTTTCCGGAAAGCTGATGCTTAATCCTCAGAGCCTCAGGCATACAGACCTTGGCAAAAAACTTGGACGTCTGTCGGCAACCATTCAGGATCGTCAGACCGGAATTCCTTTTGTTGATTTGAATCTTTCTGGAACATGGGATAAACCGGAAATTATTGCCGGATCTCTACAGAAAAGAACCGAAAAAAGAGCTAAAAGAAATTTTATTAAACGACTGTTTGGTTCGCGAGGACCCCATAAGGCCAGCGTTGAAGAGCTGATGAAATGGTTTCCCGGCTGGCAGAAAGGCATGTGATGTGAATAAAAATGCCATTATTCTTTTCATGGTTTTGCTTTTTCTTTCGTCATCGGTAAAGATTTTTGCGGCCTCTGCAGAAATTCCGGAACAGGTGACCCCGGGGGATCTTTTTGTTGTAAGAATAACTGCAGATCCAGGTGTTGATCGCAAAATTTCCATCGAAACCGAGCAGGGAAAATTTCAGTTCATGGGTGCGGTTCAGGGAACGCCAGATATTCAAATGCGTAACGACAGTTTAATAGAAATCGAGCCAAAGATTTCAGGCGGTGAAGTCTGTTACGAGCTGAAATTTCTTCCTCTCGGTCCAACCGGTGGTTTTGTAACTGTTCGCGATGTCGGCGGAGGGAAGAAAATTGAGGTAAAACTGGTTCGCGATGATTCTTCAAAAAATTACTCATGGTTCATTCTTGCCGGGGGAATCGCGCTTCTGCTTATTGGTTTGAAGGTATGGCGTTTTCAAAAGAGTGCCCCGGCGATGATGTCGACAAAATCACTTTTCATGAATTATGAAGAACTTGAAAAGGCAAGAAAGATGTATTTTGATGACAGCCATAACAAGGAAAACCAGAAAGCGGAGTCGGTTGATAATTTAAATGAACCGCCTGATCCAGTTAAGGAAAAATTTCAGCCAGCTTCTGGAAATCATGAAACGATTAAAGACCCTGAGCGAACTTCACAGCGTTCTGTGGTGAAAACAGAGCTTGAAGAGCGGGTTGGAAGCTTGCCAGGAAAAACTGCAACGGCTCAAATGAAAATAGAACTGATTGACGAGGGCGGTCAGAAATTTGAAGCCACCGGCGAAGTGATAAAAGTTGGCCGAAGACGAGATAATCAGCTGGTGCTGACTGGCTCTGAAATCAGTCGTGAGCATGTGATGTTTTTTAAAAATGCAGACAAAGTCATAATTAAAGCTCTCACCGACAGCAACGTCACGCAACTCGACGGGCAGGCGGTAAAGGGTGAAACACAAATCGCATCCGGGGCCAGGCTGAATCTGGGCGGGACTGTTTTTACCGTTCAAATAAAAACTTGAAAATATGGTAATCCGCTTCAGATAGTTACAACACGTTTGTTTCTCATGGGAATGGTATAATTCAGTTTTTTACCAGAAAATCCTGAATGGCAGTGCGACGGTTGCCTGCCATGTCTTCAACATTTACCACGCACCGATAGAGGCCATTGCTCAATAGCCCGGTATCGAGGCAATTGTAAGAATCGTAGCCCCTTTTTACATCCCCGGCGGTGAGATTAAGAAGAAAAAAGCGGGGCCCGTCACTGCCATTGGCAAAGATGCTGTAGCCATCGGCTTCGATTCTATCGCGGTAGATTATCGATGCAAGCTGAGTACGGTCGCCTGAAAAAGGCAGTTTGTCAAAACGATAGACCAGCCGATTTCTAATTGTTTCGGGCTTTGGGTTTAATCTGATAATTTCCAGAGATGCTGAATATACCGAGTGCCGATAAGCTGCATCATTCATTCGGTCGGTAATACCTGCAATAATGCTTATTCTGCCGCGAACCACCGGATGGGGAGCTCTTTTGAAAAGACGATTGCGGTCATGATCGATGAAATATAAATCATGGATCTCGGGTGCGTAATAATCTTTGGGTGCGGCAAGCATTTGGGCAGGATTCAGATAGACGCCATCAGACGCCAGAATTTCAACGTGAATATGATGGTAATTTCCTGGTTCTGGTTTTACCGATACCGGCCATTGGCCTATCCGACCAAGTTCTGTTCCGGCTTCAACCGGCAGGCCTTTCTCTGCGCGAGAAAACAACATGGGTGGAACGGAGTTGGGGGCGATATGGCGAAACATCCAGAGATTTTTTTGCGCGTCTTCAACCGCTACTTCGAGATATCTGGTATTTGAAGTCTCGCCCCGGCGAAACGGCCGGCGAATATAGGTAAATTGCAGAGGCGAAGAGCTTGCAACAATTTGATAAGAGTTGATGTAAACCTGGCCTGAAACCGGACTGAATACCCTGGTACCTGCAGGAGCACAGAAGTCGGTGCCTCCATGAATGTATGGTATCTTGCGGTAATTCTGGTAATCATAAAACTGACCACCAATTTTAAACGGTACTTTGAAAATTGTGCGATTGGTTTGTGCAGATAGGCTATGGCTTAATAATGTGCAGAAAAACAACAATAATAAAAAATAGCATTGAAAAAGCCCGTTGGAAATTGGAGCGGGTCTTTTGATTTTATTTATGAATAATACAATTTTCATTTGATTCGTTTGTTTTGTTGAGATTTCATTCACCGATTTCATTAAAAAATCGCCCGATTGCACTTTTGGTGCAGTCGGGCGATTTTCGATGACAATTAATAAAGTCAGCGAACCGATGGGGCAAAGGTGGCTTGGAAATTGATACCGGTCAGATTGGCTCCGTTAACCGTTACTTCTCTTTCAGAAGGATTGTAAGAGTGGTTGGCTTTTGTGGGCACCAGAACATATGTTCCATCGGGTACATTGGTGAGTGTGTAATTGCCGGCATTGGTCATGGTTTCGGCAACCATCTGGCTGTCAGCTTTTCGGTAAAGAGTCATCATTGCATCGGTCTGACCAGAAAGACCATCGGCAGCAGTTACAAAACCTGAAATAGAGTAAGTAGTTACGACCTCAGCTGTTGGGGTATTGTTACTGACGATATTAACTTCAGTAGTTACTGCTGCTGTGGTGTAATCAGGAGCTACCGTCGAGGAAGTTTTAGCAAATTCTGTAGTAACCTGGTTTACAACGGCAGAAATGTCGGTATTGCCAAGATTGAATTCAAATGTCTGATAGGTATCGGTCGTTGCTTTCTTTTTCCAAGCGTCATAAATCAGGGCTTTTGCGGTGGAGGTCGGGCTTACTTCAAGGTTCTGAGTGCCGGTTTTATCTGCAGTCTTGAGGTATTTCACGCCTTCAAGCAGCTTGGTATTACCGTTGTAAAAAACTTTAACCCGATATTCATTGTAGCCATCGAGCTGAGAGATCTGCGGGGTAGCTTTGAGCTGATAGCTGCCATCTTTATCGGCGTCATCCCAGGTGATGTCGGCGGCGGGAATTTCGGTGCCGGTTCCCTGTTCAACGCCATCTTTGAGGGGGAAAATCCTGATGGTAACTTTTGATTTGTCAACTGCTTCTGAAAGGGCGTATCTGACGTCAGCGCGGGTGTTTGCTGCGAATACTGTCGGAGCCCCGGCTCCACCTGAGGAAACTATGATTGCCAGGGCAAAAACTGCCAGACCGACGCCGAGTCCGTCGTTACCACCAAAACAACCGGTCATAACAACCATGCTGCCGATAAAGGCAACGAGAATTAGAACACTGATAACTTTTTTCATCGCTTGAGATACCCTCCATAAAAATTTTTGCAATAATAACATTTTAAATGATTCAATTCAACCCTTTTCGTTTTGAAAGAATGATCAAATCATTGTTTGATTTTATACAAAATAATAATTGGTGCGATTCATTTATTTGTTTTAAACTGCCGGGCGACCATGAAAACCTCTCGGCTGCGATTTAATGAGGCCTTTGGGTTAAAAGATTTTACAAAGCCGAACAGTTTTCGGGTTCGATCAATCAGCGCTTTATATTCTGCGCCTTCAAAAACTTTCGCAACGAATGAACCTCCATGTTTAAGCAGTTTCTCAGCGATATCAAGAGCCAGATGAACCAGGAGTGCCGAATTTTCGGTGTCGGCATGATGCACCCCCGTCGTATCGGGGGCCATGTCGCTGAGTATGAGATCGAGACCTGAAGGGGCAAGATCAAGAATTTTCTGTTGATTCTGTTGGTCGCGGATGTCGCCCTTAATGATGGTAACTCCATCGATAGGTTGAATTTCAAGCAGATCGATGGCAATAATTTTCGCCTTGCCAGAAGCCTTGCGCATGGCATATTGCGACCAGCTGCCAGGTGCAGCTCCAAGATCAAGAATTTTTAAGCCTGATTTGATCAGCTTGTATTTCAGATCAATTTCTTCAAGCTTGTAAGCAGCTCTTGATCTAAAGTCATCTGCCCTTGCCTTGAGCAAATAATGATCGTTCAGCCGATCTTTGAACCAGGCTTTTGCAGCCATCAGTCGATACTTTCTTCAGTCAGCCTGAGATTGAACATTCTTTTCTCGGGTCGGGCTCTGATTTCTTTCACCCTCTCAATATGTGATATCAGAGCATTTCTAACGAGAATCTCAGTTTTTTCACGGTCAGTTATTTCTTTAAGAACGGTGAATCCATCACCACCACCGGCGATGAAATCATTGAGGGCAACCCGGTATTTTTTCTTGGGGTCGAGTGGAGTTGAATCAGGAAACTCAACTTTAACCAGGCGTTTCATCGGCTCATTGGCAGGGTCAAAGGTAATTTTCAAATTGGATGGATAGAGGTAGCCGTAGTCAGGGCCAACAACTCTCTTAAGACCATCAGCCTTAATGCTGAAATAAGTCATCGCATAATCTTTGTCTGCCTGATCCATGGGGACAAATTTGTTGGAAACGGCCCTTTCAAGCATGTCGTAAATTTGGGCACCGGTCATGTTGAGAATTTCGATGCGATTGTCAAATGGTTGAACCAGAAAGGCGCTTTCGACATTCAGTTCGCCCTTAAACAGGGGTTGCCTTATTCCTCCAAAATTTATGAAGGCAAGATCTGCATTAACAGCCTCTCTTATCGCATCAGCCAGAAAAGATCCCTCAGGGGAATCGCCACCAATAATCCCACGGTAAAGGTTAACATTGCTCACCCCTAGATGACGTGCCATTTCTATTCTAATTTCTCTAAGGTATTCTTCTTCAATCATTGCAAATTCGGTGTCAAGACCAATTTTCTCGACGTAAAGCGGGTGCGAAATCATTTCGATAACAGGCTTTTCGCCTTTTTTCAAAAGAATTTTTACCTCAGAAGTATATTCCAGTGAGGATCCTGAATGAACAATCGGGGTATTTTCGGGGCCATGTCGCACAAGTTGGGAAAGCAGGGTGTGACTGTGACCACCAAGGATGAGGTCGATTCCGCGAACTTTTTCGACAAACTTGAGGTCTGATTCGTACCCCAGGTGTGACAGGAGAATAATGAAATCAACTCCGGCGGCTTTCAACCGGTCGGCGATTTTTTGGACAATAGGCTCAGGAGCACGAAAATCAAGGCCTTTTACGTTTTTTTCCACCGAAATAGATGGGGTTTCGGGGGTATCGACGCCGATTATCCCAATTTTGAAGCCTCGATGGGCTAAAACCAGGTAAGGTTTTGCAAATGGAACCGGGCGACCGGTAGCTTTTTCCAGAACGTTGCAGCAGATCACGGGAAATTTGGCTTTTTCCATTTGCTTTGCCAGATTTTCATATGAATAATCGAATTCATGATTGCCCAGCGTTGCTGCTTCAACTCCGATTCTATTCATAAAATCTATCATCACCGCGCCTTTAGTTCGGTCAACCACAGGGGTTCCCTGAAAGTAGTCACCACTGTCAAGATACATAATTCTGGCATTTGAGTTGGCAGGGTCAGCCCTGCATGCGTCCATAAGGTTTTTCAGGACTGCGAATCCGCCAATCAAGGGTCTTGGTTCATCTTTATCAGTTGGGTCTGCATGGGCGGCTATGCTGCCATGTATGTCACTGGTGTGAAAAATTATCAGCTCAGTGCCTGTTGCAAGAATCTGCAGGGGCAGAATCAGAGAAAATATTAATGCAAAAAAAGGCACCAGTGCCTTTCTGTTTCGAATTGTGAACTTCATTCCCTTGCTCCGTTTAAATGTTTAATTAAATATCTTCCAAGACCAGTTCAATATGATGTTTGTTTACCGAAATAAAATTTGCAGTAACGATATTTCCGCTTTTTAAATCAGTTATTTCAGCCAGAGTAATCGGCAGAAAATCTTTGGCAAGACTTTCGGTATTGAGAATGTCGCTTAGGCGGCTATTTTCATAAAGATGAATCTGCCCGGTGATTTTGTGCTGCGGGGTAAAAATGGTTACTTTCAGCTGTTCGTTTTTGTTTTTCATGCTTCCACTCCTTTCAAATTTCTGCAAATCGGCCCTCTGCCTCAGCAAGAAGGGTGCCGTCGGGCAACAATACGCTGGCCCGGGCAAAATGCAGATTTTTGCGCTGTCCAACTCTTGTGGCAATGAACTTCAATGAAATGCCAACCGGTGAAGGGCGATGAAAGCGAACCCTGATGTCGGCAGTGACAACCTTGATTCCTCCATCCATAACGGCATGGGCCATTGATTCATCGAGCAATGTGCTGAGAATGCCGCCGTGAACGATTCCGGCATAGCCCTGAAAGGAGGGGCCAGGAGTCCAGGAGAAGGTGCAGGTGCCGTCTTTAACTGATTCCTTCATGGGGATATGAAGACCAAAATCGTTGCGATTTCCACAAACGAAGCAATGATCGTTGTCGATTAAATTAAGCCCTGAGGAATTCCGTTGCTCGATATCGTGTCGGTTTTTTTGAAGCGCAATGGCGATTTCCGGGCGATTTATTGCTGCTGGTGTGCAATTGGTGCCTCTTTCAAAAAGAACCAGATTTATTTTTTCTAATCTTGCTTTAATGGTTTCGATTGACGGTACCGGGTATTCTGGATGTGTGGGATCACCAGTGAGTATGGGTACTGAACCAAGATCGTTCATGCCGCCTGGTGCCAGGTCGGGAAAACGATAAAACAAATGGGGAGGGACAGAAAGATGATGAACGGGAAAAACTTCTTTTGCCGAGATTAGGGCTTTTTCAACCGCAGAATATGGAAGTGGCGGACGATTGCTCATCTCACTGCCTGAAACAGGTTGAAACGGTATAATCCTGACATCCTGAAGATAGGGGTCGGCGGTGCAGAATCTTCCCGTTTCGTTTATATATCTGGTTCTTTCTTCTTCGGTTTCACCGATGCCAATGAGAAACCCGATTGAATAGGGAACCCCGGCTTTATGAAGGGCTTCGATCGAAGCTTTTCCGGTGCTTGGGTTTCGATTTCTGGCTTTTTGGTGAGCCTGGCCATCTTTGGACAATGAAGCGGCAACCAGGTTTATTCTTACGACGCAACCGGCATTCGCAAATCTTTCCGCAGTGAATTCATCGATATAACCCGTCGAAAGAACCGGCATCATATTGCGTTCAATAGCCATTTCACAACAACGAATCAGATAATCGGAAAAAGAAGAAAAACCGTTGCGATGAAGCTCAATCTGAATGTAGGGATATTCCTGGGGGGATTCGCCGCTGAGAAAAACTACTTCAGTTGCCTCCTTGCGCGAAAGTTCATCGAGCTTGATCAGCAATTCTTCAATTGCCAGCAGCGGGGCGTCTTCCCGATAAAAGGCACAGTAGGCGCAACGCTGATGGCAGGTTCTTGTAAGCTCTATTGATGAGCTGAAAATGTACGAAATTGGCGGGCTGTTTTTCATGTATAAAGGTTACCATATCCGAAAAAAAAATCAACTTGCTAAAAAGTGGGAACTTTTTAAGAATATGCCAGTCAAAGCTGATGAAAGACAAAATGGAGGTAAACGGTGAAGGTTTTACCCATATTGCTGTTGTTTTTTTTACTGCTGCCCATTCAATCAATGGCTCAATATGAGATTGAAGCCCAGGTCGATAAGCCTGAAGTGGCTTTCGGTGAGTCACTCAATCTGGTGATCAGCATTACGCATCATATTGGAAGCGGCGGCGTGGCTCGGTCTATGACGCCTGAAATCAATGATATTCCAGGGTTTGACATTGCCTCATCCCGTACAGGCCACAGTACAAGCTTCATTAATGGCCAGGGGGTCACCCAAAGTCAGGTGGTTCTTGAGCTGGTGCCGCGTGAGCCTGGTCAGAAAGAAATACCTGCGTTCTCTTTTTCTGGCCCTGATGGCAAAACATACAGTTCTAAACCTATCGCGGTTAAAGTTCTACCCCCGGAAGATCCGAAACCGGATGACCCGACTCCTACTGCAAAAGCGGCACCTCATGAGAGTTCTCTTTTCAGATATCTTTTGGTGGGCGGCGTTGCAATGATAATTGTTTTGAGTATTCCGTTTTTGCTGTCTTATCTTGCTTCCCTTTCAGGGAAAGCAACAAGTGGCCCGGGAGTAGTCGAAGATGCAGAAATTGTTGGTTTTGCCGATGAATCTCGGGTCTCACCTGTAGAGTCTGCACCCAAGACCCGCATTCGAATTAATTTCCCGCAGGCCATCGCTGATCTAAAGAAAAAATGCCCGGAAGCGGACGCGGAATTTTATCGTGAATTCTTTGATCTGTTTCGACAGGCTGCAGTAGGGAGCGGTGAGAGTTTGAGAGAAGATATGACACCTGATGAAATGATGGTGCGAATCAGGGATTTAAGCCCCTCTGATTCAACCAGGCAGGCAACGGTAAGATTGGCATCAGACATGGAAATGGTTATGTATGCGGGGAAATGCCCGGCTCGTTCTTGTGCGGCAATCGAAGAAGATGCCCGGACTGTTCTTGCAGTAATTGATTAAATTGATACGGAGTGAAAGATGAACGCAAACGCTGAACTTCAGACAAGAATCGAAAGTGCACAAAAAACTGTTGATAAAATCAGGACTGAAGTTAGAAAAGTTCTGGTTGGTCAGTCAGAATTGCTTGAGAGCCTTATTCTGGCACTGATTACTGATGGTCACATTCTTCTTGAGGGGGTTCCGGGTCTGGCAAAGACCCTGGCGGTAAAGGCCCTCGCCAGAACCATTAAAACAGGGTTTTCGCGCATTCAGTTTACCCCGGATCTGCTGCCCGCAGACTTGATCGGAACCAGAATTTTTGACCCGAAACGCGCGGAATTTCAGACGCATAAAGGGCCGATTTTTTCCAATTTCATATTAGCAGACGAAATTAATCGGGCACCGGCTAAAGTTCAGAGTGCTCTGCTGGAGTCGATGGAAGAGCGGCAGGTGACCATTGAACATGAAACCTTCAAGTTGCATGAGCCTTTTCTGGTGCTGGCCACTCAGAACCCCATCGAAACCGAGGGCACTTACACGCTGAGTGAGGCTCAGGTTGACCGTTTTCTTTTTAAAGTTCAGGTTGATTACCCTTCATTTGAAGAAGAGCGCTCGATCGTGAAAAAGATGGGATTGCAGGAAAAAAGCCATGAGATCGAAATTGTTGAGCCGGTGCTGGCTGCTGAAGAAGTGATTGCCTTGCGTCAACTTGCTCGCGAGGTTTACGTCGATGACAAGATCGTCGAATACATCTTAAGAATAGTTGATGCTACCAGAAACCCGGAAAAATATTCGCTGAATCTCAAAGGCTACATCAGGTATGGCGCGTCGCCACGTGCTTCGATTTATCTCACCAGGGCTGCTCGCAGCCGTGCGATGATGATGGGAAGAGTTTTTGTGAAACCAGATGATGTAAAGGCGGTCATGGCGGAAATTTTGCGGCATCGCGTAATTCCCACTTATGAAGCTGAGGCCGATGAAATTACTTCTGATGAGCTGGTTAGAAGAATTCGCGATGGCGTTGCGGTGCCATAAGGGAGAACTTTTTTAATGCTGCCAAAAGAGCTGCTTCGCGAAGTAAGCCGAATAGAGATAAAGACCAGGCAGTTGGTCGAGTCTCTATACGCCGGCGGATACCGATCAGTTTTCAAGGGTCGGGGAATTGAATTTGCCGGAATCAGGCAATATTACAGGGGCGACGAGTTTCGCTCAATTGACTGGAAGGTTAGTGCCCGTACCGGGAATTTTCACGTTCGCGAACATATTGAAGAGCGAGAATTGCAGGTGATTGTTGCTCTCGACCTGTCGGCATCGATGGAGTTTGGTTCAGGTTCCCGGGAAAAACGTGAAACAGCGGTTGAGTTCGCTGCGGCAATGAGCCTTGCTGCTGAAAAAAACAACGACCGGGTTGGCGTGTGCATGTTTACCGATGAAGTTGAAAAATACATTCAGCCAGCCAAGGGCAAAACCCACATTCTGAGATTGATACGCGATCTTCTTTACTTTGTTCCGAAGAGAAAAAAGACTGATCTCAAACCGGTGTTTAATTTTCTTAACACTACGGTGACGCGCCGATCAATTATCTTTATGGTTACCGATGCCATCAATCTTGCATCGATTGACCGTGAAATAAGAATTACCTCTGCCCGTCACGATCTTATTCTGGTTCTTCTGCGTGACGCCCGCGAACACGAGATTCCAGACGTTGGTCTAATTGAAATTGAAGACCCGGAAACTGGTGATGAAGCGATTTTTGATACTTCAGACCGCTCGGCGGTTGAAGAGCTGATAAGAAGAAGGCAAAAAGACGAATCGGCACTCACAGGCCGCTGTCGTCAGCTTGGAATCGACACGATAGAAATTCTCGCCGGAGAGTCGGTGGTTAAAGCTATTGTTAAGCTTTTCTCTGAGCGGGAAAAGCGCATGACCCTTGCAAAATAAGGAATCACGAGGTTTTTATGAACAGTCTAAGAGGAATTGCAAAAAAACTCGATGCGGTGCTGTTGCTGGTTATGATTGGCCTGGCACTCTCATTGGTGTTAGCCTGGCATTATTATCAGACCCGCAAGATGACCGGTTATGAAAAAGAGCAGTTTGCCGCTGAACTTCTTGCTTATGATTTACCCGAAAAAGCCGCAGCCGTTCTTGAAGAGTCGATCAGCCGACAGCCCTATGCACAAAAAAGCCTGAAAATGAGACAGGCTCTGGCTGACATTTACATGAAAGAATTGTATCAATATGAAAAGGCTTTGGGTGAGCTGGTTTTCATCAGAACTTTTTCTCCTGAAACCGCATCAGCAACTGAAAATGATATTCGCTTCTGCCTGACCCGCCTTGGCCGGACTTACGATGTTGATCGCCGACAGATGCTCGATAAAGGCATTAACCCGGTTGAAAACCAGGTTGCATCAGATACGATCGTCAGAATTGGCAATAAGCCGGTGATTTCGATTGAAGACCTGCGTGAAAGAATGAGGCAGATGAATATTGACGAAAAGTCTCTGGAAAAACAGCAGATCGAGGCCATGGTTCAGGCAATGGCTCGCGAGAAATTGCTAAGACGCGCTGCTGACCGCGATGGAGTCGAGCGAGATCCTCAATTCATCAGGCAAATAAGAGATTTTGAAAATGATCTCAAACTGAAAATTTACCTTGAAAAGCATGTGCTCGGCGACATGCAGATTTCTGATGCGCAAATAACTGATTTTATCACCAAAAATGCCCGCCAGTTTGTTGGCAGTGACAGGGTAAACTACTCGTGTTTTGCTTTTGCTGATGCGGGTCTGGCAGAAACTTTCCTGAGACAGAAACAGGGCGGTGAATCGGTTGACGGAATGGCCGCAGAAGTTCTGGCAGATCGCATTGAGTTGCCGGTTTCGCAGCTGCCCCAGGAGATTCGCAGCCTGAATTTCACCGAAGCTGAAAAGCACGAATTTTTTGGCCCGTTGCGAATTGGTGAAAAATACCTGGTTTATCAGATACATAAATTTGCACCGGGTGAAAAAATGCCCGATGATCAGGTCAGGGAAATAGCCCGAAGAAGCCTGACCGAGCAGAAACAGCAGGAGCTGCTTGGCCGCAGAATAGCTGAGCTGGCGGCGAAGGAAGAGATGAAAATCAACCAGCAGGTTATCGAAGATGCGTTTTTTAAAACCGCCTCGGAAAGTGTAAAAACAAACTAAACAAATAATGGATTAAAATGAAAGTTTCTGACCTAAAGGAAAAATCTGTTTTTTTGTTTTCGGCCGCTGCTACACCATCGGCAGATTTGCCCACACTTCCGCCGGGCGAAGAAATATACGATTTGATGCCGCCAGTTTCCGTACCCTTTCCGTGGTTACAGTTTTTAAGCCAGATTTTTTTATGGGCCCTTGTTCTTCTGTTAATGTATCTATTTTACCGATGGCTGCAAAAAGAACCCAGCCGCGAAAGAATTATCATCAGGCCTGACCCTGAAAAAATGGCAATCAGAGCGATTGAACGCTTAAAACTTTCTCCTGTCTGGCAGAAGAGGCAGATGAAAGAAATTTGCGAATCTCTTGCTGCAATTTTGAAGAGCTATCTGTTTGAACGTTATCAAATTGGCCTTGGCATGGCTTCGACCTCTGATGAAATGATGGCTAGTCTGCTAAACAGCTCTCCAGAACTTCGTCGCAGAGCTTGCGGACTTTTTGATGACTGTGACCGGGTCAAATTCATGGGCGATCAGATTGATTCAACGCCTGAAAAGCTTCTTGAAATTCTGACTGGATTGATCAAGGCTGAGGGGTGGAAAAAATGAGATTCAACAGTCAGGAATTTTTTCTGCTTTTATTTTTGATCCCGATTGTGCTTGCTTATAAATTTCTGGTTCAGCAAAGTGCCAGAAAGGGCGGAATCAGGTTCCCGCTGGCATTTCTTTCGACTGGCATTCATCGTTCATGGCGTTCAAGATTGGGTTTTCTTCCCGATCTTTTGAGGCTTTGCACTCTTGTGCTGGTTATTTTTTCTCTTATGCAGCCTCAATATGGTATCGAAAGAGAAGAGGTTACGCGGCAGGGCATCGACATCATGATTTCCATGGACGTTTCCGGCAGTATGGCTGCCGAAGATTTCAAACCAGACCGGCTCAGTGCCGCCAAGAAAATAACTGAAAGCTTCATTTCCGGCCTGGTGGATCATCGACTGGGACTGGTTGTTTTTGCCGGTCTTTCGCTGACTCAATGTCCGCTGACCATAGATTACGGGGTAGTTACCGAGTTGTTGCGGCGAACCTCTTTGAGTATGATTAAGGCTGATGGAACTGCCATCGGTGATGCAATCATCAATGCAGTTTACAAGCTTGCCCCCGAAACCAGTGAAAAGCGTGATAAGGTTATCGTTCTGTTGACTGATGGGGAAAATAATGCCGGAGTGGTTGATCCGCTTGAGGCGGCAAAGATCGCTGCCGACAAGGGGATAAAAATCTATACTATCGGTGTTGGCAGTATAGAGGGCGCACCGATTCCGATTTATCGCGGTGGTAGAAAAATGTATGCCCAGAATAATGATGGTTCATTATATATTCCAAAAATTGATGAGCAATTGCTTAAAGACATTGCATTCATGACATCGGGGCTGTATTTTCGGGCAACTGACAACGAAGCGCTTGAAAAAATCTATCAGAAAATTGCCTCGATGGAAAAGGGAAAAATAGATGTAAATCGAACAGTTCAATATTCCGAGCGCTTTTACTGGTTTCTGGCTCCCGCATTTTGCCTGCTTCTGGTTGAAATTTACCTGCGCAGCAGAATTTTCCAAAGAGTATTTTAAATGTTTAAAAGTAGTGAAAACCTGTTGATTTTATTAGCTAGTGTTATCTGGGCAACTTTGCTCTGGCGTCATGCGGCAGCAAGTCTGCAGCGCAAACGAATGAATTTTGCCAGCAGTGTTATGATGCAGCGAATTGCCGGGCACCAGCCGACCCGCCGACCAATTTTAAAGTGGATAATGATTTTGCTGGCTATGCTATTGATTGGCATGGGTCTGGCAAGACCTCAGGGCGGTTTTACCGAGGAAGAGGTTATGGGAATGGGTTTTGATCTGGTTGTTGCCCTTGATATTTCCAAATCCATGAGTGCTCGTGATATCGACGGCAATTCGCGACTAGATGTAGCCAAAGCGATAATTGCCAGAATGCTCAACGGGCTGCGAGAAGACCGGGTGGGTCTGGTTGTTTTTGCTGGCGAAACCATGGTACAGAGTCCGTTGTCACGAGATAAGAATTCTTTTCTGACATTTCTTGAAAGGGTTAATCCTGATCTTCTTGCCCGTCAGGGAACCAATCTGGCGGGGGCAATTGAAACGGCAATTGACAGATTTGACATGAATGCTTCACAAAGCCGTGCAATACTTGTTTTTTCCGATGGCGAAGACCCTGATTCCAAAAGGGTTAACGCCGCTATTGAAGAGGCTGGGCGAAAATCAATACCGGTCTTTACCGTAGGGGTTGGTAGTGAAAAGGGCGGCTATATCCCCGAAGGCCAGACCTGGTTCGGTGAAATGGTTTACAAGAAGCATAATGGCCGCCTGGTGGTGTCAAAGCTTGAAGATGCTGTGCTCAAAAAAATTGCCGACGAAACCAACGCCCAATATTTCAGGGCCAACGACATTTCCAGTGCGAGAGATGTGGTCGCCGGCCTCGATGGTATAAAGCGCTCAGCAGTTTCAGGCGGATTCAGACAGGTTCGAAATGAGCTTTACTGGTTTCCGGTTTTGCTGGCATTTCTGATTTTACTGGTAGAATGGATGATATCAGAACGAATTCCCTATGCCAGGGAAAAGGATCACTGGTTGAAAAGAATATGAATAAACGTTTTAAACTAATTTTTGCCATTTTTTATATCTTGATTTCTGGCCAGGCGTCATCAGCAAGCCCTTCGGGCAGTGTTTCACGGGGTCTGGATTACCTCGCAGCCGGAAAACTTGAACAGGCTGAGAAGGAATTTCAGCAGGCGCGATTTGCGGAGCCTGATAATGCCGCGATTAAGTATAATCTGGGGCATGTCAGATTTCGCCGCCGCCAGTATGAAAATGCCGCAAAATACTTTGCCGATGCGGCAGAGAAAGCCGATAATGCAGATCTTCGATTTAACAGTCTGCATAACCTTGGAAATGCGTCTTTTCGCATGGGCGATTACGCCAGGGCTATTGACGCGTACCAAAAGGGTCTTGAAATAAAAAAAGATAAAAGAACCGAATTCAATTTGAAGGCCGCCGAAGAAAAGCTCAGGCAGCAGCAGGAAAAGCAAAAGGAAAAGCAGCAGCAAGATCAGCAGCAAAATCAGAAAAATCAGCAGAATCAGCAGTCGCAAAATAAAGATCAATCGGGCAACGAACAGCAGAAAAAAGATGGAGATCAACAGCAAAAAGGTCAGCAGTCACCGAACGGCAATGAGGGCGATTCAAAAAAGCAGTCTGATGAGCAGAAGCAGGATGGCCAAAAACAGGGATCAGATAAGAATTCATCCGACGAAGCAAAGTCTGAAAAAAACCAGGAAAACTCTCAAGCTCAGGATCAAAAGGCAAATGAAAAAAAACAGCCTGATGGGCAGTCGTCTTCGCAGGAAAAAAACGAAAGTGACCAGCAAAAACAGGAAGCAGAGGAAGATTCTCAAGAGCAGAACCGCCAAGATGTAGAGATGGCTCAAGAAAAAGACAAAGACTCTTCTGGTCAGGAATCACAGCGGGCCAGAGCCATGAAAAACCGTAAACTCAACCCCTATATGATCGAAAAAATGATGCGGGAAATGCAGGAAAGAGAAAAACAGGCCCAGCTTTACTATCGCAATGACCCGCAACGCATCGAAGAAATGGACCCGTTTTACATGAATGCCCAACAGCTTCAGGAATGGATGAAGAATCGGGGCCGACCAAAACCGAAGGAAACGGATGAACCGGATTGGTAATCAGTTTTCGATGGGAATTGTAAGGCGCGATGAAGTCGCAGGTTTCTGCGGTTTCTCATTCATAGAATCCTTTTTCTGGGTTTATTCAGCCTGGGCAGAATTTCTCGAAGCAATCCTGCAGAAGCTTCAATTTAAAGAAAATTTCTTCCAGTTCGTCGTTCAATTCATCGTTGCCAGGATTGAAGTCCGGGTCGGCGAGAATTTCCTGCTGTCTTTTCTGCAGAAGGTCATAAAGTGCATGAAGCTGGCTGCAAAAAATGCTCTGTGAATAGTTAACCTGATTCTTTCTCATTTAGTCCTCGAAAACACGCTGTTGCCCAAATAGTGAGTCTTGATCCATTGCCAGACTCTTTTAACCGGGTTTAATTCCGGAGATTTACATAAAAAACAGGGGTCGCCCAGCCTGGCAAATGAACCATCAGAGGCGGCCCTGATCCCGCGGAAAACCTGATTTTACTTTTCTTTCAATGCTTTCTGGTTGATTTCTATGACTTTTTTCAGCATTTCTTCAGCCTTGTCGAGCTTGTTATTCTTTCGATACATGTCACTGAGAGCGAGTATAAGCTTAGAAGCGGCATGAGGTTCATCTTTTTCGAATTTGGCAATGCCTTCAAGCATGATTTTTTCTGCATCTTCAAGACGATTGTTTATCAGGTATAAGCGCCCGATTTCATGATAAATGGGAATCATTTTTTTCATTACCATGAAGGGCTTTTCGTCTGGCCAATTTTCTTTGTTTTCAAGCGGGTTTGCTTCAAAAAGGGTCAGGATCTTTTTCAATTCGGCGGCGGCTTCATCGATTTTTTTCTGTTCTTCATAAACCTTCGCCAGCTCTTTGTGAGCTTCAGCTATTGCAGATACTGCATTTCTCTGTTTTCGAAACTTTTCCATTTCCGGGTTGTTTTGGCCGGGAAATTTTCCCCTGCGCTCCATCCGTTCGCGGTTTTCCATCATTTCATCCGGACCGGGGCCGGGACCTGGTCTGTCCATGCCCATTCCCATTTCCGGGCGTCCTTCACCCGGTTCCATCGGGCCGGGTTGGGCATTGGCCACATTGAGGCCGGCAATGATCAAAGCGCTTAAAATAATGCTCAGCCAGAATCTCGATCGTTCCATAGTTCTTCCTCCTGGGTTTCCTCAAAAAATGAGGGAATTTTTTCGTTTTCAACGAAACTTATAATATTTGAGTCATGGTAATCGAAAAAGGTTACATCAGAAAAATACATTTCAGTAAAAACAGGCAATTTTTGTTCATCTGGTTCCACGAATCTGGCTATTTCGACTTTCTTTGAGGAGTCAACGGTTGGGTTTACCCTCATTAATTCGAGAATCGCAAAGCCGGTAACGATCGAAAGACCAAAAACCAGACCATATTTCAGGCCGTTGAAAAAACTTCCTTTCACGGTTTGATCTGGTGGTGAAGAATCAATATCTTTCCTTGCTGAGCCAACAGGCAGGGCATCAGGCATGCAGCGGGCGGTGGCATTGCTCCATTCGGCGGCTGAAAGGCCATCGGGCGGAGTGGCAAGCTCTTTTTCAAGCCATGCGGAACAGGAGCTGCAGCTTTGCAGATGGCTTTCAAGTTCAGATAGATCCTGGTTATCGGCAATGATTTTCATGCGGAATTCTTCACAGTTCATAAGAATTTTCTCCTTGCCGGCAGTTTTGCTGCCAGAACCGGGCAAACTTCTGTCGCGCTCTAAACAAGCTGACTTTGGCGTTTGCCGGTGAAATTTCAAGTATATCAGCGATCTCTTCGATTTTTAGTTCGTCCCAATAGGCAAGCATCAAGATTGATCGATCTTTTTCACCCATCAGGTCAAGAATTATACTGGTGTCAAGTTTCAACTCACAGTGAGCGAAGCGCTTATCCTTTTTTCCCGGGTCGAATGCAAGTTCGGCGGTTGCCGCTTCTTTTTTCTTAATTGCCTTGCGGAAAAGGATCTTGTAAAGCCAGGTGCGAAGCCTGGCCTGGCCTTTGAAGCTATCGAGGAAGCGAAAGGCGTCGCTGAAGGTTTCCTGAACAAGGTCTTCGGCAGTTTCTCGCTGACCGGTAAATCTCAGGGCATGGGTGAAAAGGCAGGCGGAATGATTGGCGAAGATGGCCTTGAAGCCTTCTTCTCTGCCGTTGAGAGCCATTGCTATCGCTTCTGAATCGTTCATCATATTAATCAGAGCAGGAATTTTGCTCTAAGGTTACAAAATTATTGAAAATTTTTCCTGAAATATTTATAGAAAATGAAAACGCCCGGTTCGACCTGGCTTTTTCATGGCCAGCGCAATCCGGGCGTTGAATTTAATCTGTTGCGGCTTTACCGACCGATGTACAAAACCTCTTCAGATAGTTCAATGCCGAAATCATTCATTACTTTGGCCTTGAGAAGTTGAGCCAGCTTTTTTACATCGGCGGCGGTGGCTTTTCCCTGGTTAATGATGAAATTGGCGTGTTTTTGGTAAACCGAAGCACCGCCAACCGACATTTTCTTTGCGCCGACCTGTTCTAGCACGGCACCCGCTGCCCTTCTGCGGTTTTCACCTGGAAGTGGGGGAAGATTTTTGAAAAAAGACCCGGCACAGCCTATCGAGCGATCGGGGTGTTTGCTGTGGCGTTGGGTCATGATGTCAGCCATTTTTGCATGGATTTCTTCGCGAATACCTGGTTCGAGTTGAAACCTGGCTTTCAAAACGATTATATTGTCCTGTTTAAGGCGGCTGGTGCGGTAATCGAACTTGAAAAATGCGTTGTCAACCTGCAAAATTTGACCATCAGGCATAAGAACTTCGGCATCAATGAGAATATCGGCTATGCTTCTGCCATATGCGCCGGCATTGCCGTAAATTGCACCACCGACTGAACCGGGAATGCCGGTCAGACTCTCAACTCCAGTCAGGCTGTTTCCATAGGCCATTTTAACCAGTTCGCCAAGATCATATCCTGCTGAAATTGTTATCTGGTGAGCTTGTTGATCGACCAGGCTGTAGTCTCGGCTGGCATTGTGAATTACCAGGCCATCAATTCCAGCGTCTGAAACGACAAGATTTGATCCCCCGCCCATAACGAAGCAGGGAAGACCGCGAGCTTTGGCATAAGCAACTGCAGCGACCAGGCCTTCGCTGGTGGTGGCTTCGTAAAAAAGCTCCGCCGGGCCGCCAATTTTAAAGGTCACATAATCGCGTAAAAGAACGTTTTGTCGCAGATTTTCTGGCCCGAACATCATCATTTCAACAGCCTCCGGATATTTCTATATAAGAATTATCGGGAATTCCTGACTGGAGATTTAATCATTTTGCCGGAGCAGGCAGATCATTGAGAATCACAATATTCATTTTATCGCCCTGTTTGATCTTTTCAGGTATCTCGTGCCCTTGAACCACCTGACCAAACACAGTGTATTGATTGTCGAGGTGGGGAATCGCATCGAGGCAGATGTAAAACTGGCTGCCGGCAGAATTGGGGTCAGAAGTGCGGGCCATGGCCAGTGTGCCTTTAAGATGTTTTCTTTTGTTGAATTCAGCAGGAAGAGTGTAACCGGGTCCGCCTGTGCCATCACCCCTGGGGCAACCACCCTGAATTACAAAGCCCGGTACAACACGATGAAAGCTCAGATTGTTGTAAAAGCCTTTTTTAATAAGGTTGAGCATGCTTTCAACATGTTTGGGTGCAACGTCGGGGAAAAGTTCCAGAAGCATGTCGCCTTTATCGGTGGTGATTTTTATCAGTGGGTTTGTCGGGTTTTCCATTTTAACCCCATCGGGAACCTGGGCCGCGCACATCGGTGCAAGAATAACCATCACAATTACCAGAAATTCAAACATTGCTAGTCTCCTGTTTTAGTTGATACATTTGTAATGCAGAATCATGGAAGATTTTATCTTACCTGCGAAAGTCTTTCAATCAATAATTTGCTGATTGTAAAACTTTTAAGTAAAACAGGTTAAACGAATCACAGAAGAAATATCCGTAGGGGCCGACCACCGTGTCGGCCCGCTTTAAATCGTAGTGTCACGAACGAATTAAGTATAAATGGCATTACAGTTTTTGTGTAACGCAGCTTGTTTAAATTCTGTCTGGCAATCAATTTGATTTGTTTCTGTGACGGGTTGACTTTCAAAACAAAAGCATTATACCCTGTAAAAAGTTAGAAATTACAATAAGGTATATTTTGACTGGCCCTTGAAAATTTTGGAAAAACGGGTTGATGGCCTGTGCCCTCGACTCTATACGGTAGTATTAAGTAATGGAAAGGGGACTAGTAGTGAAAAGATTTTTTACGGTATTGATGATGGTGGTGTTGATGAGCCAGATGGCTTTTGCTGGCGAAATCATTCTCTCTGACGCCAAAAGCGCAGGAGTAGACAAAACCGGTGAAGTGCTCGACGAGCAGGGCAACCTGGTGCTGAGCATGAACTGCTCGATTGACAAATTGAGCTATTATGATGCAGAAACTCCCAAGGGTTATTTTACCGTTCTGTATACTCCACAATATTATTTTGGCGGCGCCTATGGTGCTCCTCAGATGCCGGTTATTAACAAGATCATTCAGATCCCGTTCGGCGCTGAATGTCGCGTAGAAGTTAAATCCTACGATTCCAAAGTTTATAATCTGGCTGATTACGGTATTTCAACCCCCATTATCCCCCGCCAGCCATCAGCTCCCAAAGACGGCTCAGAAGTTCCGTTCGTCTATGAAAAATCTTCATACATTTTCAAGGGTTTCCATGGTCAGCCTATCGCCTCTCTCGAAGAAATCGGCGTTATGCGCCACATGAGATTGGCTCACCTGACCGTCGCTCCGGTTAAATACAATCCGGTAGAAAACAAGATCATTGTGTATAACAACATTAATTTTGAAGTGGTTTTGACTAATTCAGACATGAAAACCAGCAAAGCCAAACACGAAACCCTCTGGTCACCGGCTTTTGCTCCATTTGAATCAATGGTAACCATTCCTGATGCACTGCGCTTCGGCGAAAGAAACGCTCAGATGAGCTATGTAATCGTAGCTGATCCGATGTTTAAAGATGCCATCGCCCCGTTTGCCGCCTGGAAAACCCAGAAGGGCTTCCTCGTAGATGTTGTTTATACTGATCAGTTCGGTACTGGTGCTGCCATCACTGAAAACCTGAAAAATTACCTGCACGGCCTTTATAACAACCCCGCCGCCGGCAAACCGGCTCCGAGCTATGTTCTTTTCGTTGGCGACAATGAACAGATTCCGGCTTTCAAAGGCCAGAGCGGCTCTCACATTACTGACATCTACTATGCTTCAGTCACCAGCGGTGACTGTCTCCCCGAATTCCTGACCGGTCGCTTCTCAGCTCAGAATGTTGATCAGCTGCTGCCTCAGATTCAGAAGACCCTCGAATATGAAAAGTTTGCTTTCCCCGATCCGACTTTCCTCGATGATGTGGTTTTGATCGCCGGTTGGGATGGCAGCTGGGCGAAAAGCCATGGCTGGCCGCATATCAACTATGCCAAAAAATACTACATCAATGAAACCAACGGTTTCAGAACTGTCAACACTTACCTTTCGGCCGGTTCACACCAGAACGAAGCTAAAATCGTCGCTGACGTTGCCAGAGGTGCCTGCTATGTAAACTACACTGCTCATGGTTCAAGTACTTCATGGGCAGATCCCACCTTCACCATCAGCAACATCAACAGCCTGGGCAACAAGGGAAAATATCCTTTTGTCATTGGCAATTGCTGTGTAACTACCCGCTTTGAAGTAGCAACCTGTTTCGCCGAAGCCTGGCTGCGTGGCAAAGACTGCGGTTCAATCGGTTACGTTGGTGGCTCAAACAGCACCTACTGGGATGAAGATTTCTGGTGGGGAGTTGGTCTGCACTCAATCGTAAAACCCAATGACCAGGGCGTTCCTCCGCTCAAAGAAAATACTGGCCCCGGTGCTTTCGAAGCCATGTTTGAAAAACAGGCCACCAACGCAGCCTTCATGGTAGCCGGCAACATGGCTGTTGAACAGTCAGGTTCAAGCCGCAAAAGATACTACTGGGAAGTCTATCACCTGATGGGTGATCCGGCTCTCAGAACCTATATGGGTCAGCCCAAGCCAATGGCGGTTAAACACGCTGGTTCAATGGACAGCCGCGCCGCCTCAATCAAGGTTCAGGCTCCTGCCGGTTCTTATGTCGGAATCAGCCACAATGGCAAGCTGCTTGGCTCTGGTTATGTTACCCGCGAAGGTTCAGTTGAAATCGGCCTTGATTCAGTTCCCGAATCAGGAAAAGCCGAAGTAGTTGTAACTGCTGGAAACATGATTCCTTACATTGCAACTATCAACATCGGAAACGCTGACTGAACTGATTTCCTTTTCTGGTTGAAAACGCTGCTTAAAGAGGCTGAGCCTCTTTAAGCAGCGTTTAATTTTTCCTGCAATCTATTTAAATTTGATTGAAAATTTAAAATAATTTGATATTGTATAGCTGAGAATTTAAGCCTGATTTATATTATACAAGGGCTCGTTGAAAAAATTAAATTTTTTAAACCGCTTCGACCGGCTAAG
>DYKG01000056.1 GCA_020722725.1 Candidatus Methylomirabilis sp.
TCCCGACGAAACCATTGCCGGAAGCTGCACCAATCCGCATACCGAGAATTGCTGAGCAGACCTCGATCCGCTTGACCGGGCTCAAGATCATGTCTATACTGGCTTGAACAGAAATGTGTATAGCGAGGTATTTCAATGCAGCCGGCGACCTATCTCAACCCGTTTACCGACTTCGGCTTCAAAAAGCTGTTTGGCGAAGAATACAATAAAGATCTGCTGATCGACTTTCTCAACCAGCTTCTGAAAAAAGAGCAGGGCTGCATCAAAACCCTGACCTACCTTAAAAACGAACACCTTGGCCGTTCTGAAGCTGACCGCCGCGCCGTCTACGATCTTTACTGCGAAAATGAGCAGGGCGAAAAATTCATAGTAGAGATACAAAAGTCGAAGCAGAAGTTTTTCAAAGACCGGGCACTTTATTATTCGACCTTCCCGATCGCAGAGCAGGGAAAAGTCGGTGACTGGGATTTTGAGCTTAAAGCAGTCTACACCGTCGCTATCCTGGATTTTGTCTTCGACGAGGACAGATGCGATTCTGAAAAGTATCGTTACGACGTCAAACTCACCGATATCGAAACTTATAAGGTTTTCTACGACAAGCTCACTTTTGTTTACCTTGAAATGCCGAAGTTCGAAAAAAACCTCGAAGAGCTCGAAAGTCGCTTTGACAAATGGCTCTATGTTCTGAAAAACCTCGAGCGTTTGCATGACATCCCTGATAAGCTCAAGGATCGCATCTTCAGGAAACTGTTTGCCGCTGCCGAGATTGCGAAATTCACCCCGGAAGAATCAAGAGCCTACGAAGACAGCCTGAAAGCATATCGCGATCTGAAGAATTCGATCGACACCGCTCGCGAAGAAGGTCACGAAGAGGCCATAGCGCAAACCGCGCTGAGAATGATTGCCGATAATCTGCCACTTGCGGTAATAGCAAAATATACCGGCCTGACTTCCTATCAGATCGAGAAATTGCGCAAAGACAACAACCGTGTCTCAGAACCGGGCACTGCCCACAATCCCTCCCGCCCTGGTAGAAAACCCCGCAAAACCTCAAAAGCAAAATAACCCCGGTGGCTGCTCATCGGTCCCTGAGCCGGCCCAAGCCGGTCGAGGGGCGTTTGCCCTTGAGTCTGGTGCGGTGTGGGTTGATGGTTCACGCATTCGCGGCAGTGCAAATGCAAAATTAGACTTATACCATTTATACTTAATTCGTTCGTGACTGGAATGGTCAAGTAAAAATGGACATTTTTTTAAGCGGCCATTCTTGCTTTGTTGATTGAGGCGAGTTCTGTCGGTGCTTTGTAAGCTAAGGTAAGAATGCCCCCGGTAACAGTTATAGAACAGTCAATTCCTTCTTCCAGCGACACAGCAGGCTGTAATTTACACCAGGGTTTTTCGCCACCTCAGCGATGCTATGACCTTTTTCGGTAACCATTTTCACTGCGTCCTGTTTAAATTCTTTGCTGAACTTTCTTCTGACCTGTTCTTCGTTTTTCATTAGGGCACCTCGTGACTGAATTTAATCTATCTTAACTCGGTGTCCATTTTTATTTTACCACTCCAGCCTTCTAAAAAACGACACGGCATTAATCCGTGTCTATCCGAGTTCATCCTTGGCCCGCAACAGCCTCGTCCCGCGCTTGTCCCCGGCAGGGGGAAAGCGGGAATCCAACCAGCTTTCTTTAATCACAGCCGCCAATACCTTATCCCCTGCTTCGTCGCCATCTGTGGCTCGAACACGCCCTTGATATCGATAATCACCGGTGCTGCGTCTTTTTTGCAGAACCCGGCAAGTTTATCTAGGGTCAGCTCTTTAACAAACTGGTCATGCGGCACAGCAAGAATCACCGCATCGACCGGCGGCACCGCTTCGAGTGACGGCAGTATCTCGAGCCCGTATTCATGCCTGACTTCACCGGCGCTGGCGAACGGGTCGTAGATCATGGTTTCGACCATGTATTCGTTGAGTTCGCTGATGATATCGACGACTTTGGTATTCCGGATATCGCCGACGTTTTCTTTGAAAGTCAGGCCGAGCACGAGCACTTTCGCGCCCTTGACCGCCTTGCCGACCCTGATCAGCTTTTTAACGGTATTTTCAGCGACGAACTTGCCCATATTATCGTTGATACGGCGCCCGGAAAGAATGACTTCGGGGTGGTAACCGGCTTCCTGAGCCTTGTAGGTGAGATAGTAGGGGTCGACGCCGATGCAGTGCCCGCCGACCAGGCCGGGGAAAAATTTCAGGAAATTCCATTTGGTGCCGGCGGCGCGCAGCACTTCGAGCGTATCGATACCGAGGCGATGGAAAATGATCGACAGTTCGTTCATCAGCGCAATATTGACGTCGCGCTGGGTGTTTTCGATAACCTTGGCCGCTTCGGCGACCTTGATCGACGAGGCCTTATGCACTCCGGCTTCGAGAATGCTGTCATAAACGGCCGCCACCAGGTCGAGGGTCTCGGCATCGCAGCCGGAAACGATCTTGGTGATCGTCTGCAGCCGGTGAACGTGATCCCCGGGGTTGATGCGCTCGGGACTGTAACCGACCTTGAAATCGCGCGGATACTGCATGCCCGAATGTTTTTCGAGCAGCGGCACACATTCGTCTTCGGTCACCCCCGGGTAAACGGTCGATTCATAAACGACGACCGCCCCCTTCGGCATATACTTGCCAACCGTGGTCGAACTCATCACCAGCGGCGTCAGATCCGGCCGTTTATTGCGGTCGACCGGCGTCGGCACCGCCACCACGATGAATTTACATTCCCCCAGCTTCGCCGCATCAGTCGTAAACTCAATATTACACCCCTTCAACCCGCCTTCCGGCACCTCCCCCGTCGGGTCGATCCCGCTCTTCATCAGATTGACTTTTTCCTGATTAACATCGAATCCAACCACATCATATTTCAGGGAAAAAGCATGCGCCAGCGGCAGGCCAACATAACCGAGGCCGACCACTGCGAGCTTGGTTTTGCGGCTTTTCAATTTGTCAAAAAGATGTTTCATAGATCCCTCCGGAAAGTTTTTCAGGCAGCTATCTTACTGCATCGAATTTCACCAGACAAGTTTTTTAATGATTGTTTTTTCATAAAAAACTTGCTCAGAACATCTTCCAGTAATAGAATCAGCAGCGCTTGTCGAATCTTTTTGCCAGGAGAAAAAAATGAAAGTTCCGATGTTGGATCTCAAGCCGCAGTATGCCCAGTTAAAACACCTGCTTTTGCCCGAAATCATGGATGTCATAGAAAATCAGACATTCATTCTCGGCCCGAAAGTCAGTAAACTTGAAAAAGAACTGTCAGATTACATTGGCACCAGATTCACTATCGGCTGTTCATCAGGAACCGATGCCCTCTTGATGGCTCTGATGGCGCTCGATATTGGCCAGGGCGACGAAGTGATCACCACCCCATATACTTTCTTCGCCACCGCCGGCTCGATCGCCCGTGTCGGGGCGCGTGCCGTTTTTGTCGATATCGAACCCGATACGTTCCTGATGAATATCGAGCAGGTCGAAAAGAAGATCAGCCTTAAAACCAAGGCGATCATGCCGGTTCATCTCTTCGGTCAGTGTGTCGACATGGAACCACTTCTGGCACTGGCAAAAAAATACAATCTCAAGGTCATCGAAGACGCTGCTCAGGCAATCGGCTCCGGTTATAAAGGTAAAAATGCCGGTACCATGGGCGATATTGGTTGTTTCAGCTTTTTCCCAAGTAAAAATCTTGGTTGTTTCGGTGATGGCGGCCTGGTTTCAACCAATTCTGAAACCCTCAATGAAAGATTGAAAGGCTTGCGGGTGCATGGCGGTCAGATTCAGTATCATCACAACGAGGTCGGCTTGAATGCCAGACTTGACGCTCTTCAGGCAGCGGTTGTTTCGGTGAAACTGCCATATCTTAAATCCTGGACCGAAGGCCGCCGCCGGCATGCCGCTATCTATAACGAACTGTTCGCCGGGAATCCGAATGTGGTTACACCCGTAGAAAAAACTGATCGATATCACATTTATAACCAGTATGTCATTCGTGTAAAGAACCGCGATGCTCTGAAAGCTTATCTGACCGAAAAGGAAATCGGCTGCGCCGTTTATTACCCGCTTTCGTTGCACCAGCAGAAGTGTTTTGCCAATCTCGGTTATACCGAAGGCAGTTTCCCTGAATCTGAAAAAGCCGCGAAAGAAACTCTGGCTTTGCCGGTTTATCCCGAAATGAGCGAAGAACAGCTTAAATTTGTTGCTGCTGCTGTCAATGAATTCACCTGCAAAAAAGGCTGAATACTGTCGTTAAACGCTAACAAAAAGCCACGGGCGATCCCGTGGTTTTTTGTTAGCGGTCGAAATCGATGCAGGTCAGCCGCACCCTGTTCTCATTGCAGAACTGCTGGTGCAGTTTGTTGCGCTGCTGTGGTGATGATGCTCTTTTAAGATTTTCACAGAATCTGGTTATCGTTTCCATCGGCACGGCGGTCAGAGTTCGATAAGAATACAGTCTGCCATCATTGCCTCTTACGGTGGCGAAGTAATGTCGCAGAGGTTCTGAAACTTCCTGTCGCAGAAATTCTTCACCTTTGGGGCAAAGGCGCTGGCCCGGCGCACCCTCTATTTGTGGACGCAGATCGCAGCTGCGCGGGCATGCGAGGCATATTCTGCTCGATTTCATAATTTCAACTCTCCGCCGATATGTTTGCTGACTTTTTCGCTGCTGAGGCTGACATCGTCGACAATCTGAAAAATCCTGGCTGCATTTCCGCAGGCATAGAGCCATGGCAGAGTTGAGCGGCCATTTTCATCGAGCAGCAGATGACCGTTGAAAGCGTTGGCTCCAGCATCCCGGGCGAGCTGAATTTCTGGCATCAGACCGACCGCAGACAACAGAAAATCGCAGGCGATGAAGCGGGTTTTGCTGAACAGCGGCTGCCTGTCTGTATCGACCCTGGCGACGGTGACTCCTTCGACACGGTTGCTGCCGTGAACTCTGACAATTGTCGAAGAGGTCAGCAGTTCGATTCCGAGGTCATCGATGCAGGTTTGCACATTTCTTTTAACTCCGCCCGGTTCATTTTTCAGTTCGATGACCGCCGCGACCTGCATGCCTTCGTAGACCAGCCGGCGTGCCATGATCAGGCCGATGTCGCCCGCACCCAATATTACGCCGGTTCGGCCGGGCTGCATGGCGTGGCGGTTTATCAGCAACTGGGCTTCACCGGCCCCGAATATTCCAGCCGGTCGATTCGATGGAATACCAAGTGCCCCAAAGGGGATTTCGCGGCTGCCGGTTGCGATTATCAGTTTTTCGCAGCCGATTTTGAACTGACCACGCAGATCACTGCAGACCAGGTTTTTGTTTTCTTCAACTGCAACTACGGTGGTGTTGAAGAGAAATTCAATATTATTATTTTTTGCTGACTGCAGTTTGTTGAAGGCCGCTTCGGCGTATTCCGGGCCGGTGAGTTCATCTTTGAAATACTGCAGGCCAAAACCGGTATGAATACATTGCAGAAGAATTCCGCCCGGTCGACTGTCTCTTTCGATGAGAACGACGGTTGAATCAGGTGAACTGCTGATTAGCTGGGTGGCGGCGGCAATCCCGGCCGCACCGGCACCGATTATGGCGAATTGATATTTTTTCATTTCAGATCACCGGTGAACATTGGCGAATTTTTATTTTTCAGACAGATTTCCCCGGTTTCCTTCTTCAGTTCGCTCTGCAGGGTTTTTATCAGGGTCGGCCGGCAGAATGATCCCTGGCAGTCTCCCATTCCGGCCCGGGTCTGCCAGCGCAGGCTTTCGATATTACTGGCGCCGCGCCTGATCGCTTCATGAATCTGCCGGGCAAATACCTGCTCGCAGCGACAGACAATCTGGCCTGTCGGTTGATTAGTGGCGGCGTTTGCCGGTGACAGCCGTTTTTCTATCAAACCAGCCTTCTCATTCACATCGAGGTATTTGCCGAGCATTTGCAGCACTTTGTCTGCAATCGCAGGAGCGGCGGTCAACCCGGGCGATTTTATGCCGTCAAGGCGAACGATACCATGACTGTCGAGATGATTTTCGAGCTGAAAACCTTTGCCAACGCAGACACGCTCGCCAGTGAAGGTTCTGATGATGTCTTTGCGATCCAGTTCTGGTATCAGTTTCTGGCATTCCTGCCAGAGATTGCAGATTCTCTGCCAGTTGAACTGATCGTCTTCGAGTTTTCTGGCGTCGATTGAGTCGGGGCCAAGCATGAGGTTTCCATATACCGTATTTTGCATCAGAACGCCCTTGGTTTCCGGGCCTGGCGGGCCGAAAAAGATGGCATCGGTAATTGGTTTCGCCGCTTTGTTCATCATGAAGTAGGCGCCGCTCAGCATCTTCTGTTCGCTGAGCGGCAGCCCGAATTTTTTACTGAGGCCGTTACTTCCGGCCCCGGCAGCGATCACGACAATACCGCTTTTGATGCATCCGTTGCTGGTTTGAAGTTGCCATGTGTTGCCGTGTTTTTCGACTCCGTTGATGTCGCAGTCGGTAATGAACTCGAGGCCGTTGGCAATGGCGTTTTCGACAATAGCGCGGCAGGCTTCGTATGGTGAAATTTGGGCTGAATCAACAACTTCAAGGGCTCCGGCAATTTTGTCTGTGAGAAAAGGCCAGCGAATTCCCAGTTCGGCGGGGGCAAGAAGGTGAGGGGCCAGATTTGACCTGTGCAGTTGCTGTAGATGGCTGATTTTATCAAGGCTTTCAGTCGAGTCGGCAAGAATTACCGTTGCTTTGTTGACCAGAGGAAAATCAAGTCGATCAGCCCAGTTTCTATACCATTTCAGGCCCTCACGGCACATCCGGTAGACGTCAGAATCGGGTTCTTCATGTATGCCCGAATGAAGAATACCCGAATTCGCTCTGGTCGCACCATTGGCGACGTCTGAGCCCTTTTCGAGCAGGGCGACGCGAAGACCGGTGCGCGCCAGCCGCCAGGCTACCGCTCCCCCGGCAATCCCGGCCCCAATAACCACCACATCATAGTCTGTCATAATGTTGCAGGCAGTTTTGCGTGAATTAATTCAACTTACTTTTCGCCAAACACTCCGTTTTTTACCCGGTATTCAGCGCCGCAATCTTTACATTTAAAGCTGCTTGCTTCTTCAAGCTTTTCGCCATTGACGAGTTTGACGCCGCACTGGCACATCCAGCCCCTTATTCGACCCGGGTTGCCGACGACCATGGCGAAGTCTGGAATGTCTTTGGTAACGACTGAACCGGCGCCGATAAAGGCATACCTGCCGAGTGTGTGACCACAGACGATGGTTGCGTTGGCACCCACGGTCGCGCCTCTTTTAAGCAGTGTTTTTTTGTATTCATGTTTGCGACTGACGTGACTGCGCGGATTGACGACATTAGTGAAGACCATCGATGGCCCGCAGAAAACGTCGTCTTCGATTTCGACGCCGTCATAAATCGAAACGTTGTTCTGTACCTTAACGTTGTTGCCGATTTTGACCTTCGGCCCAACAACGCAGTTCTGGCCAAAGCTGCAATCTTTACCGATGGCGGTATTGCCCAGAATATGGCAGAAATGCCATATTTTGGTGTTGTCGCCGATTGTAACGCCATCGTCAACATAAGAAGACTCATGCACGAAAAAATTATTTGTCATTTTCTTTTCCCCATTTGATAAGTTCTTTTACAATATTTTCACCGGCTTTGCCTGAACCATAAAGGTCAGGGTAGGGCAGTTTTTTGGTATCAAGAGCCAGCATGGTTTCAACTGCGCTAATTATGTTCTCTGGCTCAAGACCAGCGATCTTATTCCATCCGGCTTCTACGAGCTCTACCCATTCGGTCTCGGTTCGCATGGTTACGCAGGGAATTTTATGAAAAAAAGCTTCCTTTTGTACGCCACCCGAATCGGTGACTATCAGTCGGGCATTTTTTTCAGCACAGACCATATCCAGATAACCAATCGGATCGATGGCAATAAAACTTGCCTGTTCAAGGGTTTTGTTCAACTCGGGATTGTTGCGGATCATATTGCTGGTTCGAGGGTGCATTGGCCAGACTACCGGATGATGTTTTCTGCTGATCAGGTCGAGAGTTACCAGCAGTTTTTGCAGTTTTTCCGGCGCATCTGTGCTTTCAGCTCGATGAATCGTGGCGAGAATGTATTTTTGCGGGTTGAGCGAATGTTTTTTCAGCCAGGCATTGGTGGCAAGTTTGCCATAGAAGAGAGCGGCGTCATTCATTACGTCGCCGGTTTTGATAACCTTTGTCCCCAATCTCGGGCATGGTATTCCTTCGGTTGCCAGATTCTTTACGGCCTCGTCGGTTGGGCAAAGCAGGAGTGAAGAAACCCTGTCGGCCAGGATTCTGTTGATTTCTTCCGGCATTTTATGATTGAATGACCTGAGGCCTGCTTCAACGTGAGCTATGGGAATATGCAGTTTCGCCGCCGCCATGGCTCCGGCAAGGGTTGAATTTGTATCACCATAAATCAGCACCATATCAGGTTTTTCGTTCAGCATTGCTTCTTCAAGCCTGATGAGCATCTGCCCGGTTTGTTGAGCGTGGCTGCCTGATCCTACTGCGAGTTGAAAATGTGGCTTTGGGATCTGCATTTCATCGAAAAAAATATCTGACATATTCTGGTCGTAGTGCTGACCAGTGTGAACTATCAGTTCCTGAATTGTGCTTCCAGTTGCCTGCATGCAGTTTTTTATGGCTCTGCTGACCACAGCGGCTTTTATAAACTGTGGCCGGGCTCCAACAATTGTTAAAATTTTCATGTTCAAATCCTTCAAAATTTGTGAAGCGGTGCTTGTATAGGTTGTTTTGCCAAGCATTACTTTGCCGCAAACATGAAAAAATTGCAATTTAAAATTTCAGGGCGTATAATCGTCACTCATAAAGTTTTGACTTCGTAATTACCGTGTTTTTGGAGGGGTATTTGATGATTAAGATTGGTCTGGTTGGTTGTGGAAGAATCTCAGTTAATCATTTCAAGGCAATCAAAGAACATAAAGACCGCTGTAAGCTGGTCGCCGTTTGTGATGTAATCGAAGAACGTGCTAAAACAGCCGGCAGTGAAAACGGTTGCAACTATTATACTAACCTTAATCAAATGTTGAAGGATGAAGATCTTGATCTGGTATCCATTTGCACGCCCAGTGGCCTGCACCCTGATCATGGCATCAAGGTTGCAAAAGCCGGGGTTCATGTTTTAACCGAAAAACCTATTGGTATAAACATTGCAGAAGTTGATCGTTTGATCAAGACCTGTGATGAAGAAGATGTTAACCTTTTTGTCGTTAAGCAGAACAGATTAAATGCAACTATGCAGGCCCTGAAAAAAGCTATCGACAAAGGTCGCTTTGGCAAAATCTACATGGTTCAGAGCAATGTTTTCTGGCAGCGTCCACAGGAATACTATGATTCAGCCAAATGGCGCGGAACCTGGGAATTCGACGGCGGCGCCTTCATGAATCAGGCCAGTCATTACGTCGATATGCTCTATTGGTTGGTTGGCGACGTTGATTACGTTATGGCCAGCACCGCGACAATGGCCCGTCATGTTGAAACAGAAGACACCGGTGCCGCCATAATAAAATTTCGTAATGGTGCGATCGGCACCATGAGTGTAACCATGCTCGCTTACCCTAAGAATTTCGAGGGCTCGATTACAATTCTTGGCGAGAAGGGTACAGTTCGGGTTGGTGGAATTGCAATTAATAAAATTGAAAAATGGGAATTTGCAGATTACGATGATGATGATAAAGCAATTCTCGAAGCATCTTATAATCCCCCAAATGTTTATGGCTTTGGGCACAATGCTTATTATCACAACGTTCTTGGTGTTTTAGAGGGCAAGGCGGAGCCTGACACAGATGGCAGATCAGGTCGCAAGAGTCTTGAGTTGATTCATGCGATATACCTTTCATCCAAGGATGCAAAGGTAATTTCATTACCATTGAAGTTTTAAAATCTCTCCTCGGGTTGGGTAAAATCTCTGGCCTTTAGGAATCTGAAGCTTGCTTTGCGCAAAACGATGCATATTTATGTTGGTTCGTGGGGGATAGCAGCCGTTAGTAAGTCGGCTTCAGCCGACACGGTCACTCATTCCCTCGTTCCTATTTTGGTGTGATTGGAACAGTTTTTTGAAAGGGTGGATTATTTTTGAAGGGCATAATTCTAGCTGGCGGAGCCGGAACACGTCTTTTTCCCATCACTTTGGTAACAAGTAAGCAGCTGTTGCCGGTTTATGATAAACCGATGATCTATTACCCATTGTCGGTTTTAATGCTTGCCGGTATTCGAGAGATTCTTATTATTTCAACTCCTTCAGACACCCCAAGATTCGAGGAATTATTGGGCGATGGTTCCCAATGGGGCATAAGTCTTAGCTACGCAGTTCAACCAAATCCCGGCGGTTTGGCTCAGGCTTTTATCATTGGCGAATACTTTATACAAAACGATACTTGTTGCCTTATTCTTGGCGATAATATTTTTTATGGCACAGGATTTACTCCAATATTGAAAAAAGCAGCGGGAATTACTGACGGCGCAACTGTTTTTGGCTATCCGGTTAAAGATCCTGAGCGCTATGGGGTTGTTGAGTTTGGCAATGACGGAAAAGTTGTCAGTCTCGAAGAAAAGCCAAAAAAGCCTAAAAGTAATTACGCTGTGCCCGGTTTGTATTTTTACGATAACAATGTTGTCAGCATTGCCAAAAATATTAAGCCAAGTGCTCGTGGAGAACTTGAGATTACAGATTTGAACAGGGAATATCTTATTGCGGGCAAGTTGCACGTTCAATTGCTTGGGCGCGGCTTTGCCTGGTTAGACACTGGAACTTATGACAGCTTGATCGATGCAGGCCAGTTTGTTCAAACAATTGAACAGCGTCAGGGCTTTAAGATAGCCTGTCTTGAAGAAATAGCCTATCTGAACAAATGGATTTATGAAGAGCAGTTGATACAAGCTGCGGATTTTTACAAAAACTCAAGCTATGGTGAGTATCTTCGCGGCTTAAGGAGGTAAAATATGATTAATGTTACAAAAGCCTACTTGCCGGATAAAGAAAAGCTTTTTCGATATATAGATAAAATTTATGAGTCGGCTTGGTTAACCAATAATGGCCAGTTCTGCCAGGAATTGGAAGTTCGGCTAAAGGAATACCTCGGTGTCAGAAATTTGATTCTTGTTTCTAACGGAACATTGGCTTTGCAGATAGCCTATAAGGCTTTGGATATTTCAGGCAGTGCTGTTACAACCCCGTTTAGTTTTGTTGCAACCGCCAGTTCTTTGCTTTGGGAGGGCGTAAGGCCAATTTTTGCAGATATTAACCCAAAAACATGGAACGTTGATCCGGAGAAGCTGGAGGAAATTATTAGTCCTGATACATCGGCTATTGTGCCAGTTCATGTATTCGGTAATCCTTGCGAAGTCGAAAAGATAGATTCAATAGCCAAAAAACATAAACTTAAGGTTATTTATGATGGGGCTCATGCTTTTGGCGTGAAATACAAAGGAAAATCATTACTCAATTGGGGCGACGTAGCTACTTTAAGCTTTCATGCTACAAAGCTTTTTCATACTATAGAGGGTGGAGCAATTATTACTTCGGATGACGAATTGGCGAAAAGAATCCGTTTGTTAATAAATTTTGGTATTACCGGACCAGATAAAATTGACTGTATTGGTATTAATTGCAAGATGAATGAATTTCAGGCTGCAATGGGACTTTGTGTATTGCAGGAAATGGATCAAATACTTTCAGCAAGGCGTGAAATTTGGGAATTTTACGATAGTGAATTGAGAAATAACTTCCAGACTCAGGAGTGGAATGCTTGGGGGACAAAGAATTACCATTATTTTCCGGTTATATTTTCGACACCAGACTTTTTGATAAGTAAGCAAAAAGCTTTGAACGAAAATCAAATAAACACTAGAAGGTATTTTTTCCCATCTTTAGATTCTTTGCCCTTTTGTGAAGCAAAGGAAAGATTGACAAATTCTAATAATATTGCCTCTCGAATTCTTTGTCTGCCAATTTATTGCGGGTTAAACAGCTCCGATCAGAAAAGAATTATTGAAATACTAAAGTGACATATTGTCATACTAAGGATTACATGGTTTCATTTTATTCCAAAGAAGAGTTACAAAAATTAGGTTTAGGTAGGCTTGGGCATAATGTCTTGATAAGTAAAAAAGCAAGTATTTATTGCCCTGAAAAGCTCTTTATTGGCAATAATGTTCGAATAGATGATTTTTGTGTTATTTCATGCGGAAAAGAAGTGGAGATTGGGGATTATGTCCATATTTCCGCATTTGTTGCAATTTTCGGCGGTTCTGGAGTTTCAATAGGAAATTGTTGCTCTATTTCTTCTTTTTCATCGATTTTTTCGGAGTCTGACGACTTTTCTGGTCGCTCTCTTGTAAACCCGTGGTATCCCGAAAATTACAAGCCAGGGTACAAAAGGGGAAAAATTGTTTTAAAGAATTATTCTAATATTGGTTCAAATTGCACGATAATGCCTGGGGTTTCATTACATGAGGGGGCAGCTGTTGGGGCACATTCATTAGTTCTTGGGGAT
The DNA here is from genome assembly GCA_020722725.1 of Candidatus Methylomirabilis sp. Classification (GTDB taxonomy): domain Bacteria; phylum Muiribacteriota; class Ozemobacteria; order Ozemobacterales; family Ozemobacteraceae; genus DYKG01. The sequence goes on from DYKG01000056.1 coordinate 12,571, forward strand.
TGCCATGAATGGAGTATTTATTGTGGTTGTCCTGCAAAGCGCATAAAGCAAAGATCTAGGGACATTATTAGATTGGAAAAAGAGTTTTTGGAAAGCCTTGGCGAAGCTTAGATTTTGCTCGTCAAGGTTTTTACTAAATTAAGCTTTGATATAGGTCGCTTTTAGATGATTTTACACATTTTGCCGGACAGTTTCTTTTCAGATGTTGCCTTCAGGGAATTTGAAAGGGTTGCTCCAGGGTTAAACGACTATGTTGTAATTAGCCGTAATACAAATCTTAAGTGGGTTACCTCAACTAAGATTAGGCTTATACCCTCTGGATCCATTCAAGAGCGATCGTTGGTTCAAACATTAGCTAATTACGAAGCTCTTATTGTCCATTCTTTGGATATCAAGAATGCCACAATAATTAACAAGGCTCCCCCACAGTTAAAAATTCTCTGGGTAGGTTGGGGCTGTGATTATTATTCTCTGATAGAAAAAAAAGGCGAAAATTCACTTTTTTTGGAAAAAACCTTAGCTGCGTACAAAAGAAATAGGACACTTAAAGACTCTTTTTACTCTTTTGGAATTTTTCTTCTGAATAAAGTTAAGGCCAGTCATAAAACAATTTTAAATGCCTTAAGAAGGATTGATTTTTTTTCACCAGTTTTGCCTGGCGAGTTTAATCTAATTAAGAAAGAAATTAAGGGATTTAGGGCAAAATATATTTCTTGGAATTATGGTTGTTTAGAAGATTACGCTATTCCCGGAAAAACGGTGTGTGGAAACAATGTTCTGATTGGAAATAGTGCTACCTATACTAGCAACCATTTGGATGCATTTACAATTTTAAAAAACGTTAAGTTTTCTGGTAAAATACTTGTTCCATTAAGCTACGGTGATGAGAATTATACAGACATTGTTGTCAAAGAAGGAAAGAAGTTATTTCAAGGAAATTTTGAACCCATTACAAAATTTTTGACCCTTAACGAGTATGCTGATTATGGAAGTCAATGCTCTTTTCTGCTTATGAATCATTTAAGGCAGCAGGGCTTGGGAAATATCATAATGATGATGTCCATGGGGGCGACTATAGTTTTGCACCCGATTAACCCAATTTGTGAATTTTTAAAATCATACGGGGCCTTTTTTTTTACTACTGAATATTTAGAAAGCGTCGGAAGTTTTGAAAAAATCGAGCTAACGGTGCAGCAAATTCGAAAGAATAAAGAAATTCTTGAAAAACTTTGGGGGCGCGAGTCCAAAAATTGCCGAACAGAAAAGCTAATAGTAGAGTTAATTGGAAAATGATTTTCATTTTATGAGATTCAGGAATATTTTGTTTTTTGCACTCGGTCCAATTTTTTCTGCAATTTTGGGCGTCTTCACCTTGCCTGTTATTGCATGGTTCTTTGCGAAGGAAGATATTGGCCGAGTTACAATGCTGCAAGTTGTTTGTTCTTTTGCTTCGCTTCTTTTTCCTCTTGGGTTGGACCAAGCTTTTGTACGCGAATTTCATGAGAGTAAAAAAAAAGGAGAACTTTTGTTTCTTTCAATTTTCCCTGGATTTCTGTTACTGATTTTTACTGGACTTTTTTCTTTGCTTTTTAAAGACGGTCTAATGATGTTAATCTATGATCAGCCGGGCTATTTTTTATTTTGCATAACCTTGTCGGCTGTAATTGCGACCTTTTTATCGCGTTTTTTTTCCCTAGTTCTTAGGATGCAGGAGCGGGGCTTAGAATATTCGCTTAGTCAGGTTTTGCCCAAGCTTATTTTTGCTTTGTTTATTTGTGTTCTTTGGTTTTTTTCTCTTGGAAATAGTTTTGAAAATTTGGCGTTAGCGCATTTATTAAGTATTTTCGTTGTGTTAGTATTGTTAGGTTGGAGTGTTCGAAATGATCTGAAAAGCATGTTCAATGAACAAGTCGAATGGAAGAATTTACGTGGGCTTTTAAAATTTGGTTTGCCTTTGGTTTTTGGGGGCGTGGCTTTTTGGGGGCTCTCTGTAACGAGTCGACTAATGCTAAGGTCTTTAAGTTCTTATTCCGAACTGGGTTTATATTCTATAGGGCAGAGCTTCGCTGGCGCTGGCGCAATATTGCAAAGCATTTTTTCTACTGTTTGGGCCCCTACGGTCTACAAATGGGCTTCAAACGGGGAAAACTTAGCAAAAATCAATCAGGTGACTGAAGCAGTTTTAGCGTTAACTGTTTTTGCTTTTGTAGGCTGCGGAATGATGTCTTGGCTGATTCCTTATTTTTTGCCGAGTGGCTACGAATCTGTAAAGTATTTTATGGTTGCTTGTCTTGGGCAGCCATTACTATACACTCTTTCTGAAACGACTGTTGTTGGCGTTAGTTTGACTCGAAAAAGCCATTTGGCTATGATAGCCCCTATTTTGGCTGTTCTTGTCAATTGTTTTTTGAGCTTTCTTTGGGTTCCTGTTTGGGGTGCTCGTGGTGCGGCCATTTCAACCTTTATTTCTTTTTTTGTTTTTTTTATAGTTAGAACAGAATGTTCTGTATTTGTGTGGCAAGATATTCCTCGAAAAAAGATGTATATTTTTGTTTTATATATTTTGGTTGCGACTATGATTACGACATTTGGTAACGAAAGGACTTTGTCCTTTTCTATTGGGTTATGGACTTTACTTTTATTCGGGGCAATAATTTGTTTTCGGCCATTGATGCTGAATTCTTATTCAAAGGCGAAAGGTCTTTTTAAACAAAGGTTTTTGGCCTAGATATGAATCTGGTTGGAAAAGTTTTTGCTTAATCCTGTTCGAGTTTAAAATTTAAGGTTAAAATGAGTTGGAAGACGAAATATACAAGCGAACTCTGCCATAGAAAATCACTGATTGCATTTATGGCTGGTGTTTTGTTTTCGTTATTTACTGGGTCTTTGGCGACAGCCGTTTGTTGCTTTTTTGAACTTTTTTCCCCATTAATTGCTTTTTTTTCTTTTTTTCTTTTTTTCTTAATAGCTTTTTATTTTATGTTAATTCCAGAAAAAGAGAAACTTCTATCGCCCTTTTTTTACTTTAGTTGCCTTTATTTTTTTATTCCTTTTGCAACACTGTTAATTTCCTATAATGGTGTTTCACAACAGCATTTTACTTCCGGCGTAATTTTTAAGCAAGACCCAACCGTTTTATTAGAGAAAGCATCATTTTTTTTTGCAGTGGGTTACGCATTTTCTCTTTTTGGCTTCTTGTTGTTTGCAAAACAATCTCACAGGGTTGACTACACCGGTATTTGCTCTTCAAGAGGCTCTTATTCAAAGTTTATATTTTATTTAATTTCTTCAATAGGTTTGGTTGCTTTGGCTTATCAATTTTTCATAATTTCCCATGGCAGTTTGCTTGAATATTTCATTAATTATTCTTTCTCAAACGAACCCTCAGGCTCCGTTATAACTGGCTATGCTACTTTGCTACTATATATCGCTCTTTTTATTGGTTTGTACAACTATCAAACGGGCCAGGGGGGGGGGGCTCTGACCTTTATTGTGTTTTTTGCTTGTTTATTTATGAGATTTTCTTCCGGAAGAGTATTTCAAACGCTTTCTTTTGCACTAATGATCGTTATGATAATCTATTCCAATCAAACCCTTAGTGTACGATCCAGGCAAAAGAAGACAGTTCTGATCTGCTTCCTGCTTTTGGCATTGGCGGGGATTATATTTTATTCTTTTCGAAGCGAGGCGGGGAAAGCATCAAGATCGGATTATAAAGTAACTTTTTCCGCTTTTGTTGATTATACTAAAATCCTCTGGGACAACCTTGACTATTATGCCTTGGAAAAGGGAAACATCCCGAATATTCCCATTTTCATGAAAATTATTGATTCGTACCCAATTATTCAGGATTTTGAGTGTGGAGAATCGATGTTCTGGGGAGTAGTTAATAACCTTTTGCCAAGTCGCTTAAGAAACCGTGGCTATCAGATTAGTGTAAAAGTTAAAGAGCAATGGTTCGGTGACTGGCCAGGGGGAGCCCTTCCTCCGACTATCCACGGGGAGCTATATGCTAATTTTGGCGGTCTTGGTGTTTTAACGGGGATGTTCCTCGGTGGCTTTCTAATGGCAATGCTAAAAAATCTTTGGTATAGATTTAAAGGACCTTGGCTAAACATTTTCTATTGGCAAGCCGTTATAGGTTTTATTTTAATCTTACCAAAGGGTGAAATTGATAATTTTCCAGGTTTTTATGTTATTCTTCTCCTCATGGCGTGTTTTACAGTAGAAGCTTCGAGATTGATGGGGCGATTTTTTTTAAAATCGCTTTTTTTCATTTCTCCCAAAAATCTTTCTGTGATGGATAGCAATGAAAAAAGACGCAATGGTTTTATTTATTACTCCGGGTAGTATGATTGGTATGCCCTCAAACAGGAGGGTGGATTCGTTTGCCGATTTTTTTAGCTTAAATGGGTTTAAGGTTCAAAATTGGGGAAATTTATCTTTCAAAGATAAAATGTTTGCTTTGCTCAAAAGTGAGCTAATTTTTTTGAGCATGCCACCATTTAGGTTTTGGTGGCTTCTTTTGTTCTTTGGTTATAAATTACTCATAGACTGGCGCGATGGTTGGTCAGTCTCCATGAAAACCGGTTATGGTAATACAGTGCCTCCACAAAAAATTAAGTCCATTTTTGCTAGAGGGATTGAATTGTTTTCAATAATTATGGCAAAGAAGATAGTTGTGTGTACACAAGGCTTGTATTTATATCATACAAAACACATTTCATCTAAGTATGCAAAAAAAATTACAATTATTACGAATGGCCATGACTTACCTATTAATAGTGATGCTTTCTCAGATCACGAATTATTAGAAAAATCTGAAATTAAAGCCATTTGTATTGGAAAATTTGCTGAATATGGTAATGATAAGGCACTGATGGCTATCAACACGCTTCTTGAACGTTACCCAAAGGCGACTTTTAAATTGCAACTTATTGGTGCGAATGAGGAAGAAAATTTGCCTGTTCTAGAAAAAGCTTCAAAGAGTTGCAGAATTTCTATTTCATTTGAGGATCGGATTCCATATGACGAAGTCATAGAAAGGTTAAAGTCTGCAGATCTGGCAATAGCAATAATTCGTGACCAATCATATGATTACGGCACAAAGGTTTTTGATTATATCGCTTGTGGCAAGCCAATACTTAACATATTTGAACCTTCATCTAATTTTAGGAAGTTTTTTTCCGGCTGTTTTGACGACGATTATGATCGTGAAATAGCCTTTAAAAAAGCAAAAGAAACGATTAGAAAGGATCAGATCGGTCAAAGCATATTGTGTTAGTCGTGCCTGACAATATATAATGCTCCCCGAAGATGAGACAGAAAAATTGGGAAAAATAAGTTAGAATTT
>DYKG01000057.1 GCA_020722725.1 Candidatus Methylomirabilis sp.
TTGGTGAAACCGATCATCAAATGACTACTCCTGAACTGGAAAATAGTGGGATATATTCATGGAAAAGGGTGATACTTTATGGGAAATTTCTCAACGCTACTATGGTAATCCAGAGCTCTACCCGGTTTTTCTTGAATGCAATAAGATCAGAAATCCAAGAGCATTACCCATCGGAAAAGTAATTATCATACCGGATCGAAGCGAGCTTGAAGCCATTGCGGCAGAGAACGATGAGAATGAACGTTTAAAAAAGATTAGAAAAATACAGATGAAAAATGCACTGTCAGAACAGATTTCTGATGAAAAGCCCGATACAGAAAAAAGACCTCCTGGAAAGCCAATTAAAGCTGAAGATGCAGTTTTAAAATCGATTCTTGGCAAAGAGTTGCGGTCAATCAAGTCGGAATCTTCGATTAAAAAAAATTAGCATGGTTATTGTATTTTCAAGCCTGATTCTGTTGTAAAATACAAAAAATACAGAGTTGAGGTTTTTATGAGAACACACAAAAAATGCTGGCTGAAACTGGCTTTTCTGTTCATTCTTGCTATTCCTGTCGGGGCATCGGCTCTTGAGCTTTTTCTGATGCTTTCATATCAGGACAAGGGACGGGTTTACCGGGTAAAAACCTCAAATGAGGGTCAGTTGCCGACCGGGTATCTTTTTGAGTCTGAGCCGGCTGAAGGTTTTTTTGTCGATAACTACTTTGACTTTCGATTACTGGTTACTAAAGACTCTAACCACTATGTACCCGAAAAACGAACTTTGTTCAGACAGGTGTTTGACGGAACGATCGCAGATTCTGAAAACGGTTTGCAGAGCATGACACATCAGGATATGCGTAACCAGCTTATTGCCGACAGTCTTGCAAAGCCGGTTTTTCGCACGGTTGGTGCTTCATTAAGCTGTGGTACCGGGCGAAAAATCAGTGCGCAACCAGATAAAAGCAACTTTTTGCCGGGGGAATGTGAAATTTTGCCTGATCATGACTGGTATCAGATTCCCAATGGCAGCTGGTATCAGACCTGGCACAAAATTTCTGAAGGTGGTCGCAGTTCTTATCTGATTCACTTCGATGAATGGCAGAATGGCTCGGTTGATGTTATCGAAACCATCTGGCGCGGCGTGCATCCGGCCTATGTCACACAGCGCCCCTTGCATCAGCTGGAAAGTTCACGTCTGCTGCGTGCCGTAACCGATGGTTCGCTTGAACTGGTTAATGGTTACGAAAAAAGTTTCGTGGCGGCCGAAAAAAAAGCTTCTTACACCTGGGCATTCAACCCCGGTTTCAATGTGAGCAAGGGTGAGCTTTTGCTTTATTCATGGCTCGGGGATAAACCCGGCAATTTAAGGGTAATCGGCAGAACCGGCGAATTCCCGCTGGTGTTCGAATCTAAAGATCCGGGGCAGCGCTTTGTCGGGATTGCCGGCATCAAAGCCCTGGTGATCGGAACCGACATCGTGCGTGGATGGCTGAAAGAAGCGTCGATGCAGGAAGCGGCGCAGATCGCCGAATGCTCGCTGGCAGCTTTCCATTATGCGTGGGAAACGAATCTTCTGCAGATCATGGTTTATTCAAATTCTGACCAGAAGCTCTATCGTTTTTTCTACGATACAGAGAAAAGCCGGTTAATTGAACCGGCTGAGTCGTTTGTCATCGATATGAAGCCCGATTACATGCTTTTCGACCTGAGCGGCAGTTTTTATCTGACTGCGATGCAACAGGCAGAATGCTTGATTCAAAAGGATGTTGAGCCTGGCTATGAAGTTGAAACCATGCTGTTCGATGGTCTTGAAGGGGTGGCTAATTTTGACGAAGAAAAGGGAAAATACGTGAATTCGACGATTCCCGAGCAGGTCAAGGGGCAAATCGTGTTTTCTCGGAGTTATTCACAGAATGTTTACTGGTTTGGCAATAACCGTCCTGAGCTGATTTACAGCGCTGATCTCGGTAAAGAATTTTTTTTCAGGGAATTCGAACTGAATCGGCCGCCACTCGAACTGCTTAGTTATGATTATTACCAGGTTTTAATGCTGGCCGGAAAACCAGGCAACCGCCTCGGTGAGTTGAAGCCGGATGTGCCGGGTTATCCTGACCAGTATGTCAAGCCACAGAAAGCTTTTCTGGGTTTTTACCAGCGCTGATCAGCTCAGCTCTTTGAGCATCTTTTCCAGTTCCGGGTCTTCGAAGGGCTCATCCTGGGTTTCGCGTATCATGAAAACCAGTTTCTTGAGTTCGAGGTCGGAAAGATGGTGCTTGTCTTTGTGCGGAATCTTTTCCGCTTCTTCCTGCAAAAGCTTTTTAATGAATTTTTCGCGGGTCTTGCTGTCTGAAATCACCTGGTAAATTTTTTCAGCCAGAATTGTCGGATCGACCATTTTATAGGTGCCGTCCTGAACCTGGCGGGTGATTTCCTGCAGGCGCTGCATGCGTGCCAGTTCCTGCTGTTGCATAATTTTTAAATTATTCTGCGCCGGATTCAGTACCGACTGATTGCCGGCAGCTTTGTCGGTGGCGCCGGATTTATCTTTCAAAGCTTTGTCAAAAGAGCCGTCTTTATTTTTCGTGCTTTCTTTCGACTTGGGCTTTGTTGTTATAATAATTCTTTTCCCTGGTCCATTGATGGAATCAACCATTATCTATCTCCCTCGTAACTTCCATGTTAAAAAGGCAATTTTTTCCCTTATCCCAATTTAATTATCGTCACAACAGGGCAAAAAGTTTACCCCCGATTTTTTAAAGATCTGATGATTGTTTCGCAGTTCCGCAAAGGCAAAAATTAAACTTTTGCCGGTGAAAAGTCGATAACCCGTTAAGAATCAGTTTCTTTAACGGAGGCAGAGTTTTGCAGAAAAATTCTATTGCTGCTGTTTTAATAATATTTGGAATGGTCGGCAGCAGTTTGTCGGCTTCGCTGGGAGATGTCGGCAAGCTGTTTCAGAATGGCGAAGAGGCATTCAGAAGCAATGATTTCGCCAGGGCAGCCAGCCACTTTGCTGAGGCGGTCAAGCTGGCACCAATGGACACCAGAAGCAGATTCCGCTATGGTCAGTCGCTGTTCTCGCTGAATCGCTACCAGGAAAGCATGGGTCAATTTCAAACCGTACTCGAAGTTTCGCCCAACAATATAATTGCTCGGGTTTACCTTTCAGAAAATTTGCTTAAGCTTGGGCAGACTGATGCAGCAAAAGCCCATCTCGAATGGATATTGAAGGTTCAGCCTGGTCATGTGCGGGCCGCTGAACTTTTGCATGAAATTCAGGGCCAGGGTAAGGAAGCTGTTCCCGAGGGTTTCAAACCTTTGCCGATTAAAGAAGTTAACCTCAGCAGTGCCGAGGTTGAAAAAATTGAGGCCGATTCCCGCAAAAAAGCGGGAAACAATAAAAAGGCCAGAGAAAAGAAATCAGGCAGATCTTTACCCCCGGAAGCGGCTGGTGCTGACAACTGGGATGTATCGAAATTCATTGCCGCAAACCCCGATTCTTTCATGGTCAATCTTGAATATGGCCGCTATGCAATCGAGAAAAATGAGCTGAAAATTGCCCAAGAACGCCTTGCTAAGGCAGAAAAACTGGCAAAGCAGCAGCAGGATACCCGACGTTTTCTCGAAGTGCAGATTTTGACCAGTCTGGTTTATGTTTACAGCAAAGATTATCTGGCCTTTGGCAAGCATTTGATGAAGCTTAAGCCCCTTCTTTCAGAAAAGTCGTATCAGTCGTTTCTTGATATCTATAATCAGGCCCGTGAGCTGAAAACTGATATTGAACTGACCCGTCTTGCGGCGGGTGTGGCGATGGGAGCCAGGCATTACGCCGTGGCGGCCGGTATGCTGAAGGATGCTCTTGCGAAAAATCCTTCTGAGCCCCTGCTGGCAAGCCTGCTGGCCGAGGCGCAAATGCAGAACATGGATTACAAAGGCGCTGAAATTACCCTTTCAGACATTGCCCGCAACGATCAAAAAAACGCCGAAGCCTGGTTCAATCTGGCCCGCTTTTATCTGACCGCTTTTTATCGCCCTGATATGGCAAAAAAATGCGCAGAATATTCACGCATGCTCAAACCAGATGATCCAAGAATATCAGTGCTGTTTGCTTTGCTTGACTACGCCGAAGGGAAAATCGAAACGGGCATTGCCAGATTGCGGCAGCTGCTTCCACAGGTAGAAGACCAGGGTTTTCGCATAATCTGCCAACGCATTATCGACGACGGACAGTATGCTGACAGCACCAGCGGCCGCCAGCGCATCGACTTTGTTGAAGTAATGGCTCTTCCAGGTGCTGAACATGCCCCCAAAAGCAGTTTTCGCCTGATTGCCACCGACTATCTCAAACGGGGTTCATTCTTTTCAGCAATGCGATACTTTATGATGGCTCAAGATCTTTCTGAGGTTGGCCGCACTTACCTTGGCCTGTCATCGGCTCTGTACATCGGTGGAGATGAAAAGGCTGCGGCAATTGCCGCCGGTTATGGCCTTAAGGCACTAAAAGACGAGCTGGCACGCGACCCTGAATCTTCGCGGGCTAACCTTTATCTGGCACTTTATCACTTCGAGCGTGATGAAATGCTGCAGGCCAGTCGGGCAGTGCAGCATGGGCTGAATGGCAATCCCGAACGTGGCACCCGTCAGCGCTTGACTGCTCTGCTTAACACCATCAACAAGCCTGCCGATTCAGGCAAAAACATTTCATCAGATTAATTTGCCAGATGCCTGCAGACCTTAGGTTTTCACCTGTCTGCGAGGTGTTACAAAGCCAGGCTGAATTTCGGTACAAAAATGCAACTCGTAAATGGGTTGCATTTTTCTATGGTTTCTAATTATAATCTGCTGTTAAGATTCCAGAATTTTCGGAGGATTCCAAAATAATGGCCAAAACAATACTTGTGGCTGAAGACTCCCTGATGTTGCGAAAGGTCGCCTGTTTCCCGCTTGAAAAAGCAGGTTACAAGGTTCTCGAGGCCAATAACGGTATCGAAGCGATCGAAGCGATGTCAAAGAATGAAGTCGACATAATCATCACTGACCTGAATATGCCTGGCATGGACGGGTTCGAATTGATCACCCAGGTCAAGGAAAATGAAAAGTTCAAGCATATTCCCATTATTATTCTTACTACCGAAGGCAAGAAAGAAATGGTAATGAAGGGCCTGACCCTTGGTGCCAATTCATTTCTGCAAAAGCCAATCAAACCTGATCTGATGTTGCAGGAAGTCGACAGACTTCTAAGCAAAGCATCAGGGAAAGGAAACTGATTATGGCAAGTTCAGCAGTATTACTCGAGCAGTTGAAAAATTCTGATCCTGGCCTGCGACGCAAGGCAGTTCGCGAACTGGTTAATTTTGCTGACAGCAAAGAAGTTGTTGAAGCGTTGTGTGAAGCTCTTGGTGATCCCAACAAGGGCGTTCAGAACATCACCATCGAAATCCTGTCTCAGATGCTGCATGAAAACGTAGTGCATGGCCTGATTCCGGTTGTTCGCAGTTCGGATTTGAATACCCGCAATGCCGGCATGACCATTCTGCGCAATCTTGGCCCAATGGCGATCCCTCCTCTGATTAAGGCAGTCAATGCGTCAACCGACGTTGATGAAATCATTCAGATTATCGTCATTCTCGGCGACATTCGCTCGCCTCTCGCAACCGAAACAATTGTTAAATTCATTGATCACGAAGACGACAACGTTAAAACCACTGCGGTTGAATCCCTTGGCAAAGTCCAGGATCCGACTGCGGTTGATCGCTTGATTGAAACCTATAAAAATACCGACATTCTTAAATATTCAATCGTCGAAGCTTTGGGCAACATTGGCGTTGATAAGGCGATGCCAGTTCTTCTCGGCTCTCTGGAATCTGAAGATATTCTTGAATATTTCACTGGAATTGGTGCTCTTGGCTCAATGGAAAGCGTTGAAGGCATCAATCCGCTGTTCAATAAGCTGTTAAAAGAAGAAGACAGTGGCACCCGTCGCCTGATTTTCAAATCTCTTGCCCAGATCGAAGACGCTAACCCCGGTTCGCTGGCTAACATCGATAAGGGTGCTCTGCGCCCGATTCTGCTTGGCCTCATGGAAAACCAGGATGCAGCAGAATACCGTTACATGGTTAAAGTTGCGGCTTCGGTTGGCGATGATTCTTATGCCGGTTCTCTGATTAACGCAATGAGGGTTAGCGAACCTGAAATCGTTGATACCGCTTTTGCCGGTGTAAAAGTTCTTGGTCGCAAAGCGGTCAAAGCTGCTCTTGAAAAAGTCGGCAGAGTTGAACCACCAGTAGCAGCAATGCTGCTTGATTTCCTGGCCGCCAATCCCAGTCCAGAGGTTCCTGGGGCGGTATCATTGCTCTCGCACAATCCTGATGATGGTCTGAGACAGGCATTAGCCCGCACTCTTGGTGCCAACCCATCTGATGTTTCTTTTGCAACTCTAAAGGAACTGCTCAACGATGTCGATGAAATGGTGCGCAAATTTTCGGTCATGAGCATTGCCAGGATGCTTGATTATGATGGAGCTTTGACAGCCTTGATCAACAAGCTCAGGGATATCAACGGTCACGTCAGAAGAGAAGCTGTCCTGGCCCTTGGCAAATCATCTTCAAGCCAGGTTGTTGAGCCCTTGTTCAATGTTGTCATCACAGAACCTTATGGCGACGTACGCGAAGCCGCAGCATCAGTGCTTGCCAGCCGCAAAGATCCTGAAATTACCAAACGTTTGCTTGAATTACTCGACAGCGACAATTCACGCATTCGCGAGACTGTTTCCCGCACCATCTGGCAGTGTGGTTCGACTATTGCCGTTGATTCTCTGATTCAGAAGCTTTCTGATAAAGAATGGCGGGTAGTGGTCAATTCATGCAAATCTCTCGAAAACATGAAAGATCTCAAATCGATCTTTCCATTGAAAGAATTGCTCAAGAACAGTGACTGGCAGATTCGCATCGCTGCTCTCTCCGCTTTGCGTGCTTTCAAGAGCAAAGAGTTGAAGCAGTTCTTCATACCGTTGCTTGCCGATGAAAATTCTCAGGTGGCAAAACTTGCAGTAGTTGCTTTGAGTGAACTGGGCGATAAATCACTTGATCGTGATTTCCAGAAATACCTAAACCACAACCGCTGGGAAGTCAGATATCAGATTGTTAAGGCCCTGGGCACCATCAAAAGTCTTTCAAGCGTTAACAGTCTGGTTAAGCTGGCCGAAAAAGATGAAAATCCGGCGGTTCGCTCAAGAGCGATTCTGGCTCTTGCCAAAATTGGCGAAAAGAGCGCCTGTGATTCTATTTTCAAGGTTCTCGACCATGAAGATCGAAATCTCGTGGTCGCCGCAATCAAATTCTTCTGCCAGTCTGGTTTAATCAGCCACTCGGGCCTTGAAGAAAAGCTCAAAGACATTTTCCTGAAAAACAACTGGATCAGGAATTATTTTATTCAGACCTTTGCCCGGAACAAATCTGATTTCCTGGAAAAAGTGCTCGGCTCGGTAATCGCACCGCGTCAGGCACGCTATATTGCCAGACTGAAAACCCAAAGCGGTGAGGAAAAAGGTGTCAATACAGAAGAAGCCCTGCTGCTTCACGATATCATTGCCGATCTTTGCGGCATTGAGCTCTCTGACAAGAAAGTCATCGAACAGAAGCTTGGCAGAAATCTTGGTCGATTCTTCATCACATCCTGGATCGAATATTATCACGCTCTCAGATATGGTGTTGAAGAAGGCGATGAATTGCTGGTAAGCCTGTATGATTCGATAACCAACCCTGTAACTGAGTTCTTTGGTGAAAGTGAGCAGAGCAAGGTTCTGGTCAATACCATCATTCCGAACATTATCGAAGATCGTGGCAAAGAAGGCGTCGATGAAATCAAGATTCTTTGCATTGGTACTTCCTTTGGGCCTGAAGCCTATTCAATCGCGATGAACGTTCTCGAAGACGTTCACTCTGACAAGGCAAGAATCAAGGTAACCGGCATCGATATTTCACATATCTGTTTGAATACTGCCAAGCGCGGAATCTACAAACGTGAAATGTTCAGACAGGTCGACCAGAAGTACATCGATCTGTATTTCGAAGATGACCGTGGTGATCTGCGGGTAAAAGACCAGGTCAAAAACATGGTTGAATTCAAATATACCAACAGTGTTAACTCAGAAGCCATGGATCAGCTTGGCGAATTCGATGTGGTGATCTGCCGCAACCTGTTTGGTGACTTCAATCAGAAAGGCCGTGAAAGAATGGCAGAGAATATCTACAATATTCTCGTTCCTGGTGGTGTGTTGCTGATTGCCGGCAGAGAAACCCTGTATAATGTCACCAAAGCTTTCAGACTGCAGACTTTCGATAAGGTAGTTGCATATCGCAAGCTTTAAAATTCAGCTATAATGAGAAGTTGCCCGGTTTAATCACTGGGCAGCTTTTTTTTGACGGGGTTCTAATTGGGCGATAAATCTGGTACTATGGTGTACAACAAATATCTGTGGAGAAAGAATATGCACCGGAATCTTGGGCTTTGTTTCATTCTGCTGTTGGTCTGTGTCGTTTTAACCTTGGTCGGGTGCTTTGGTGGCGACAACAATGATGCCGGTCCGGTTGTGCCGGCTGAGCTGATTACTTTGAATGGCACCCTGGCGGCCCCCGGTCAGCTGGAATCTTCGCTGCTTGGCAATCTGCTGCAGAATACTGACAGCCAGGTGCGCAGCGCTTATCAGAAAGCTCAGGTTTTTGTTAACGGAGTGCCAAATGTTCTTTTCTCGCTGAGTCCGCTATCTTCAAATCCCGAATGGCAATTCAGAATTCCTGGTGTTGCCAAATCTGCAGATGGAAAATATAGGATTGAAGTTCTTGTCGGTAAGATCAATATGCGATCAATGGTTGAACCTGGTGAAATCAACAACTTCAAAATCAATCCCGAAACAACCGCAGCTCTGCTTCTTGCAGATGCAACCGGTCGCAGCACTTCTGAGTTGCTGGCATCTTTTCCTGCGTTTATCAGTACCGTCGAGAATTCGTTTCTCGATATGTGCAAACTTGAATCAGACAAGCTTGTTGGGGGTGTGGTTCAGTCAGCTACCCTGACTAAGGTTATTCAGGACCAGAAAACTTTTTTCAATGAACTTGGCAATGTCAACGCCACAGGGAAACTGGCTTATCTGCAGCTCAATAACGATCTTGATGGTGATGGAACCGATGATGTCAAAATCGTGCCGAACATCGAAAACAATCGCATCAGGTTTATAACCGTTCTTTCAAGCCACACCTCTATTTTAACTGATATTGCAAGTCTTTCGGCATATTCAAATGAACGTTTGATTCAAGATTTTAAAGATAACCTGACCAGTGATTCCCGCTTTTTTGCTAATGACGCAGCCAATTTCGCCCTGGGTCTTTTTTTCAAAAAATCTGCGGCTGCCGATATATACCTGAAATTGTTCATTCGGCGAATCGACCTGGCCAACGGTATTTTTAAAGGGTCTGTGGTTGAGTATGAATTTGTTACCACTACTACTACAGCAATTGTCAGTGGAACAAAAACCCTGCTTTTGCAGGGCGCCAACCCGGTAGAAGGAGCAGTGGCGGCCACCAATTTTGTTACTGATGCTGAACCGGGGCCTTATGTTCTAACATTTGTCAGCACTGAGGCCGGTCTTGGCTGTGGCAGTGGCGATACCAGACTGGTTAGATCGATCGACGGAAAGCCGGAGCTTATCAATCTTTCATACGCTGAGAGCTATCTCGATGGCGGTGGAAATTATCATATTACTACCAGAGATGCTCTAAAGGCCATTTACAAGGATCGGGCTATTGAAATTGGCGATGTTTTCAGCGCCTATTTTCCCAATACAAAAAATTATGTGATTTTTAAAATTAAAACGATTAACGCTACTTCAATTACGGTTGACTATATTGTCAATACGGCTGAGAACGAAGCAAGATTCAAATAAAGATTTACTAGATGCGTAAAGCCGAGTTTTTTCAAAAACAGGAAGATGGCAGGGTGAAATGTTTGCTCTGCCCTAATTTCTGTGTCATCAGCGAGGGCGAAAATGGCCGCTGTCTCAGTCGTGGCATGCGCGGCGGGGAAATTCGGCTGCTCAATTATGCGGTCGTTGTCGCTGAAAACCTTGATCCGATAGAAAAGAAACCCCTTTATCATTATTATCCTGGCAGCATGATCTATTCAATCGGCTCTTATGGCTGTAATCTTAAATGTCGATTCTGCCAGAATTCAGATATTTCACAATTCGAGCAGCCGGGTAAGATGGTTTTACCTGAAAAGCTTGTACAGCAGGCTTTCAATCAGGCAGGCAATCTTGGGGTTGCTTTCACTTACAATGAGCCGGGCATCTGGTATGAATACCTTCTTGATTGCATCGGTCTTTTGAAAAAAGCAGGGTTGAAAGCCGTTCTGGTTACCAACGGCTATCTCTGTAACGAGCCCTTCAGCCGCCTTTGTGAAGTTTCAGATGCGATGAATATCGACCTTAAGGCATTTTCCGGGTCTTTTTATAAAAATATCTGCCAGGGCGATCTTGAAACGGTTAAACGCAATATTACCACCGCTGTACGGTCGAAAACTCATGTGGAACTGACAAATCTTGTGGTAACCGGTCTCAATGATGATGAAAACGAGTTTCGCCAATTGGTTGAATGGGTGGCTCAGCTGTCAGACGAAATACCTCTGCACATTTCCAGGTATTTTCCCCGCTATCTGGAAACTGCCGAAGCAACAGACCCGAAAACGATTGCCCGTTTTGTTGAAATTGCGCAGGAAAAATTGAAATATGTTTATGCCGGTAATATAGGGGTTTCTCAGAATACCATTTGTCCTGCTTGTAACAAAAACCTGGTTGAAAGAACCGGTTATCATACTAGAGTTTTGTTTTCCCGGGGAAAATGCTCGTGCGGGCAAGAATTGCCAATAATCATTTGAAATCAGGTGAAACTTTGAACGACAATCAGGAAAAATCTACAGCTAAACGTGAATTCGACTGGGGTCCTCCGGGCAACAACAGCTTTGAAATACTTAAAGAGTGGCTGGTATATCTTTTGCTGTTCGCTTTAATGTTGCTGGCTGCCTGGTTTTTTCTCGATATTGGCCAGCGAACCTCGGTTAAAGTTGAACATAACCCGATAAAAACGGTTGCCGGCGATAAAACCATATCTGCGGTCGATAAGCCTCTATCTCAGCCAGTTCAGTTCAAAAATTTCATGGTTCAGCTGGGAGCCTTTGCCGACCGAAAAAGCGCTGAAGAAGCTATTGAGGCTCTGAAAGCTCAAGGTTTCTCGCCGCAATTGTCAGAGCCAGATTCAGAATTTGAAATTTATCGTGTTGCGGTAGGGCCTTTCAATACGGAATCTGAAGCTGAAAGAACCGTAGATAAATTGAATTCGTTAGAATTTCATTCTTTTGTGGTAGAATCAGACTGATAAATTCCCGGGGGGAGGGCAAGACTTTGGCTATCAAAAGTTCAAAGGAAACTGCGGCATCAGCAGCCTTTCTGGCACCTTTCATGCTTTTGTTTGTGGTATTTCTGATTTTCCCGATTTTTTATTCGTTTTATCTGAGCTTTTTTGGCTCACCTACTGATTACAGTCTGACCAATCTTGAATTTGTCGGTCTGCAGAACTACAAGAAAATTTTCACCGATTTTCAGTTCTGGTGGTCGCTTATGGTTACAGCCTTTTACGGAGTGATTGCCATTCCATCGGGTATTGCCGCATCTCTCGCTTTGGCCATGCTGCTGCATAACAAGTTGTTCGGAAAAAGCTTTTTCCGCAGCGCATTCTTTTTGCCAAACGTTCTGGATATGCTGGTTGTCGGGGTTATCTGGACATTGATCTATGCCCCGAAATTCGGCGCTCTGGCGCAGATCACGACTTTCTTCTTCTCCGAAGACAACTTTTTCAATACCACCGGCCTTCTCGGACATCCGTTGACTGCACTGCCGGCCGTTGTGCTGGCAATGGTTCTTAAAGGTGCGGGGTTTGGTATGGTACTTTTTCTGGCCGCGCTGCAGAATATTCCCGAAACCGTATATGAAGCCGCCGATATCGATGGTGCCAACGAGTGGCAGAAATTCTGGAAGATCACGGTGCCGCTGCTACAGCCGATCATCGTTTTCATGTGCATCACCGGTGTAATCGGTGCCTTGAATGCCTTTACCGAAATTTATGCCATGACTTCAGGCGGCCCCCAGCAGGTGGTCATGGGCGAAACCGTCGGCTCGACCTCGGTTGCCGGCTATTATCTTTACAAGCAGTTCGAGTCTGGTAATTATGGCTATGCTGCCGCAATTTCCTATATGCTGCTGATCATTACCCTCGGCATTACCTGGCTGCAACAGAGAATAGCCGAGCGCAAAGCCCCGGGAGGTGCCAAATGACCGGTCAATCCCATGGAACAATGAGTCCGGTGCGGGTTGCCATTTTCATGGTTCTGCTTGCTGCCATGATTTCAATCTGTTATGTAGTATCAGGTCAGCTTTTCAAGTTTGCTGCGATGGTTATAACCGCTTTCGCAGCTGGCGATCCGGTTGCTCCTGCTGCCGGGCCCGCTCAGACCGCCGATATGATGAACCGACTGATTCCTGTTTATAATGGTCTTGCAATTATCCTGACCATTGCATTGGTTATGCTGGCGGTGAAGTGGTATATCAACACCCGCGCCGAAGAGCGGTCAACTTTTCTTAAGAAAATGTTTCTTTATGAAGCTCTGGTGGTCGGAGTAGTCGTAGTTTTGTTTCCATTTTTCTGGATGCTGTGCACTTCTTTCAAACCATCAGGACAGGAACTGATTATCAACAAGGCGAATCCCTTCGACATCGTTCCTTCAGAACCAACTCTGATGAATTTCAAAAAAGTGCTTAAAATAGATGAAGCTTCTATCGCTCAGGCTTCTCAAGATCCTATCGAGCAGAAGAAAAACTTTGGCACCTATTTTTTAAACAGCCTGCTGGTGGCTACTACCGCTGCATTTCTGGTTACTCTCTTTGCTTCAATGGGTGCCTATGTTTTTTCTAAAAAAGAATTGCCCTACAAACAGCAGATCTTTATGCTTTTGCTGGCAACCATGATGATTCCCGGCATGATGTTTATGGTTCCGCAATTCTTTATGGTCTGTCAAATGGGCTTTTTCGGCACCAAATGGGCGATGTTTCTTCCTCATCTTGCTTCGGTCTTTGGCATCTTCATGCTCAAGCAGTTCATGGATACGATACCCAACTCACTGCTTGAAGCTGCTCAGATTGACGGGGCGTCTGAATGGCAGGTATTCAGGGTTGTCATTATTCCCCTCGCATTTCCTATCATTCTGACGCTTTTTCTGCTGACCTTCCTGTTTCACTGGTCAAATTTCCTCTGGCAGCTGATCGTCACCAATTTCGAAAACCCGTTGAGCATTACGCTTCCGGTTGGTCTGGCCCTGTTTCGTGGCCAGTATACCTCTGAACTTGGGCTGATCATGTCGGCTTCATGTTTCTCGATCGTGCCGATTGCTGTGCTGTTTCTGTTTGCCCAGCGCTACTTCATTGAAGGCATGACTCAGGGCGCGGTTAAGGAATAGGAGGCGAAATATGGACGAAAAGAAAATCTTCATCGCTGCCATCATTGCTTATCTCGCTCTGGTGTTTGTCTGCTGGGATGACTCAATCGCCACCACCGCCGACGGGCGAAAAATTCTTGCTTTCTGGCATACTTACAATGATCTTGAAGAACAGGTTCTTAAAGAAATCATCAAAGACTGGGAAAAGCTTAACCCGGGCTTTACCGTCAGACCGGTGCGCATACCTTTCGATGGCCATAAACCGAAACTTCGCACCGCTCTTACAGTTGGTCAGGGGCCTGATATGGCCAGGGTCGACTGGTCTTTCGTCTGTGAACTGGCAAGAAAAAATGCGGTGGCAAACCTCGAATCATTTGAATTTTCCAAAATTCGTGACCAGTATCTGAAAGCCCCCCTCGAAACTGGTTTTGTCGATGGCAATTACTATGGTATTCCTGACCAGACCACCTGTGTCGCCATGTTTTACAACAAACAGATGTTTCGCGAGGCCGGCCTTGAGCCAGCAGTGCCCGCAACCTGGGAAGAATTTATTGAAGTCGGTAAAAAACTGACCAATTCTTCTAATGGCCAGTATGCGTTTGCCATGACCAACACTCTTTGGTGGAATCTGCCGTTTTTCAATTCCTTTGGTGCAAGAGTCATTTCTGCCGATGGAAAAAAATGCGAGCTGGCTTCAGACAGGGCAGTTGCGGCTCTTGAAATGATGGCCAGCCTGGTAAATGAGCACAAGGTTGAAGCCGGTGCCTGGCGCCCGGGTGCCATTTCCCCGGAACAAGGCTTCGTTAACGGTAAATACGCTATGATCTTTATGGGCCCATGGAACCTGGCTAAATTCAAAAATACCAATATGGATTTTGGCGTCGGTCTCATTCCTGGCGGCCCGGCAGGAACATCGACGAACGTCGGGGGAACCGACATCGTGGTTTTCAAGCATTCGCCCTATGCGAAAGAGGCCTATAATTTTCTTACCTATTTCACCAATGCCCGGAACCAGGCACGCTGGTGCTCTAAATTGAATCAGCTACCCATCAACCTTGGTGCCTATGATCTGGTTAAATTTGAAGATGAACATTTGAAAACCTTCATGGAACAGATGAAACATGCGGGAGTAAACCCGGTTGTTACCAGCTATGGTCTGCTTGAAGACATTGTAAACCCCGAAATGGAAGCGGCGCTTTCTGGTCAGAAATCGGTGCGCGATGCGCTGACCAGCGCTGCGGAAAAAATTCAGACGCAGCTGCTTGATTCCTGACAGGTAAAGCGGAGGTTTTTTATGAGAGGTGCAAAGGCGTTACTGCTCGTATCTCTGTTGGCTTTTTCCCTGCCGGCTCAGGCACAAAACGCTGATGTTCAGAGACTGCTCGAATCGGCTGCCAAAAACAGTGTTCCGGCAATGATAGAGTTGGGCGAACGTTACTGGGATGGCAATGGCGTCGAAGTAAGTGTGCAAAAGGCCTGGGAATGGTTCAAAAAGGCTGCGGAAGCCGGTGGCCCCGAAGAAAAGCACGATTACGGAATCAGGGTAATCGAGCTGGCTCTTCATTCAGACTCAGTCGCCAATGAAAAAGAAGCATTCAAGTGGTTCAGCCAGGCGGCTGAAGCCGGTCATGCTGCGGCCATGGCAAGTCTGGCACACTGCTATCGCACCGGAATGGGAACTGCTGAAGACCTGACGAAGGCCGTTTCGTGGTACCGAAAAGCGGCTGAGAAAAAGATCCCCGATGCGCTTCTTGCGCTGGGTGAATTGTCTGAAGAAGGGCTCGGTGTCGAAAAAAGTCTGGCGAACGCTGTTTACTTTTTCAACCTGGCTGCAGACCAGGGAAGTGAAGAAGCCCGCTTTAATTTGGCTTTCATGTATTTTGAAGGCCGCGGTGTTGAAAAAAACGAGACAAAAGCCATTGAATTGTTAAAGCTTGCTGCCAAAGGCGAACAGGTTGATGCCCAGTATGAACTGGCACGCTGTTATGCCGAAGGAACCGGAGTGGAAAAAAACGACATTGCCGCAGTAGAGCTGTTTAAAAAAGCCGTCGCCCAGGATCATTTTGAAGCCAGATACTATCTGGCAGAACATCTTTACCTTGGGCGCGGTGTTGATAAAAACCCTGCTCGAGCCTATGCTTTGCTTTATAATCTGGCTGCTTATGATCCTGAGGGTAATGAGCAGTCGCCGGTTATTCAGGCTGCCGAAAAGCTGGCAGAGCGAATTGAAGGGGAAATGACCCCCGAACAGTTTGCTGAAGCTGAGCAGATTATTGCTGGAGAAAAACCAGATGAAAATTAAGCTTTTAGTTTTAAATATTTGTTTTATTTTTTCTGCCGCAGTCAATCTTCTGGCTGTTGAGATGCCGGCAGGAGTTCTATTCGTTGGAGTTGTTAACGAAACTTCTGATATTTATTTGTGGCAGCCGGATTCTGGAAAAGGTTCAATCAAGGCATTGACCAGCACTCCTGAAAAAGAAGGAAATGCCTGCTGGTGGCCGCATAAAAAACTGATTCTGGCTTCACGGGAAACCGAACCTGGTCGCTACGCGCTGGTTGCCGTTAATTCGCGGCTTGAAACCGTCTGGAAGTGTGAAGACCCCATCGGTAGTCTGGGCTGGCCGGTGCCATCGCCCTGGGATAACCGGATTCTCTGTGTCAGAGAGTGTGGCGATGGAAAGGTTCAGCCGGGCATGGTCACCATGCCAGAAGGTAATTTCGAGCCTTTTGAGTATGAAGGGCTTTCTGGCGGTCAGCTTGCCTGGCTTGCTCCTGATAAGGTTCAGCTTTCAAGGGTTTCTCAGGCAGGGTTTATGATCACTCATCTTGACTTGCCGACCCGCGAAGAGAAAGTCATCGTCAGTGGCGGTAACAACTGGCAAAGCCATATCAATGCCGCCACCGGTCAGAATCTTTTTGTCAGACGTGCCGGCCAGATCGGCAGCATTTTTCGCCTGTTTTGCACCGATGAGCAGAAATGGGAATACGAAAATCTTACCAACGCCAGAACCTATGACTGGCAACCCTCATTATCTGCTGATGGCACCAGTCTGATTTTTCGGTCTTTGCGCAATGGTTTTTTCGTTACCGTTGTCAGGTCGATGGACGATTCTTCACCCGAAAAAGAGCTGATTCTGCCGATAGATGGGTTTTCCCAGATTTATTTTCCGGTGATTCTCGACGGTTCCGTGGTTTCTTTGTTTAGCCAAAATCAGCCAGACTAATCGTCAGACCATAACGAACGCAACTTTCCAATTCTTTTTGCCGCACCGGGCTCAGCAAACTGTATACGGATTACAGAAGAAATATGCGTAGGGGCCGACCCCGTGTCGGCCCGCTTTAAATCGTAGTGTCACGAACGAATTAAGTATAAATGGTATAACTACTCCTGAACTGGAAAATAGTGGGATATACTCATATTTATGAGCTTCTTGAGGTCAAACCTTTGTTTGAAGATGCCAAACGCTCGTAATTCTGCTATTCTTGAAAAGATGTTTTTGTATCTGCTGATTTTGTGGGAGGGTAGTTTTGAATAAAAAAACCTGTTGTGCCTGTGGTTGTATGATCATGGCCCTTGGCATTGTGGCTATTGTTGCCGGTGGATATTATGGGGTTTCTTTTCTGCATTCAGCCGGCAAAGATTTTGCAGCCCTGACATTTGAAAAAGGAATGGAATCGGTTACAGAGAAGGCTTTCAACGAAGAAGACCGCAAAGAAATTCTCGATGGTGCAAAACAGGTGGCAGAGGGCATTAAAAATGGCAAAATCGGCCTTATTTCAATGTTTTCTGAGGGAACTCAGCAGCTTGAAACAGGAATTTACAATAAAGTTATTCTGCTGGCATTCAAAAATCACTATATGCTTAAAGCCGAAGATGGCGCAGAAGCTACCTTTTCAACCGAAGGTGCCCGTTCGGTCGACCGGCTTCTTTATGGCCTGAGCGAGAAACGCATTTCAGTCGATCAGATTGCTTCGGTTACTCTTAAGCTTACCGAACATTTCCAGGATAAAATGCCCGACAAAGATGGAAAATCAAACGTTAAATTCAGCAGCAGAAGAGTAAATACGAAGCTTTCCAAAGAAGATGTGGTTGAATGTCTGAAAATGATCAATGAGGTCTGCGATTTGAACAAAATTGAGAACCCCGCTGAAGAATTCAAACCCGAAAACGGCATTAAAAATGAACTGTTGCAGGTTTTCGACAAGCTTAAGAAATCAGGGGAGCCCCAGAAAAAATGACTTCAGCATGGAAAACATTCTTTGACACCATTGCGCCCGAATACGATGGCGAAATTTTTACCCGCAACACAGTTGCTGAGGTTGATAAATAAAAATCCCCGAAAGCCTGGTAAAACTCTGCTTTACCGAAACGTTATTTAA